>CAVUYS010000071.1:0-151449 GCA_963745745.1 uncultured Spirochaetota bacterium | reverse complement strand
CCCCGGGCCGCAGGCGGACCGTTCCGACCTGCACCACCGCCTCGCGCCACGGCACCCCCTGCCGCAGGAGCACGTTGGTGTAGTCCCCCAGCACGATGCAGTTGTTCATCGCCACTCCCGCCACTGGATGACGAAGGGAATCCTGCTGGAGTGGAGCCTGACCCGCAGGCCCAGGCGCGCTACGCCGGGCTGGTGGAGCACCACAACCCCCACCTACGAGAGCCTGAAAGAGGCCTCCCGCCGGCGGGTGGAAACCGGCTGATGCTGTTTTGTTATCCGGAATACTTTGGTTTAAATTAGTTCTGATTAGTTAAGGCAGGATACAGAAAGCAAGTCAAGAATGAACCAAAGAGCTACATTTTCAGGCAGTTACGTAGCTTTTCGACTTCCTTCTCCTCGATTCTCGGACATGCGGCAAGTATTCGATAATGAGCTGCTTGGTATGATGCGTATACCCGAAGCTGCTCAACGTGGCCAGGATGGATCGTTTGCCGGATGAATGCTTCCTCGCAAAACTTGATTGGGCTCTAGCATCCAAGAGATTTTTTCGATATCAAACTCCTGTTGGAGCATGGAGGACTTAGCGAAGGGATTCGCAAGGCTTTCATCGGGTATCTGATTGCGCACTCTCGCCCGCCGTTCCGCCTTTTAGCGCAAAGATCTCCTCCTGGTGGATCAAAGGCAGAATACGCAGAATCAATCCGGCTTGGCGCAGAAACAAGTCCTTCAAGCATTCTCCTCTGCTGGTTGTCTGGGCACTGTAATATTGTACCTCTTGTCCAGAGTCCCCTCTTTCACTATCACCCGTTTCCCTTTGCCAAAATCCACGCTGGAGAGGTCAAGCTTTCTCACCCAAGCATGCTGATGCCTTTCAGCCATGTACATGAACAACCGCTTGGTTTTCACGGAAGTGCAACATTCCAGCAGACTCTGCACTACAGTAGGTCGAAGGGTGATGAGATTCTCCATGATTAAGTACGCCTCCTCAAAGCTGCCCTTTCCCGGCAAATGATAAAGCATTTCCAAGGCAGCCCGCTCGGGAGAAGAGATACGGATCGAAAACTCCTTCTCCCTATACTCAGAGAATCCTTCTTGACACGTGGCAGGCAGCACGATGGTAGGCTTGTAGCCGATTTCTACTCCCCAGTCATGTTTCTGAAACCAAGCGGGCAGCTTCTCGCCTCGCAGCCCATAGAGAAACACCCGCCGGGTGCTATCGGTTATGTAGTGGGAAAAGCCCCGCAGCGACAAAGCCGTCTTGCCGCCGGGATGCACCGAGAGGCCCAGCTGGCTTTGAAGGGCATACAAGCCACCGCTCCATTCGACCCGGTCGCCAGCCAACGCATAGGCCCCGTGTGCCAAGGGCTGAATCCAATGACTGTTCTTGTACGAGTGCACTGGCTCATTGCTGAATCCCATCGAAAACAACGCTGAGGTGGTCGACGCTGTCCCTCGAGGCCAGTTCTGCACAAGCTGGTTTATTTTTGATTTGTTTCCTGTATTCACAATTAATAAATTAACACAAATTTAAACCAAAGTCGAGGACAGACCCGCAGTGCCTGGTGGCCGCAGGCCCCGAGACGAAATCCGGCGAAATGGCTATGCTCCCGGGCATGGAGAAGCCTTCCCGACCCCCGCATCCCCGGCTGCGGGAGATCACCGCCGGCTTGAAGGACACCATCCCGCTGCTGCTGGGAGCCGCCCCCTTCGGCACGGTGTTCGGTGCCGTGGGGGTGGCGAGCGGGCTGTCGTCTGCCGCGGTCATGGGTTTGTCCTTGTTCGTCTTCGCGGGCTCCTCCCAGTTCGTGGCCGCCGGGCTGGTGGCCCAGGGGGTGAGCCTGCCCATGATCGTGCTGACCACCTTCGTGGTGAACCTGCGCCACGCCCTGTACGCCACCTCCCTGGGGCCTTACTTGCGGAAGCTGCCCCGGCGCTGGCTGTTCCCGCTGGCCTTCTGGCTCACCGATGAGACCTACGCGGTCACCATCCGCCATTACCAGCAGGACCCGGACAATCCCCATCGCACCTGGTACCAACTGGCCTCCTCGGTGAGCATGTACCTGAACTGGCAGCTGTGGACCGCGGTCGGGCTGTTCGCGGGAGCCAAACTGGCCGGCCTTTCGGACTGGGGTCTGGACTTCGCCATGGCGGTGACCTTCATCGGCATCGTGGTGCCCCTGGTGCGCAGCCTGCCCATGGTGCTGTGCGCGGTGGTGGCTGGAGCGGCGGCCGTGCTCCTGAAAGGCCTGCCCAGCAACCTGGGGCTGCTGGCCGCCGCGCTGGTCGGGATCGCCGCGGGCACGATCGCCGAGGCGCTGCGCAAGCCTGCCGCCGGCGCGACGCCCCCCGCGGGCCAGGAAGGCTAGCATGAGCGTCCAGGAGATCGTGCTGATCGCCGGGATGGTGGCTGTCACCTTTGGGGCCCGACTTGTGCCGTTGGCCCTGGCCGAGCGGCTGCGCTTGCCCCGCATCGTGGAAGCGGCACTGCGCTTCGTGCCGGTGGCTGTCCTTACCGCCATCACCGTGCCGGCCGTGCTCATGCCCAAAGGCACCCTGCAGGTGCAGGTGGGGAATCCCTACCTGTTCGGCAGCCTGGCGGCCATCGTGGTGGCCTGGCTTACGAAGCGCCTCCTGCCCACCATCGCGGCGGGAATGGCGGTGTTCCTGTTCTGGAAGCTGGTGGTAGTGGCCTAGGCAAAGCGATAGGCCTGGCCGGATCGCTACCTAGCAAGTCGGTAGTGCAGGTAGGCCATGCCATTATCGAAGCGCTGCGCCGTCAGCAGCTCGAGTTGCAGCTTCATATCGCCGGGCAGGGCCCGTTTGCCCGCACCCACGACGACCGGCGCCAGGAACAGGTGGCACTCGTCCACCAGGCCGGCCCGGAAAGCCTGGGCGGCCAGGTGCGGGCCACTGATGCCCAGGTCCCGCTGCGCCTGAGCCTTCAGGAGCCGGACCGCCTCCGGGTCGAAAGCCCGCTCGATTCTCGTCCTGGCGGAGGACGCCTCCCGCAGTTTAGTGCTGAACACGACCTTGTCCGCCGCCTGCCATAGTCGGGCGAAGTCCAGGATGTAGGGCGGGCAGCCGGGCTGTTCGTGCATGGTCTCCCAGGCAGTCATCACCTCGTACATCCGGCGGCCGTAGAGCTGCGTACCCAGCGGGCGCAGCAGGTCGTTGATGAAGGTGTGCACCTCCTCGTCCGGCTCGGCCCAATCGAAGCGCCCGGTGGAATCCTCGATGTAGCCGTCCAGCGACATCAGCGTCGAGTAGATCAACTTGGCCATGGCAGAAAAGATACTAGCGGGAAGGCGTTGCGGCCTACTCTCCGATCTGCACGACGCAAAAGAGGTTTCCGTCCGGGTCTTCCAGCACGATGTAGTCGTGGTCCGGCTCGTACCTCCAGGGGTATTCCCGGGCTCCCAACCCGACCAGCCTCACCACCTCGCCGGCCTGGTCGCTGGAGTAGAGGTCCAGGTGCAGCCAGCCCCTTTTTCCGGAGCGCTTCGCCGGAGCCCGGTCCAGGGAGAGATTCGGCCCTCTTCCCTCGGGATCCCGCAGGACCACCCATCCGCCTTCGGCCGGCTCCCGGGGGATGTAGTGCAGGGCCTCCTGCCAGAAGGCCAGCATCTTCTCGAACTGGAAGCAGCGGATGACGATGGAACCGATCCATAATCGCCTGCCCATGCGGGGAAGATACTCAGGTCGCGCGCGGTTTTTCCAGGTTTATGGTGAAGGTGAGCCAGTTTCTGAACTCACCGCGGATGCCAAAGCCGGCCTCCCGCGCCAGGGCCTTCACCTTACCCCGAGACTGGTAATGCGGGTCGGGAAGCGTTTCCGTGATGGAGAGCAGACCCCCCGGCTTGAGGCTGGAATAGATCTCGCGCAGGGCTCCCAGGCGATCCGGGATTTCGCCGAGCACGGTCACTAGCACCGCGCGGTCGAAGGACTGTGCGGGCAGCCTGCCCTGGCCAAGCCCCGCCAGCAGGAAGGCCACGTTGGCGAGGCCGGCCCGGGCAACGGCCTGCTTTGCCCTCTGGATCATGCCCGCCTGGACATCGAGGGCCAGGACGCTGCCATCAGGGGCGACCGCGCGGGCGATCGGGACCGTCAACAGGCCGGGACCACAGCCGGCATCCAGGACGGCGAGGCCCGGCGAAAGGTCGAGGCGGGAGAGGACTGTGGCGTGGTAGCGCGCGGTGAAGGGATTGTCCAGGAGCCAGACGAACGTCGTAGGGCAAGGTCGGGGACGCCTCATTGGCTGCTGCCTGCGCATAGCCGCTACCCCGCGCACTCCTCGCGCGTGTCCGCAATGCGGGCGATCTCCTCGCCCACCTTCACGACCTGGCCTTCCGGCGCCAGGACCTGGCACAGAAAGCCGGCGTCCACCGATTCCACGTCCATCGTGGACTTGTCGGTCTCGATCTGGTAGAGGATGTCCTTCTTTTCCACCCGCTCGCCGGCGGCCTTGAGCCATTTCAGCAGGGTGCCTTCTTCCATGGTTTCGGTGAGCTGGGGGACCTTGACCGGGTAGATCACTTCTTCCTCCTCTGCACCAGGGCGCGGGCCGCCTCGGCGATTTCCGCGGGGCTGGGAATCGAGAGCTTCTCCAGATGGGTGGCGGGCACGGGCACGTCCTTGGCGGCCAGGCGGGCCACCGGGGCTGCCAGCAGGTCGAAGGCTTCCTCGGCGATGCGCGCGCTCAATTCCGCCCCGAAGCCGGCCGTGCGGTGGGCCTCGCTCACCACCACGACCCGGCGGGTCTTGCGCACCGAGGCCAGCACCGCCTCCCAATCCAACGGGTTGAGCGTGCGCAGGTCCAGGACCTCGGCGTCAATGCCCTCCTTCTCCAATGCCTGGGCGGCCTCCAGGGCGTAGTGCACCATGCGGGAGTAGGTGATCAGGCTCACTTCTCGGCCCTCCCGCGCCAGGCGGGCCCGGCCCAGCGGCACCAGGTGCTCGCCTTCCGGCACCTCCCCCTTCAGGGCATACAAGGCCTTGTGCTCCAGGAAGACCACCGGGTCGTCGCTGCGGATGGCGCTCTTCAGCAGGCCCTTGGCGTCCGCCGGGGTGGAGGGCATGACCACCCGCAGGCCGGGCACGTGCACCAGCCAGGCCTCCAGGCTCTGCGAGTGCTGGGCCCCGGCCGAGCGTCCCGTGCCGCCCTGCAGGCGCAGCACCATGGGCACCTTCACCTGTCCCCCGGTCATGTAGCGCAGCTTGGCCATCTGGTTGGCGATCTGGTCGCCGGCCAGGCCGATGAAGTCCACGTACATCAACTCCACCACCGGGCGCAGGCCCATCACCGCCGCCCCCACCCCCAGGCCGACGGTGGAGGCCTCGCTGATGGGCGCGTCCACCACCCGCTCGGCGCCGAACTCCTCGAACAGGCCCTTGGTCACGGCGTAGGCCCCGCCGTAGCGGCCCACCTCCTCGCCGATCACGAACACCCGGGCATCCCGGCGCATCTCCTCGGCCAGCGCGTCACGCAGGGCTTCCCGATACATCTGGATGGCCATGGGCTACTCCGCGTACACGTGGGTGTACAGGTCGCCGGGCTCCGGCAGGCTGGCCTTGGGCGGCCCAGGCCACGGCCGCGTCCATCTCCTCAGCCACTTCCCGGACCAGGGCCTCGTACCCCTTCTCGTCCAGCAGGCCGGCCTCCGCCAGCCGGCGCTTCTGCAGAGCCACGGGGTCCTTCCGCCGCCAGGCCTCTTCCTCCTCCTTGTCACGGTAGGGGCTGGGGTCCTTGCGCCCGTGGCCGTAGAAGCGGTAGCAGTCGGCCAGCAGGAAGCCCGGGCCGCCGCCTTCCCTGGCCCTGGCCAGCAGGCGCGCGGCCGCCCGCCAGACGGCCTCCGCGTCCATGCCGTCGGCCTGCTCCCCGCCCACCCCGAAGGTGGCGGCGCGCTCCACGAAGCTCAAGGAGGCCGAGGCCCGGTCGATGCGCGTGCCCATGCCGTACTGGTTGTTCACCACGGCGAACAGCACGGGCAGCTTCCAGAGGGCGGCCATGTTCAGCGACTCGTAGAGCACCCCCTGGTTCAGGGCCCCGTCCCCGAAGAAGGCCACGCTGGCCCGGCCGGTCTTCAGGTACTTCATGGCGAAGCCGCCCCCCAGGGAGATGGGGATGTTGGCCCCCACGATGGCGTTGGCCCCCATGTGCCCCAGGGCGATGTCGGCGATGTGCATGGAGCCGCCCTTGCCCGCGCAGTAGCCCTCCCGGCGGCCGAACACCTCGGCGAACATGCGCCCCGGGTCCGCGCCCCGGGCCAGGAACGCGCCGTGCCCGCGGTGGTGGGTGGTGAAGCAGTCCCCGGGCTGCATGGCCGCTCCGATCCCGGCGGCCACCGCCTCCTCGCCCACGGACAAATGGAACATGGAGCCCGCGGTCATGCCCCGCAGGTAGCTCTCGGCCACGCGATCCTCGAACTCGCGGATGCGCAGCATCAGGCGCAGCAGCCCCACTCGCTCCTCCGCGGACGGTTTTCCGGCAGCGTCCATTCAGCCTCCTGAGTGAGGATTTCACTCTTTCGGCGGCGTGACTGTCAAGTATGGAGACCCGCCCGCTGCTGGTTGACAACCGGGGGCGGGAGGGTAAAAATCGAGCAAACCACGCGAGGAGGTCCCGCCGTGAAGAAGTTCCTCAACGACCCGAAGGCCTTCGTCGACGAGATGCTGGAGGGCATCCTGGCTGCGCACCCCGACCAACTGGCCTACACGGCCGGGGACCGGCGCTGCATCATCCGGGCCGGCTCGCCCACCAAGGGGAAGGTGGGCCTGGCCACCGGCGGCGGCTCCGGGCACCTGCCCCTGTTCCTGGGCTACGTGGGCCGCGGCATGCTGGACGGCTGCTCGGTGGGCGGGGTGTTCCAGTCCCCCAGCGCGGAGCAGATGCTGAACGTCACCAAGGCCATCCACGGCGGGGCCGGGGTGCTGTACCTCTACGGCAACTACGGCGGGGACATCCTGAACTTCGACCTGGCCCGCGACCTGGCCGCGGCGGAGGACATCACCGTGGAGCAGGTGGTGGGCGCGGAGGACGTGGCCTCGGCCCCCAAGGGGCAGGAGGGCAAGCGCCGCGGGGTGGCGGGCATCTTCTTCCTGTACAAGTGCGCCGGGGCCATGGCCGACACCCTGGCCCCCCTGGACGAGGTGAAGCGCGTGGCCGAGAAGGCCGGGGCCAACGTGCGCACCATGGGCGTGGCCCTGTCCCCGAACATCGTGCCGGAGGTGGGCAAGCCCCAGTTCAGCCTGGGGGAGAACGAGATGGAGATCGGCATGGGCATCCACGGGGAGCCGGGCATCCGCCGGGGAGCGCTGAAGAACGTGGACGCCATCGTGCAGGAGATGATGGACCGGGTGCTCCCGGACCTGCCCTTCGCCTCCGGGGACCGGGTGGCGGTGCTGGTGAACGGCCTGGGGGCCACGCCCAAGGAGGAGCTGTACCTGCTGTACCGCAAGGTCCACCTCATCCTGAAGGAGAAGAAGATCTCCGTGTTCCACGCCTACCTCGGGGAGTTCGCCACCTCCCTGGAAATGGCCGGCGCCTCGATCTCCCTGCTGCGCCTGGACGACGAGCTGCAGAAGCTGCTGGCCAAGCCGGCGCGCACGCCCTTCTTCGAGCAGGTGCAGCTGTAGCCATGGAGGCGCTCACCGCCGCCGATCTGAAGGCGATCGTGTCTCGCATCGCGGACATCATGACCGCGAAAAAAGAAGAGCTGATCCGCCTGGACGGGGCCGTCGGGGACGGGGACCTGGGCCTGACCATGGAGAAGGCCTTCGCGGCCGCCCGGGAAGAGTCCGCCAAGCTGGAGGAGCCGGACGCCGGCAAGTTGGCGTTGAAGCTCGGCGCAGCCATCGCCCGCGCGGCCCCTTCCACCATGGGCACCCTGGTGGCCACCGGCTTCATGTCCGGAGGCAAGGCGGTGAGCGGCCGGCCGGCCCTGGACCTGGCGGGGATGGCCGCCTTCTTCGAGGCCTTCACGGCCGGCATCATGCAGCGGGGCAAGGCCAAGCCGGGCGAAAAGACTCTCCTGGACGTTCTGCACCCTGCAGCCCAGGCCCTGAAGCAAGCCGCCGCGGAGGGAGCGGGCATGGAAGAGGGCTTCCGCCGGCTCCGGCAGGCCGCGGCCCAGGGCCTGGCCGCCTCGCGCGACATGGTGGCCCAGCACGGCCGGGTCGCCTACTACCAGGAGCAGTCCCGCGGCAAGGAGGACCCCGGCGCGGTGGCCGCCTCCTACATCCTGTCGGGCTTCTGCGAGCACCTGCTGGGACCCTCCGGCGCATGATCGAGGCCGCCTCCCTCGCCAAGCGCTACGGCGCCTTCGAGGCGGTGAAGGGCGTTTCCTTCCGGATCGAAGCGGGCCAGATCGTGGGCCTGCTGGGGCCCAACGGCGCCGGCAAGACCTCCCTGATGCGCATCCTCACCTGCTACCACTTCCCGGACGGCGGGCGGGCCTTGGTGGACGGGCACGACGTGGCCGGGCAGCCGCATGAGGTGCGGCGGTCGGTCGGCTACCTGCCGGAGGGCTCTCCCCTGTACCCGGACATGAAGGTGCGCGAGTACCTGGGCTTCATTGCCCGGGTGCGCGAGCTGGGCCGGGAGGACGCCCGCCGGCGCCTGGAGTGGGTGGTGGAGACCTGCGGCCTCGCCGCGGTCTACTCGCGGGACATCCGCCGGCTTTCCCGCGGCTACAAGCAGCGCGTGGGCCTGGCCCAGGCCATCCTGCACGATCCCCCGGTGCTGGTGCTGGACGAGCCCACCTCGGGACTGGACCCCAACCAGATCGTCGAGATCCGCGCGCTGATCCGCGACCTGGGCCGCAGCAAGACGGTCCTGCTCTCCACGCACATCCTGCAGGAGGTGGAGGCCATCTGCGGCAAGGTGCTGATCATGAGCGCCGGCCGGCTGGCGGCCCAGGGCACCGTGGAGGAGATCGCCCGCGACCTGAACATGGAGCAGGCCAGCCTGGAGTCGCTGTTCGCCCGGCTGACCGGTGGCGGGAGCGGGGGCGATGCGTAAGGTCCTGGTGGTGGCCCGGCGGGAGCTGGGAGCCTACTTCAACTCCCCCATGGCCTACATCGTGGTCGTCTTCTTCCTGGTGCTCACCTCCGCCTGGCTGTTCTACGGGGAGCGCTTCTTCGCCCGCGACGCCGCCACCCTGCGCGGGTATTTCGCCGCCTGGCCCCTGCTGTTCATCGTGCTGCTGCCCGCCCTGACCATGAGGAGCTGGGCCGAGGAGCAGCGGCAGGGCACGGCGGAGATCCTGCTCACCCTGCCGCTTCGCGAGCGTGACCTGGTGCTGGGCAAGTTCCTGGCCGCCTGGCTGCTGCTGGCCCTGATGTTCCTGCTGACCCTGCCCCTGCCCCTGGGCGCGTCGGCTCTGGGCTCCTTCGATGCCGGGCCCATCGCCAGCCAGTACGTCGGCGCGCTGCTTCTGGGCGCGGCGGGCCTGGCCCTGGGACTGCTGGTCTCGACCCTCTCTTCCAACCAGGTGTCGGCCTTCCTGATCGGCGTGGCCCTGATGCTGGGGATGACCCTGATCGGCCGGCTGCCGGCTTTCCTCCCGCTGCCGGCCTGGCTTTCTGGAATGCTGCAGGCCCTTTCCCTGGACTCCCACTTCGAGAGCTTCCGCAAGGGCCTGCTGGACACGCGCGACGTGCTCTACTTCCTGGTGCTGACCATCGGCTTTCTGGCCTTCGCCTCCCGCTCGCTGTACCTGCGCCGGTTCGGCGCGGCGGCCAGCCCGGACAAGCGGCGGGAGCGGCTCCTGCTGGGACTGCTGGCGGCCTGCCTGGCACTCCTGCTGGCCGACTCCTCGCGCTTCTACGTTCGCCTGGACCTGACGGCCAGCCGGGCCTACACCCTGTCCCCGGTCTCCAGGGCCCAGTTCGCCCGGATCCCGGAGCGGGTGCGCATCACCTACTACCTGAGCGACACCCTGCGCTCCCTGTCGGCTGAGCCGGGAAGGGTGATCGACCTGCTGCAGGAGTACGCCGCGGGTTCCCGCGGCAAGGTCAGCGTGGCCGTGCGGGACCCGCAGAAGGACGGCAGCGTGGACGGCGCCCGGCGCTTCGGGGTGCTGCCGCGGCAGGTCCAGGTCATCCAGGCCAACGAGCAGCGGACCCTGGACGTGTTCTCGGGCATCGTGGTGGAGTACCTGAACCGCTACACCACGCTGCCGGCCGTGTTCAGCCAGGAGGGACTGGAGTTTTCCCTGAGCTTCGCCATCCGCAAGCTGCTGGCCGGGCGCCGCCTGGTGGTGGGGGTGCTGGTGGGCCGGCCGGACCGCTCGCTGGCCAGGGACTACGAGAGCCTGCGCTCCGGGCTGGACCGGGACTACTGGCTGCGCGAGTTCGCGCCCGGTCGAGCGGGTGCCGCCGGAGGTCGACGCGCTGCTGGTGCTGGGCGGCCTGAAGCTCAAGCCCGCGGAGCTGCGACCCGTCGAGCGCTATCTGCGGGACGGAGGGAAGGTGCTGTTCGCGGTCAAGGCGCTGGAGGTGCACACCGAGCAGGCCCTGGAGGCCGAGGAGGCCGGGCCCTCCGCCCTGCTGGACCTGATCGAGAGCTACGGGGTGCGCGTCAGGCGGGAGATGGTCCTGGACACCTCGGCCCGGGACTACCGCCTCCCGCAGGCCACCGCCGGCGGCATCCGCTGGGAGTCGCTGGGCCGCTACCCCGCCTGGGTGTCCGTGCGCTCCCCCGGGGTCTCCCCGACCCACCCCATCACGTCGGGGTTCGCCGGGCTGGACCTGTTGTGGCCCTCCCCCCTCCAGGCCGTGCCCGTGGACGGCGTGCGGGCCGAAGTGCTGGCGCAGAGCTCCCCTGCGGCCTGGGTGATGCACGCGCCATTCCTGCTGGATCCTTTCCGCCTGCCCCGCGGAGGCGGAGCGGCGGCGGGGCGGCAGGTGCTGGCCGTGGCCTTGAGCGGGGTTTTCGGCGGCCTGCCGACCCGCGTGGTAGTGGTCGGCGACGAGGATTTCGCCTCCGAGCTGATGCAGTTCTCCGACAGCCTGTACAACGTGCTGTTTCTGGAGAACGCCATTCTCTGGCTGACGGGCAACGAGGACCTGCTCTCGATCAAGGCCCGGGCCCCGGAGGCAGGGCGCCTGGACCGGGTCGCCGATCCCGCGCTCCGCCGCCGGCTCATGCTTGCCGTGGAGCTGGTCAACGTGGCCGTGATCCCTCTGCTGGTCGCCTTGTTCGCGGCGGTGCGCCTGGCGCGCCGCGGGAAGGAAGACGCGTGAGGGAACAGCGGTGAGCTTCCGGGTCCGCCTGGCGGCCACCTGCGCCGCCCTGGCCGTCCTGGCGGTGGTGTTCGTTCTGGGCCTGCTGCTCCCGGAGGGCGGGCGGGAAGCCCGCGTGGACGAAGCCCCCCTGCTGCCGCTCTCCTCCCCGTTGGAAATCGCCGGCCTGGAGATCCAGGTCGGCGAAGGCTCGCCTGAAAGCCGGCGGCCCGTTCTTGAGCTGCGCCGTCAGGACGGAGGCTGGCAAGCCTGGGAACGGGGGAGGTCCTGGCCCGCTTCCGCCGAGCGGGCGGAAGCCCTGGCCGGGCTGCTGGTCGGACTGCGGCGCGGCACACTGGTCAGCCGCGACCCTGCGCGTAGGGGCGAGCTGGGCCTGGAGGACGGGGCTTTGCTGGTGGTGCGGCGGGGCAGGGCCTGGCCGGAGCTCCGCCTGCGCGTCGGGGCGCGGGACCCCAGCGGGCAGGCGGACTATGCGGGCCTGGAGGGACAGGAGGAGGTGTACCTGATTCGCGGCAACCTCTCGGTGCTCCTGGCCCAGGACCGTGCCTACTGGCTGAACCTGTACGTGTTTCCCGACGAGGTGCGCGGGGAGACCATCGCCCGCTTCACGGTGCGAGGGCAGGTGAGCGCCGGGCCGGGAGAGCCGCCCATCCGCGGAGGCTACACCCTGGCCCGCGCCGCGGAAGGCTGGACCCTGGACGGAGAGCCGGCCGACGGGCTGGCGGCGCAGGCCATGGCCGAGGCCCTGGCCCGCCTGGAGGGCGAGGAGCTGCTAGAAGCGGGGCGGGCGCCCGACGCTGCGGCAGCCGGCGGCCTGGAGGCCGCGGTGACCACCCTGGACGGCCGGACCTGCGAGTTCCAGGTGCGGCGGGAAGGGGACCGGCTGCTGCTGCGGTTGCGAGGCTCGCCCTGGGTCTACCCGCTCAACCCGAGCCTGTTGGCGCGGGCCATCCGGCCGGCCGAAACGCTCCGGGCGCGCTGAGCGGCTATCCCGTCCACTTGGTTCCGCGCAGGTCCTTCCACGGGCCGCCGTCCGCGTAGCGCTCGGGGTACAGCGTCTTGGGCCGCGGGTCCTCGGCCGCGTCCAGCTGCAGGACCATCCACTTGGGGTAGGGCGTGCCGGGATCCGACACCTGGTCCAGCAGCTTCAGGTCCTTCGGGTCCAGCTGCAGGTCCACGGCCTGGATATTGTCCTCCAGGTGCTCCTTGTTGCGGGCGGCGATGATCACGCTGGAGACCGCCGGGCGGGAGAGCACCCAGGCCAGCGCCACGCGCGCGGGGCTGGCCTCGTGGCGGCCGGCCACCTTCTTCAGCGCCTCCACCACCTTGTAGCCCATCGCCTTGTCGAAGGGCACGAACTGCCCCGCCTCGCCGAAGCGCGTGCCGGCCGGCGGCGGGTTGGCGCGGCTGTACTTGCCCGCCAGGAAACCCCCGGCCAGGGGGCTCCAGACCAGGATGCCGATGTGGTGGTACTGGGCGAAGGACTGGAACTCGTGCTCCAGGCCGCGGCCTACCAGGCTGTAGTACATCTGGGCGGTGGCGTATTTCTCCAGCCCCAGCCGCTCCTGGATGGCCAGAGCGGTAGCCCCCTGCCAGGACAGCAGGTTGCTCATGCCGATGTAGCGCACCTTGCCCTGGCGCACCAGGTCGTCCAGGGTGCGCAGGGTCTCCTCGAAAGGCGTGATGCTGTCCCAGCCGTGCACCTGGTACAGGTCGATGTAGTCGGTCTGCAGGCGCTTGAGGCTGGACTCCACCCCGCGCAGGATGTTCACCCGCGTGGCCCCGCTGCGGTTGAAGTTGTCGCTCATGGGCAGGCGCACCTTGGTGGCCAGCACGATCTCCGGGCGCACCCCCTTCAGGGCGTTGCCCAGCAGGGTCTCGCTCTCCCCGCGGCTGTACACGTCGGCCGTGTCGATGAAGTTGATGCCCCGGTCCAGGGCCAGTTTCACCAGCTTGTTGGTGTCCTCCTGGCCGAGGTTGCCCATGTTCATCTTGCCGCCGAACTGCATGGTCCCCAGCGCCACCTCGCTCACGATCAACCCGGTGTTTCCCAGCTTTCGGTATTTCATGCCTTCAAGTATCGCGCCGGAGAAGGCGCGTCGTCAACGCGGCGGCCCGCGCCTTGACGCCGCCTCGGCCGCGAGACTACTGTAGCCCATGAGCTGGTTGAAGGAAGTATTCGCCACCGAGAAGCCCGTCATCGCCATGTGCCACCTGGAGGCCCTGCCCGGGGACCCCTCTTACGACCCCGGCAAGGGCCTGGGCTGGGTGATCGAGCGGGCCCGCCAGAACCTGCGCGCCCTGCAGGAGGGCGGGGTGGACGCGGTGATGTTCTCCAACGAGTCAAGCCTCCCGTACCTGACCAAGGTGGAGCCGATCACCTACGTGACCATGGCGCGGATCATCGGGGAGATCCTGGCCGAGATCAAGGTTCCCTACGGCGTGAACGTGCTGTGGGATCCCCTGGCCTCCATCGACCTGGCCGTGGCCACCGGCGCCCTGTTCGTGCGCGAGATCTTCAGCGGGGTGTACGCCAGCGACTTCGGGCTGTGGAACACCAACGCCGGGGAGGTCGTGCGCCACCAGCACCGCGTCCATGGCGCCAAGGTGAAGCTGCTGTTCAACATCGTGCCGGAGGCCGCCGTGTACCTGGGCAGCCGCAGCGTGGCGGACATCGCCCGCTCCACCGTGTTCAACGACCGGCCCGATGCCCTGTGCGTGTCCGGCCTGACCGCCGGGGTGCCCAGCTCCGCGGAGGCCTTGAAGCTGGTCAAGGCCGCCGTGCCGGAAACCCCGGTGTTCGCCAACACCGGGGTGCGCCTGGCCAACATCGAGGAGCAGCTGGCGGTGGCCGACGGGGCGGTGGTGGGCACCACCTTCAAGCGCGACGGCTACATCTGGAACGAGGTGGACGCCAGGCGGGTGAAAGAGTTCATGGACCAGGTGAAGCGCTTCCGCAAGGGGCGCTGAGGTGGACCCCCGCTGGAGGAAGCTCGGCGACCTGCTGGTGAACTACTCCCTGCAGGTGAAGCCGGGGGAGAAGGTGATGATCGCCATGGGCGAGCTGGAATCCTATCCCCTGGTGCGCGGGGTCTTCGAGGCGGTGGTCCGGGCGGGCGGCTACCCGCAGGTGCAGTTCCTCTCCGAGGCACTGCGGCACCAGCTGCTGAAGCACGGCAGCGCGGAGCAGCTGGCCTGGGTGCCCGAGATCGAGGCCTACGGCATGGAGTGGGCGGACTGCTACCTCGGCCTGCGCGGCGCCTCCAACCTGCACGAGCACGACGACATCCCGGCGGAAAAGCTCTCCCTGAACCAGAAGGCCATGGGCCAGGTTTCCACCCTGCGCTGGCAGAAGACCCGCTGGTGCCTGGTGCGGGTGCCCAACGCCGCTTTCGCCCAGCAGGCGGAAACCGACGAAGAGACGATCACGGAGATGTTCTTCGACTCCTGCCTGCTGGACTGGCCCAAGGAAACCGCCCGCTGGCGGGAGTGGGCCCGACGCCTGGAGGGCAGCGGGCGGGTGCGCGTCACCGGCCGGGACACCGACCTGAGCTTCTCGGTGCGGGGCCGGAAGTGGTTCGCCTGCGGACGGCCGGATCAACATGCCGGACGGGGAGATCATGACCGCGCCGGTGGAGGACAGCCTGGACGGGCGAGATCTTCTTCGAGTTCCCCGGCGTCCTGAGCGGACGCCTGGTCCACGACATCCGCGTTGTCTGGAAGGCCGGCCGCCTGGTGGAAGCCACCTCCTCCACCAACCAGGATTTCCTGCGGGCGGTGCTGGCCACGCGACGCCGGCTCCGGCATCGTCGGGGAGTTCGCCTTCGGCACCAACACGGCGGTGGACCGCTTCTGCAAGGACATCCTGATCGACGAGAAGATCGGCGGCACCATCCACATCGCCCTCGGCCGCTCCTACCCCGAGTGCGGCGGGAACAACACCTCCGCGATCCACTGGGACATCGTCAAGGACCTGCGCTCGCGAGGGCCGGGTGGAGGTTGACGGTACCCCCGTGCTGGAGAACGGCAGGTTCCTGCTTTAGGGCAGCGCGTGACCGCCGACTGTCTTCTGGGCATCGACATCGGCACCTACTCCTCCAAGGGCGTGCTGGTCCAGGAGAGCGGCCAGGTGACCGCCTCCGCCGGCGTCGAGCACGAGCTGTCCCTTCCGCGGCCGGGGCACGTGGAGCACGACCCGGAGAAGGTCTGGTGGGGGGACTTCCGGGCACTGGTCCGGGAGCTGCTCCAGCGCTCCGGCCTGGACGCGCGCCGCATCGCCGGGATCGGGATCAGCACGATTTCCCCCGCCGTGGTGGCCGCGGACGCAGCAGGGCGTCGCCCTGCGGCCGGCCATCCTCTACGGCATCGACACCCGGGCCACAGCTGAGATCGAGGAGCTCCGCGAGCGCACCGGCGCCTCCCTGTCCTCCCAGTCGGCGGCCCCCAAGGTGCTGTGGATCCGGCGCCACGAGCCGGAGGTGTGGGCGCGCACGCGGCGGATCCTGAACGGCTGCGGGTACCTGGTGCTGCGGCTGACCGGGCAGGCCGTGATCGACGTGTACGATGCCGCCCTGTTCGCCCCCTTCTTCGATCCGTCCACGCAGTCCTGGCGGTCGGGAGCTTGCGCCGCAGGTCGCGCCGGTGGAAATGATGCCCCGGCCGCGGTGGACCTGCGAGCCGGCCGGCCGGGTGACCGGCGCGGCGGCGAAGGAAACGCGGACTGGCCGAGGGCACGCCCGTGATCACCGGGACCGCCGATGCCGCGGCCGAGGCGATCAGCGCCGGCCTCACCGAGGTGGGCGAGCTGATGCTGATGTACGGGTCCAGCACCTTCTTCATCCTGCGGACCGCCGAGCTTCGTGAGCCGCCCGGGTTCTGGGCTTCGCCGTTTCTGGAGAAGGACAGCTTCGTGGTGGCCGGGGGGACCGCCACCGCGGGCAGCCTCACGCGCTGGTTCCGCGACAACTTCGCTCCCGCAGAGCTGGCGGCCCAGCGGGCCGGCGGCGCCGAAGCCTACCAGGCCCTGGCCGCCCTGGCCGCCTCCTCGCCTCCCGGCTCCCGCGGGCTGGTGGCGCTGCCGTATTTCGCCGGGGAGCGCACGCCCCTGCACGACCCGCAGGCCCGGGGAATGGTGTTCGGCCTGGGACTGGGCCACTCGCGGGCCGACCTGTACCGGTCCATGCTGGAGGCGGTCGGCTACAGCATCCGCCACAACCTGGAGGCCCTGGAAGAGCAGGGCTGCCGGGCCCGGCGCATCCTGGCGGTCGGAGGCGGAACGCGCAACGCTGCCTGGATGCAGATGGTGAGCGACATCGCCGGGATCGCCCAGGACATCCCCGACCAGCAGAGCGGCGCCAGCTACGGGGACGCCTTCCTGGCCGGCGTCGGAGTGGGGATGTTCCAGGGGCTTGTCGGAAATCCGCCGCTGGGTCCGGTACCGGGAAACCCTGCGCCCGGACGCCTCCGTCCGCGCGATGTACGACGGCCTCTACCGGATTTACCGCGAGCTGTACCGCCGCAACCGCGACCTGATGCGCGAGCTGGGCGAACTGGCCCGGTAGCCAAGCCGACTAGCGAAGGTTCATTCCTTCAGCCGGTCCAGCAGCTCGGCGTGGATGAGCGCGTTGGAGGCGGCCACCTCCCCGTCCTCCAGCCGGAACACGCCTCCGGCCGGGGAGCTCACCCGCCCGCCGGCTTCGGTGACCAGCAGCACGCCGGCGGCCAGGTCCCAGGGGCTCAATCCCCATTCCCAGTAGGCGTCCAGCGCGCCTTCCGCCACCCGGCACAGGGCCAGGCTGGCGCAGCCGATGGTGCGCAGCTCCTGCGCGCCCTGGTAGATCCGGTCCATCTCGGCCAGGAGCCGGGCCCGACCTGAACGATCGTACGGCCAGCCGGTGGCCACCAGGGAGCGCCGGAGGCTGCCGGCGCCGGACACGGCCAGCGCCCGGCCGTTGCGCCGCGCCCCTCCCCCGCGCAGGGCGGTGAACAGCTCCCCGGAAAGCGGATCGTGCACCGCGGCGGCCAACGGCTGTCCGTCGCGCCAGAAGGCCAGCGATACGGCGAAGGGGGCCAGGCCGTGCAGGAAGTTCAGGGTCCCGTCCAGCGGGTCCAGGTAGAAGGCCTCGTCCGGCCTCCCCGGGTTGTCCTTCTCCTCGCTGACCACGGGAGTCCCCGGGAAGGCCCGGCTGAGCATGCGGATCACCCGCCGTTGGACTTCCAGGTCCACGCCGGAAACCAGGTCCGCCGGGCTGGTCTTCTCGCGGACCTCGACCCTTCGGCCGAAATGCCGCCGCACGATCAGCCCGCCGGCGCGGACGGCCCGGACCATCGTGGGCAGGAGGCGGCTCTCGGCAGCTGCACTTCGAACGGGCATGTTTGCTCCTCGGGCCTATACTATCATGATCCATGATTTCCGTTGACCGGCACGGCGATCCGAATTATCCTATCCGAATGAAAAAACTTACGATCCTCGTGCTGGTTGTGCTGCTGGCGGCGGCCACCGGCGGCTTTGCCCTGAAGGGCACCCCCAACCTGGCCATCGGGGCCGCGCTGACCACGCGTCAACTTCGAGGGGGTCGGGGCCGAGCTGGCCCTGCACATTCCGAAGATCCCGCTGTATTTCGGGATCGGCGTAGCCTCGCTGCAGGACTTCACCAATCCCGTGGTGACCCTGAACGTGGACTATTGGCTGATGCACAGGCACCTGGTCAGCATCTTCGAGCTGTACGTGGGGCTGGGGCTGCACGGGGCCATGGCCTTCGACCCGAGCTGGTACGCGGCAGGGCTGCGCCTGCCGATCGGCCTGCAGGCCTGGGTGCTGAAGAACGAGCTGCTGGAGGTGTTCCTGGAGGCCGCGCCGGCCTGGGTGCCCCTGGTGGACGGGGATTTCGACCCGGTCAACTTCCAGGCCCAGGTGGCCCTGGGCTTCCGGCTCTGGTTCTAATCCAGGGCATTCGCGCGGATCAGACGGTACAGCTGCACCCGGCTCTTCACGCCCAGTTTCTGGTAGATGTTGTAGATGTGATTCTCCACGGTCTTGGGCGAAATGAAAAGCCGGGTGCCGATTTCCTTGCCGGCGGCACCTTCGAGGAGCAGCAGGATGATCTCCTGCTCCCGACGCGTGACCTGAAAAGTCGATAGGAAATGCTCGGTGAGCCGGTTCTTCTCGGCGTAAGCCGGGCGATTCAGGTAGCGCAGCCCGAACAGGATGGTCAGCACGTTGAGCACCAGGAAATACAGGGGCTGGGCCAGGCCCTCCAGGAAGGCGAGCCCGGCCAGCGCCGGAAGATAGGCCATGGCCGAATCCAGGTACATCAGCGGGAAGAAGGCCAGGCTCAGCACGAAGAAGAGAGTCAGCGCCCGGCGCAGGGCCTTCTCGCCGACCTTCGACAGGTTGGCGGCGATCAGCACCAGGCCGTAAAGGACCAGGGCGAACAGGAGCAGGTTCAGCCCCACCCCCGTGAAGGTCCAGCCGGGCAGCAGCAGGTTGGCCAGGGCGGCCGCCGCGGCCAGGGCGTCCAGGCAGAAAAAGACCACCCGCACCCAGCCGGAAAAGGGCAGGCCCAGCAGGGAGTGGTAGAACGGCGGGGCCCAGAAGATGAAGCTCAAGCCCCCGGCGGCGAACAGGATCCACACGGCGTGCCCGGCCGCGGCCGCCCCCTCCCAGCCCGCGATGCGGGCGTAGAGCTGGACGCTGAAGCCCAGCAGCAGCAGGAACAGGGACAGCAGGAACAGGCCGTAGCGCCGGATGACCGCCTTGCGGTAGCGCTGCTGGATCAGGAAGGTCTGGGCCAGGGAGGCCGCGCCGGCCAGCAGGGCCAGCAGGTAGAACAGCAGCTTCAGGTGCGCCAAGCTACTTTTTCTTTTTCGCCTTGAGCTTCTTGTCGCGCGCGGCTGCGCCCGCCTTGAGGGCCTTGAACTCGGCGGAGCCCGGCTTGATGCCCATCGCCCTGGCTGTCGCACCCCAACCCTTGCCCTTGTTCTGCTTGTAGACTTCGATCACTGCGGCCGGAGGCTTGCCGGCAATCCGGCCCAGCTCCAGGACCAGGTACAGCTCCGCGGGCTGCAGCTTCTCGGCGCTCAGCCAGACCTGCAGCTGGGACTGCTTCACCCCGTAGTCGGCGCTCAATTGCACGGTGAAGGACCCCAGATCCGCCTTGGCCTGCAGGTTGAGCGAATTGAGGGTGCCGTCCAGCCCGGCGTCGCCGGACTGGAAGGCGACGGTTTGCGCGGCCAGGGGCAGGCCCAGGGAGAGCAGGAACAGGACAGCGATCCGGAAACGACGTGCCATGTTTTCCTCCTACTTGATAAACGGCTCGCCCAGGGCCGCGGGGGCGGCCAGGTTGCGGTGGTCGGCCCGCAGGCCGCCGGCCACCAGCACCCCCAGGGTGGCCAGATAGGGCATCATGCTCAGCAGATTCGGGGGGATGCCCAGCGGCTGCAGCAGGTACTGCAGCACGAAGATCACCCCGAACAGGTAGGCTCCCAGGAAAGCGCGCCCGGGCTTCCAGAGGGCGAAGATGGTCAGGGCGATCACGATCCAGCCGCGGCCGCCGGTCATGCCCTCCATCCAGGAATTGCTGTAGACCAGGGACAGGTAGGCCCCGGCCAGGCCGGCCAGGGCGCCGCCGGCCAGCGTGCACAGGTAGCGCTGGCCGCTGACGCTCACCCCCGCCGCGTCGGCCGCGGCCGGGTTTTCGCCCACGGAGCGCACCTCGATGCCCCAGCGCGTGCGGGCGAGCAGGAAGGCGAAGGCCAAGCCCAGCAGGACCGAGAGGTAGAACACCGGATCCCGGGAGAACAGCACCGGCCCCAGGACCGGGATGTCCGCCAGCAGCGGGATGCGCACGACTTCCATCTTCACCGGCAGGGGCCTGCCGATGAAGGGCTTGCCGAACAGGCTGGCCATGCCCAGGCCCAGCATGGTCAGGCTCAGCCCGGAGACCACCTGGTTGGCCTTGAGGCTGATGGAGACGAAGGCGTGGATGGCGCTGATACTCAGCCCGGCGGCCAGCGCCGCGGCCAGGCCCAGCCAGGGGGAGCCGGAGGCCAGCGGCAGCCAGGTAGCCGCTGACCGCCCCGATGGCCATCATGCCCTCCACCCCCAGGTTCAGCACCCCGGAGCGCTCGGCCAGGATCTCCCCCAGCGTACCCAGCAGCAGCGGCGTGCCGGCCACCAGGGTGCGCACCGCCACGGAAAGCAGGATCGCCTCCATCAGCCGGCCCTCACGATCTTCACCCTGCGGGTAAGGAAGAAATCGCCCATGATCAGGAAGAACAGCAGCACCCCGTTGAAGACCTGCACCGTGGCCGCCGGCAGCCCCAGGGAGATCTGGATGGCGTCCCCGCCCACCAGGATGCCGGCGAACAGCAGCCCGGAGACCACGGCCCCCAGGGGATTGAGCTTGGCCAGCCAGGCCACGATGATGGCCGTGAAGCCGTAGCCGGCCGAGATGACCCCGGGGTAGGTCAGGCGGTGGTGGATGCCCGCCGCCTCTCCCACCCCGGCCAGGCCGGCCAGGCCGCCGCTCACCACCATCAGCACCACGCTGGTGCGCAGGAAGTCGATGCCGGCGTAGCGGGCCGCCTCGGGGTTCTCGCCGATGCACCCGCAGCTCGTAGCCGAACTTGGTGGTGTAGACGGCCAGGTACAGCAGCCCCGCCGCGGCCAGGGCGATGGCCAGGGTCAGGTAGTGGATGCGCGTGCCGGGGATCAGGGGCAGCTTGGCGGCGGCGGCCAGGGGCTCGGTGTAGGGGAAGCCGCGCTGGGTAGGCCCCGCGCCATGGCCCGGTGATCAGCATGGTCAGCAGCTCGGCGGCCACGTAGTTCAACATCAGGGTGGAGATGACCTCGTTGACCGCGAAGCGCACCTTCAACAGCGCCGGGATCAGGCCCCACAGCGCCCCGGCCAGGAAGCCGGAGACGAACATCAGCGGCAGGAGCAGCCCGGCGGGCAGCTTGGCTCCCCAGGTCAGGCCCACCCAGGTGGCGGCCATGGCCCCCAGCAGGAGCTGGCTTTCCGCCCCGATGTTCCAGAACTTGGCCCGGAAGGCCAGGGTGAGCCCCGAGCCGATCAGGATCAGGGGGATGGCCTTGGTGACGGTCTCCTTCAGGCCGTAGGGGCTGCCGAAGGAGCGCAGCAGGATCTCCTTGAAGGCGAACAGCGGGTTCACCCGGTTGGCCGCGAACACGATCGACATGGCCGCGAAGCCGGCCAGCAGGCTCAGGACCAGCACCGCCAGCTTGCGGCCCGAGGAGGGGGCGGGCAGGCTCTCCAGGCGCAGTTTCCTTCGGCTCATGAGGACGCCTCCTCCGCGCTGCTGCCGGCCATCAACAGGCCGATCTGCTCCATGCTGGCCTGCGAGGTGGGCAGGATGCCCATCAGCCGGCCGTCGAACAGCACCGCCACCCGGTCGGCCAGCTCGAAAATCTCCTCCAGGTCCTCGGACACCAGCAGCACCGCGGTCCCCCGCTCGCGCAGCTCCAGCAGCTGCCGGCGGATGTCCTCCGTGGCCCCCACGTCCAGCCCGTAGGTGGGGTGGGCCGCCACCAGCAGGGCGGGCTCGCCGCTGATCTCCCGTCCCAGGATCAGCTTCTGGATGTTGCCCCCCGACAGGGCGCGCACGGGCGTGTCCAGGCTGGGGGCGGCGATGCTGAAGTCCTTGATCAGGGCCGCGGCGTGCTGGCGGATGGAGCCGAAGTTCAGGAACAGCACCCGCGAGAACAGGCGGTTCCTGTGCTGCTTGAGCACGGAGTTCTCGTAGACGAACAGGTTGGGCACGATGCCGAAGCGCATGCGCTCCTCCGGCACGTGGGCGATGCCCTTGCTGGCCACCACCCGGGCGGAGGCGTTGGTGACGTCGGCGCCGTTCAGGCGCACCGCGCCGGAAGAGGCCTTGCGCAGCCCGGTGATCGCCTCCACCAGCTCCCGCTGGCCGTTGCCCGAGACCCCGGCGATGCCCAGGATCTCGCGGCTGTGGACCCGGAAAGACACGCCCCGCACCGCAGCCTCCTTGCGGTCCCCGGCTACGACCAGTTTCTCGCACCTCCAGCACCGCCGCTCCGGGCTCCAGGGTCCGGCGCGACAGGTTGAAGATGATCTCCCGGCCCACCATCAGGCGGGCCAGCTCCCGCTTGTCCACCTCCCGGGCGGCGGCCTCCCCGGCCACCTCCCCGCGGCGCAGGACCACCACCCGGTCGCAGATGGACAGGATCTCCTCCAGCTTGTGGCTGATGAAGATGACCGAGTGGCCCTCGTCGCGCATGCGCCGCAGCACGGCGAACAGCTCCTCGGCCTCCTTGGGGGTGAGCACCGAGGTGGGCTCGTCCAGGATCAGCAGGTCGGCGCCCGGCCAGAAGCGCCTTCAGGATCTCCACCCGCTGCTGCTCCCCGGCGGAGAGCTGCCAGATGCGGGCCCGCGGGTTGACCGCCAGGCCGTAGCGCTCGCTGAACTCCCGCATGCGGCGGGCCACGTCGCGGGCGGGGAAGAAGAAGGGGGAGCCGGGGAAGCCCAGGGCCACGTTCTCCGCGGCCGTGTGGTTCTGCACGAGCATGAAATGCTGGTGCACCATGCCGATGCCCCGGGCGATGGCGTCGCGGGGGGAGTGCAGGCGCGCCGGCTGCCCGTTGATGCGGATCTCCCCGGCGTCGGGCTGGGCCAGGCCGTAGAGGATCTTCATCAGGGTGGTCTTGCCGGCGCCGTTCTCCCCCAGCAGGCCCAGCACTTCCCCGCCGGACAGGCTCAGGGAGATCTTCCGGTTGGCGTGGACCGGGCCGTAGGTCTTGCTGATGCCGGACATCTGGAGCGATTGGATCTTCAAGTCCGCTGCGCCCAAAAAGAAGAGCCTGCGCGGGCAGGCTCTTCCTCGAATTCTCCTACCGGCAGCTCACTTGGGCAGGTCGCCCACGATATTGTCCACGTAGTAGGCCATGGGGGCGCCCATGATCTCGTCCTTGGTGGCCAGGCGGGCCGGGATCTGCACCTTGCCCTTGTTGTCGGTGATGGGGCCGAAGAACGGATCGAAGGCCTCGCGGCCCTTCATCATCTGCTCGTAGCGCTTCATCACCAGGTCGTAGACGGTCAGGGTGCCCAGGTCCTTGGTGCTGACCTTCTTGGCCTTCAGGGCGGCCACGAACTTCGGGTTGATCGGCACGCCCGGGGCCCCGCCCAGCTTGGCCGCCCCTTCCTTGGCCAGCCACCACATGTCGTCCGGGCTCCAGGTCTTGTTGACCATGTCCTGGAACATCTTCTCGTACATCACGCCCCAGTCCACCAGCTGGCCGGACACGCAGGAGTCCGGGCCGAACTGCTGCATCGGGCTGTAGTGCCCGAAGGTGTAGATCGGCTTGCCGGCCTTGGTGTGCTCCTGCCCGACCTCCACCACGCTGGCGGAGTCCTCGGTGAAGGCCATGGCGTCGCAGCCGTCGGCCACCAGGGCCTCGGCGGCCTCCTTGGCCTTGGCCGGGTCGTACCAGGAGTAGATCCAGCGCACCTGCATCTTGGCCTTGGGGTTGGCGGCCTTGATGCCCAGGGCGAAGGCGTTCAGGTGGCGCACCACCTCGGGAATGGGGAAGGCGCCCACGTAACCGACCTTGCCGGTCTTGGTCAGGGCCCCGGCCATCAGGCCGTTCAGGTAGTACATCTGGTAGAGCTCGGCGAAGTAGGTTCCCACGTTGGGCAGGTTCTTGAAGCCGGAGCAGTGCATGAACAGGGTCTTGGGGTAGCGCTCCCCGGCCTTGATCGTGTCGTCCATGTAGCCGAAGGAGGTGGTCAGCACGACGTCGCACTTCTCCTCCTGGACCAGGCGGTCCAGGATGCGGGTGGAGTCGCCTTCGGGCACCGACTCCACGAACACGGTCTGCAGCCAGGGCAGCTTGGACATGGCGTACTTGCGCCCCTGGTCGTGGGCGAAGGTCCAGCCGGAGTCCCCGACCGGGCCGATGTAGACGAAGCCGGCCTTCAGCTTCTTGGCCTGGGCGAAGCCGCCGGAAGCGGCCAGCAGCAGGACCAGCAGGACGGCGAAAACGATCCTCCCGAATTTCATGATGACCTCCTTGTGCGAGTTGGGCGTGGAAACTGGATAGACTACAATAGGGGCTCCTGCCGGCCCTGTCAAGCTTGGCCCGTGGTGAGCACGCAGGCTCAAGGCAAGGAGGCCGAAGGCGGCGCAGCCAGGGAGGGCGGTTTGCGCCGGCTTGACATTTCCGAGCGCGCTGGTTACATTTTCCCGCACAGGACGAATGCCGATGGCAGGACTTGGGCTCGATGTGACCGTACTCCTTATTCCCCGCTCCCCCACGGCTTCGTCGCCGGCCGCCGGATAGGCGTGCCGCAGGTGACAGCAGCCAGCCGTGGGGTTCAAGCCAGCCCCACGGCTTTTTTTTGGAGGTGCCCATGGAGAGCCTGACTACGAAAGCCGCGGGATCGCCCGCCGCCGCACCGGCCGCGGCCCCGAGCGCAGGGGCCGGCCCGGCGCTCGCCGAGGGCCAGACCGGGAAGCGCAGGGCCGCGCAGGTCCTGGTGGAAATCCTGCACCGCAAGGGGGTGCGCCACATCTTCGGCATTCCCGGCGGGGTGTCCATCCCGATCTTCGACGCCCTGGTGGATTCGCCGGTCCGCCACATCCTGACCCGCCACGAGCAGGGGGCCACCCACATGGCCGACGGCTACGCCCGGGCCACCGGCCGGGCCGGGGTGGTGCTGGTCACCTCCGGCCCCGGGGCCACCAACACCATCACCGGCATCCTGACCGCCCACATGGACTCGGTTCCCATGATCATCCTCTGCGGGCAGACCAACACGGACAACCTCGGGATGGATGCCTTCCAGGAGGCGGACGTGTCGGGCATCTCCTACCCGGTGGTGAAGCACTCCTACCTGGTGCGCGACGCCCGGCAGATGCCGCGTATCGTCGAGGAGGCCTTCTTCCTGGCCGAGAGCGGCCGCCCCGGGCCCGTGCTGGTCGACCTGCCCAAGGACGTGCTCAACACCCTCATCGACCCGGAGCTGAAAGAGGACTTCCAGCTTCCCGGCTACGCGGTGCCGGAGGCCGGCGACCCGCAGGCCATCCAGGCGGCCGCGCAGATGCTGCGGGAGGCCCGCCGGCCGGTGCTGCTGGCCGGGCACGGCGCGGTCATCGCCGGGGCCGGCGAGGCCCTGCTGGCCCTGGCCGAGAAGCTGCGCATTCCGGTGACCAACACCCTGCTGGGCAAGGGCGCCTTCCCGGAGAGCCATCCCCTGGCCCTGGGCATGCTGGGCATGCACGGCACGGCCTACGCCAACCGGGCCGTGGAGCACTGCGACCTGATCATGTCCGTGGGCTCGCGCTGGGACGACCGGATCGTGGGCAAGCTCTCCGAGTTCTGCCCGCGGGCGCGCAAGATCCACGTGGACATCGACCCCTCCGAGGTCAACAAGGTGGTGCAGGTGGACTGCGCCATCATCGGGGACGCCCGCCGGGTGCTGGAGGCCCTGCTGCCGCAGAGCCAGCCGGGGGACACCGCGGAGTGGCTGGCCCAGGTGGAGGACTGGAAGCGCCGCCACCCCCTGCGCTACGCCAAGGGCGGAGGCCTGAAGGCCCAGCGGGTGATCGAGGAGCTGTACCGCCTCAGCGAGGGCAAGGCCATCGTGACCACGGACGTGGGGCAGCACCAGATGTGGGCCGCCCAGTTCTACCGGACCGACCGGCGCTTCCACTGGATCTCCTCCGGCGGGGCGGGCACCATGGGCTTCGGCTTCCCGGCGGCCATCGGCGCGCAGATGGCCCGGCCGGAGGCCCTGGTGGTGGCCATCGTCGGGGACGGCGGCTTCCAGATGACCATGTCCGAGCTGGCCACGGCCATGAACGAGAAGCTGCCCGTGAAGGTGATCGTGATCAACAACCGCTACCTGGGCATGGTGCGGCAGTGGCAGAACCTGTTCTACGACAACCGCCTGTCCGGGGTGGACCTGAAGGGCAACCCGGACTTCGTGCGCCTGGCCGAGGCCTACGGCGTCAAGGCCTTCCGCCTGCGCCGCAACGCCGACGTGCGGCGGGTGCTCAAGGCGGCCCTGGAGTGGAACGAAGGCCCCTGCCTGGTGGACGCGGAGGTGGAAAAGGAGGACAACGTGTACCCCATGATCCCGGCGGGCGCCGGGCTGAAGGGCATGCTGCTGTGCGCGCCGGAGGAAAAGCCATGAACGGCAATGGAAATCTCCCCGGGGCCGGACCCATCCGCGGCAGCCACGGGACCAGCCTGAAGCTGGCCCCCCCGCCCCGGCGCCAGGCGCCGGCCCCCGCCGGCTACCGCAAGCACATCATCAGCCTGTACGTCAGCAACAAGCCGGGGGTGCTGATCCGGGTGGCCCTGGTGTTCGCCCGCCGGGGCTACAACATCGACAGCCTGGTGGTCTCCGAAGGGCACGACCCGGACTTCAGCCACATGACCATCACCGCCCGGGGCGAGGAGAAGGGCCTGGACCAGATCCTGAGCCAGCTCAACAAGCTGGTGGACGTGGTGCACGCCACCGACCACACCGGGGACGACATCCTGCGCCGGGAGCTGGCCTTGATCAAGGTGCGCTGCACCGCCGAGAACAGGGGCGAGATCCTGCAGATCGCCCAGATGTTCCAGTGCGAGGCGCTGCACCTGACCGACGGGGCCCTGACCCTGCAGGCCGCCGGCGAGCCGGAGCGCATCGACGCGCTGCACCGCCTGCTGGGCGGCTACGGGGTGCTGGAGATGGTGCGCACCGGGCACGTGCTGATCGCCCGCGGAGAGGAGAGGACCTACTGATGGGAAAGAACCTGCTCGACAAGGTCTGGGACCTGCACACCGTGCGGCGCCTGCCTTCCGGCGAGGACCAGCTCTTCATCGGCCTGCACCTGGTGCACGAGGTCACCTCGCCGCAGGCCTTCGCCATGCTGGAGGCCCGCGGCATCGCCGTGCTGCACCCGGAGCGCACCTTCGCCACCGCGGACCACATCATTCCCACGGATTCCAGCTCGCGGCCCTTCGCCGACCAGCTGGCCGAGGAGATGATGCGGGCCCTGGAGGCCAACGCGGCCGCGCTACGGCATCCGCTTCTTCGGGCCGGGTTCGGGGCTGCAGGGCATCGTGCACGTGATCGGCCCGGAGCTGGGCCTGAGCCAGCCGGGCCTGACCATCGCCTGCGGGGACTCGCACACCTCCACGCACGGGGCCCTGGGGGCCATCGCCTTCGGCATCGGCACCTCCCAGGTGCGCGACGTGCTGGCCACCCAGACCCTCTCCCTGGCCAGGCCCAAGGTGCGGCGCATCGAGGTCCGCGGCCGCCTGCGGGCCGGGGTGTACGCCAAGGACGTGATCCTGGGGATCATCGCTTCCCTGGGGGTGAACGGCGGCCTGGGCTACGCCTACGAGTACGGCGGGCAGGCCGTCGAGGCCATGAGCATGGAGGAAAGGCTCACCATCTGCAACATGAGCATCGAGGGCGGGGCCCGGGTGGGCTACATCAACCCGGACCAGACCACCTTCGCCTACCTCCAGGGCCGACCCTTCGCCCCGCGCGACGGGCAGTGGGAAAAGGCCGTGCGCTTCTGGCGCGGGATGGCCTCCGATCCGGACGCCTCTTACGACGACCGCTTCGTGCTGGAGGCCGACCGCCTGCAGCCCATGGTGGCCTGGGGCATCAACCCGGGGCAGGCGGCCGGCGTGCAGGAGAAGCTGCCGCTGCCCGCCGAGCGGCCCGCCGCCGAGCGGGAGACCCTGGAGAAGGCCTACGCCCACACGGGCTTCACCCCGGGGGCGCCGGTGGCCGGCACGCGGGTGGACGTGGCCTTCATCGGCTCCTGCACCAACGGCCGCTTGAGCGACCTTCGCGAGGCGGCGCGCGTGGCGCGCGGCCGGAAGGTGGCCGCGCGGGTGCGGGCCCTGGTGGTGCCGGGCTCCCAGCAGGTGGCCGACGCCGCCCAGGCCGAAGGCCTGGACCAGGTGTTCCGCGAGGCGGGCTTCCAGTGGCGCCTGCCGGGCTGCTCCATGTGCCTGGGCATGAACCCGGACGTGCTGGTGGGCGAGGAGGTGTGCGCCTCCTCCTCCAATCGGAACTTCATCGGCCGGCAGGGCTCGCCCCGCGGGCGCACCCTGCTGATGAGCCCGGCCATGGTGGCCGCGGCGGCGATCGCCGGGCAGGTGACCGACGTGCGGGAGGTGCTCTCATGAGTTCCAGCGTGATCCGCCAGCTCAAGGGCCGGGCGGTGCCGGTGCGCGGCAACGACATCGACACCGACCGCATCATCCCCGCCCGCTTCATGAAGACCGTGAGCTTCGACTCCCTGGGGCAGCACGTGTTCCACGACGCGCGCCGCGACTCTTCCGGCAAGCCCGCGGGGCCACCCCTTCGACGATCCCCGCCACGCGGGGGCCGCGATCCTGCTGGCCAACCGCAACTTCGGCTGCGGCTCCTCCCGCGAGCACGCCCCGCAGGCGCTGGCCGCCTGGGGCATCCGGGCGGTGGTGGCGGAATCCCTGGCGGAGATCTTCGCGGGTAACTGCACGGCCATCGGCATCCCGGCGGTAGAGGTCGAGGCCGCGGACGCCGAGGCCCTGCTGCGCCTGGCCGAGACCCGGCCCGGAGACCGAGCTGATCCTGGACCTGGAGGCCCTGCGCCTGCAGGCCGGCGGGAAGAGCTACCCGGTGCGGATGCCGGATGCCCGCCGCAAGGTCTTCCTCACGGGGAGCTGGGACACGATGGGCCTGCTGCTGGAAGGCCGCGGCCAGATCGCCGCGGTGGCCGCGCGGCTGCCCTACCTGACCGAGTTCCCCTACCCGCAGGGTTAGAAGTTCAGCTCGGAAAGCGGGATGTCCAGCGCCAGGCGGGTCGCCCCGGAAGCGTCCACGATCCGGAAGCGCAGCACGGGGTCGGCCTGGTCCCAATCCACCTCCAGCTCCCCGAAGTTCTCCAGCAGGTAAGCCCCGGGGGTCGCGCCGGCGCTCGCGGCAGCGTCCGGGTCGGCGCCCGTCAGACGGAAGCGGTTCGGATTTACGTAGTCCTCGGGAAAGCGCCGGTTCAGCCCGCTGGAGGTGATCTCGTACAGTGGATAGAGCCCCGGCTCCTGCCGGCGGGAGAGCTCGGCGAAGTGCCGGTCGCCGCTCAAGAACACCACCCCTTCGGCCCGGGTCCGCCGCAGCAGCTCGAACAGCCGCTCCTGCTCGCGCGGGGAAGTTGGCCCAGGCCTCCCAGCCGTGGTGCTCGCTTAAGACCTGGATGCCGGAAACCACCAGGCGCAGCCGGGCCGGTTCCCGCAGGCGCTCCTCCAGCCAGAGCCACTGGGCCTCGCCCAGCAGGCTGGCGCCGGGACGGGCGTCCGGCAGGTACGGGCCGCGGACCCAGGTGGGCGGCCGGCCGGGGCGCAGCCCGGTGCGGAACCAGCGCGCGTCCAGCAGGATCACCTGCAAGCCCCGCCCCGGCGGCCCGAAGCTGGCCGCGTCGTACACCCCTTCGTGCCCCCGGCGCGGGGAATCCGCCGGGACCCGCCAGAAGTCCAGGAACTGCCGGCGGGACTCCGCTTTCATCGGGAAGCCCCGGCCGGCGTCGTTGGCGCCGTAATCGTGGTCGTCCCAGATCGCCAGCAGGAGACAGGTGGCGGCCAGGCGGCGGAAGCCGGCCGAGGCGGCCAGCTCGGCGTATTTCCGGCGAAGCACCGCGGGATTCCGCGTGTCGGCGTAGATGTTGTCGCCCAGAAAGAGGAACAGGTCCGGCCGCCGCTCGACGATGCTGTCCAGGATCGGGTGCGGCTGGGAGGCATCCAGGCAGGAGCCGAACAGGATGCGGCGCGGAGTCTCCCCCTGGGCTTGCGCCGGCCGGGGCACGGCCAGGCCCGCGGCCAGCAGCGCGCCCAGGACAGCGGCCCGCAGCCGGCCGGCGTTCAGGGTCCCTCCGCCGCGTGCGGGTTGAGAACGACCACCCCTTCGGGGCGGATGGACAGCTCCACGACGCTGCCCGGCTGCAGGGGCAGGGCGCTGTACAGGCGCGGCGAGAAGGAAACCTCCATCTCGCCCCCGTTGGGCAGGGCCACCAGCAGCCAGTGCTGGTGGGCCCGCGGCCGGCGCTCCAGGATCCTGCCCTGCACCCGGTTGCGCCGCACGGCTTCCGAAAGAGGGCGGCCCGGGTACAGCACCTTCACCTCCTCCGGACGGATGTAGGCCGTGACCGGCGCTCCAGGAGGCAGCGGCGAGGCGGGGGCTTCCAGGCGCAGGCCTTCCCAATCCAGGACCAGCGCCTCGACGGTGGAGGCCGATACCCGGGCCTGGAACAGATTGCGCAGCCCCACGATCCGGGCCACGTGCCGGTTGGACGGCAGGCGGGCGACCTCCTCGATGGAGCCGACCTGTTCCACGACTCCCTCGCGCATCACCGCCAGGCGGTGCCCCACGGCGAAGGCGTCCTCCAGGCGGTGGGTCACGTAGAGGACCGGCAGGCGCCGTTCGGCCTGCAGCCGGCGCAGGTCCCGCTGCAGGTCCTCCCGCACCGCGATGTCCAGCGCGGAGAACGGCTCGTCCAGCAGCAGCAGGCGCGGATGCGGGGCCAGGGCGCGGGCCAGGGCGATGCGCTGCTGCTGCCCGCCGGACAGCTCGTGCGGATAGCGGTCCGCCAGGTGGGCCAGGCCCAGGCCGCGCAGCAGCTCCGCGGCCCGCGATCGCGCCGTCCGCCTGCGCGCGCCCCGGCGCAGCGCGTAGCCTACATTATCCAGCGCGGTGAGGTGGGGGAACAGGGCGTAGTGCTGGAACACGTAGCCGATGCCGCGCCTGCGGGCCGGGACGTGCACCGGGCCGCCGGGGAGGCCCCTGCGGAACAGCACCTCCTCGCCCAGCAGGATCTCCCCGGAATCGGGGGCCAGCAGGCCGGCCACCGCGTTGAGCGTGGAGGTCTTGCCCGCGCCGCTGGGCCCGAACAGCACCAGGATCTCCTCGCTGGCCTCCAGGTGAACCTGCAGGTCCAGGCCGTGCAGCCGGCGGGCGATGTCGATGCGCAGGGTGCTCATGGTCCGGGCTCCTGCGGGCGGGCCGGCCGGCGCGGCCGCTCCAGGCGGCGGATCAGGTACAGGGCCAGGAAGGAAACCCCGGTGACCAGCAGCACCATCTGCGTGGCGGCGTCGTAGCGGCGGTTCTGGACGGCGTCGTAGATGGCCAGGGGCAGGGTCTGGGTCCTGCCGGGAATGTTGCCGGCCACCATGAAGGTGGCCCCGAACTCCCCGAGGGCCCGGGCCGTGCCCAGCACCCAGCCGGCCAGGATGCCCCGCCGGGCCAGCGGCAGGGTCACGCGCCGGAACACGGCCAGCTCCCCGGAGCCCAGGGTGCGGGCGGCGTTCTCCAGCAGCGGGTCCACCCCGGCGATCGCCGCCTGGGCCGACTGCACCATCAGCGGCAGGCCCACGACGGTGGCCGCCACGACGGCGGCCGCGGGGGTGAACAGGATGCGCAGGCCCAGCCAGTCGAACAGGGGGCTGCCGCGGCCCAGCAGGCGCAGCAGACAGTAGCCCACCACGCTGGGCGGAAGCACCAGGGGCAGGGTGAGCAGGACGTCCACCAGGATCTGCCCGGGAAAGCGCCGCCGCGCCAGCAGCAGCCCCAGTACCAGGCCGATGGCCAGGATCAGGGCGGAGGCGGAGGCGGTGATCCCCAGGGAAAGGACGGCCGGCTGCCAGCTCACCGGTCGGGGACCTCGTAGCCGAAGGCCCGCAGGGTGAGCTGCCCCTGGGGGCCCAGCAGAAAGGCCGCGAAGCGCCGAGCCTCGGCCTCCCGGGGGCTCCCGGCGATGACCACCAGGGCCTGGTCCAGGGGTTGGTGCAGCTCGGCGGGCACCGCAACCCAGCGGCCCTGAGCCTGGCGGCAAAGCGAGAGGGCCACCAGCGCCGCCTCCACGTTGCCGGTTTCGGCGTGCTGCAGGGCCTGGGCGACGTTCTCCGCGAATACCAGCCTGGGCTTGCACCCGCTCCCAGATACCCGCGGCCCGCAGCGCCTGCTCGGCGGCCAGGCCGTAGGGGGCCAGGCGAGGGTCGGCGATGGAGATGCGCTTCACCTCGGGCCGGACCAGGTCCTCCAGTCTCTGGAAGTCCGGTCCGCTGCCGGTCCGCCACCACAACGCCAGCCGGCCGCGAGCGTACACCGCCAGGCTGTCCGGAAGCGCCAGGCCCAGGCCCTCCAGGCGCCTCGGCCCGGCCGTGTCCGCGGCGAGCAGCAGGTCCACCGGGGCCCCCTGCTCGATCTGGGCGGCCAGCTTGCCCGTGGCGCCGAAATTGAACTGCACCGGAATGCCGGTGGCGGCTTCGAACTCAGGCCCCAGACGCTCGCAGGCGTCGCGCAGGTTGGCCGCGGCGGAAATCAGCAGCCGCGCCGGCGCGGCCGGAAGCGGGGCCGCGGAAAGCAGAGCCAACAACAAGGCGCCCAGGGCGCGGGTAGCGGCGGACATGGCAAACCATTATATTGAGAGCCGAAGCGCGGGGGCAAGCCGCCCGAGTAAGTAGTATACTATTGCCAGGGGGTAAAGCATGTCGCAGTTCTACCTGCTCTCGATTGTTTCGATCCTGCTGTCGGGTTTCGTGCTCTCCGGAGACTATCTCGGGGCGAAGGTCCCGGCCCTGGGAACCTTCCGGGCCTGGCTGGAGAACCGCGGCGCCGCGCTCACGCTGGGAATCGTCACCGCGGTGATCGGCTTTCTCAAGCTCTTCGTTCGCGCCCCGAACGACACCGTGCCGGTGGCCGGCGACCTGCTGCCGGCGATCGCGGGCCTGGCCGTCGGGGCGACGCTCTTCTTCGAGGCGCTGCTGCGCAAGCCCTCCACGCCGGAGCGGCCGGTGGACCGGTACGCCAAGGCGGTGCTGACCTACCGCATCCCCCTGGGCATCGTGTGCGTGGCGATCGCCCTGCTGCACTTCCTGTTCCCGCAAGCGGTCATCCTGTGAGGGCGGCCGGCATGGTCAGGCTGATCGTCGGGGTGCTGATCCTGATCCTCCTGGGAGTGCTGTTCGCCCTGAACGGCAAGAACGAGGCGAACCTCAACCTGTTCGGCTACCAGATGGAAAACGTGCCGATCATCGCCGTGGCGATCGCCGGCTTCGTCCTGGGAGTGCTCTACTCCTTCATCCTGTATTTCATGAGGTTCCTGGCCCGGCGCCGCCGGGCTTCCCTGCAGAACCGGGACCGCTCGGTGCGCGACCGGGAGCGGACCGTCCAGGACCGGGAAAAAGAGCTGGAGACAATGGCCGAAGGGCTGGGGTACGCAGGCGCTTCCGGCCAGAGCGAGGGGGAGCCGGAGCCGCCGGGAAAGCGGCGCAAGCCCAGGCGGTAGAATCCGCGCCCGCCGCGGGATCCGGCAATCCTAAGGCTTCGGCGGCTCCAGGGACAGGATCATCCGGCCGCCCTTGAACATGCTCACCCGGCCGGTGGACTGGGAGAGCACCACCGCCAGGGTGTCGGTCTGCGCGGTGACCGCACCGGCCGCCGTGTGCCGGGCTCCGAGGCCGGAGGGCAGGCCGTCCACCTCCTTCTCCGTCCGCAGGTAGGCCCCCGCGGAGAGCACCACCCCGTCGCCGCGCACGATGAAGGCCCCGTCGATGGTGGAGAACTCTTTTATCGTCTCCTCCAGGCTGGGGTCCAGGATCGAGCGCTCCTCGTCGCGGTAGCCCCGGAAGGGGTTGATGACCAACTGCTGGGCCAGGGCCTGCACCCGCTCGCTGTCCCCCAGCACGAAGGTGGTGCCCACCGAGCGCCCCTCCCGCCCCTCGCGGGCCAGGTCGGTGGCGATCTGCAGCACCCGCTCCAGCACCTGCGGCTCCACGTCCCCCAGCGGGGTGTCGTTCTGGCTGGGCAGGAAGGTGGGCACCTCGCGCCCGACGTCGATCACCATCAGGGTGTCCAGGATCCCGCTCTCCGGGACGCCGAAAATGCCGACCACCCGGTCCTTCTTGGCGAACAGCCCCTGGGAAAGCCCGAACAGCAGGGACAGGGCCACCTGGGTGGTGCGGTTCAGGCCGGGGAAGGGCACCTGGATCACCGCTCCCAGGGTGGCCAGTTTGCCGCTGATGGCGGCGCGGTCCCGGGTGACCAGGATGGTCTGGATGGATTCGGGTATGTAGGGCAGGAAGTCCAGCGGGCCCATGGCATCCACGTGCAGCATGATGGCCTTGGCCCGCACCTCCTGGGCCAGGGCCACGGCGTGCTCGCAGACCAGGCGCGACTGGGCGAAGACCGCCGGGGTGATGCGCTCCCGCTCGATCTCCCCGCCGCTCAACACCAGGCGGTAGATCCCCGCGGCGGAGCGGGCGGCCAGCACCCTCTCCACCAGGGTGGAGGAGCGGATGGTGCGGGCCACGTCGGCCAGCAGCATGATGTGCCCGTCCACGTCCTGGGCGCCGCCCAGGATCAGGACCAGCAGGTGCACGGGCTGGCCGTCGCCGGAGTCGAAATGGATGCCCGCGCGGCTGCGCCCCAGGGCCACCAGGAAGCTGCCCAGCCCCGGCAGGCGGGCGTGCGGCAGGGCGATGCCGGGGGCGATCCAGGAGCTCACCGTGCGCTCGCGCTCCAGCACGGCGGCCAACACCTTTTCCCTCTTCAATTCGGGGGCGGTGCGGCACACCGCGTCGACCATCTCCCGCAGCGCCCCCGCCTTGGAGCGGTTGCGCAGGAAGACGATGCGCTGGGGGCTCAAGTGCTCGGCCAGGTTCATGAGCCGGGCCTGCCGGTTGGAGCCCGGACCTCAGCCAAGGTGCAGCTCCGCTCGCGCTCTCTCCAGGGCCCAGCGCCGGAACTTCTCGTAGGCCATCTCCTCCTCCGCGTCAGCCACGATCTGGTGCTCGCTGCCCGTCTGCTCGGTCAGGCAGGCGGCGCCCAGCAGGGAGGTCTCCAGGTTGAGCGACAGCACCGGCTTGTTTTCCCTGTGGGGAAAGATCAGCAGGCGGTAGTGGTACTGGCTGTGGTGCCGCTCGTCGGCGTCCACCATTTGCAGCGCCACCGCCCGGTAGTCTCCCAGCGGGAAACGTTCCACCACCTGGCCGGTCAGGAGGTCCTTCATCCAGGAGAAATCCGCGATTGGTTCCATGCGGTCCTCTCACCGCTACCTAGGTTATCGGAGCCGGGGCGCTTACCCTCAATGTACGGACCCGGCGGAAACCGCGGCAAGCCGGGCCTCCCGGCGAGGCGGGCCCTCTCCCGGCGGGTCCGCTTATTCGCTATACTCTGCGGATGGCCCATCAGCCGACTTCAGCGCCCTCTCCGGCCACCCTGGTCGTCCTGGCCGAGCGGGCGCCCGCACGTCGTCTTTCCCGCGGCGAAAAGGTGGTGGTGTTCAGCGACCTGCACCTGGGCGGCGGCGGCCGGCGGGACGATTTCCTGCCCAACGCCGAGCTGCTCGCCGGCGCGCTGCGGCGCTACTACCTGCCGGGCCGCTACACCCTGGTGCTGAACGGGGACGTGGAGGAGCTGCAGCGCTTCCACCTGCCGCAGATCCGGCGGCAGTGGGCCGGCTTCTACGAGCTGCTGGAGCGAGTTCGCCCGCCGGGGGCGCCTGGAGCGCCTGGTGGGCAACCACGACGCGGAGCTGGCCCTGCTGGGCGACCCCTACCCGGCCCCGCGCCTGCTGGAGTCGCTTGCGCCTGGTGCGCGGCCGGGAGAGCCTGCTGCTGTTCCACGGGCACCAGGCCTCCTACCTGCAGACCCGTTTCCTGGGCCTGGTGGCCGTCCTGCTGCGCTACGTGGCCAATCCCCTGGGCATCCGCAACTGGTCGGTGTCCCGCTCCAGCCGGCGCCGCTTCCGGGTGGAGCGGCGGGTGTACGCCTTCGCCCGCGGCCGCCGGCAGGTGGTCCTGATCGGGCACACCCATCGCCCCCTGTTCGAGTCCCTTTCCAAGCTGGACGCCCTGCGCTTCCGCATCGAGAACCTCTGCCGCCAGATCCCCGCCGCTTCCGGCAGGCGCAGGGCCTCCCTGGAGCGGGAGCTGGCCGCGCGCAAGGAGGAGCTGGAGCAGGTGCTGGCCACGGCGCGGCCGGGACCCCGGGGGGACCCTCTACGAATCCCCGCTGCTGGTGCCCTGCCTGTTCAACTCCGGCTGCTGCATCGGCAAGCGCGGGCTCACCGGGCTGGAGATCGATCCGGGAGGCATCGCCCTGGTGCATTGGTTCGACCAGAACCGCAGCGGCCATACCGGCCAGACCCTGGCCGGCACGCCCTACCGGCGGGAGGTGCTGGAGCGGGAGCCGCTGGACTACCTTTTCACGCGCGTGCGCCTGCTTTCCTGAAACCCCCCGCCCCGGCGCGCGTATATGGAGGGATTGGCTAAGGAATCAGGCAATACCCGGAGCTTCGAGGAAGCCAGCGACTTGCTGGCGATCCAGGAAACCCTGCGGGGAAACCGCAACGCTTTCGCCCAGATCGTCGAGCGCTATACCCCTCTCCTTTACTCCCTGGCCTTCCGGATGCTGGGCCGTGGGGAGGATGCCCAGGAGGCGGTGCAGGAGATCCTCCTGCGCGCCTACCGTGCCTTGCCGCGCTTCCGGCTGGAGCGGCGCTTCCATCCCTGGCTCTACACGATTGCCCTGAATTACCTGCGCACCGTCACGCGCCGGCAGCGCCGGCGCCGGGGCCTGCGCCTGGTGCGGTTGGGGGAGGAGCAGGACACGGTGGCGGACCGCGGCGAGCTCCCGGCGGCGGCGGCGGAACGCGAGGACGGGGAACGGCTGGCCCAGCAGGCGTTGGCCGGGCTGCCGCCAGCTGTATCGGGAGGTATTCCTGCTGCGCGAGGTGGAGGGCCTCGGCGTGCGGGACACGGCGGAAGCTCTCGGGGTGCCGGAAGGCACGGTGAAGGTGCGCCTGCACCGCGCCCGGCAGGAGCTGGTCCGGCGCCTGGCGGGAATGACAGGGGCGTGAAACCGCCGGCGGTGAGCGGCGTATATATGAGGTGGAGACCGGAATGAACTGCAAAGAGCAGGCGGAAAGCATCGGGCGCTGGCTGGAAGCGCGGTGGGCAGGGGAGGAGCAGGAGCCCCCGGCTGCGCTGCTGGAGCACGCCGTCAGCTGCCGGGCCTGCGCCGCCCGCCTGGCCGCCGCCCGCCTGCTGGCCGACGGCGGCGCGCTGCGCCGGCAGGCGCCCGCCTGGCTGGCCGCCCGGGTGCAGCAGCGGCTGCTGCCGGACCGCGAGGCCGGCCCACGGGCCCGCTGGGGGCGCGCGCCGCGCCCGCTCGCCTCCGGGCTGCGCTGGGCGGCGGTGCCGTTGGCCGCCGTGCTGGCCGCCGCGCTCACCTTCGGGCTGACGACCCGCCTGCCGCGGCCGGCCAGGGTCGTGACGGTGCGCCTGATGCTCGCCGCGCCCGGAGCGGGAAGCGTGTCGGTGGTGGGGGACTGGAACGGCTGGGACCCGCAGCGCGACCGCCTGCGGGACCCGGACGGGGACGGGGTGTGGGAAATCCGGCTGCGCCTGCGGCGCGGCCAGGAGGCCCGGTACCAGTTCCTGGTCGACGGGGAGCGGTGGCTGGACGATCCGCAGGCCCCGCTGCGAGTGGAAGATGGTTTCGGCGGGACCAGTTCGGTCCTGCAGATCTGACAGGAGGTAGACAATGAATCGAGGAATCGCGATCGCTTTGGGGCTGCTGCTGCTGGCCGGGGCGCTTTGGGCCCAGGACGGCTTCGCCGCGCGCCTGGCCGTGGCGCTGCAGCAGATGGGGTGGACCGAAGAGGCCGCCCGGAACCTGGTGCGGCAGGAAGCCCGGTGGCAGCTGGCCGAAGGGGCCGACCCCGAAGGCGTAGCCCTGGTCTTGAAGTATGCCCTGCGCAACGAGGGCCTGGAAACGCAAGAGCAGGCCCGGCTGGCCGTGCAGCTGGCCGAAGGACTGAAGGAAATGAACGCCCTGGGCCTCCGGGACCGGGTGGCGGCGCGCTCCATGCTGCAGGCCATGCGCCAGCTCACGGCGGAGACCGGCAGCGTGCAGGAGGCCGGAGACCTGCTGCGGTTGAGGCTGCGGGACCAGCTGCGGCTGGCCGCCCATGACCAGACCCGCCTGCGCCTGCGCCAGCAGGACCAGGATCGGCTGCGCGACCGCCCGGAAGACCTGGTTCCGGGAGGGCCGTCCAGCGGCCAGCAATGGGGCGGACCGGGAGGAAAGATCTAGCTTTGACCAGGCTACAGGCGGCGGGGCGGGCAGCCTCGCCGCCGCGTTTTCTGTTGATCCCCCTGCTCCTTGGCGGCCTGCTGGCCGCCGCCTGGCTTCCGGCCCAGAGCCTGGAGGCCGCGCTGGCCAGAGGCCGTTTCGATTCCGGGCAGCAAAGGGAGCTGGAGGGGCTGTTCCGGGAAGCGGAGTCCCAGGGCCTTCCGGTTTCGCTGCTCCTGCCCCGCCTGGAGGAAGGGATCGCCAAGAAGGTGCCCCCCGCCCGGCTGCAGGAAGCGCTGCGGCTGCAGGCCGGCCTGCTGCTGGAAGCCAGGGACCTGCTGGCGCAAACCCCTGGAGGAGACGCTCTGCTGGCCGATCCGGCGTCCTGGGCCCGGACGGCCAACCTGCTGTCCGGAGTGCTGCCGGCGGAGGAGGTGGCCCTCCTGGCCGGCGACTGCGCGCGGCGTCCGGCGGATTTCCGGCCGGCCACCTCGTTGTACCTGTCCCTGGTCGAATGGGGTCTGGACCGCGGGCGTGCCCGGGAGCTGCTGCGGTCCCTGCTGGATTCCAGGCTGCCTGGGCAGGGCTTTCCGGTCGTGATGGAAATCCTGGTGGAGGGCCGCCGGCAGCGCCTGGCCCCCGAGGAGCTCGCCCGCCGCCTGCTGCTGCAGATTCCGCAGGCGGCAAGTACCGAGGAGCTGAAGCGCAGGATCCTGCGCTGAAGCTCTGCAAGGGAGCCTGAAATGAAACCCGTCCGGTGGATCCTCCTCCTGCTCTCCCTGTTGGGCTTTCCCGGTCCCGCCTCGTACGGCTACCCGCCCACGCTCCTGCTCGGAGTCCAGGGCGGGGGCCTCTGGTTCGAGACGCCGGTGGACGGCGCAGGCGCCCTGCCGCTGGCCGCCTTGAGCCTGGTGGCCGGCTGGCGCAACCCCACCCCTCCCGGGGGCTATTGGGAGCTGGCCGCCTCGGCGCGGCTGCTGTCTTACTTCGGCTCGCCCCTGCTCTCCGCCGACAGCGAAAGACTGGATCTGGAAGCCGGCCTGCCGCTGGGCCGGAACCTGGTGGAGCTGGGGGGAGGTCTGGATGCCTCGGCCATGGGCGACGGCGAGGACCCGGCTCACCTGCATCCGCGCTGGCAGGCCGGCCTGCGCCTGGGAAGAGGGGACTTCCAGGGGGTCCTCACCTACCGTGGCTCCTACCTGTACCAGCCGGATGGCGTGGAGGACTTCCTGTACCAGGGATTGAGCCTGGGCGCGCAGTGGGAGCGCTCCCTGCGTCTGGGCCTCTCGGCCGGACTGGATTTCGGCTGGGAGTACTGGCCGGACTGGTTCCTGCTGAACGGCGCGGGGGCTTCCACCGGAGTTCCCCGCCAGGACGTGTTGGGCGGGCTGCGGATCGGGTTGGACGGGCTGGCCGGCTTCTTCCTGGACTGGAGCCTGGAAGCCTCTACGGGGTTGCGCTGGTCCACTGCCAACCGCTTCGAAGCGGCGATCGGGTTGGAAGAGGGCAGCGAGAACAGCCTGTACGCGGCGCTGGAGGCGGAGGCGGACTGGAGCCCGCACCGGAGCGTCGGTCTGCAGCTTGGAAGCTTCCTGCGCCAGGAATGGTACCTCACCCGGGCCGCCCTCACCGCGGCCTCAGCCGACACCGGCGAAACGCTGCGCGTCCTTTCCCTGGGCCTGACGGCCCGGGCGGATTGGACCCCCAACAACCGGCTGTTCCTGGTTCTGGAGGGTTCCGCAGGGCGCCGCTTCGCCAATGACCCGGCGGAGGAGCGGTGGAACGCCTCCGTGCAGGCGGGGCTGGAGTACAGCTTCTAGTCCCTCCCTCCAGCCTGCCGCAGCAACGCCGCCATTGCCTCGTAGCCCCTGGCCCTGGCCAGGGACAGCGGCGTGCGCCCGTTTCGGTCGGGCAGGTTCACCTCCGCGCCGGCTTCGACCAGCGCCTGCAGCGTCTCCGTGTGCCGCGCTCCCCCGTCGCCCAGCACGATGGATTCGATGAGGGCCGTCCAGCCCAGATTGTTCACGTGGTCCAGCGGCGCCCCTGCCCGGATGAGGATCCGGACGACCCGGGCGTGCCCGAGGTGGGCGGCGGCGATCAGGGCGGTGCCGTCGTAGCGACTGGTGATGTTCCGCGCGCTGCCGCCCAGCTGCAGGGCCAGTTCCAGCGTGGCCGGATCGTCGGCGACCGCCGCGATGGTCACGATGTCGTAGCGGTCGCCGTCCAGCGCGTTGGGGTCCGCCCCCGCGGCGGCCAGGGCCCGCATGGCCGCGTGGCTTCCGGCGTGGGCTGCCACGTGCAGCGGCGTCCTGCCCTGGGCATCCCGTGGGTCGGGCTCCTGACCCTCGGCGGCCAGCCGCCGGACCAGTCCGGCATCGTCGCCGGCGGCGGCGGCGAACAAGCCCGTGTATTCCCGCAGCTCGGCGGCGGAGGGTGGAACCTGGGCGAACACTGGCGAGGCCAGGGCGGCCGTCGCCAGCAACAGGGCCGCCAGGCGGAACCCGGCGCCCCTGGCGAGGTGACGGATCATCAGCCAACATAGTCACGCGGGATTCGGCAGGCAAGGGCCGCGGGCTTTCCTTGACACTCCGGCGGTTTTCCGGGACATTGCTCACCGACCGCCATGGGGACCACCTTGCGTCATGCCATCCGGGTTCTCGCCCTGGCCGCGCTGTGCCTGGGCCTGGCCGCCTGCGGCTCCGGGGAGCGGACCGCTGTGCCCGACCCCGAGCCGTCCACCCGGGCGGTCTCCGTCAAGAACATCGGCTCCGACACCCTGGTGAACCTGGCCCTGGCCTGGGCCGAGGCCTACATGGCCGCGCACCCCGAGGTGCGCATCTCCGTGACCGGGCGGCGGCTCGGGCACCGGCATCGCCGCCCTGATCAACGGCACGGTCGACATCGCCAACGCCTCCCGGGAGATGAGCGCGGAGGAGATCGCCGCCGCGCGAGCCGAACGGCATCGAGCCCGGTGCAGTCACGTGGTGGCCCTGGACGCCATCGCGGTGGTGGTCAACCCCGCCAACCCGGTGGACGGCCTGACCCTCCAGCAGATCTCCGACATCTACACGGGCCGCATCACGCAGCTGGAGCGAGGTGGGCGGCGAGGACCGGCCCATCGTGCTGCTCTCGCGGGAGTCCAACTCCGGCACCTACGTCTACTTCCTCGAGCAGGTGATCCGCCTGGGCAGGAAGGACGACAAGGACCTGCTCTTCGCCCGACACGCTGCTGATGCCGTCGTCCGAGGGCATCAGCGCCGAGGTGCGGCAGAACCCCAACGCCATCGGCTACGACGGCCTGGGCTACGTCACCGCCGGACCAGAAGATGGTGGCCGTGGCCGCGAGGACGGCCGGGCCCGTACGTGCTGCCCTCGGCCGCCACGGTGATCGACGGCACCTATCCCATCTCCCGGCCGCTGTACATGTACACCGCCGGCGAGCCCGCAGGGCGCGGTCGAAGGCGTACCTGGACTTGGATCCTGGGCGACGGGCAGGCGCTGGTGCCAGGAGCTGGGCTTCGTGCCGCTGCAGCCGGCGGGCGGAACCGGTGAGCAGGCCAGAGCGCTGCCGGAGCGCCGGCCGGCGGACCCGGCTGGTCGGAGTTCGCCATCGAGACCCTGATCCGGGTGCTGGGCTTCTCCACCATCGGCTTCGTGCTGCTGATCTTCCTCTTCCTGCTGCGCGAGGGGCTGCCGGTGCTTCTTCGAGGTGCCGGCTCGGCAACCTCTTCGGCACGGCGCTGGTATCCGACCTTCGGCATCTTCGGCACCGCTGCCGCTGATCCTGGGCTCGCGTGCTGGTCACGCTGCTCGCCGTCCTCATCGCCCTGCCCCTGGGGGTGGCCACCGCCGTGTTCGTGCGCGAGGTGGCGCCCGCCTGGGCGCGCGAGATCCTGAAGCCGCTGATCGAGGTGCTGGCCGGCATCCCCTCGGTGGTGCTGGGCTTCTTCGGCATGACCGTGGTGGCGCCCGCTGGTGCGCGCAGTGCGCTGGGCGCGCCCACCGGCCTGACGGCCTTCACCGGCGCGCTCGTCCTGGCCTACATGGCCCTGCCCACGATCATCAGCGTGGCCGAGGACGCGCTGGACGCGGTGCCGCGCGAGCTACCGCGACGCCGGGCTGGCCATGGGCGCGACCCACTGGCAGACGATCTGGCGCGTGGTGGTGCCGGCGGCCCGCTCGGGCATCCTGACCGCGGTGATGCTGGGCATGGGGCGCGCCATCGGCGAGACCATGGCCGTGATGATGGTGACGGGCAACGCCGCCCGCATGCCCCTGGGCGCTGGACGCGCTCTTCAAGCCCGTGCGCACCATGACGGCCACGATCGCCGCCGAGATGGGCGAGGTGGCCCGGGGCAGCACGCACTACCACGCCCTGTTCGGCATCGGCATCCTGCTCTTCGTGCTGACCTTCCTGATCAACCTGGCCGCGGCGCGCGCGATCTTCGCCAGGCGGCGCAAGGGAGGGCTGCGCTGATGGCCGTCCACGCACGCCGCGACCGTGCGCCTGCTGCAGCGGCTCGGCTTCGTCGCTGCTCGGCCGTCGCCGCGCTCGTGGTGGTGGTGCCGATCCTGCTGCGTGATCGGCACCATCGTCGTCCGGGGCATCGGGCGCCATCAACTGGGAGTTCCTCACCGCCATGCCGCGCGACGGGCATGAAGGAGGGCGGCATCTTGCCGGCCATCGTGGGCACGCTGCTGCTCACCCTGGGCACGGCGCTGGTCGCCATGCCCGTCGGCGTGGGCGGCGCGATCTACCTGTCCGAGTACGCGCGCGACACCTGCGCTGCACCCGGGCCATCCGCCTGGCCATCGTCAACCTGGCCGGCATCCCCTCGATCGTCTACGGCCTGTTCGGCCTGGGCATGTTCGTGCTGTTCCTGCGCTTCGGCACCTCGATCCTGGCCGGCTCGCTGACCCTGGCCATCATGACGCTGCCGATCATCATCAGCACCGCGGAAGAGGCGCTGCGCGCGGTGCCCACCGAGTTCCGCACCGTGAGCGCCAGCCTGGGCGGCACGCGCTGGCAGGGCATCCGCACCGTCGTGCTGCCCCAGGCCCTGCCGGGCATCATCACCGGCGTCATCCTGGGCCTGCTGCGCGCCGCCGGGCGAGACGGCGCCCATCCTGTTCACCGTGGCCGCCTTCTACCTGCCGCAGCCTGCCGCGCTCGCCCCTCGACCAGACCATGGCGCTGCCCTATCACCTCTACGTCATCAGCACCCAGGTGCCGGGCATGCCCGCCGAGCGTGCAGTACGGCACCGCCCTGGTGCTGCTGGCGCTGGTGCTGTCGATGAACGTGGCCGCCACGCTCATCCGCAGCTATTTCCGGCGCCGGAGGCACGTGGTGAGCGAACGGCGCAGCCAAGATCCGGATCGAGGACGTGACGCTACGCCTACGACGGCGCAGGAGCCGGCGCTGCGCGGCGTCAGCCTCGAGCGTGCCCGACCAGCGCCGTCACCGTGCTCTTCGGCCCGGCGGGCGGCGGCAAGACCACGCTGCTGCGCCTGATCAACCGGCTGAACGACCTGGTGGACGGCACGCAGCTGTCACGGGCAGGATCCTGCTCGACGGCGCAGGACATCTACGCGCCGGGCGTGGACGTGCGGCGCCTGCGGCGCCGGGTGGGCATGGTGTTTGCCCTGCCCCTGCCGCTGCCGGGCACCATCCGCGAGAACGTGGTCTACGGCCCGCGCCTGGCCGGGATGCGCGACCGCGCGCGCCTGGACGAGCTCGTGGAGCGCAGCCTGACGCCAGGCCGCGCTCTGGGACGAGGTGAAGGACCGGCTGGACGGCCCGGCCTACAGCCTTTCCGGCGGGCAGCAGCAGCGCCTGTGCATCGCCCGCAGCCTGGCCCTGGAGCCGGAGGTGCTGCTGCTGGACGAGCCCACCTCGGGGCTGGACCCGATCTCGACCGGCCAAGGTCGAGGACTCCCTGCTGGCGCTGAAGCGAGTGCTACACGATCGTCATCGTGCCGCACAGCGTGCAGCAGGCCGCGCGCATGGCCGACCAGGCCGCCTTCTTCCTGATGGGCGAGCTGGTCGAAGTGCGGCGACGGCAAGCGAGCTGTTCACCGCCCCGCGCGACAAGCGCACCGAAGACTACGTCACCGGGCAGGTTTGGCTGATGGCGCGATGGCGATGGACAAGATCACGGTGCGAGGAGCTCGACTTCTGCTACGGCGGACGCCTGGCGCTGCGCCGACGTGTCGATCGACATCGCGGAGCGGCAGATCACCGCGCTCATCGGGCCGTCGGGCTGCGGCAAGTCCACCTTCCTGCGCTGCCTCAACCGCATGAACGACACCATCCCCGGCGCGCGGGCGCCGGGGCAGCGTGCTGCTGGACGGGCGGGACATCTACGCGCCGGGCACCGACGTGGTGGCGCTGCGCCAGCGGGTGGGCATGGTCTTCCAGCGGCCCAACCCCTTCCCGCAGTCCATCTTCGACAACGTGGCCTTCGGCCCGCGGGTGCTGGGCCTGGCATCCGGCGCGCCGCGCTGGCCGACCTCGTGGAGGCGAGCCTGCGCGCGGCCGATCTGTGGGATGAGGTGAAGGACAACCTGCGGCCAGGACGCGCTCGGCCTGTCCCTGGGGCAGCAGCAGCGCCTGTGCATCGCCCGGGTCATCGCCGTGGCAGCCCGGAGGTCATCCTGATGGACGAGCCCTGCTCGGCGCTGGACCCGATCGCCACGCTGCGCGTCGAGGAGCTGATGCGCGCGCTGGCCGAGCAGCTACACCATCGTCATCGTGACGCACAACATGCAGCAGGCCGCGCGGGTGTCGGACTTCACGGGCTTCTTCTGGATCGGCGAGGACCAGGCGGGCTCCTGGCCGAGTACGGCGCCACCGCCCAGGTCTTCACCCGCCCGCGGGACCGGCGCACCGAGGATTACATCACGGGCCGATTCGGCTAGGAGGAAGGCGAGATGCCACGAGAAAGGTTCGAGCAGGAGCTGAAGCGGCTGGCCGGGAGGGTCCTGGAGCTGGGGGGGCATGGCCGAGGCGGCCCTGCGGGACTCGGTGAGCGCCCTGGAGCGCCAGGACCTGGCGAAGGCCCGGTCGCTGATCGAGGCCGACCACCGCATCAACGTGATGCGCTTCGAGCTGGAGAACGAGGCGCTCATGATCATCGCCACCCAGCAGCCGATGGCCGGGGACCTGCGCACCCTGGCGGCGGTGCTCGAGATCGCCACGGAGCTGGAGCGCATCGCCGACTACGCCAAGGGCATCGCCAACATCACCGTGAGCATCGGGACCGGGCCGCGCATCGCCCCGCCGGCGGACCTGGCCCGCATGGCCGAGCTGGCCTGCAGCATGCTGCACCGCTCGCTGGAGGCCTACGTACCAGGCGGACTCCCGGCTGGCGGCGGCCATCCCGGAGGAGGACGACCAGGTGGACGAGCTGTACGAGCAGGTCTACCGCCAGCTGATGGGCCGCCTGCTGGTCGACCCCCGCGACATCGACCAGGCCCTGCGCCTGACCTGGGTGGCCCACAACCTGGAGCGGGTGGCCGACCGGGTGGGCAACATCTGCGAGCGGGTGGTCTTCTGGGTCACCGGCACCATGGAGGAGATGACCGACGACTCCGGGCCGCGGCGGTAGCGCGGGCGGCGTTCCGGCGGCCGGACGGGGCCACCCGGTGCTTATCTATTGCTTAACCCCGAGCTCATTCAGCAGTGCGAAGTAGATCCCGCCGTCCCTTTCGGCGATGGCAGAATAGGAGATCCCGTATCCCGTTCCCATCCAGGCAAGCGAGGGATCATGCACTCTGGCAATGTTGCCTCTATCGACTAGTTGCAGATCGTCGCCTTGTTCTTGGCCCCCGGCATTGATGAGGCTGAAATAGATGTCGTAGTCCAGCAAGCCGTAGCTGCCGTTGCGCTGGTCCTCCCATGCCAAGCCGTACCCGCTGCCAGTCCAGGCGAGGGAGGGCTTGGTGGAAGGCATCGGCGCATTCGTTATGCGGACTTCCTCGCCGATCCTCTCTCCAGTTGGGCTGAAGCGGGCAAAGATGATCTCCGTCGAGTCGTCCCTGCTTTCCGTCCAGGCCATGGCGTATTCGCTGCCTGTCCAGACAAGTGAAGGACGCACGGGAAAAAGCACGGCGCCGTCGGAAACCTGCACATCCTCCCCTATTCTTTCCCCCTCCGCGCTGATCCGGGCGAAGTAGAGCTCCGGTGGAAGGGTATATGGATCCCGATCCTGCCCCCAAACCACCCCGTACTCCGCACCCGTCCACACCAGGGAGGGATAAATTTCGAATACGTCGGCTTCGGCGATCGGGACTGCTACGCCGATGATCTGTCCGCCTGCGCTGATCCGGAGGAAGCACAGCCTGTCTGCCTGCTCGGAGCGCATTTCGCCCCAAACCAGACCGAACTCGCTTCCTGTCCAGACCAGAGAGGGATTCATGGCCGGTCCGGGGATATCCGTGATGCGGATTTCCCCCTGCAGGACACCCGAGGCATCGACTCGAGCGAAGTATATTTCCTGGTTTCCATCACGACTGTCGTCCCAGGCTACCGCGTATTCCGCCCCTGCCCACACCAGGCGCGGAGCCCTCGAGGGCCCGGGCGCCCAGCTGATCCGTACATCCTCCCCCTGCTTCCGGCCTGCAGCGCTGATGCGCGCAAAATAGATGTCCGAGTCTCCGCTCCGGCGGTCCTGCCAAGCCACTCCATAGCCGCTTCCGGTCCAGACCAGGGAGGGCTGCCAGGTTGCATAGGCCGAATCGCTGATGCGGACGTCCAACAAACGACTGGAGCCGAGGAGCTCTACGGTGTAGGGATTTTCGTCGGCATCGGAGCTGCTTATGCTGGCGATCGCCTTTTTCGGGCCGTAGCTTAAGGGAGCGTAGCGGATGCTGAAGGAGGTGCTGCCTCCCGGAGGAATAGGAGAGGTGGGCTGCGCAATCACCTCGAAATCGGCGGCGTCAGCCCCGCTGATGCAGACCAGGGGGCTCCCCGTCAGCTGCAGCTCGGAGCTTCCCAGATTCTGAATCAGGAAAGATACATCCCGGTGGTTGCCGACCCTCTGTTTGCCGAAATCGAACGCGCCGGTTCCGCTTGGCAAGTCGGATCCGTCCTGTTTGAGATTTATCTCGGGATGCTCTCCGGATCCTCGCAAGGCCAGGATGAAGGGATTTTCCGTTGAGTCGTCGTTGGCTATGCAAACCGTGACTCCGGTGCCTTCGTCGCTGGTTGGGGTGAAGCGGATGGTCAGGGTCGTGGCTTGACCGGTGCCGAGCAGCGAGCAGGGCATTGCCGTTATGCTGAACGCCGCTGCACCAGCACCGGAAAGGCTGACGGGCGGCTCACCCAGGAGATGTAGATCCTGGCTGCCGATGTTCTGGATCGCGAAGGAGGTCTCCGCGTGGGTACCGACCGGAATGGCCCCGAAATCGAATTCTCCTGTTCCGCAGCGCATAGATACTCCGTCGTGCAGCACATGGATCTCCGCTTCGGGCGAGCCGCTGGCGCTGGCCTGAAGGAGGAACGAGTAGGGATTTTCGTCGCCGTCATCGCTTTCGATGGCGAATGCGGCCTGTTTTTCTCCGACGGTGGTTGGTTCGAAGCGGACAGTGAAGGACTCCGAAGCTCCTGGCGGTATTCGGGCAGCGGGAAGGCTTAGGATCGCAAACATCGCGGTATCCGCTCCGTGCAGCTCAATGCGAGGATTGCCGGTCAGCTGGAGTTCCGTATTGCCGTGGTTATGGATTGAATAGGCTATGTCCAGGCTTTCACCCACCACGACAGGGCCGAAGTCATTGTCCAGGTGACCGCAGGGGATGCTGATGAGCCCGCGCTGTACGGCGATATCCGGCCCGGGCATTGGCACGTGCGGCGATCTGCAACAAGACAGAAGTGCCGTCAATCCGGCAATGCAAAGCCAGCTAAACCTCGGGCCTCGCAACTTCGGGGATATGGCCACCGCAGGCCTCCTGCTTGTGTGCTGAACAGATTATAGCACCAGCGCAAGGACGCAACAACAAAATCTTGCGATGCCCGCCTGCTTGGTGGCACCGATTTTGTGGCGCAGGGCATTGCCCAGGGACCGGGAGGAACGGACCCAGACCTGCAGCGGCTCGTAGCCCGCAGTGGTCAGTTCGCGCAGGACGCGCGTGGCTTCGCCTTGATTGTCCAGCACCAGCAGGGCGCGCAGCGCCCCAGGGCCTCACCCGCCCATAGAAGAAATACGACACGGAATCCATTCATTCTTCGATATCGCTCCTCGGAGGACAATACGTATCATTCTACTCATCCTAGTTTTCCGAGGAGGGAAAAGAATCATGAAGAAGAAGATCCAGCAGCGTTGGCTGCTGGGCGTCGCCTTGCTGCTGATGGCGCTGGCCGGGGCGAGCGGTGCGTTCGCGCAGGCCCAGATCCCATTGCCGGGCAGCGCCATCCCGCAATTTGTGGACCCGCTTCCGCCTTTGGACGTGATCGTGGACAATGGGGTCGACGAGATCGTCCTGGAAATGGAGGAGTTCCAGGCCCCCGTACTGTCCACCGGCACGTTGGTCCCCGGCGTGGCCCCGCTTACCTGGGCCTGGGGCTATCTGCAGCCCAGTCAGGTCGGGCCCACCCCGCGGCCGTCGTACCTCGGGCCGGTGATCGTGGCCACGAAGGATCAGCCCACCCAGGTCCGGTACCGGAACAACCTGGGCAACACGGCCACGACCCGCGTGCTGGCCTACAAGAACTCCACAGACCAGACCCTGCACTGGGCGGACCCCCTGAACGGGGGGATGAACCACGGCAACCACATGGTCGCCGAGGGCATGCCGCCCATGGCCCCCTACGATGCGAACTACTCCGGGCCCATCCCCGCGGTGCCGCACCTGCACGGAGGCGAAGTGCCGCCGGTGCTGGACGGCGGGCCGGATGCCTGGTTCACCAGTGACGGCGCCTACAAGGGCCGTGGGTACTACACGCACCCGGGGGTTCCGGCGGCCGGCAACGAAGCCGTCTACCGCTACCCTAACAGCGGCATGGCGGCGCTGATCTGGTTCCACGACCACACCCTGGGGGCCACCCGCCTGAACGTCTACGCCGGGCTGGCCGGCGCCTACCTGATCGTGGATCCGGCCACCGAGCCTGCCAACCTGCCGCCGGCGGTGCCCCTGGTCGTCCAGGACCGGATGTTCGACACCAACGGACAGCTTTACTTCCCCGCCGGGCTGCCCTTCATTTCCAACCCCGAGCACCCCTTCTGGGTTCCGGAGTTCGTGGGGGACAGCATCGTGGTCAACGGCAAGACCTGGCCGTTCCTCAACGTGGAGCCCAAGCGCTATCGCTTCCTGATGGTCAACGGCTCCAACGCCCGGGCTTATGAGCTGTTCCTGGTCAACCAGGCTACCGGCGCCGCGGGTCCGGCGATCTGGCAAATCGGCACGGATGGAGGCTTCCTGGATGCCCCCGCGCTGGTGAAGAAGCTGGTGGTCCTGCCCGGCGAGCGGGCCGACTTCATCGTCGACTTCGCCGGGCTTCCTGCCGGCACCACGCTGATCATGAAGAACACGGCCAAGCACCCCTACCCGAACGGGGCCACTCCCCAGGGCAAGACCCTGGGCCGGATCATGCAGTTCCGCGTCGTGCCTCTGACGGTTGCGGACAACAGCTACAACCCGGCCGCCGTGGGGGCGACCTTGCGGCCCAACCCCCTTCCCCGGCTGGCGGACCCCGTGGCAGGCACCGTGGCCCCCGGAGTGGCGGTCACCCGGACCCGGCAGCTCACCCTCAACGAGGTCATGGGCATGCCGATGGTCGTCAACGGCGTCGCCTATCCGGGCGGGCCCCTGGAGATCCTGGTCAACAACACCCGCTGGGACGGCCTTTCGGCCACCAGCCAGGGCATGGGACAATCCAAGACTCTCAGCGTCAGGCCGGATTTCGTTCCCATCAGCCTCAATGGCGTCACCAACTACTATACGGAGGTGCCCAACGAGGGGGACATCGAAATCTTCGAGGTCGTGAACCTGACCGCCGACGCCCACCCCATGCACACCCACCTGGTGCAGTTCCAGATCGTCAACCGGCAGCCGTTCGACCTCGCCGGCTATACGGCAACCTATGACGCTTCCTTCCCGACCGGGCTGTACATGCCGGGCTACGGGCCGCCGCTGGACTACAATACCCCCAATGCCGGCGGCGCCGTGGGCGGCAACCCGGATGTGATGCCTTTCCTCAAAGGCAAGATCCAGCCGCCTGCCGCGAATGAGGCCGGTTGGAAGGACACCCTGCAGGTGCCGCCGGGGATGGTCACGAGGTTCATCGTGCGCTGGGCTCCCATCGAGCTGGCCACGAACCTGGATCCGCAGCAGTACTTCTATCCCTTCGACCCGGCGGTCCTGGACTACGGCTACGTCTGGCACTGTCACATCGTCGATCACGAGGACAACGAGATGATGCGGCCCACCTTTGTGCGGCCGAAGCCGGGAGTCACGCGCACTTATGTCCAGGGCGTGGACTACTGAGTTGATGTGCTATTGAGGTGAAGTCCGGGGCGGCGCTCTTCCTGGGCACCGCCCTTTTGTTCTCAGGCGCGGGAGGAAAAAAATGTGGCGGATATTTTCCTTTCTGGTCGCACTGATACTTGTCGCTGCGCTGCTCGAAGCCCAAGGAGGTGGCGGCGGCATGGGAGGCGGGGGAGGCGGCGGTGGCGGGATGGGGGAGGCCACGACGCTCAGCACCTTCCAGACCGCGGATTTTTCCGGTTCCGGCATCTGCGCTTCGTGCCACAGCAACCTGACCGACAGCCAGGGGAACGAGGTGTCCATCGACGGCCACTGGCGCTCCACGATGATGGCCAACTCCGCGAAGGACCCTTTGTGGCAGGCCAAGATCAGCTCGGAGGTCCGGCGCAATCCGGGCCTGCAATCGGTCATTGAGGAAAAGTGCTCCCGCTGCCACATGGGCATGGCCCGCTATCAGGCCCTCACCGACGACGCTCCGGTAGCCGTTCTCGGCGACGGCTTCCTGAGCCCCGGCCATCCGCTGCACGAGGCGGCCATGGACGGGGTGTCCTGCGCCCTCTGCCATCAGATTCAGGATGCTGATCTGGACAGCCCTGAAGGCTACACCGGCAGGTATCGGATCGATACTTCGACCTGGCCGCCCACCAGGCCGGCTTTCGGTCCCTATGCCGAACCGGTGGCTCACCCGATGGAGATGCATTCCGGGTTTACGCCGCGCGCGGGCGAGCAGATAGCCAGGTCCGCCCTGTGCGGAACCTGCCACACCCTGTACACTCCCACGGTCGACTCCCAGGGGAACGTCGTGGGCGAGTTCCCGGAGCAGGTCACCTACCTGGAGTGGAAGCACAGCGCGCTGGGCGGTGGCGTCGCGGCCCAGAAGAGCTGCCAGGATTGCCACCTGCCTGAGGCCGCGGGGCCGGCGGCGATCAGCAATCGTCCCTGGTGGCTGGCGGCCCGTTCCCCGTTCGGGGAACACCATCTGGCGGGCGGCAACGCGTTCATGCTGAATCTCATCAAGAACAATGCCGCCGCCGTCGGCGCCAGCGCCGGAGCCGCCCACCTGGACGCCACCATCGCCCGGACCCGGGCTGCGCTGCGCGCGGCCACGGCAACCCTGTCCATCGTCTCCGCCAGCCTGCTCCTGGACCAGCTCAGCGTGACCGTGAACCTCCGCAACCTGGCCGGTCACCGGCTGCCCAGCGGCATTCCCGCGCGGCGGATGTGGCTGCACTTCACCGTGGTTGATGGACAAGGGAGAACCCTTTTCGAGTCCGGTCGACCCCAGGCTGACGGGCGCATTGCCGGCAATGACGCCGATACGGACGCCCAGGCCTTCGAGCCTCACTACGACCGCATCGTTTCGCCGGATCAGGTGCAGATCTACGAGCCGATCATGCTGGATACCGACGGCAACCTGACCCACACCCTGCTGCGGGCCGCAGTCTACGCCAAGGACAACCGGCTCCTGCCCACCGGATACGACAAGCTGACGGCCCCCGCCGACCTGGCCGTGTGCGGGGAAGCAGGTCAGGATGAGGATTTCATCGCCGGGGGAGACACCGTCACCTACACGCTCAGCCTGGGCAAGGCCCGCCGCCCGCTCACCGTCGGAGTCGAGTTGCTTTACCAGTCCGTCGGATACGCCTTTGCGGAGGACCTCCGCCCGGAGGGTACGCCTGAGAGCACGCGATTCCTGGAGATGTACGATCGGGCGGACAAGGCCGCGGAAGTTCTTGCTTCCGCCCAGCGGCAGGTGCGATAGGCGGGGGGTCCGGGGCCAGCGGGTTCAATCCCTGATATAGGCGTCGGAGATTTCCCGGCGCGCCTGCTCCGGAAGGTTGACCACCGCCCCGAGGCCGCGCGCCTGGAGGATCGAGCTGGCGGTGAACTCGGCCACCTCCAGCCGGTCGAAGGCCTGGAGCAGGTTCGCCCCGGTCACCAGCACCCCCTCATTCTCGATCAGGACCACCGGCCCCCGCGGGGAAACGCCGCGAGCCAGGGCTGGCGGGTCCCGATACTGGGCCCCGAAAGGCAGCAGCTCGACCTCCCGCAGCAGCACGAAGCTTTCGGGCATGATGCGGGCCTCCAGCCGGGTGCGGCTGATGCAGAAGGCCGTCAGGTTGGGGGGCTGGGCCAGGATCACCGCCCCGACCGCCGGATGCCGCTCGTACAGCATCCTGTGCAGGGTCGCCGTCCGGCTGGGCCTTTTTCCGGTCTCCCGTTGTCCGTCACGCACCGCCACCAGGTCGCCCGCGGCAAGCTCGTTCCTGTCGCGGCCCTCAGGGGTGATCAGGAAGGACCGCTCGTCGAGGCGGCGGGAAATCGTGCCTGCGTTGCTGGAAAACAGCCGCTGCCGGCAGCCTCGGCGGATGAAGCCGCACAGCTCCTGGCGGGCCTCCTCCGCCGCGGGCGGCGGTGAATCCGCCGGCGACTCCGGCAGGTCCGCGACGGGAGCGGCGGCCAGGGCCAGCTGCTCCTCGCTCAGGGGGTGCACCGCTCCCAAGGCGCCGGCCTTGAGGATCGCCCCGGCGCAAAGCTCCAGGGTCTCCAGGCGCCCGCAGGCTTCGGGAAGATCCGCGGCCAGGCAGACCACCGCATGGTTTTCCATGATCGCCATGTCGTGTCCGCCGGCGAGAATCCGGGCGATGTTTCGCGCCAGGGCTTCGCTGCCCGGCAGGGCATATGGCGCGTAGCCGACCACCCCGCAGATAAAGCGGGCCTGGGGAAGGACCCGCGTGTCCGGGACCGCATGGGCGATGCTGAAGGCCACCAGCGCGGGAGGGTGGGCATGGATCACCGCGCCGGCATCGGGTCGGGCTTCGTAGATGGCCCGGTGGAACACCAGCTCCAGGGATGGGCGGCCCGCCCCCGCGGCGATCCCCGCGGGGGATACCCGGACCACCTGGTCGGCCCTGAGCGACCCCTTGTCCGTCGCGCCGGGGCTGATCCAGATGGCTCCGTCGGCTTTCATTGAAACGTTGCCGCCGCTGGTGGTGGTCAGGCCGCCGCGGTAAATCCGGTCCATGGCGGCCACGACCTGCCGGGCTGGGGTGCGCAGCGCGGGCGCCGCGCCCGGCAGTTGGAGGATGAACTCCTGGGCGTCCTCGGCCGCAATCGTGAAGCCGCATTTTTCCAGGACTCGCCTGGAGGCGAGATTGTGCCTGGCCACGTGGGCGTGGAGGGGACGCGTGGGCTCCTGGCGCAGGAACAATGACAGCGCCTGGCTGGCCACACCGCTGCCCCAATGCTCCCTGCCGATCCAATAGCCCACCAGCCGCCTGCCGGAGCGCTCGAAGCTCAGGATGTTGCCCGCCACCTGGTCCTCGCACAGGATCGTCCTGGCCATGACCTGCGGGTCGGCCAGGATCCTGGCCCAGTGGGCCAGGAAGGCCTCCCGCTCCCGGGAGGGGAAGGCGGCCATCCGGGCCGCTTCCGGGTCCGCCTGATGGTCGTAAAGCATGGGCAGATCGGCGGCCGTCACCTCCCGCAGGCGCACCCGGCCTTTCATGGAGCCGGCGGCGCGGCAGCGGCCACCCGGTCGCGGCCTTCCGCCTTGGCGCGGTACAGGGCGGTGTCCGCGGACTTGATCAGCTCGCCGGGCTGCCGGCCGTGGCGGGGATAGACCGCCACCCCCAGGGAGATGGTCACCGCCCCCAGGGGCTTGTCCAGGTAGCTCACCTTCATCTGCTTCACGTGCAGCCGCAGCTGCTCCGCGCGCCGGGTGGTGACCTCCAGGGTGGCTTCCGGCAGGATGAGCAGGAACTCCTCCCCGCCGTAGCGGCAGGCCACGTCCCCCGCGCGCAGCTCGCCCCGCATCGCCGCCCCCAGGCTGCGCAGCAGCTCGTCGCCCGCCCCGTGCCCGAAGCCGTCGTTGAACTCCTTGAAATGGTCGATGTCCAGCATGATCAGCCCGACGGTGGACTTCTTGCGCTCCGCCCTCCGCAGCTCCAGCTCCAGGGCCTCCTCCATGTAGCGGCGGTTGTGCAGGTTGGTCAGCGGATCGTGGATGGACAGCTCCTTGAGCGTGCTGCGCAGCTTCAGGTTGGAGAGGGCCAGGCCGATGTGCTCGGCCACGGACACGGCGAAGGCCTGGGCCGGTTCCGGACAGCGGCTGACATGGAACAGGCCGAGGGACTCGCCCATGGCCGAAAGGGGCACGCACAGCAGCCCGGCGCCGGGGCGGGAGGGCACATGGCGGCAGAGCAGCGGCCCCGGCTCGGCGGTCACCGCGTGCACGCGCCCCAGCCGCAGGGCCCAGCAGTCCTCGGACTTGAAGGCCGCGGTTTCCGGGGCCGAGGGTCCCCACTCCGCGGCGATGGCCAGCAAATCCCTGGCCGGCTCGTACAGGTACAGCGCGCCGGAAGTGCCCGGCAGCAACTGGGGCACGTACCGGGTCACCACCGGGTAGGCCTCCTCGGAGGAGAGGCAGGCCTGGAACACGTCACCCAACTCGTTGAGCAGGCGGATCTCCCGGTTGTGCTGGTCCAGCTCCTCCACCCGGCTGGTCAGGGTGAGCCGGGAGCTTTCCAGTTCCCGCTGCAGGCGGCGCTGCTTCTCGACCTGGCGGGAGAGGGCCTGGGTGCGCTCCTGCACCAGGCGCTCGGTGCGCCCGGCCTCGCGGATGCGCCGGGCGAAGTAGATCCCCGTGAAGGAAGAGAAGGCCAGGCCGCCGGCCAGCAGGAACCAGGGCTGCCAGGTGCGGTGACTGGCCACAAAGCCGTAGGTGGCGTACGCCGAAAGGGTCCAGGTGCGCTGACCAGCCTCCAGCAGGGAGCTCCAGCGGATCTGCGTAGGGTTGCGGTAGCGGGCCGGCTGATCATCCGCGCTCGCGCGGTGGTAGTATACGAAGCGGCGGTCCTCCGTCGCCGAGGAGTCGGAGAGCTCCAGGTCGATGTCGGAGCCAGGCGCCTGGGCCAGGGAGCGCTTCAGCAGCCGGTCCACCTGGAAAACCAGCGCGGCGAAGCCCTTCAGCTCGCCTTTCGCCTCGTCCTGGTAGACGGGCAGGAATTGCCACACGGTGTACGGCTCCGCCCGGGGGTCGGGGTGCCGGCTGCGGCCGCTGGCGGTCAGCATCCCGGTTTCGCGGGCCCGGGTCATGGCCTCCCGCAGCTCCGGGGCGGTGGCCAGGTCCAGTCCGAGAATCGCTGCATTGCGCTCCTGGGGTTCCGCGACCAGCACCGGGTAGTACTCGCTCCTTCGGGAGGCGGGCAGGTTGTCCCCGGCTTCGCCGGTCTCCGTCAGGCGGAAACCGGCCTGCGCCGCCGCCTGCTCGAAGGCCGCGCGTCCGGCCTCCGGCAGCCGGGGGATGATGGCCACGGCCTGCAGGTGCGGCTCGCGGTCCAGCAGCCCGCGGGAGATCTCGCGGAACTCGGTGATGAAGCCGGCGTAGTCCCCCGGGACCGTTTCGCCGGAGGCCTCGAAGAAGCCGCCCAGGAGGTGCAGCACGGTCTCGTGCTTGGCCAACTCCACGCGCAGGCTCTGGGCCCGGTCCCTGGCCATGGCCTGGAAGTCGCTGTCCAGGCGCGCCCGCTCCGTGGCACGGTAATAGGTGAACCCCGTCGCCGTAGCGGCGATGCCTACCAGGATCGACAGGCTCAGGGCGTAATAGCGGCGCAGGAAGTCGCGTGCACGGCCCAGCCGGTTCCCAATCTCCGCCGCGGGCTCTGTCGGGGCCTCCCAGGCTGGAGCGGCCTGCCCGGCCAGCAGGCGCCGCACGGCGGGGACCAGCGCTTCCAGGGCGCCCCAGGCCACCGTCTCCGAGGCCGCTTCCGGATCGTCCCTCTCGCCGATCAGCAGGACGGGCAGGCCGGGCTGCATCTGCTGCAGGGCCGGGTCCCGGCGCCTGAGCTCCGTCCAAAGGCCCGAATCGGCGATGAGCAGGTCCCAGGACTTGTGGCGCAGGGCATTGCCCAGGGGCCGGGAGGAACGGACCCAGACCTGCAGCGGCTCGTAGCCCGCGGTGGTCAGTTCGCGCAGGACGCGCGTGGCCTTGCCTTGATTGTCCAGCACCAGCAGGGTGCGCAGCGCCTCGGCCATATCCTATCCTCCGAAGACCGTCTTTCCGCCCACAATGGTCATCAGCACCCGGATGTCGCGGATGCGCTCCGGGGCCACCGCGGTCGGATCCTCGGAGAGCACGGCCAGGTCCGCCAGCTTCCCCGGGGCCAGGGTGCCCTTCTCCTGCTCCATGAACTCGGCGTAGGCCGACTCGCGCGTGTAGCAGGCCAGGGCTTCGCCGGCGCTGATGCGCTCCGGGCCCGGCCGGTTCACCGCCAGATGGATGGCCTCCAGCGGGCGGTACTCGATCTCCCCCGGGAAGTCCGAGCCGAAGGACAGCCGGGCTCCGGCGGCCAGCAGGGAGGCGAAGGGGTAGGCCCGCCCGGCGCGCTCCCCGCCCAGGATGGAGGCATCCTTGGCCGGCGAGCCCAGTGCCGTGGGCTGGGCCGCCACCAGCACGCCCAGCTCCGCCGGGCGTGGGAGATCGGCGGGAGCGAAGAGCTGGGCGTGCTCCAGGCGCAGCCGCAGCCGCCCCACCACGGGGCGCCGCGCCCGCTCCGCCTGGACCGCGTCCAGGATGCCGCGGATCATGCGGTCCCCGATGGCGTGGAAAGCCACCTGCCGGCGGGCGCGGGCGGCCTGCCGCACGATGCGCAGCAGGTCCTGCGGGGTGCCGTTGGGGGTGCCGAAGTTCTCCGGCTCCCCGGCGTAGGGCTCCAGCATCCAGGCGGTGTGGGTGGAGAAGGTGCCGTCCATCAGGTACTTCCACGGCCCCCGGCGCACCCAGGCCCGGTCGTAGCGGGCCAGTCCCATCAGCGGACGCATCCAGCGGTCGTGGCCATAGGCCCAGCAGGTGAAGCGGCAGGTGAGCCTGCCCTGCCGGCGGTACTCGCCCAGGGTCCAGACGGTGGTGGGCACCCAGGTGTTGTCCTGGACCGAGGTGATCCCCGCCTCGGCCAGCAGGCTTCAGGCAGGCGTCCAGCAGGCGCGCCCGCAGCCCGCGGTCGAAAACGTGGCGGCGCATGCGCTTCAGGTGCAGGGGGTAGATGGCCGCGTCCCGCAGGATGCCGGTGGGCTCCCCGTCGGGCCCGTGGGCGATCTCCCCGCCCACCGGGTCTGGGGTGTCGCGGCGGATGCCCAGGCGGGCCAGCATGGCCGTATTCACCCAGGCGGCGTGCCCCGAGAACTGGTAGAGGACCACCGGGTTGTCCGGGAAGGCCTCGTCCAGAAAGCTGCGGTGCGGAGCGGGCACTTGAGGGTAGTCCCAGCCGTAGGCCCACAGGATCTCGCCCGCCCGCGCGCCGGCGAAGCGCTCGCGCAGGACCTCCAGGATCTCGCGGGGGCCCAGGCCGTGCACCCGCACGCGCGAGAAGTACTCCCCCATGGACAGGGCGTGCAGGTGGTTGTCGTTGAATCCCGGGATCAGGCAGCGCCCGCCGAGCTCCAGGCGCCTGGCCTGCGGGGAGGCCAGGGCGCTCAATTCGGCGGTGGAACCCACGGCCGCGATCCGCTCGCCGCGCACCAGCACCGCCTCGGCGCGCGGGTGAGCCGGGTCCATGGTGAGCACCCGGGCGCCGGTGAGCAGCAGCTCGCGCATTCCCGGGCTTAGCGCAGGCTGCGGACGCGTACCTCCACACCCTTGCCTTCCAGCAGGGCCACCAACCGGGCGGGGTCCGTATCGCCGTAGTGGTAGGGGTACAGCAGTCGCGGCTTGAAGGCCCGGGCGGCTTTGGCCACCTGCTCCGGGGTCATGGTGTAGGGCTGGTTCATGGGCAGAAAGGCGATGTCGACGTTTTTCAGCGCCTTCATCTCGGGGGTGTCCTCGGTGTCCCCGGCGATGTAGAGGCGTTTGCCGTCGATGGTCAGCAGGTACCCGTTGTCGCGTCCCTTGGGGTGGAAGCGGTCCCGGCCCGGGGAGGTGTTGTAGGCGGGCACGGCCTCGACCTTCACCGAGCCCACGCTCCTGGATTCCCCGTTGCGCAGGACCATCGCGCCGGCCAGCTTTTCGGCCGATGCGGGGTTGGCCACGATCACGGTCCCGGGGCGCGAAATGCGGGCGACCGCGGCCGGGTCCAGGTGGTCGCCATGCTCGTGGGTGACCAGGATCAGGTCCGCCGGCGGCAGGGCGGCGTAATCCGCCTCGGCGCTCACCGGGTCCACGTGGATGATCCAGCCTTTGTAGTCCATCATCAGGGTCCCGTGACCCAGGAAGTTGATCTTGAGGCTGCCGCCCGGAAGCGGGATGGAGTCGCTCGCCGGAGGCTCTTCGGCCTTCACGGAGCCGGCGGCCAGGGCCAGCAGGAGCAGGCTGACGGGTTTCATGCCCATAATATACTCAAGCCCAGCGCTCGCGGCGCACCAGCTCGGCCAGGGTTTTGCGTTTTCGTTCCGGCATCTGGTCGGCGGGATAGCCCAGCGGAGTGAAGGCGATCGGCTCCACGCCTGCCGGCAGGGCCAGCACTTCCCGGGCCGCGGCGGGATCGAAGGCTCCCACCCAGCAGGTGCCCAGGCCCTCGGAGGTGGCGGCCAGGACCAGGTGGTCCATGACGATGGCCGCGTCCACGTCCCCGTAGCTCTTGCCGTCGCGGCGCACCCAGGCCTCCGCCGGCAGGCTGCACACCGCCAGCACCAGCGGCGCCTCCACGAACCAGGAGCGCTGGTACAGGCGCCCCAGCTCCTCCTGGCGCCCCTCGGTGCGGATCACCAGCACCCGGAAAGGCTGGCGGTTGGCGGCCGTGGGGGCCAGGCGGGCGGCTTCCAGCACCCGGGCCAGCACCGCCTCGGGTACCGGATCGCGCTTGTAGGCCCGCACGCTGTAGCGGCGGCGGATGAGCTCGGCAAAGTCCATGGGCACCTCCTGGCGCATTGTTTCCTCAGGCCCCCCGGGTGTCAACCGCGCGATTGCCCAGGGGGCCGGTGCCGCTACGATGCGGCCATGGGCAGGCCGCGGGACTGCGCTGCATCTCCGCGGAGCGCGGCCTCCAGCCGCGGCCCTTTTATCGGCTCAGAACACGTACGCGATGCCGCCGAGGTGATAGCTCGTGGAGCCGTCGGTGGTCTGCATGTACTTGAAGCGGTAGGACAGGCCCCAGTGGCGGGTGAAGAACACGTTGGCCATCGCGTCCACCGTGTGCAGCAGGTCGTCCGCGTTGAAGGTCGCCTTGTACTTGGCCTGCAGCTCGATGAAGTGGAAGAGGGTCGCGCCCAGGCTCAGGCCCGCGATGCCGTAGAGGGTCTCTTCCGCGATGTCCTGGTCATGACAAAGGGCGGTGGGTCCAGGCGGAACCAGGGAGACATGGCCCCGCGTGATGTCGTACTCGGCGCCGGCCCAGGGAAAGATCGACAGGCGCACCTTGTTCCGCGAGCCCAGGTAGAAGTAGTGGCCGGCCCGGGCATAGGGGACGAACACGGTCAGCGGCATGTTGAAGTCGCTCACGGGCGCGCAGCACGTCGCCCGCGTGCGTGCCCAGGCTGATCACGTCGACCCCCGCGCCGACCGCGGCCTTGCCCAGCGGGTTGGACCAGACGTAGAAGTCGCCGATCAGGTGGCCGCCCCAGAGCTGGCTGTAGTTGATGTCGGCCGAGTGGTAGATGAAGGCGTTGGCCTGGAACAGGTCCGGGTTCACCCACTGGAAGAACACCCCCTCCATGAGCTTCGTGTCGTTCCAGTCGATCCCGTAGGCCGGATTCTCGTACACGTTCGTCGCCGCCCCCAGGTAGGGGACGACGACCCGGATGTCTTCCGCCTGCAGCCCGCCCGCGAGAAGCGCGAGCAGGATCATGTACCGAAGTGTCTTCTTCATCCGGCGAGTGTACCGCAGGCCGCAGGGGACTGGCAATAGTCGCCTACTGCAATCCGTCCAGCTTGTCCTTGGTGGCCTGGTGGAACGGGTCGATCTGCAGGGCCCGCTGGTAGAACCCGCGGGCGGCCTCCGGATTGTTCTGCCTCACCGCCAGGTCGCCCAGGCTGATGTAGCTCTGGATGAAGCCGGGGTCCGTCTCCATGACCTCCTGGTACACGGCCTGGGCCCGGGTGAAGTCCTTGAGGCCGGCCAGGGCGCGGCCCAGCCAGATGCCGCCCCAGGAGTAGTCCGGCCGCAGGCGGCGGGCCTCCTGGAAGGTGGCGGCCGCGCGTTCGTATTCCCTGTTCCGGTAGAGGGCCTTTCCCAGATCCAGCCGGTGTCGGCGTGCCGCGGGTCCAGGTCCCGGGCGCGGCTGAGCGCGGCGATCGCGCCGGAGAAATCCTTCAGCTCGTAGCGGGCATTGCCCAGCAGGCGCAGCGCCGCCTCCGGCCTGGGCAGCCGCGCGGCGGCCAGCTCCAGGGCGGGCACGGCGTCCTCCAGGTTCTCCAGCCGCACCAAGCGTCCTGCCGTGCAGGTAGGCCAACCTCCCGTCCCCGGGAAGCTGCGCCCGCGCTTTGCGCAGGGTCTCCTCGGCTCGCGCCGGCTCTTCCTGATCCAGCTGGATCTCGGCCAGTCCGGCCCAGGCTTCCGCCTGCCTGGGAAAGCTCTTGAGCACCCGCTGGATCTCCTGGGTGGCTTCCTTCAGCTCCCCCTGCCGGCGCAGCTGCGCCGCCAGCTGCAGCCGCAGCCCCGGGTTCTCCGGCTGCCGGGCCACCAGTTCCTTGAGCACCTGCAGCGTGTTCTCCCCTTCGCCCAGACGGCTGGCCACCAGGCGGCTCAGGGTCGGGTCCAGGGCCACCGCCTGGCTGTAGGCTTCCTGGGCTTCCGCCTCCCGGCCCAGCTTCTGCCTGGCCTTGCCCAGGTTGTACCAGATCCGGGGATTGTCGCGGGTCGAGGCCAGGGCCTGCTCGAACAGGCCGGCGGCCCGTGCGAAGTCCTCCAGCGCCAGGTATTCCTTGCCCAGCTCGTAGCGCGTGATCGCGTCCGCCGGGTCGATCTCCACGGCCTTCTGCAGGGCCTGGATCGCCTTGGCGTGCTCCCCGGCCTGGGAGGCCAGGTCGGCCAGAGCCAGCCACCCCTTGGCGAAGGCCGGGTCAAGGTCCACCGCCCGCTCCATCTCCTCGCGGGCCCGGGCCCCGTCGCCGGCCTTGTGGTACTGCAGCGCCAGGTTGTAGTGCAGGCCCGCGTCCTTGGGGTCGATCTCCAGCGCCTCCCGGTACACGCGCACGGCGTCGTCGGTGCGGTCCAGGCCGGCGTACAGCGTGCCCAGGTTCAGGCGATAGCGGGTTTCGGCCGGAGCCAGACGGATGGCGGTCAGGTAGGCCTGTTCGGCTTCGCTCCAGCGCTCCAGCTCCTTCAGCGCCAGGGCCAGGTTGTACCAGGCCGCGGCGTACGAAGGCTGCACCGCCACGACCAGGCGGTACTGCTCCACGGCCTTGGCCTGCTCCCCGATGCGGGCATACTGCACCGCCAGGTTCAGGCGGGCCTTCTGGTTGGACGGCTCCAGGGCCAGGGTCTGCACGTAGGCCTCCACCGCCCTGCGCGCCGCGCCGCGCCGGGAGTACACCACGCCCAGGTTGTACCAGGATCCGGGGGATTGCGGGTCCAGGGCGGCGGCGCGCTCGAAGGAGGCCTGCGCCGCGGCCAGCTCCCCCTCCTCCAGGGCCAGCAGCCCCAGGTTGTAGTGCGCGGCGGAGTACTCGGGCTGCAGCGCCAGCGCCTGGCGGAAGGCGGCGCCGGCCTGCTCCCTTTGCCCCTGGGCCTTCAGGGCCAGCGCCAGGTTGTTGAGCGCGGCGGCGTCCTTGCCGCCGGACTGCTCGAAGGCCTGGCGGTACAGGTCGGCGGCGCTGGAGTACTGGCGGCGGGCGTACTCCAGGCGGCCGAGCTGGAAGTAGGCCTGGGTGGGCGTCTCGGAGTTCTCCACGATGTATTCCAGCTGGGAGCGCGCCTTGTCTACTTCGCCTTTCTCCAGCAGCAGGACGGCCAGCTGCTGCCGCGCCTGCTCGTAGGCCGGGTTCAGGGCCACCGCCTTCTCCAGCCCTTCCGCGGCCCGTTCCCGCTGGCCTGCTTCCAGGTCCAGCAGGGCCAGCCCGAAGTGCGCGGGGGCGAAGCCGTCGTCCAGGCGCAGCGCCTCGCGGTACGAGCGGGCCGCCTCCTTCGGGCGGTCGGTTTTACGGTAGACCTCCGCCAGGCTGGCCCGGGCCTTCAGGCTGGCGGGGCTCAGGTTGATCGCCTGCAGGAAGACCTTCTCGGCGTTCAGCAGCATGCCCACCCGGGCGTAGGCCAGGCCGAGATTGTACAGGGTGCGGGCCTTCTTCTCCCCGCCGGCCAGGTTCACGGCTCCGGCCAACGCGCCGATCGCCTCGCCCGGATCGCCGGCGCTCAACTGCAGCGTGCCCAGGTTGTAGGCGGCCTCCCAATAGGTGGGACGCAGCTTCAAGGCCTGGCGGTACCCGGCGATGGCCTGCGGGGTGCGTCCCAGGCGCTGGTCCTCCACGGCCTGGCGGAACAGGGCCCGGGGTGTGCCGGCGGCGGAGCCCATTGCGGCCGCGGCGTCCCCGGCGTCTTCCGTTTCCTCCGCCGCGGGCTCCGGGGTCTCCCCGACGCCGTTGCCCGCTTCCGGGGAGGCGCTGACCTGGATTACGAGGGGTAGGGACTGCAGGCGCACGGCCCGCGTCTGCAGCCAGACTCCGAGCAGGAACAGCACCGCCAGCACGGCCAGCACCGGCAGCGCGCTGTAGCGCCACAGCTCGCGGAAGCTCAGTTTCATCGGATGCTCTCCACCGCCGGAACCAGGCCGGCGTCGTTGATGACCTGGATCTGCAGGCCAGGGCGGGCGTTGACTTCCAGCATCAGCGGACCCAGCGCCGCGTCGATCACCAGGTCCACCCCCACGTACTTGAGGGGCATGGCCCGGGCCGCGGCGCGGGCGTGCTCCAGCAGCCGGCTCCAGAAGGGCAGCACCCGGCCGCTCACCGGCGCGTCGGTGTCCGGGTGGCGGGTGACCTGCTGCCCGCGATACACCCCCGGGCCGGTGCGGCCGTCGGCCAGGCTCACGCTCACGCCCATCGCGCCCTGGTGCAGGTTGGCCTTGCCGTCGGAGGCGTCGGTGGGCACGCGCATCATGGACATCAGCGGCTGCTCCTTCAATAGAATCACCCGGATGTCGGCGATGCCCCGGGCGTAGATCTCGCGGAAGAACGGATGGGGTACGACCCGGCTTTCCACCAGGGCGCGGTCGTCGGCGCGGCCCAGGGAATAGACCCCGAAGAGGATGTCCCCCAGGTGCTGCAGGAGCTGCTCCCGATCGAGGGTTCGGCCTGAAGGGGTGCGCCAGCCGCCTTCCGGCCGGCTTTCCACGATCAGTACGCCGCCTCCGCCGCTGCCCCGCGCCGGCTTCACCACGAAGCTGGGCTCCTGCTGCAGCTCCTCCACCGCCCGGCGCGCGGCCAGGAAGGAGTCCACAATGCGCAGGGTCCGCGGCACCGGCACGCCGGCCTGGCTGAGCGCTTCCTTGGTCAGGATCTTGTCGTCCACCACCGGGAAGCCGGCGCGGGGATTGTGCCGGTAGATCAGCTCCAGGTTGCGGCGGTTGATGCCCATGATCTGGGACAGGCCGGCCATCCGGGTCACTCCTTGCGCTCGCTGGAGTACAACGAGCGGAAACGCAGCAGCTCCATCAGGCGCAGGCCGGTCCAGTTGCCGATCCACAGGTTCAGGGCCACCACGCCGAGGAACAGCTCCGGGAAGGCCAGGATCAGGGCCTGCAGCGCCACCGTCTCCATCATCAGATAGGCGACGGACATGACCAGCAGGGTCCAGAACATGGTGAGCCCGGTCTTCTTCCAGCCGTCCTCCTCCAGGCTCAGGGAGATGCGCTCGGCGGTGATGGTCAGGATGGCGATCGGGAACAGGGTCACCGCCCCCACGGAGGCCAGGGCGTCCACGCGCACCAGGTCGGCCAGCACGGTGAGCCCCAGCATGGTCAGGATGGCCACCACCATCAGGATGGCCAGCTTGGGGGTGTGCAGCACCCCCAGCTTGTTCAGGGGGATGCGCGCCACCGCGGTCACCGCCAGGATGGACAGGAAGCCGCCCACGCCGGCGACCAGGCCGGTTTCCCGCGCCGCCACCGCCATCAGCGCAGGCAGGAAGGTGCCGAAGGTGGACAGGCCCACGACGTTGCGGGCCACCACGACCACCAGCACGCCGAAGGGGATCATCAGCAGGAACTTCAACAGATTGAGCGAGATGTTCACCCGGCGGAAGGAGCTCAGGGCCTTGTACAGGTTGAAGGCGTGCCCGCCCAGGAATCCCGCCAGCCGGTCGTTGGGCACAATGCGGCGCTGGATGCGGAAGCGGTAGTCGAAGCCGATGTTCGGGCTGTGCGTGAACAGCGCCTCGTCTCCCCGGTACAGCGCCAGGTAGTTGTCCGGCAGCTCGGCGAAATGCGAGTTCAGGCCGTCGAAGGGCACCCAGCGGCCGGCCACGTAGGCCTCCAGCCACTGGTGCGAGGTGCGCTTGGAGCCGGAGGTGAGGATCAGCCCTCCCACCAGGCGGGCGGGGATGCCGTTGTTGCGGGCCAGGGCGATGAACAGGCGGCTCTTGCCGTTGCAGCTGGCCTCCCCGAGCTTGGCCGCGGTCACCGCGTCGGTGGTGCCCTTGAAGGGCTGACCGCCCAGGGAGGAGACGTACTCGTAGATGCCCAGCAGCGTGGCCCGGGCGCGGTGCTCCGGGTCGCGCACCCGCGTGGAGAGCTCGCGGATCAGGGGGTGCTCCAGCTGGATGGCCTCGGTGGCCGCCAGGTACTGGTTGAAGCCCTTGGGGTAGTGGTCGGGGATGCGCAGCCCGGGGTCCAGCTCGTAGCGGGCCGGCTGGACCTGGGCGGTGTAGGAGTAGAGGACCTGATAGGGCCCCGAGGCATTGTAGCGGCTCCACTCCCCGATGACGAACTGCGGGGTCTGTTCCCTGCGGAAGTCCAGGTCGGGGGCGCTGCTGAACTCGTCGACGATGGTCTGGGTCTCGTCGGACACCGGCAGGAAGGTGCGCGCGAACAGGTCCTCGCCGATGCCCGTGAAGCTCATGGATAGCTCCACCGCGTAGCTGGTCTTGGGGATCAGGTTGGCATAGGTGTAGCCCAGGACCAGCACCTTGTAGAGCACCAGCGCGGTCATGACCGCGAGCAGCACCGCGATCGTGAGGCGCAGCGCCCCCTTGCGGCTCATTTCAGCTCCAGGGACAGGCCCCCGGTCACCGCCAGGGTGGAGTAGTTGGTCTGGAAGAAGTCCTCGAAGTAGCTGTTGGACAGGTTTTGTCCGTAGGCCAGCCGGGCCACCGCCCACAGGTCGCCGAAGCGGTTTCGCTCCTTTTTCCAGACCCGGTATGAAAGGCCCAGGTCCACGGCGAGATTGAGATCGCGGCGTATCTCCCCGGTCAGGGCGTCGCCGGCAGCGTTGCGGGCCGGGTAGTTCAGGAAGTTCTGCAGGGCCGCCTTGGCGTCCAGCTCGGTGCGGAAGTCCGGGCTCCACTTGAACAGCAGGCCCAGGTCCAAAGCGTTTTCAATATAGTCGTAGTAGTCCAGCACGAGGGTGCCGCCGATCCCGGTCAGGTCCACGTCGTAGTTGTTGGACTCGTTGTAGGTGAAGGAGTAGCTGAGGGTGGGGTGGACCACCCTCCCCGGCGTGGCCCGCAGGGTGAGGTCCGCGGTGTGGGTGAGGTACTGCTTGCTGGCCGTGGCGCTGCCGTCGTAGGTGGCGTCCAGGTACTGCTTGAAGCGGAAGCCGTAGCCCAGGCCCAGGCTGAAGTCAGGGGTCAGGTACCAGGTGGCCTGCGGCTTGACGCCGGCCAGCCAGTGGTCCAGCTCCCGGCCGGAGCCGGTCGCGTAGCCTGGGTAGACGGCATAGGCGAAGGTGCCGTCCAGCTCCAGCTTCCAGGCCGGCCCCGCCCGCCAGTCCAGTTTTTCGGAGGCCTTCAGGTCCAGGGCGTTGAGCTCGACATCCTCGGCCAGGCGGTAGCCGCCGGAAAACTTCAACAGGGAGCGCATGGCTCGGCTGGAACCGGCTTCCCAGGACAAATCCGCATCAAACTCCTCGGTGCGCTGCAGGATGCGCCCGGCCTCCGTCTCGCTGCCGGCGAAGTTGAAAGTCCGCTGTCCGAAATCGTCGTGGGCGAAACCGACGCCCAGCTGGAGCTGCTGCTGCCAGCCCAGCGGAAGCACCAGGGCGAGCTGCGCGGAGGCCTGCGCCCCGGGCGACCAGAGGCTGGAGGAGGTGGGGCTCTGAATAGAGGCGTAGGCCGCGCCCCCCAGGCCTTCCAGCCCGCCCTGCAGCCCCGCGCGGGCGGGAGCGGCGATCTGGTCGCGCAGCTTCTGCAGCCTGCCGCGTTTCGGTTCGGCCGGGCCCATCGCCAGGGCCTGGTCCAGTGCGCTCAACGCCGCCTCCCGGTACACTCCGAAGGCTTTCGCATCGCGCGCCGCCTCCATGAGCCGGGCGTAGGTTCTGCCGAGGTCCTCCAGCAGCCCCAGCCGCTCCCGGTCGCCGGCCGGCTCGCGCAGCAGCAGCTCATACTCGCTCACCGCCTCCCCGAAGCGGGAACGGGCCTGCTCGTCCCTGTGGGCTTTCCAGTCGATCCGGCCCTCGGCGACGCGGGCGTCGGCCAACAGGCGTAACGCCCGCCGGTCCTCGATGTCCAGCCCTTGCGTCTTGCGTAGCGGCTCCAGAAGCGCCGCGGCGGCGGCGGGGTCTCCCGCCTCCAGGCGGAGGCGGGCCAGCTCGGTGGAGGCTTCGACGTAGCGATTGCCGTCCGGCCCGAGGGCGCGCACCTGCTCGAAGCGCGCGGCTGCCTCCTCCGGCTGCCCGAGGCCCGCCAGCGCGCGGCCGATGTAATACATTGCGTCGTCGGCCTTGTCGTTTTCCGGCGCAACGGAGCGGAACTGCTCGAAAAGCCGCACGGCCTCCGCGAAGGCGTCGGCTCGGAACTGCTGGATCGCCTGATCGTACAGGGCTTCCGGGTCCTGCTGGGCAAAGGCCGCGGTAGCGGCGAGCAGGCTCAAAGACAGGGTCATGGCCAGGGCAAAGCGTGAGCGTGGCATTGAAACCTTCCTTTCAGTAATAGAAGGTAATCCGCTTAGGGAAAAGCGAAAAAGAGTTTATTCGAATCTATTGTCGTTTTTCCGCGACCCCTTAGCGGGTCAGCGGGGGCGCATGCTTTCCAGGCTCTCCAGCAGGCTCGCGCGGTACTCGACGTACAGCTTGTAGGGCCCGCCGGCCTCCGCCAGCAGGATCCGGTCCCCGGCCACCAGCAGCGCGGTCAGGTAGACGTAGCTCTCCTGGTCGTAGGGCACCACCCACTCCAGCGCGCTGCCGGGCAGGTTGCCGGCCTGGAAGCTGCTCTCTTCGCCGTTGGGCCGATAACCTTCCTTGGTCAGGTGCGATTCCAGCGCCTCCCCCCAGAAGGCCAGGTCCTTGGCCGGCTGGTTGGGGAAGGAGCGCACCCGGAAGCCCAGGCCCTCGGGGCTGAGCGCCCGGTAGCTGCCGTCCCGGGAGCTGCCGGCTTCGGCGTAGCCCGCCGGGGGCTGGATGCTGATCCGGGGGGCGGTGGGCCGGGCCGAGGGCCGTCCTTCGATGAAGGGGTAGAAGCTGACCTGGTTGATCCAGGGGAAGGAAGAGGGGATGTCCTCGGGCAGCGTGGCCTGCACGTACCGCATGGCCACCTCCACGCGGGCGTAGGCGCGGTCCACGTTCAGGCGGGCCAGGGCGGCCTCCAGCCTCTCCACGTCCTGGACCAGGGCCAGCATCTCCCGCTCGATGGCCAGGGTGCCGGCGGTGTCCGCCTGGGCCAGGAGGGCCAGGTTGCGTCCCAGGATGTCCCGGCGGCTGGCCAGGCTGGACTGCGTGCGGGCCAGCTCCTCGCGCAGATCCACGGCCCGCGGGGAGAAGTCCAGGATGTCCTCGGAAAGCTCCTCCAGGAACCCCCTCAGGGCGGGCAGGCTGACGTGGGGCAGCCGCAGGCTCACCCGCTCGCGGGACTTGTGCAGCACGTAGCCTTCCCGGGAGCCGACCCAGGCCTCCAGGCGGTCGCCCGCCTGGTCGGCGTCGGCCACCAGCATGGTGACGGCCACGCCCTGGTGCAGGTAGCTTTCCTCGGCTCCGGCCGGCCGGGCCGCCAGCAGCAGGCCCGCCAGCAGGCCAACCAGCATGAAGAAGGCGGAGATGCTCGGCCCCTTCCTTTTCATTTCATTCCTCCCAGGGCTTCCTGCACGGTGGCCAGGCGCCGGCCCAGGGCCTCCGGATCGGGGAAGAAGGCCTCGAACACGTAAAGCAGCTCTTCCTGCACCCGCACGGCCACCAGGTAGGAGTACGGGCTGGCGTCCTTGCTGGTGAACAGCACCCCCCGGAACTCCCCCTGCTCCAGGGCTTCCGCCCGGCGGTAGCGCGGGCCCAGGTGGAACAGCAGGGCCTTCTGCCAGAACTCCTCGTCGGCGCGGGGCGAGTTGGCGGTGGTGCCTGCGCGCACGCGCGTGCCCTCCGGGCTTTCGGCGCGGTAGCGCTTCTCCTTGGCGAACACGGCGAACTCGTCGCTCAGCACGGGCACCGCCTTGCCCGCGGACCTGGGCAGGCTGGGGTACAGCGGCTGGAGCGCGGCGATCCAGGGGAAGGGGATCCCCGCCCGGCGCGCCTCCCCCTCCGGCCGGCGCTCCTGCAGCTCCACGGTGATCCGCGACAGGGCGATCTGGTTCTTCAGCAGCTCCAGGGTCAGGCGGACCTGCTCGATCTCCTCGGTGAGCCGCCGGATCTCGCGCAGGATGGCCAGGCGCTGCTGCACGTCCGTGTTCTTCTCCAGAAGCTGGTAGAGCCGTTCGCGGGCCCGTTCGGCCAGCCGCAGGCGGGTCTCCTGGTCGCGCAGTGCGTCGGTCACGTCGTAGGTCTCGATGGCCTTGCCGGTCACCTCCCCGAGCTTCTGCGCGGCGGCGAAGGCCTCCTGGAAGCGGGCGGCCGGCACCCGCAGGCCGACCACGGCGCCGTTCACCGACTCCACGTATCCGCCGCGCGACACGGCCAGCTCTTCCAGCTCCTTCTTGGCCTGCTCGAGCTGGTCCACGACCAGGCGGCACCAGCCGGAGTAGATGCGGGCCCGCTCCGCGCGCGCCGGCTGCGGCAGGGAGGCCGCGGGCTGCTGGCTCCCGGCGTCCGCGCTGCCGGCGGCTCGGGGCACGGCCGCGTCGGCCGCAGCCGCGCTCGAGGGGGCCGCCATCTCCTCGGCGTAGAGCTCGTCGGCCAGGCCTGCGGACATCTTGCCCTCGGGCGCGCCCAGGGCGTCGGGCTCATAGCCCGCGGCCAGGCCGGCGCAGGCGGCGAGCGAGGCCAGCAGCAGGAGCGGAAAGCAGGGCATAGGCCAGATTGCGTGCGGTGTTCACGAGCCAGAGTGTAGTACGGGGCGGAGCGAAAAACAATCGGGAAGGCTCAGCGGCTCCCCGGGCTCCGGGAGCTTCCGGCGGGCCGGCGCGCCTTTGCCGCGCCCCGGCCGACCCTGCCCCCGTTCCCTTCCGGCGGGGGACCGAGCTTTCCAGCGTCTGGAGGCGCTGGGCAATCAGGTTGATCTGGAACTCGATGGAGTGCAGGATCCAGAACTGGAAGTGGTCCACGCGCGTCTGGCGATGGATCATCCAGACGATCTTCAGCGAAATGAGGAACAGGGCCAGCTGAGTGGACAGGAAATGCGGGAAGCCGCCGAGCTCGAGCTGGAGCAGCTCCCGCACCAGGTCGAAGACGAACAGGATGACCACCACGCTCAGGAAGAGGATGTTGATGATCCGGTCCTTGCTCAGATTCGAGACGCCGCCGATCTGGCCCAGCACGCGTCGGATGCGGTCCTTCTCGCTGCGGTAGCGCTCCAGCTCCTGGAGGAGCATCTCCTGGTCGTCCATACCCAGAAGGTAAGGCCCGACTGCCCACCCGGCAAGCGCGGCAACCGCAGCGGGCCGCCGCCCCGGGGCCGGCCGGCCTGCCGGTCGGGCGCCGAGGGCTTGCCTTTTCATATATAATTCTATATATATAGATAAATCGCCTATGGGTACACGAAAGCCGACCAGGCTCCTTGTCATCGGCGGCGTGGCCGGGGGCGCGACCGCCGCGGCCCGCGCCCGCCGGATCAGCGAAACCGCCGAGATCACCCTCCTGGAGCGCGGGCCGTACGTCTCCTACGCCAACTGCGGACTGCCGTACTTCCTCTCGCGGGACATCCGCAAGCGCTCCGACCTGCTGCTGCAGACCCCCGAGGGCTTCGACAGCCGCTACGGGGTGAAGGTGCTGGTGGACACGGAGGCGCTGGAGATCGACCGCGCGGGGACCCGCGTCAGGATCCGCGGCCCCGAGGGCGAATCCTGGCTGGACTACGACGCGCTGATCCTGGCCCAGGGCGGGCTGCCCTCCACGCCGCCGCTGCCGGGCGTGGACTCGCCGCACGTCTTCCGGCTGTGGACCGTCCCGGACATGGACCGCATCCAGGCCTATCTGGAAGCGGAGAAGCCCGCCACGGCGGTGATCGCGGGCGGCGGCTTCATCGGCCTGGAGATGGCCGAGGCCTTCGCCCAGCGCGGCATCGCGGTCACCGTGGTGGAGCTGCTGCCCCGGGTGATGGCGGCCATGGACCCGGAGTTCGGCGGGCTGATCGCCGGGCGCCTTCGAGGCCCACGGCGTGCACGTGCTGACCGGCGCGGGCCTGAAGGCGGTGCTGCCGGCCTCCCGGGAGGTGGAGCTGGCCGACGGCCGGCGCCTGCCCGCGGACCTGGTCCTGTTGTCCGTCGGGGTGCGCCCGGAGCTGGACCTGGCCAAAGCGGCCGGCCTGGCCATCGGCGCGGCCGGCGGCCTGCGGGTGGACGAGCACCTGCGCACCTCCGACCCGCGCATCTGGGCGGCGGGGGACATGAACGAGATCGTCCACAAGGTATCCGGCCGCAAGGTGCGCATCCCGCTGGCCGGGCCGGCCAACCGGCAGGGGCGGATCGCGGCCTCCAACGCCCTGGGCCTGCCCATGCGGTACGCGGGGCCCTCGGCTCGAGCGTCGTGAAGGTGTTCGACGCCACCGCCGCCTCCACGGGCCTGAGCGAAGCGGCGGCCCGCGAGGCCGGATTCGACGCCGGCGCCGCCTTCGTGGTCCAGGACCACCACGCCGCCTACTACCCGGGGGCCAGGGAGCTGGTCCTCAAGCTCGTCTACGACCGGAAGACCCGGCGCCTGCTGGGCGGCCAGGCCTTCGGCGAGGAAGGGGTGGAGAAGCGCATCGACGCGCTGGCCGCGGCGCTGCAGGGCAGGCTGACCCTGCACGACCTGGCGGAGCTGGACCTGGCCTACGCTCCGCCGTACTCCTCGGCCAACGATCCGCTGAACATGGCGGCGTTCGTCGGCCTGAACGACCTCTGCGGCTTCAGTCCGCTGGTCACCGCCGCCCGGCTGCGGGAGGAGCTGGCCGCGGACCGGCCGCCGCTGGTGGTGGACGTGCGCAACCTCAACGAGTACGAAGCCTCCCACCTGCGCGGGGCCCTGCACCTCCCCCTGGACGAGCTGCGCTTCCGGCTGGACGAGGTGCCGCGGGACCGCAGCCTCGTGGTCCACTGCCGGTCCGGCTACCGCTCGCACCTGGCGCTGCGCATCCTGAAGCAGAACGGCTTCCAGCACGTACGCAACCTCACCGGCGGTTTCATCGCCGCCCAAGCCCTCGGCGGATTTGAAGGAGAGTAGTCATGGCGGGAAATACGGTAAAGGAGAAGATCCCGGCCGGCGCCCGGCTGGTCGACGTGCGGACGGCCGACGAGTTCAAGGACGGCTCCTACGACGGGGCGATCAACATCCCCCTGGCGTCGCTGCTGGCCCGGCAGGCGGAGCTGGGCCCCAAGGACAAGCCCATCGTCCTGTTCTGCGCCTCCGGCGCGCGCAGCGGCCTGGGAGCCCGCCTGCTGAAGCAGGCCGGCTTCACCGACGTGATCAACGCCGGCGGCCTGGAGGACATGCCCAGGTAGGGCCGCGGCGCCGCCTGCCGTCGCGCCTCACAGCCAGAGACTGAGCCGCAGCGAGGGGCCCACGAGCAGGATGCCCGCGTAATTGCTCAGGTTCAGGCCGGCCCCCAGGCCCGCGTGGCTGCCGGCGTAGCGCAGGCCCAGCCACAGGAAGTGGAACCGCAGGGCGTAATACGCGGCGTTGAGGTTGTACAGCTCCAGGACCCACTGGGGCGACAGGAAGATCCGCGCTTCCACGCCGATGTCCAGCAGGGCCCTGTCGCTGGAGTCGGTATCGAAAATCCCCGCGAACAGGTTGAGGAACAGGAACGGCCCCCGGAAGCCCAGTCCGGCGTTGGCCGCGCCGCAGAGCAGGTAGCCGGTGGGGTCGAACAGGACCTGGCCGAAGGCGTGCAGGTGCAGGTAGCTCAGGTTGAGGGTCAGCCGTCCGGCCAGGCTCCAGCGGTCCTGCAAGAGCCAGGCGCCGTCCAGGTCCAGACCGAGATTGCCCCAGGTGGTATAGCCCGGCGGCGGGTCCCCGCGCAGAGGTGAGGAGGGGTCCCGCAGCAGCGCCTGCAGGATTTCGCCGAACAGCTGACAGCCGAGGTCGAAGCAGCCGTCCCCTTCTTCCTCCTCCGGTTGGTCCTCCCGCGCCTGCTCCTCCGCCTGCTCTTCGCGCTCGCGGATCCGCTTGCGGATCTCCTCCACCGGGTCATCTTCCTGCGCCAGGGCCTTCACCCCGGGCCCGAGCAGGCCCAGCAGGCAGAAGGCCAGAAAGGCCGGAAGAAGCCTGACCGTCATCCGCTACAGTCTAGGCGATGGGGCGCCTCCCGTCAATGCGGGAAGGGTTGCCGGCGAAGCCGGCCATGGCGATATTGGCCGTATGAACAAGACCTATACCGCCCAGCAGAGCGTCCAGATCCGGGCCCCGGCCGCGAAGGTCTGGCAGGCGCTCATCCGCCCGGAGCTGGTGAAGCAGTACCTTTTCGGCACGGAGATGACCGCGGACTGGCGGGTGGGCGGGGCCATCACCTATCGCGGGCAGTGGGAAGGCAAGCCCTACCTGGACAAGGGCGCGGTGAAAGTGTTCGAGCCGGAGAGGCTGCTGGTGACGACCTATTTCAGTTCGCTTTCCGGCAGCGAGGACAAGCCGGAGAACTACAACACCGTGACCTACCGGCTGGCCGAGTCCGACGGCCGGACCACGCTGACGATCATCCAGGACAACAACCCCACCCAGGAAGCCGCCGATCACTCCGCGGCCAACTGGGCGGTGGTGCTGGAGGCGCTCAAGATCCTGGTGGAGAGATAGGCCGCGGGCCCGGTGCTCGAAGGCGGCGGCGCCCAATCTGCTCCGTTCTTTACACTGCCTCTGGATTCTGCTATACCTGGGTCGATCGACATGCCGGAAACCCTGCTGGAAATCGACGGCCTGACGAAGAGCTTCAAGGGGCTTCGCGCGGTGGACGGCTACCGGCTGCGGCTGGCCGCCGGGGAGATCCTGGGCATCATCGGGCCCAACGGGGCCGGCAAGTCGACGGTCTTCAATCTGCTCACCGGCCATCTGCGCGCCACCTCCGGAGCGATCCGCTTCCGCGGGAAGGACATCACCCGCCTGGCACCGGAGCGCATCGCCAGGCTGGGCATCGGGCGCACCTTTCAGAACATCCGCCTTTTTCCCGGGCATGACCGTCCTGGAAAACGTGGTTTGCGCCGGCCAGCTTCACGACCGCAGCAGCCTGGCCGCCACGCTGCTGTCCTGGCCGTCCTTCCGGCGCACGCGAGCGACGCCTGGCTGCAGTCGGCGCGCGAGCAGCTGCGCCATGTTCGGTCTGGAGGAACGGGCCTCGGCGCCGGCCACCTCCCTGCCCTACGGCGATCAGCGCCGGCTGGAGATCGTGCGCGCTCTGGCCCTCCGGCCGGCGCTCCTTCTCCTGGACGAGCCGACCGCCGGCATGAACGGCCACGAGAGCCTGCGCGTGCTGGAGCTCATCCGACGCATCCGCGAGCAGTACCGGCTCACCATCGTCCTGGTGGAGCACAACATGCCACTGGTCATGAGCCTTTGCGAGCGCCTGCAGGTGCTGAACTACGGCCAGATCATCGCCGAGGGCAGCCCGGAGCAGGTGCGCGCGGATCCGCGGGTCGTGGAGTCCTACCTGGGACAGGTGGCCTCAGATGCTCAAGCTTGAAGATGTTGAGGTCGCCTACGGGCACATCGTGGCTCTGAGCGGGGTCAGCCTGCGGGTCCTGGACGGAGAGCTGGTCGCCCTGCTGGGCGCCAACGGAGCGGGCAAGTCCACGACCTTGATGAGCATTTCGGGCATCGTGCGGCCGCGCGGCGGGACACTGGAGTACAACGGGGCCGACCTGAGCAGAGCCAGCCCCTTCGATATCGTCGGTCTGGGCGTGATCCAGTGCCCGGAGGGGCGCAGGATCTTCGGGGGGCTGACCGTTCTGGAAAACCTGCGCATGGGTGCGATCCGCCGCAGGGACGCGGGGGCAGTGCGCCGCGACCTGGACTGGGTTCTATCCCTGTTTCCGGTGCTCGGGCAACGCCGGCACCAGAGCGGAGCCACGCTGAGCGGGGGGGAGCAGCAGATGCTGGCCATCGCCCGGGCCCTGATGGGCTCGCCCCGCCTGCTGCTGCTGGACGAGCCGTCCCTGGGACTGGCGCCCATTGTCGTGCAGGCCATCTTCCAGGTGATCGGCGAGCTGCACCGCCGGGGCGTCACCATCCTCCTGGTGGAGCAGAACGTCCGGCAGGCCCTGGCGGTGGCGGACCGCGGCTACGTGCTGGCCACCGGCAGAGTCATCCTGGAAGGCAGCGGGAGCCAGTTGCTCGCTCACCCCGAGTTGGAGCAGGCCTACCTCAGCGCGGCGCCGGGGGACCGGCGGTGAGCGCTCTGGAGCTGCTGCTGCAGCAGCTGATCAACGCCGTGAGCATCGGCAGCCTCTACGCCCTGATGGCCATCGGCCTGGCCATGGTCTTCGGCATCCTGCGTCTGATCAACTTCGCCCACGGCGATCTGATCATGGTGGGCAGCTACGTGGCGCTGCTGGTGATGATGCTCGGGCTGCCGTTTGCCGTCGCCGCGGTCGCTGGGCTGGCGGCCAGCACGCTGGCCGGCCTGGTCATGGAGCGGGTCGCCTACCGGCCGATGCGCGGGGCCCACGAGATCGCCATGCTGCTGACTTCCTTTTCGGTGACCATCTTCCTGGAGAACCTGGCGATCATCCTGTTCCGTCCGACCTCCCGGCCTTTTCCCGCGCCGGCGGTCCTGCGCTCGGTCATCATCCTGGGCAAGCTGCAGGTGGCGGGCCTGGACCTGATCGCCATCGCCGTGACGGCGCTGCTGCTGGTTGCGCTCACCGTGTTCGTGAGGAGCACCAACATCGGCATCGCCATGCGCGCGGCCTCCCAGGACCTGCTGGCCGCCCGCCTGATGGGCATCAACGTCAACCGGGTGATCGCCGCGGCTTTCGCCATCGGCTCCCTGCTGGCGGGAGTGGTGGGCCTGCTGTGGAGCGCGCGGGTCGGCAAGGTGGATCCGCTCATGGGTTTCAACCCCGTTCTCAAGGCCTTCGTGGCTTCGGTCATCGGCGGCCTGGGCAGCCTGCCAGGTGCCGTGCTGGGCGCCTACGTGCTTGGCGGCCTGGAGATCCTGCTCCAGGGCCTGCTTCCTTCCACGCTTACTCCCTACCGGGACGCCTTCGTCTTTACCGTGCTGATCGCCCTTCTGCTGTTGAGGCCCAACGGCATCCTGGGCGGTGCGGAGAGGGAGAAGATCTGATGCCGCCCTCGGCGCCGCGCGCCTCCACGCTCTTGTCCCGCCCCGGGGCAGCGCTGCTCGCCCTTCTGGCCGTCCTTCTGGCCGCGACCCACTTTTTCGCGGGTGATTACCTGCAGCGGATCCTGATCATCATCGGGATCAACATCATCCTGGTGGTGAGCCTCAACCTCTCCAACGGCTTCACCGGCGTATTCTCCCTGGGCCACGTCGGCTTCATGGCCATCGGCGCATATGCCTCCGCCCTGCTGACGCTGCCGGTGGCCCTCAAGGCGGTCAACCTGCCCGGCTTGCCGTCGTGGCTCGGGCTGGCCGCCCTGCCGTTCCTGCCGGCCACCCTGATCGCGGGCCTGTTGGCGATGCTCGTGGCCTTCCTGGTCGGCCTGTCGCTGATGCGGCTGAAGGGCGCCTACATCTCCGTGGCCACGCTCGGCTTTCTGGTCATCGTCCAGGTGGTACTGGTGAACTGGGACCGGGTGACCCGGGGCGCGCGGACCTTCGCCGGAGTCCCGCCGTACGCCAACCTGTGGAATGTCTGGCTGTGGGCGGTGATCGCGGTGTACCTGGTATGGCGAATTGGGGCCTCTGCCTTCGGCCGGGACATGCGCGCGGCCCGGGACAACGAGATCGCCGCCCTGTCCCTGGGCATCAGCGTGCAACGCTCCCGCCTGCTGGCTTTCTGCCTGAGCGCCTTCCTCACCGGCGCGGCCGGCAGTCTTTGGGCCCATTTCATCACTTCCTTCTCGCCGAGGTCCTTCCTTTTCACCCAGGCCTTCAACATCATCACCATGCTGGTCATCGGCGGCCTGGGCTCGGTGAGCGGCTCGGTCATCGGCGTCGTCCTGATCACGGTGATCTCGGAGCTGCTGCGCAACGCCGAACGGGGCTTCGACCTGGGGATCTTCCGCCTGCCTCCGATCTACGGAGCCAGCCAGATCCTGATGGCGGTCCTGTTCGTGCTGGTCATTGTGTTCCGCCCGGCCGGCCTGTTGGGCGGCCGGGAGATCGATCTGCGCGCGGTATTGCGGCGGCTCCGGTTGCCGAGAAGGGCAAAGATTCGCTAACTTGGAAAGAACTGCCACAAAATGGAATACCGTTTCAAATCCAAGGAGGTTCGAGAATGAAGATCAGACTGGCCGCCATCCTGGTGGCCGCGGCCGCGCTGCTGGCCATGGCGGGCTGCGCGGGCAAGGGCGGAGGCAACGCGATCAAGATCGGCATGCTCTACAACATGACCGGCGCGCAGGCCTCGCTGGACAGCCCCTCGGCCAACGGCGCGAAGCTGGCCGCCAAGGAGCTGAACGCCGCCGGCGGGGTGCTCGGCAAGCAGATCGAACTGGTGGCCTACGACGGCAAGACGGACGCCGCCACCATCGGCAACTCCGCGACCCAGCTCGCCCAGACCGACAAGGTCGTGGCGATGTTCGGCTTCAGCGACAGCGACATGACCATGGCCGCCGCGCCGATCGCGGCCAAGGCCGGGGTCGTGTTCGTCACCTCGGGGGCCACCTCCCCGAAGCTGCCCGACCAGGTCCCGGAATACCTGTACCTGGCCTGCTTCGGCGACAACGTGCAGGCTGCCGCGGCGGCGGAGTACGCCGTGAACGCCCTCGGGGCCAAGAGCGTCTACCTGCTCGTCGACAAGGGCATGGAATACACGCTGCTGCTCGGCAAGTACTTCAAGGAGCGCTTCGTCGAGCTGGGGGGCAAGGTCGTGCTGGAAGACAACTACCAGACCGGGGACAAGGACTTCTCCGCCCAGATCACCAAGCTGAAGGGGCTGAAGGCCAAGCCCGACCTGCTTTTCATCTCCTCCGGACCGGACGACGTGGGCACCATCGTGAAGCAGGTCCGCGATGCGGGCATCGACCCAGCCGATCATGGGCGGCGACGGCTACGACACGCCGCTGCTGGTCCAGGTGGCGGGGGCGGGCGCCGAGAACGTGTACTTCACGACCCACTCCCTGATGGACGCGGACCTGGGCACGCGACGCGGTGAAGAAGTTCATCGCCGCCTACCAGGCCGAGTACAAGAATCCGCCCGAGAACGCCTTCGCCGGCCTGGGCTACGACACGGTGAAGCTGCTGGCCGACGCCATCAAGCGCGCCGGCTCGGCGGACCCCAAGGCCATCCGCGACGGCCCTGCAGGCCACCAAGGGCCTGGCCGGGGTGACCGGCGAGATCAGCTTCCAGCCGGGCAGCCGCATCCCGCAGAAGGGTGTGACCGTCATCCGGGTCAAGGGCGGCAAGTTCACCCTGGCCCAGGAAGTGGTGCCGCAGAAGGTTCCGCAGCCATAGGTCTGGAACCGCGAATCCGAAAAGCGGGCCGCTTGCCGCGGCCCGCTTCTCATTCCCATGCCCCCCGGGAGGTGAGCCCATGAAGAAGAACCCGCTGGAGATCCAGCACCTGACCGCCGCCGATTTCCGGCAAGCGCCCTTCGAGAAGGTGATCCTGCCCCTGGGCTCCCTGGAGAGCCACGGGGGGCACCTGCCCTTCGGGACCGATGCGCTGACCGCCTACCTGCTGGCCCTGGACATCGCCGCGCGGTTGCCGAAGACGGCGGTGCTGCCGCCGCTCAACTACGGGGTCAGCGAGCACTACCGGGATTTCGCCTTCACCGTGACCGTGCAGTTCGAGACCCAGATCGCCTTCCTGCGCGACATCCTGGAGTCCGTGTACCGCGAGGGCATCCGCAAGGTGTTCATCATGAACGGCCATGACGGGAACATCGCCCCGATCGAGGTGGCCAGCCGCTCGGCCAAGGTGGCCCACCCGGACTTCAAGATCGTCTCCCTGGACGCCTGGTGGATGATGGTGGGAGAGCTGCTGCCGAAGGACTTCTTCGCGGTCTGGAACGGCCTGGGCCACGGCGGGGAGGGGGAAACCTCGATCTGCCTGGAGCTGTTTCCGGAGCTGTGCGACGTGTCCAAGGCGGCCGGCGTGGTGCCGCACCTGCCCAAATACCTGGACGTGAAGTGGCTGTTCAAGGAGCTCACCAATACCGGCGCCACTGGCGACCCGACCCAAGGCACGCGCGAGAAGGGCCGGAAGATGCGCGAGGTACTGGTGGAGGCCATGGTGAAGGCCCTTTCGGATCTGGACCGCAACGGTTGGGACTGGCGTTCGCCGGAAGTCGCGAAAAATAAATAGGGCCGGTCCTCCCGGCCCTCAGCTCCATGTGCCCAGGCAATGGCAGAGCTGGCTTTGATTAGAATATACCACTCGCCGGCGGGCAAAACAATTATTCCACGTCTTGCTTTCTTAGCATATGAATTCCCACCGCCAGCCACCAGAGGATGGCTCCTATGCCAAATACATAACTGACAGACACAAGTGCGGGTATCATCGTTCCGCTCAGCCCGGCTGCGCTGATGACCAACCCGAAGACGTTGAATGTTCTGGGGAATACCTTGTTCTTGAAGGCCGCCAGGCTCACCAGTCCGACCCAGAGGCAGCCTAGCAATTTGTCGGAGGAATCGATGCCCAGGGTTATGGTGTCCAGCGCATTCTTGAGTGCTTCCGCCTGGGCTTGGTCTCTTCCATAAAGAGCGACGAGCGATCCATTGCCGTAATTCACGATCAGTCCGCTCAAGAAAACGAATGCGGTCCAGATCAGCCCAAACGCCGAGCCGATTTTCGCCAGGCGCGGCGAACTATTCTTCAGCCGTTCGTAGAGTGCCAGCACGAGCACGGTAAGGAAAAAACCGTTGATAAGGTACATGGAAAAGTGCCAGAGAAATACAAGCAGCTTGTTGGCAATGAGAAAGGCCATGTATTCTTGAAATCCAAGGGTTGGGTCCGCCATGGGTTTCAGCCTGGAGACGACAAGCCCCATTGCCAGCAGGTACGTTGCCGCTGCGATGATTGCGGAAACACCGCCTGCCTTCTGTAAGTTTTTCATCTCATTTTCCTCCTTTTGTGTATGCCTTGCCAATTCAAGGCCCTCAGCGTATACTTACATCGTAAGCTTATTACTTACGCTGTAAGTTTGTCAAGTAGGAGGCTTATGAAAAAGGCAGTACTGACAAGAGAGCTCGTGCTCCGTGCCGCGTTGGCGATCATGGATGAAAGCGGGCTCGAAGCCCTTTCCATGCGCCTGCTGGGGACCAGACTCGGGGTGGAAGCGATGTCGCTGTATAACCATGTGACGAACAAGGATGATATTCTGGATGGCGCACTCGACCTGGTGGCGGAAGAAATAACCATCCCTGCTGCGGATGCCGATTGGCGATCTGCAATGCGCGAGCGCGCGGTCTCGGCGTGGCAGGCCTTTCGACGGCACCCCTGGGCGAGTGCGCTTATGGATTCGCGCGTAAGCTCCAGTCCGGCCAGATTGCGCTATTTCGATGCCATGATTGGAACCTTGCATCGCGCGGGCTTCTCACTGGAACTGGCGGCACGAGCCTTCTCGGTCTTGGACTGTTACGTTTACGGATTCGGGCGCCAGCGGCTCAATATGGCTTCCAGCGGTGAAAAGGACGATAAAAAGCGGGCTGAGGCATTCCGCGATATCATCCCCGGCGAATCATATCCCTACCTTGCCCAGATGGCCGAATTGGCCATGAAGACCGGCTATGACGAGGGCGCTGACTTTGAATTTCGGCCTCAACCTCATCCTGGATGGCCTGGAGAGACTCTTGAAAAGTTTGCCGGCGGTCGGAGTCGAACCGACACGAGAGTCTCCCCTCACCAGATTTTGAGTCTGGCACGTCTACCAGTTCCATCACGCCGGCTTGGGCTTCAAGGTAGCGGGGCCGTGGTTGCCTTGTCAAGGAACGCCCCGCGGAGGTATCTTCGCGCACGTGAGCCTGACGCCCGCCGAACTGTACGCCCGCTGCCTGCTGTGCCCGCGGGCCTGCGGTGTCGACCGCCGGAGCGGCGCGCTGGGGTTCTGCCGCGAGACGGCGGCCGTGCGGGCGGCCTGGGCCGGCCTGCACTACGGGGAGGAGCCGCCGCTCACCGGCCGGGGCGGCTCGGGGGCGATCTTCTTCACCGGCTGCACCCTGAAGTGCCGCTACTGCCAGAACGACCAGCTCAGCCGCTCCGGGCTGGGCGCGGAGCTGACCCCGACCGAGTTGGCCCGCCTGATGCTGCGCCTCCAGGCGGAGGGCGCCGACAACGTCAACCTGGTCACCGGCAGCCACTTCGCCCCCCGCATCCTGGAAGCGGCGGAGCTGGCCCGGGCCCGGGGATTGGCCATCCCCCTGCTGTGGAATTCCTCCGGCTACGAGAGCCGGGCCACCCTCGAGCTGCTGGCCCCCTGGATCGAGCTCTGGCTCCCGGACTGCAAGACCCTGGACCCGGAGCTGGCCGGGAGCCTGCTGGGCGCCCCCGACTACCCGCGGGTGGCGCGCGAGGCGCTGTCCTTCATGGTCGAGTCGCGGGCCCTGGAGTGGGAGGGAGAAAAGCTGCGGCGAGGGGTGATCGTGCGCCACCTGGTGCTGCCGGGCCATCCGCGCTCCACCCGCGAAGTGCTGGCCTGGTTCCGGGAGCGCCTGTACGGCAGGGCGCTGCTGTCCCTGATGGTGCAGTACACACCCAACCCCCGCGCGCCGGACCAGGGGCAGGCTGTGCCTTCCGGCCGCGTCCCCACATCGGAATACGAACAGGTCCTGCGCTGGCTGGAGGAGCTGGGCATCGAGGAGGGCTTCATCCAGGAACCGGAGTCCGATTCCGACTGGCTGCCGGATTTTTGCCGGGCCAATCCCTTCCCCCCGGAGAAGGCGCGGGTGCTGTGGCACTTCGCCGACGGCCCGCCCGTTTAGCCCTCCACCACCGTGCCTTCGAATTCCTGCCCGGCCAGGATTTTCTTGAAGTTCTCGATGTTCCGTCCCGCGGCCACCACCACGCGCAGCCCGGCGCGCGCCGCCTCGGCGGTGGCCACCGGATCGAAGGGTACGTTCCTGCCCGGCACCCAGGTCGTGCCCACCAGGGCGGCGAGCTCGGCCCAGCGCAGGCGGGGCAGCGGGCGGGCGGACGGATCCACCTTGGGATCGGCGCTGTAGATGGCGGACACGTTGGAGAGGTTCACCAGGGTGTCGGCCTGGAAGCGGCGGGCCAGCAGCACGGCGTCGTAATCGGAGCTGAAGCCGGGCTTCCAGCCGCCGGCCACCAGCACCCTGCCGGTGAACACCGGGACGGCGGTCGGATCCAGGACGACCGGCTGGGGGCAGTGCGGTTGGAAAAGGAAGCGCACCAACTCCGCGTTCAACCGGGTGGCGGCGATGCCCAGCCAGTCCTGGGCTTCCGCCTCCGCTTCGGCGGTCTCGCTCAACACGGCCCGATAGGCCCCCTGGTACTCGCGGGCCGGCCCGCCGCCGCCGCAAACCAGGATCAGCCGCCGCTCGGGGTCCTGCTCCAGGTATTCCAGCACGGCCTTGCGGAAGGAGCGCAGGAAGGCCACGTCCACCTTGTCGGGGGCGATGATGGAGCCGCCCAGGGAGATCACCTGCACGCTGGCCATGCCCCATTATACCCGCCTCCGCGTCGCTTGCAAAAGCACCCCGTTCCCGGTATAAACACGGCATGGCCGCAATGAAGGTTCTGATTTCCGACAAGATTGAAGAGGTATGTCCGCGCCGGCTGCGCGAGTTCAGCGCAATCGAAGTGGTGGAGAAGGGGGGCCTGAAGCCCGAACAACTCCTCGCCGAGGTCAAGGGCTGCGCCGGCCTGATCGTGCGCTCGGCCAGCAAGGTGACCCGGGAGGTCATCGAGGCGGGTGCCGCCCTGAAGGTCATCGGCCGGGCCGGAGCCGGGGTGGACAACATCGACGTGAAAGCGGCCACCGCCAAGGGCATTGTGGTCATGAACACTCCGGGGGGCAATTCCAATGCCGTAGCCGAGCTGACCATCGGGCTGATGATCGCCCTGGCCCGGGAGATCCCGCGAGGGGACGCCACCATGAAGGCCGGCAAGTGGGAAAAGAAGACCTTCCTGGGCGTGGAGCTGTCCGGCAAGACGCTGGGGCTGATCGGCATCGGTTTCGTCGGCAGCAAGGTGGCCGCCAAGGCCCGCGGCCTGGACCTGAAGGTCCTGGTCCACGACCCCTTCGTATCCCAGGACGAATGCAAACGCCTGGGCGTGGACATGGTCGAGCTGGACGCGCTGCTCAAATCCAGCGACTACATCAGCCTGCACCTGCCCCGCACGCCGGAAACCACGGGCCTGATCAACGCCAGGACCCTGGCCAAGATGAAGCGGGGCGTGTACCTGGTCAACTGCGCCCGCGGCGGGATCATCAACGAGGCGGATCTGCTGGCGGCGCTGGAATCCGGGCAGGTGGCCGGCGCGGCCGTGGACGTCTACGAGCCGGAGCCTCCCGCCGACTGGTCCCTGGCCAGGCACCCCAAGGTCGTGGCCATGCCCCACGTGGGCGCCTCCACCGTCGAAGCCCAGAACATCGTGGCCCAGATGATCGCCGAGCAGGTCGGAGCCTATCTCACCACCGGAAAGGTGAAGTTCGCGGTCAACGCCTGAGAGCTTCGCGTAGCCTGCAACCGGAGATTGCGTTATACTTTACATCAGGATAACGCAATGTACGGAACGGCGGACTTGAGCGACTTCTTCCGATCCTGGAAATACGACTCGGACAATCAGGTGCGCATCATCAAGGCGGACGACGGACGCGACGTGCTGCAGATCCGCCAGCCCCTGGGGGTGGAGCAGTACGAGCTGGACGGGCGCCCCGACGGCCAGACCCCCGAGGGCCACTCCTCCTGGCTGGAGGTCTTCCAGGAGCGCCTGGAACGCCACATCGAGGAGAACGGCTCGGAGGCGGGCTTCGCGCTCAGCCACGACGATTTCCAGCTGCTGCAGAACGAGGGCCTGCTGAACTACTACCGCTACCTGGTGCTCTTCCAGATCGGCGACTTCGAGCGCACGGCCCGCGACACGGGCCAGAACCTGGCCCTCTGCGAGCTGGTGGAGAAGCACGCGGAGAACGACGAGGACAAGAAGGACATATTGCAATACCGGCCCTACATCCTGCGCATGCACGCCATCTCCAAGGCCATGGTTTCCCTGCACCGGCAGCTGAAGAGCACCGCCCGGCAAATACTGGAATCGGCCATCGAGGAGATCGAGAAGATGTCCCCGATCGACACCCCCGCCTTCCAGTTCGAGCGCCTGCGCTCCCTGAACTACCTGCGCTCCACCCTCAAGCAGGTGCTGGAGCAGAAGACCAGTCCCATGGATCGCCTGAAGGTGGAGCTGGAGGCGGCGATCGAAGAGGAAAATTACGAGCGGGCCGCCGACCTGCGCGACCGCATCCGGGCCTTGAAGAAGGAGTTCGAGCTCTAGCGGCGATAGCTTCTCGAGCGTCCCTTCGGTTATACTGCCAGCCGTGAAATTGTTTCCGCGGAAGCCCAGGCCCGATCCGGAGGCCCTCGTCCAGGAGCGCTGGCGGACCAGCTTCGGCTGGCTGCAGCCGCGCCGCCTGCCCGAGGAGCAGACCCCGGATTACCGCAGCTTCGTGCACCAGGGCTCCTTCCGGCTGGAGATCCTCAAGCCCGACTGCTTCGCCTGGGTGACCGGCCCGTACAAATACCGCGACCTGGAGCTGGAAGCCACGCTGGACTTCGACCCGGCCAACGGGCATAGCGCGGCCGGCTTCGTGCTGCGCTATATCAATGAAGAGAACTTCTACTACTTCCTGGTCTCCGACAAGGGCTCCTTCCGCTTCGACGTGGTGTTCAACAAGAATCCGATCCACCTCATCGAATGGACGCCGTTCCCGGTCCTGGGCGCCCGGCCCCTGGAGCTGCGCCTGCTGGCCCGCGGCGACGGCTTCCACTTCTTCGCCGACGACCAGTGGATCGGCGAGATGTCGGACGCCACCATCCCCGAGGGGGCCTGCGGCTTCGCGGGGCAGAACTACTCCCAGGGGCCGCGGGCCGGCTTCCGCCTGCTGGAGTACGCCGTGGAGTCCCGGCCGGTGGAGGTGGAAAAGTCGTACTATCGTTGGGTCCGCTTCCTGCCGGCCGCTCCGGGCAACCGCCTGCAGCTGGCCAGGACCTTCCACGGCATGGGGCGCTACCCGGACGCCCTGGTGGAGCTGAAGAAGGCCTTCCGCCAGGGAGCGGGCGGCGCGGAGGAGCGGCGCCTGCAGGCGGACGCCTGCCTGGCGCTGAAGCTGAACGAGGAGGCCCTGGAGGCACTGGAACAGAGCCTGGCCCTGGAGCCGGACCACGCGGAAGCGCTGCAGGCCAAGGCCAATACCCTCTTCCAATCCCGCCGCTTCCTGGAGGCCCGGGAGTTCATCGACTCGATCCTGCCCCGTTTTCCAGAGCAGGCCGCCCTGGCCAACCTGGCCGGAGCCTGCGAGTACTCGCTGGGCAACTGGGAGCGCGCCCAGGAGAGGTATCGCCGGGCCGTGGAGCTGGAGCCCGGCTCACCCCTGTACCTGGGCAACCTGGCCCGGGTGCTGGAGCGCCTGGGAAGGGACGGGGAGGCGCTGGCGGCCTACCTGCAGGCCGCGCGCCTGCTGTTCCGCGCCGAGGCCTACGACGAGCTGTCCTTCGTGCTGTCCCGCGGGCGCGCCCTGGCCGGTGAAGCCGCGCCGGAAGCCCAGGAGCTGGCGGCCCTCGAGGCCAAGGTGCTCTTCCATCAGGAAAAGCCGGACGAGGCGGAGCGCCTCTTGCGCCCCCTGCTCCAGGCGGGGTACGCGGACCCCTCCGTGGCCTACCTGTACGGCCTGATCCTCATCAGCCGGGGCGCGCGCGAAGAAGCCGAGACCCACCTGGCGCGGGCCGCCGAGCTGGAGCCTTCCTTCCCTCTGTATTGGTTCCGCCTGGCGGAGAACCGGAAGCTGCTGGGCCGGGACCCGCGCGAAGCCCTGGCGCGGGCCTTCGCCCTGGATCCCCAGGACCCGTGGATCAACAACCTGAAGGGCCAGCTCTCGCTGGAGGAGGGCAGGCCCGAGGAAGCGTTGGAGCATTTCCGCCGGGCGCTGGAAAGGGCCCCGGGCGAGGCTTCCCTTTCCGCCAATGCCGCGGGGGCGCTGGTTGCCCTGGGCCGGGCCGCGGAGGCGGTCCAGACGGCCACCGCCGGCCTCGCGGCCGCGGGGGAGAAGGCCGCCCTGTACACCGCGCGCGGCAATGCCCGCGTGCGCCTGGGTGAGTTCGCGGCGGCCCTGGAGGATTACGAGCGGGCCCTGGTCCTGGAGCCGGACAATCCCGACTACCTGGCCAACGCGGCGGGCTGCTGCCTGGAGCTGGACCTGGTCCTGAGGGCCGAGGAGCTGCTGGACCGCCTGCTGGAAGCGGCGCCCAACGCCGCCGCCTACAACCTGGTCGGCAACCTGGCCGTCGTGCAGCAGGACCACCTGCGGGCCGAGCTGGCCTACCAGGAGGCCCTGTCCAAGGACCCGGGCAATCCGGAGGTCACCGTCAACCTGGCTTCGCTGTACCTGGCCCAGGGCGGCTACGCCAAGGCCCGGGACACCCTGGCCCCGGTGCTGGAGCGTTTTCCGGAAATGGCCCGCGCCCGGGAGCTCGAGCGCCGCATCCGCGAGAGCTTCGAGCAGGAGTACAGCTGCGCCGGCTGCGACCGGCGCTGGTGGGTGCCGCGCGAGGTCCCGCCGCAGTCCGCCTTCAAGGTGCGCGGCGAGCCGCCGGGAGAGGCTCCCGCCGGGCGCTGCGCGGCCTGCGGGAAGCTGTACTGCATCGCCTGCGCCGGCCCGCACGCGCGGGAGGGCCAGCTGTACTGCCCGGCCTGCGGGGGGCGGCTGCGCCTGGGCGACGACGCCCTGAAATACCTCTTCCTGCGCCACCTGCCGGAGGAAGGTTGACAAAGCCCGGGCTTTGTGGTGAGTATGGGATGAACTTGGACACCTTGCGACGCGCTCTGCCTGCCCTGCTGCTCCTATTGCTTTGCACGCCCGCCCTGCCGGCGCAGGAAATCCTCACCGCGGAGAGCTTCTTCGACGAGGTCTCGGAGCGCTACGGGAAGCTGCAGGACTATTCGGCACGGGTCAGCATCGCCAAGGGCCAGGAAGTGATGAAGGGCCGCCTGTCCTACAAGACCCCCAACATGCTGCGCATCGACTTCACCGATCCGGCCGAGCAGGTGCTGGTCACCGACGGGGAGGAGCTGACCGTCTATATCCCGCGCTACGAGGTGATCCTGCTGCAGAAGCTCAAGCGGCGCAGCCAGGCCGCGCTGGCCAACCTGGTCTCGGCCCAGGGGCTCACCCTGCTGAAGAAGAGCTATTCGGTGGCCTACCTGATCGGCCAGGACTGGCTGCCCCTGGAGGAAGGCTCGCGGGAGATGGTGAAGAAGCTGCGCCTGTCCAGCCGCTCCACCTCCGAGGGTTTCCGCCAGGTGGTGATCGCGGTGGGCAGGAACGGGATGATCCGGCGGATCACCGGGGTGACCCTGAACTACGAGGAGTTCGTGATGGACTTGAGCGACGTGGTCGTGAACCAGAACATCCCCGACACCCGCTTCAAATACGACGCGCCGGCCTACGCCAACGTGTATCAAAATTTCCTGTTCGACGTGGAAGAGTAGGAACCATGGAGTCACTGGGACGCAAGCTGCGCGAGGCCCGCGAGAAGCACAACTACAACCTGGAGCAGATCGCTCGGGACACCAACATCTCCAAGAGCTACCTGGAGGCCCTGGAGGAGGAGAACTTCGGGGTCATCCCGGGGGACACCTACGTGCTGGGCTTCCTGCGCAATTACGGCGAGTACCTGGGCCTGAATCCCGAGGAACTGGTCGGGCTGTACCGCAACCTGCGCATCCAGGAGCAGCCCATGCCCATGAGCGAGCTGTTGCAGGGCCGCCCGCGGGGGCGCCCGCGCTCGCGCCTCTTGGCCCTGATCCTGGTGCTGGCCGTGGTGGTCGGGGTGGGAGTGTTCCTGCTGGTGCGCTACGGCCTGCCGCGGGCGGGGGAGCTGGCCGCCCGCCCGCCGGAAGCGCGCCCGGCAGCCGCGGTCGAAGAAGGGTACGTGCTGTCCGACGAGGCCGTCACCCGGTGGTACACCCAGGGCGAGACGGTGAGCGTGCCCATCGACGGCGAGCATTACCGCATGAGCTTCGCCGAGGTGGGCGACCGGCTCACCCTCAAGATCCCCGGCGGCACCGTGGACCTGACCGTGGGCCAGACCCGCCAGATCGACCTGGACGGGAACTCGAGCCAGGACATCCGCGCCCAGTTGAACGACCTGGACGTGACCGGCTCCAACCGGCGCGTCAACCTGAGCATCTACAGGCTGCCCAAGACGGCGGAAGGCCTGGTTGCCGGGGCGCAGCCCGGCACCGGCGAGACCGGCGGGCCAGCCAGCTCGGCCGGCGCAACCGGCGCGGCAACAGCCGGCGCGCAAGCGCAACCAGGCGCTGCCGCCGCGCAGGGGGGCGCGCAGACCGGCAATGCCGGCGCAGCAGCCGGCGCCTCGGCCGCCGCCCCGGCCGCCACGGAGGCCGACTCCGCGGCCGCAGCGGCCTCGGGCGAGACTCTTTCCCTGCAGGCAGCGGCAGGCGCGGCCTTCGGCGGACCCCTGGAGCTGCAGAGCGCCGGGGCCCCCGCGCCTTTCCGCCTCTCCATCTCCTTCCGCGGCTACGTGCTCCTGCGCTACCTGGCGGACGGGGAGACCCGCGACGAGCGCTTCTTCCACAAGGGGGAAACCTTCGCGCTGGACGTGAAGCGGGAAGCCCGCCTGTGGATCTCCAACGCCGGGGCCCTGCGCCTCGCCGTCGGCGGCAAGGACGTGGAGCTGGGGCGCCCGGGCGAGGTGGTGACGCGCACGATCCGCTGGAGCCAGTCGCCGGAGACCGGCGGCTACCGCCTGCAGGTGCTGCCCAGCGATTGACCCTCTCCTGAGCCATGACCTTCACCATCGAAAGCCTCGGCTGCGCCAAGAACCAGGTGGACTCCGAACAGCTCATTGCCCACCTGGAGAGCGCCGGCCTGCAATGGGTGCCGGAAGCCGAGCGGGCCGAGGCGGTGATCGTGAACACCTGCGGCTTCATCACCAGCGCCAAGGAGGAGTCCATCCGCACCGCCCTGGAGCTGAAGAGCCGCTTCCCGGGCAAGAAGATCCTGCTGGCCGGCTGCCTGGTCGCGCGCTACGGTGAGGAGCTCACCCGGGCGCTGGGCGAGCTGGACGGTTTCGTGGGCCTGCGCGATCCGCAGGGCCTGGAGCGCCTGCTCGGCGCCGGCGCGGAGCCGGCCCCCGTGCCCGCGGCGCCTGTCTTCAAGCCCCGGCACCTGCTTTCGTATCCCGGCACTGCCTATCTGAAAATTTCGGAGGGCTGCGGCAACCGCTGCAGCTACTGCGCGATTCCCCTGATCCGCGGCCCGCTGGCCAGCCGTCCGCGGGAGGAGGTCGTGCGGGAGGCCGCCGGGCTGCTGGCCTCCGGCGTGCGGGAGCTGGTGCTGATCGCCCAGGACCTGGCCTCCTTCGGCACGGAGCGGGCCGAGGGAGGCGAACTGCCGGACCTGCTGCGGGAGCTTCTCCAGCTGCCCGGCGAGTTCTGGCTGCGCTGCCTGTACATCCACCCCGACCATTTCCCGGGGCAGCTGCTGGAGCTGGCCGCGGACCCGCGCCTGCTGCCCTACTTCGACCTGCCCTTCCAGCACGCCTCCCCGGCCGTGCTGCGGCGCATGGGACGGCGCGGCTCGGCGGAGAGCTATCTGGCTCTGCTGGAGCGCATCCGGCGGGCGCTCCCGCGGGCCGTGCTGCGCTCCACCTTCCTGGTGGGCTTCCCCGGGGAGAGCGAGGAGGACTTCCGGCAGCTCCTGGACTTCCAGCGCCGGGCGGAGCTGGATTGGGCGGGCTTCTTCACCTACTCCCGCGAAGAGGGCACCGCGGCCTTCCAGCTGGGCCCGCGGGTGGCCCACCGGACCGCCGAGGAGCGCCAGCGCGAGCTGGAGCGGGCCCAGGCGGACATCACCGCGCGGAGGCTGGACCGCCACGTCGGCGCCGAGCTGGACGTGCTGATCGAGGAGCCGGTCCAGGGCGAAGCCCTGGCCCTGGGGCGGGCCTACCTGCAGGCGCCGGAGGTGGACGGCCTGCTGGTGGTGAAGGGGGAGGCCCTGGAGGCGGGGCGGCTGTACCGGGTGCGCGTGGACCGGCGCAACGGCGTGGACCTGGAGGGCACCCTTGTCCTCGGCTGAGCCCGGCTACCTGGCCGGACTCAACGATGCGCAGCGGGAGGCGGTGCTGCACGAGGAAGGCCCCCTGCTCATCCTGGCCGGGGCGGGTTCCGGGAAAACGCGGGTCATCACCAGCAAGATCGCCCATCTCCTCGAGGCCCGCGGCTGCCCCGCGGAGGCGATCCTGGCCGTGGCCTTCACCAACAAGGCGGCCGAGGAGATGCGCGAGCGGGTGCGCAGGTACTCGCCCGCGGGCGCCGGGGTGATGATCAAGACCTTCCACGCCTTCGGCGCCTGGCTGCTGCGCCGCTACGGCCAGGCCGCGGGGCTTTCACGGGATTTCACGATCTACGACGACGAGGACTCCCTGGCCCTGCTGCGGGCGGCCGTGGAGGGCCGGGTGGAAAAGGAGCGCCTGCGGGACTTGAGCGCGCGCATCGCCCGGGCCAAGGACCGCTGCCTGGCCCCCGAGGACGAGCTGGCGGGCCTGAGCCTCGGGGAGCTGGCCGCGGAGGTCGACTTCCGGGAAGTCTACCGCCTGTACCAGGAGCGCCTGCGGGCCGCCGGCTGCCTGGACTTCGGCGATCTGCTGCTGGAGAGCGTGCGCCTGTTGAGCGGACAGCCGGAAGTGCGGGCCCAGCTGCAGTCCCGCTTCCGGGCCGTGCTGGTGGACGAGTACCAGGACTCCAACCACGCCCAGTTCCGGCTGCTGGAGCTGCTCTACGACAAAGCCAACTACCTGTGCGCCGTGGGCGACGAGGACCAGTCCATCTACAGCTTCCGGGGCGCCGAGCTGGACAACATCCTGGGCTTCGCCGGGCATTTCCCCGGGACCCGGGTCATCCGCCTGGAGCAGAACTACCGCTCCGCTGCCAACATCCTGGAGGTGGCCACCCGGGTGGTGGAGCACAACCGCCGCCGCCTGGGCAAGACCCTGTGGACGCGCCAGCCGGCCGGTGCGCCCGTGGAGCTGGCCGTGCTGGAGGACCAGGAGGCCGAGGCCCGCTTCTGCGCCGGCGAGCTGCGCCGACGGGAAGCTGGCGGGCAGCGCCATCCTGTACCGCATGAACTTCCAGTCGCGGGCCTTCGAGACCCTGTTCACCAGCCTGCACATCCCTTTTCGGGTGGTAGGCACGGTGCGCTTCTACGAGCGCGAGGAAGTCAAGGACGCCCTGGCCTATCTGGCGCTGGCGGCCAACCCGCGCGACGAGATCGCCTTCCGCCGGGCGGTCAACCGCCCGCGGCGCGGGGTCGGGGCGCGCGGCGCGGAGGCGGTGCTGGCCCTGCGCGGGCGCACCGGCGGCGACCTGCTTCAGGCCGCCGCCCTGGCCTCCGGTTCGCGCAGCGCCGCCAAAGGCCTGGCCGCCTTCCTGAAAGTGGCCGGGACCGTGCGGGAGGCGATTGGAGCGCGACCCGCCCTCCAGCCTGGACCAGATTGTGCTGGGCTTGCTCACGGACTCGGGGCTGCTGGAGCATTACCGGGAGCGCGACCTCAGCGAGGACACCGACCGGCAGCGCAACCTCTCGGAGCTGGTGAACGCCACCACGGAGTTCCCGGGCACCCGCGAGGGCCTGGCCCAGTTCCTGGAGGGGGTGATGCTCAACAGCCTGGATGAAAACCCCTTCGCCCCCCTGGGCAAGGTCACCCTGATCACCGTGCACAACACCAAGGGCCTGGAGTTCGACCGCGTCTTCCTGACCGGGCTGGAGGAGGGCATCTTCCCCCACTTCGCCAGCACCGCCGGCGGGACGACCGTGTCCGGCGACGAGCTGGAGGAGGAGCGGCGCCTGTTCTACGTGGGAGCCACGCGGGCCCGCGAGCAGCTGCTGCTCACCTGCTGCCGCCGCCGGCGCGTGTTCGGCAGCTTCCAGGCGGCGGAGCCCAGCCGCTTCCTGTCCGAAGTGCCCGCCGAGCTGCTCGCCGTGCGGGGCCGGGAGCCTTCGGCTCGCGGCCGAACGTTACCCGCCGGGCTGCCAGGTCTACCACGAGGACTACGGTCCCGGGGTGGTCACCCGGGCCTGGTCGGCCGAGGGCCAGCCCATGATCGCGGTGCGCTTCGACTCCGGGCGCATCGCCCGCTTCCCGGTGAAGTACAGCGCCCTGGAAAGGGTATCCCGTGACACCTGAGGCCGGACGCGTCCGGCGCAGCCTGCACTGGTCGGTGGCCGACGGGGCCTCCTTCTTCGTCATGATGGGGGCGGCGGAGGCCTACTTCCAGGCCTTCGCCGTGTACCTCAAGGGCACGGTGTTCCAGGTCGGCCTGGTGAGCACCCTGCCCATCGCCGTGGCCTCGCTGCTGCTGCTGGGCGCCGGCCCGCTGGGCTCCCTGTTCGGCTCGCGCAAGCGCTTCAACGTGGCGGCCGCCCTGCTGCGCACAGCCTTGTTCGTCCCCCTGGCCCTGACGCCGTTCATGGGGCCGGCGCGGGTCTGGCTGCTCCTGGCCCTGGTCTGCCTGTACTTCATCCTGAACTACCTGCCCAACCCGGCCTGGACCTCCTGGATGCGCGACCTGGTGGGCGAGGCGAACCGCGGGGCCTACTTCGGGCGGCGCAACGCCATCGCCAACCTGGCCGGGCTGGCGGCCACCGTGCTGGCCGGGCTGTTCCTGCAGCTCTTCGCCGCCCGGCCGCTGTTCGGCTTCCTGCTGCTGTTCAACCTGGCCTTCCTGGGCAGCGCCGGCTCCACCCTGTTCCTTTCCCTGCAGCACGACCCGGGGCAGGGCGGGCTGGAGCCGCGCCGCCACGGTCTGGCGGCCTTCCTGCGCGAGCTGCCGCGCTCCAACTACGGGCGCTTCGCGGCCTTCAACTTTCTGCTGTACTTCGGCACCTTCCTGTCCAGCCCCTTCGTGGTGCCCTACATGCTGCGCGAGCTGGAGCTGGACTGGCTGCAGTTCATGGTGGCCACGGCCGTGGTCAGCCTGTTCAAGTTCGCGGCCCTGCCCGTCTGGGGGCGGCTGGGCGACCGCCTACGGCAGCAAGAGGATCCTGGTCCTCTCCACCTTCCTGGTCTGCACCACGCCCTTCACCTGGTTTCTGGCCCGCTCCTTCGGCGGGGTCCTCCTGGTCCAGGCCTGGGGCGCCTTCGCCTGGGCGGGCTTCGAGATCGCCGCCCTGTCCTTCGGCTTCGACACCATGCCCCCCGCGCTGGTCCACGAGTACACCGCCTACCTGCTGCTGTTCCGCGGCGTGGCCACCCTGGCCGGCGGCCTGGTGGGCAGCCTCCTGCTGCCCGTGTTCGCGGTGGCCGGCTCCTCCTTCCTGGGAAGCTTCCTGATCTCGGGCCTGTTCCGCCTGCTGCTGGTCTTCCCCCTGGTGTTCCTGGTGCGCGAGGTGCGGCGGGTGCCGCACATCAGCTACCCGGCGCTGGTGGGCAAGCTGCTGTCCATGGCGCCGCGCGCGCTGCTGCGCCGCTGGTTTCCCGGCCGGCCGGGTTGAGCGGCGCGGGACTTGCGGGTACAATCACCGGTGCCAATGCCAGAGGACCTCGCCGCCGCCATCCCGCCCATCCGCCGCGCGCGCGGCTACCGGCTGTACGACCACCGGGGCGGGCGCTACCTGGACCTCTGGCAGAACGGCGGCCACAGCCTGCTGGGCCACCGCGGGCTGCACCTGATGTCCCTGCTGAAGAACCTGCTCTCCCGCGGCCTGTTGGGCGACCTGCCGGGGGTGCAGGGCCGCCATCTGGAAAAAGCCCTGGCCCTCCGTCTTCCCGGCTACGCTCATGTGCGCCTGGCCCGCGGCGGGCGGGAGGCGCTGGCCCTGGCCTCCCTGTTCCTGGGCAGGCCGGTGGGGGAAGAAGAGGTTTTCGACCCGGCCCTGGACCCGCCGGAGCGTCAGGCCCAGGTCGCCCGCTGGCGGCCTCTCCTGGACTATCCTCCGCAAGGGGCCGGGGGGCCCGCGGGTGCTTGCTGCCGGTGCTGCCTTTCGCCGCGGCCGGGGCGCCCGCCGCGGTCTGCCTCGACGCCGAGCCGCCCGCGGATTTCCCCGCCTCCCAGGCCCTGTCCCCGGTGCTGCTGGCCGGGGCGGCCCGCTGCCTGTACGACCTGGCCCGCTACCGGCTGCCGGAGTGGCATCGCGCGGACCTGCTGGCCGGCGCCCCGGGCTGGGAGCAGCGCGGGATCTACCTGCGCGCCCGGTGCGCCCCCGAGCGCTACCCCGCCGTGTTCCGGGCCTTCCTGGCGGCCGGGGTGCTGCTCAATCCGCGCTATCCGGGGCCTTCGCTCCTGCCGGCCGAGGCCTCCCCGGGGGAGGTGGCGAAAATGATTCAACTTTTCCGCGAAAATCCGGGAGAATAAGGTATGGACAGCATGGCGGGTTTCGTTCTCACCCTGTCCCGCCTGGGGGTGGGGGCCATCGGCACGTTCTTCGCGATCCTGCTCTGGTCCCAGACCCGGGACGTCGCCTGGGTGCTGGTGATCATCGGCACCCTGGTGGCCTACGCGGAGGTGGTGTTCAGCACCCTGGAGGTTTTCGGCATCGTGTCCGGGGAGCTGTTGAGCGTTTCCGGGATTCCCGTGCTGCGCCTGGCCCTGGCCAACCTGCCCATGCTGCTGCTGACCTGCGCCTTCATCAGTGTGATCGCCCGGCGGCGGGGACGCTGAAGCCCTAGAGCTTCGCCTCCAGCTTCTTGATCTGGTCGCGAAGCTGGGCGGCGTCCTCGTAGTTCTCCTCCTCCACGGCCTTCTCCAGCTCCTTCTGCAGAAAGGCGATCTGGGCGTGGACCTCCGAAGACTTGGTGCTCTTTTCCGCGTCCGCGGCGGTGATGGGGATGCCGGCTTCGTCCACCACGGCTTCGTCGATGAAGATGGGGCATTTGGCCCGGACGGCCAGGGCCACGCAATCCGAAGGCCGGGAGTCCATGACGATGTCCTCCCCCGAGCGGCTCAGGACCAGGCGGCCGTAGAAGGTGCCTTCCTTCAGCTCGGTGATCTCGATGCGGGAGATCTTGGTCCCCAGCTGCTCCAGGGTGGCGATGAGCAGGTCGTGGGTCAGGGGACGGGGCATCTTGTGGTTGGCCAGCCCGATCAGGATGGCGTGGGCTTCCAGCGGGCCGATGAAGATGGGCACCGCCACCTCGGAGCCGATCGGCTTGATCAGAACCGCGCTGCCCTGTTCGGCTTTGGCCACCGTCCAGACTTCCGCCGGCACCAGCATAAGACCATAATAGATAAAAAGGCCGATCCGGGCAACAGAGGGTCAGGACTTGGCGCCAGTTTCGACCGAGGTCAACTCCGCGGGGAACAGGGCGGCCAAGGCCTCCTGGATGGTCTCGACGTACAGGAAGCGTATCGAGCGGGCCACCTCCCGCGGCAACTCCTCCACGTCCTTGCGGTTTCCTTCGGGCAGCAGCACGTGGCTGAAGCGGTTGCGGTGCGCGGCCAGGACCTTTTCCTTCACCCCGCCGATGGCCAGAACCCTGCCAGTGAGGGTTATTTCCCCGGTCATGGCGTGCCCGGCGTGCACGCTGAAGCCGCTCACCGCCGAGAGCAGCGCCGCGGTGATGGCCACCCCCGCGGAAGGTCCGTCCTTGGGGATGGAGCCTTCCGGCACGTGGATGTGGATGTCGCGGTCCCGGGGGAAGGACGCAGTGCCGGCCGAGCCGGTCGTACCGGCTGAGCCGGCCAGCCGGAAGCAGGAGGCATTGGCGCGCAGGAAGGACAGCGCGGTCTGGGCGCTCTCCTTCATCACCTCCCCGAGGCTGCCGGTGAGGATCAGCTCGCTGCTGCCCCCTTCCAGCAGGGCCACCTCGACCGGGAGCAGGGTGCCGCCGTTCTCGGTCCAGGCCAGGCCGTAGACCAGCCCGGGCTTGGGCTGGGAAAAGAGGGTTTTTTCCTGGAATTGTTCGGCGCCCAGGTAGGCGGCAACGCGGCGGGAGGTGACCGTGACCCGGAAGGCCGGAGGCGCTGCCGCGGCCTCCGGAACGGCCTGCACGGCGGCTTCCGGTGCAGCGGCCTCCGGCACGGCCGCGGGGGGCGCCGCCGCCGGAGCCGGCGGGAGCGGCGAGGGCGCCAGGCCCTTGCGCACCGCCCGGCGGGCGAGCTTCCTCAGGATGGTAGCGATCTGCCGTTCCAGGCTGCGCACGCCGGACTCCATGGTGTAGCCGCGGATGATGCGAAGCACGGCCGAGCGCTGGAAGCGGATGTCCGCCCAGGCCAGGCCGTTCTCGCGGAGCTGCTTGGGGATCAGGAAAGCGGAGGCGATGTGGGCCTTCTCGTACTCCGTGTACCCGGGGATCTGGATGATCTCCATGCGGTCGCGCAGGGGGTGGGGGATGTTGTGCACCGAGTTGGCCGTGGTGATGAACATCACGTCCGAGAGGTCGAAGGGCACCTCCAGGTAGTGGTCCACGAAGGTGGAGTTCTGCTCCGGGTCCAGCACCTCCAGCAGCGCGGAGGCCGGGTCGCCCCGGAAATCCGAGCTCATCTTGTCCACCTCGTCCAGCAGGAACACGGGGTTGCGGGTGCCGGCTTTCTTCAGGCTCTGCAGGATCTTGCCCGGCAGCGCCCCGACGTAGGTCTTGCGGTGCCCGCGGATCTCCGCCTCGTCCTTGACCCCGCCCAGGCTCACGCGCACGAAACGCCTGCCCAGCGCGCGGGCCACGCTCTTGCCCAGGGAGGTCTTGCCGGTGCCCGGCGGGCCAGCGAAGCACAGGATCGGCCCCTTCAGCTCGCCGCGGTTCAGCAGGCGCACGGCGATGAAGTCCAGCACCCGCTCCTTGACCTTTCTCAGATCGTAGTGGTCCTCGTCCAGGATGGCCCGGGCGTGCTCGATGTCCGCGTTGTCGGCGCTGGACTCCGACCAGGGCAGGTCGGCGACCCATTCCAGGTAGGTGCGCAGGACCGCGGACTCCGGCGACAGGGGCTGCATGCGCGCCAGGCGCTTCAGCTCCTTTTCGCTCTTGGTCTTCACTTCGGGGGGCAGCCCCCGGGCCTCCAGGCGCTCGCCCAGCTCGCGGGCCCCGGTGGGGTCGTCCTTGTCGGCGCCCAGCTCGCGGTGGATCTCCTTCAACTGCTCCTGCAGGAAGTACTCCTTCTGGGCCCGCTCGATCTTCTTGCGCACGCGGGAGGTGATCTTCTCCTCGTAGGCGGCGATCTCCGCCTCGGCCGAGAGCAGGCCGATGAGGCTTTCCAGCCGCTCGCGCACGTCCACCTGGGACAGCAGCTCGATCTTCTTCTCCAGCTTGAGGGGCACGTTGGCCGCGATCAGGTTCACCAGGCGGTCCGGGTTGGTCACCTTCTCGATCCCGGAGGCCACCTCGCGGGGGATCTTCTTCTGCGCCTCGTTGTAGCGGGCGAACTCGGACAACACGGTGCGCATCAGGGCGGCCACCTGCGAGCTGGACTCGCGGCGCTCCTCGCGCCCCTCGCGGATGGCGCGCACCTGCACGCGGTAGTACTCCGCGCTCTCCAGAAAACGCACGATGGAGGCCCGTTCCCCTCCCTCCACCAGCAGGCGCACGGTGCCATCCGGGAGCTTCAGCATCTGCAGCACGCGGGCCACGGTGCCCACCGGGTGGATGTCCTCGGCGGCGGGCTCCTCCTCGCGGTCGGTCTTCTGGGTGGCCAGGAAGAGGTGTTTGCCGCCCTTCATGGCCTCCTCCACCGCGCGCACCGAGCGGCGGCGGCCAACGAAGAAGGGCACGATCATGTGGGGGAACACCACCAGGTCGCGCAGCGGAACCAGGCAAAGTTCCGTGCGCGGGGGAAACACCTTCATGCGGTCTTTTTTTCGGCGAGCAGGGTGATCTCGGGATCGATGGCCTTATCGACGGTTTCCGGGGTGATCGTGACGCGCTTGCGGCCCTTGATCGAGGGCAGGTCGAACATGATGCCGGTCATGATCTTCTCCACGATGGCCCTCAAGCCCCTGGCTCCGGTTTTCTGGCCCAGGGCCTTGCGGGCGATGGCCTCGATGGAGGCCTCCTCGAACACCAGCTCCACGTTGTCCAGCTTCAGGGAGGCCTGGTACTGCTTGACGATGGCGTTCTTGGGCTCGGTGATGATGCTCTTCAGGGCCTCCAGGCCCAGCTCCTCCAGGGTGGTGACGATGGGCAGGCGGCCCACGAACTCGGGGATCATTCCGAACTGGATCAGGTCGTCGGGGTGCAGGTGGCTGAACAGCTCCACCAGGTCCTTCTCCCGGGTCGGCATCACGTCCGCCCCGAAGCCCATGGGGTGCTTGGAGACGCGCGTGTCCACGATGCGGTCCAGGCCGACGAAGGCCCCGCCGCAGATGAACAGGATGTTGGTGGTGTCGATCTTCAGGGTCTCCTGGTTGGGGTGCTTGCGCCCGCCCTGGGGGGGGACCGCGGCGGAGGTGCCCTCGATGATCTTCAAGAGGGCCTGCTGCACGCCCTCCCCGGACACGTCCCGGGTGATGGACACGTTCTCACCCTTCTTGGCGATCTTGTCGATCTCGTCGATGTAGACGATGCCCTTCTCGGCGGCGGCGATGTTGTTGCCGGCCGCCTGGATCAGCTTCAACAGGATGTTCTCCACGTCCTCGCCGACGTAGCCCGCCTCGGTCAGGGTGGTGGCATCCGCCATGGCGAAGGGCACCTTGAGCTTGCGGGCCAGGGTGCGGGCCAGCAGGGTCTTGCCCGTGCCGGTGGGCCCGATCAGCAGGATGTTGGACTTCTCGATCTCCACGTCCGGATCGATCTTGTGGCCCATGGCGATGCGCTTGTAGTGGTTGTACACCGCCACGGAGAGCACCTTCTTGGCCTGCTCCTGGCCGATGACGTACTGGTCCAGGTAGTCCTTGATTTCCTTGGGCTTGGGGATGTCCTCCTTGAACTCGCCGGCCAGCAGTTCGTCTTCCTCGTCCAGGATCTTGCGGCACACCCCCACGCACTCGTCGCAGATGTAGACCCCCGGCCCGGCGATCAGGCGGCGGGCCATCTCGGCGCTCTTGCCGCAGAAGGAGCAGGTCTTCAGGCCTTCACTTTTTGCCGGTTTGCTCATTCACTTTTCTTTCCAGGATCTTGTCCACCAGGTTGTAGGCCACCGCCTCCTCCGCGGACATATAGTAATCCCGCTCCAGGTCTTGCGCAATCTGCTCCTCGGTCTTGCCGGTATGCCTGGCGAAGTACTGGATGATGATCTTTTTCATGCGGATGATCTCGCGGGCCTGCAGGCCGATGTCCGACGCCTGCCCCGATACCCCGCCCCAGGGCTGGTGCACCAGGATGCGGGAGGAGGGCAGCACGAAGCGCTTGCCCGCGGTGCCGCAGGTCAAAAGCAAAGCCCCCATGGAAGAGGCCTGCCCCAGGCAGATGGTCTGCACGTCCGGCTTGATGTACTGGATCGTGTCGTAGATGGCCAGCCCGGCGGTAACCGTCCCGCCGGGGGAGTTGATGTACAGGTGGATGTCCTTTTCCGGGTCCTGGCTTTCCAGGAACAGGAGCTGGGCCACCACCAGGTCGGCGGTCACGTCCACGATCTCCCCGTCCACGAAGACGATGCGGTCCTTCAACAGGCGGGAGAAGATGTCGTAGGAACGCTCGCCCCGGCCGGTCTGCTCGATGACCATGGGGACGAGGCTGCTGGACTTCGGTTGGCTCAATGACATAGACGCTCCTGGCGGTGATTTTGTCTTGAATTTAATAGTTTCCCCCCAGCAAGTCCAGGAGTTTCACCTTCTTGCCCTTCTGGCGCTTGCCGGAGGACAGGAGCTGGTCGTAGAGCTTCTCGTTTTTGATGTCGAAGGCCAGATAATCGTAAAGGTGGTTCTTGGTGTAGATCTCCTTGGCCTGCTCGAAGCTGATGCCGCGCGCCTCGGCGTCCGCCTTGACCCGGCCGTCCAGCTCCTCCTGGGTGGCTTCGACCTTCTCCCGCTTGACCATCTCGCTGACCACCAGCTGCAGGCGCAGCTTCTTCTCCGCGGCCGGCTTCCATTCCTCCTGCACGCTCTGCTTGCTGCGCCCCTCCTTTTCCAGCTCGCGCAGCACGACGCTCTCGTCGGCCCGCAGGCGCCCCACGAAGCGCTGCCACTCCTCCTCCAGCTCGCTTTCCAGCATGGACTTGGGCAAGGCGATGGTGGCCTGGGCGGCGACCTTGTCCAGGAGCTGGCTGATGCTGTGCTCCCGCACCCTGCGGGAGGCGTGCTGGGCGAGCTTCTCCCGGATGTCCTTCTTCAAATCCTCCAGGCTCTTGTACTTGTCGCTGATATCCTGGGCCAGTTCGTCGTTGATCTCCGGAAGCTGCTTCTCCTTGACGCTGTTGAGCTTGACCTTCAGGGAAAGCTTGCGCCCGGCCAGCTCCTTGACCTCGAAGTCGGCGGGGTAGTCCTTGGCGATGGACTTTTCCTCGCCGGCCTTCATCCCGGCGACCTCCTCGTCGAAGCGGTACAGGTTGTAGCCGCTGCCCACCTCGAACACGAAGGACTGCCGGCGGGTGGCGGTCTTCTCCTGGCCGCCGTCCTCCAACTCCACGTAGTCCACGTTGACGATGTCGCCCTTGGCCGCCACCGGGTCCTTCTTGTCCACGACCACGGAGTTCTGCTCCTGCAGCCCTTTCAACTCCCGCTCCAGGTCCTCCTCGCCGACCTCCACCTCCAGCTCCTCGTACTCCCGGCCCTTGTACTCGGGCAGCTCGATCTTGGGGAAGGTGTCGAAGGTCACCTTGTAGCTGAACTCCTTGCCCAGCTCCAGCTTGTCCGCGGCGTCCACGGTGGGCACGGAGGTGGCGATGGGCTTGTGCTCCCCGCCCTCCAGGGCCTGCTGCAGGCTCTTCTGCACGACCTTCTCCGCGGTCTCCCCCAGGATGACCTCCCCGTACTTCCTCAACAAGATGGCGGGGGGCACTTTGCCCTTGCGGAAGCCGTCCATGCGCACGTTCCGGCAGTACTCCGCCAGCAGCTCGTCGTATTCCTTGCGGATGGCCTCCTCGGCCACGGTGATGGTAAGGCGCACGCTGGAGTTTTCCAGCAGCTCGGTTTCCTTGTTCTTGATCACGTTGTAAACCTCCAAATAAAAGGCGATCCGGAGCAGCTCCAGATCGCCTCGCCGATCGAGCGGGAAACGGGACTTGAACCCGCGACATCCACCTTGGCAAGGTGGAGCTCTACCACTGAGCTATTCCCGCCTGTATGCCCTCAACACCGCTTCTCACCTGTTTCGCTGCGAGAGAAGGGACTCGAACCCTTATACCCTGAATCGGGCACCAGATCCTAAGTCTGGCGTGTCTGCCAGTTCCACCACTCTCGCATACTATATTATGAAAAGAGGGAAAGCGTCAAGTTTCCCTCTTTGTCAGGATGAGCCGTGGAGGTCTCGAACCTCCGACCCGCAGATTAAGAGTCTGCTGCTCTACCAACTGAGCTAACGGCCCATGTTTTCAAAGGCGAATCGCGCCCGGCAGGACTCGAACCTGCGGCCTACGGATTCGAAGTCCGGCGCTCTATCCATGCTGAGCTACGGGCGCCTTCCGGGTGAGTGATGGGACTTGAACCCACGACATCCAGCTCCACAGGCTGGCGCTCTAACCACCTGAGCTACACTCACCATGTGCGGTTCGTGTGTGCAGCCCAAACACCCTGGAGTACCCCCTGCCCCGGCTGGAGCACGACGGCTGCGACGGCTAAACAATGCACAATGCCGCCGGCTTTGTCAATATTCGCCCAGAGGGCATTGGCGGATAGCAACAATTTATATATATTAAATTGAATATGAAAACTCGAATCGCCGCGATTCTGGTGCTGGGGGCCATCTGGTCCGCTCCGTTATCCGCGGTTCCGCCGGAGTTGGCCCCCGCGATGTCCGCCCTGGACCGGGCCTACATACCGGCCCTGGGTCTGTCCGGGCAGAGCGGTGATTTGGCCAGGGTCCGGAAGGCCTTGCTGGCCTTCGAAAAGGCCTGGGAGGACTTCCGGGAGCGGTTCGCGGCCCATCCGGACTTCGACCGCGAATGGAGCAGGGATCTGGCCGGCGTGCAGGAGGCCGTAGAGGAATCGCGCGCTGCGCTGATGGACAATTCAAACGGCCCCGCAGCCCACGAGGCGCTGGAGCGGGTAAGGATGATCCTGCTGGAATCGCGCAACCGGCAGAAGATCCCCTATTTCCTCGACTCGCTCACCCTGTTCCACAACTTCATGGAGGATCTGCTCGCCGGCACGCCGACCGGGAATCTCGCGGAGTGGGTTGGGGCCGAGAAGCTGGCCTTCACGGCCGATCTGGAGGTCTGCCTCGCGCTGTGGAAGAAGGTCAAGGCCCGGGAGGGACTGCTTCCCCAGGCGGGGCTTCCAGCGCAAGCGGCCGCAACATACGCGACCCAATGGCAGGCCATCAACGGCCTGCTGAACGAAATCCGCGGCGCGCTGGCCGCCGGCGAAGAAGCAGCCCTGCGAGCGGCGTTGAAGCAGCTGAAACCTGATTTCGTCAGGACGTTCTTCCTGTTCGGGGATTTCCCCTCGTAGTCGCAAGGAGCACGGATTATGTCAGAAATCCTCCGCGCCCGGCGCGGCCCATGTTTCACGGCAGCAGCTCGCTGATCCTGGCGTGGAGGGCCTGGGTGGAGAAGGGCTTTTGAATGAAAGGCCTGTCCCCCAGGCTCTTGTTGGCTGGATAGCCGGTCATGAAGAGGATGGGCTTGTCCTTGTGCGCCGCCGGAATCCTCTCCGCCAGCTCCACCCCCCCCATATCCGGCATGATCAGGTCCAGGAGAAGACAGTCGATGCGGCTTGAGCCTTGCAGGAGGGCCATGGCCTCGGTCCCGCCCCCGGCTTCCAGGACGGTGAATCCCAGCTTCTGCAGAGTCCTGGCGATGGTTTCCCGGACCAGGCAGTCGTCCTCCACCAGCAGGATCGTCTGCCCCTGAACAGGTTTCTGGGGCTGCTCCGGGGCATCGACCTCCTGCAGGGGCTCTTTCTCGCTGCGCCGGAAGTAGATCGAGAAGGTCGCCCCGCGGCCCGGTTCGCTGGCTATCCTGATGCAGCCCTCGCTCTGCTTGACGATGCCATATACGGTGGAAAGCCCCAGGCCTGTTCCCTTGCTCGCCGCCTTGGTGGTGAAAAACGGCTCAAAGGCGTGCGCCTGGGTATGCGCATCCATGCCCTCGCCCGTGTCTGAGAACTCCAGCAGGACGTAGCGGCCGGGTCCCAGGCCAGGGTTGCTCTTCGGCAGCGGTTCGTCCAGATCGAGGTTCCCGGTCCTGATCATCAAGGAACCGCCCTGCGGCATGGCATCCCGGGCATTGAGGGCCAGGTTTACCGCGATCTGCTCGATTTGCACCGGATCCGCCTCAATCGGACCCAATCCGTCGGCCAGCTCGGTGCGCAGGTGGATGTTCTCGCCAATGATCCGCCGGAGCATGCCCCCCATATCGCCCATCACCTTGTTGAGATCCACCAGCACCAGCTGCCTGACCTGCTTCCTGCTGAAGGCCAGCAGCTGGTGGGTCAGGGCTCCGGCCTTCTCGGAGGTCTTCAATATCTCCTGCAGCCCGACCTGCGCCTCCTGCGGGAGGTTGACTTCCCAGGCCAGCAGCTCGGCATACCCATGGATGGCCATGATGAGGTTTCCGAAGTCGTGCGCGATTCCGCCGGCCAGCTGGCCGATCGCCTCCATCTTCTGCGCCTGCAGCAGGCGCCTTTCCTTGCTCTGCAGCTCGGCGTCGGCCGCCCGCTGATCGTCCACCATGCGATTCACGTACGAGGCCAGGCGCTTGAACTCCGTGAAGCGCAGGCGCCCCGGATCGATCTTTTCCTGGGACATGGCGGCGCACTGGAAATGCCGGCTGAACAGGGCGAAAGCCTTACCGACCTGGCCGTGGAAGAAGCGGGTGAGAGCGGCGGAGCCCAGGAGCATGGCGCCGACCAGGAGGATCAACCAGCGCAGCTGGCGGCCGGCCTCCTGATCGATGTGCAGGTCGTTGCGCCGGATCGTCTGGCGCAAGTCCTCGACGTAGATCCCCGCGCCGACAATCCAGTTCCAGCCCGGGATCAGTTCCACGTATGACAGCTTTTCGAATTGCTCGGCCTGGTTGGGCTTGTTCCAGAGGTAGCTCACGTACCCGCTGCCCCGTTGCCGGCACAACTCCAGCATCTCCACGAACAGGCGCTTGCCTTTCGGATCAGCGAAATCCTTCAGCCCGTCCCTGGTGTACCAGGAGGGATTGTCCCGCCTTGGAAAATAGGGATGAGCGATCATGCGCAGATCGGTGTCATGGATCCAGAGGTATCCCTGCTCGGAGAAGCGCATGTGACTGATCCAGTCGATCACTTCCTGCTGGATCTCGGCCTTCATGTCCTCGACGTATTCCCCCGTCCCGATCAGCCAGCCCAAAGGTTCGAAGCCCATGACGAAGGAGATCTTGGGGAGGGTCTGGTCGCCCCTGCCGGGCTTCTGCCAGTTGTAGGAGTAGTATCCCTGCCCCTGCTCGCGCGCGATGCGCGCCAGCTCCGCGACCACGGTGTTCGCACCGGCGGCAGCCGGCGCACTGGCCGCGGCGGGATCGGCGGAGAGCAGCTCGCGCCCTTCCTGGGTGTAGACGAAATAATAGCCCCTTCCCTCGTTGAAGCTCATGGAGCCCAGGGCGGACAGGATCAGTCTTTGCCTCTCCGGGCTGCTTGCTTCCCGGTTCCCCGCGTACAGGCTTTCGGCTACCCGGTAGGCCTCGAGGACACGGGACCTCAGCTCCGCCTGGATGCGCTGTTCGATCTGGGACTGTTTGAAACCGATGAAGTCAACGGCCGTGCTCACCACGAAGGAGAGAAGCTGCCTCTGCGAGAGCTCGTACTCCTGGGCGAAGGCCTCGGCTCGCTGGCGATTGTGATTGCGCTGCTGGTGGATGTTGAAGATGCCCAGGACGAGGAGCAGGCCGCAGAGAATAAGGGGGTTTAAGAGGTTGAAAATAGACAGCCTGATGGAGCGGGACATACCTGCGATCCGCTATTAGGTATGCAAGGTTTGGACCATAAATTTAAGGTGAAATTCTTCGATAGAAGGGCCTGCTTCTTAATTGAGGAAGTGTCGCTGTTTGATGACAGGGTAGTAGAATCGTGACGATTCGGCCGGCGTTACCGATAGGCTTCCCAACAGATGCCGTAGCGCTTCAGCTTGTCGTAGAGGTTCTGTCGCGGAATGCTGGTGGCGCGGGCTGCCATCGACACGCTTCCGTTTACCATCGTCAGGGCCCGCTTCAGGTAGTCTGCTTCGAACTCGCGCTTCGCGGTTTGAAACGGTTTCAGCCCCCCATTGGCGGACGGGAAGGTGGAAGGCGCGGGAATGTACTCCTGCGGGATATCCCTGGTGCTGATTTCCGCATCCTCGCTGAAGGCCACGGCCCGCTCGATGACGTTCTCCAGCTCCCGCACGTTCCCTTGCCAGCTATTGGCCATCAGCGCCTCCAGGGCGGGCTCGGCGAAGCCGGTCACTTCCTTGGCGAAGGCCCCGGCGTATTTCCGCAGGAAGTGATAGGCTAGCAGGGTGATATCCTCCCGTCTTTCCCGCAGGGGCGGGACTTCGACCTTGATCACATTGAGCCGGTAATACAGGTCCTTGCGAAAGCGATTCTCCGCAACCTCCGCTTCCAGGTTCCTGTTGGTCGAAGCGACAATGCGGGCGTCGGTCTGGACTTCTTCGGTGCCGCCCACCCGCACGAAGGACTTCTCCTGGATCACCCGCAGAAGCTTGACCTGCAGGTCCGGGCTGGTCTCGCTGATCTCGTCCAGAAATATCGTCCCGCCCTGGGCCGCCTCGAAGTAACCGATTTTTCGCGCCTCGGCTCCGGTAAAGGCGCCGCGCTCGTAGCCGAACAACTCGCTTTCCAGCAGCTGGAGCGGGATGACTCCGCAGTTGATGGCCACGAAGCGCTGGCTGCTTCGCGGGCTCAGGTAGTGGATGGCTCTGGCGATCAGCTCCTTGCCCGTTCCGCTCTCGCCCTGGATGAGAACCGTGCTGGGCAAAGGGGCGACCTTGGAAACCAGCGAGAGTATCTCCTGCATGCGCTTGTTCCTCGACAGGAGCCGCCCGTCCACCTCGGTGCAGGCCACGCGGTCGCGCAGGCAGCGGCATTCCTCCTTCAACAACCGATGCTCCATGATCCTCTCGATCTGGTAGCCCAGGGCCTCGAGGGACAGCGGCTTGATCAGGAAATCGTCCGCGCCGACCTTCATCGCCTCCACGGCGGAAGCTACCGTTCCATAAGCGGTCATCATCAGCACCGAGGGGTGCGCATCCAGACTCTTGAGCCGCCGTAAGGTCTCCAGGCCGTCCAGGTCGGGCATCTTGAGGTCGATGAGCACAAGATCATAGGCCTTCTGCCGGACCATCTCCAGCGCCGGCAAACCTCCGTTGGCGGTCTCAACCCGGTAGGAACGCTTTTGCAGAAAACTGCGCAACAGGCCCAGAATCGTCGGGTCGTCGTCGACGGCCAGTACTCGAAACCCGGGCTTCTGTTGGGGATTGAGGGAGTTGTCGCTCATCTATGGCCATTTTCGACGCATTGCCCACCACCATCCAGCAAAAACTTCGGCAGCTCAGGGAGTCGTTTTCCTGTGACTAGGTAACAAATTTATGACCGGGAACCGCCGGCCGGAAGCCGGGCGGTCGCAGGCGGAGTCCGGTTGGCTCGCGGTTGGCTCGCGGCATTTTCTTCCCGAGCAAAGAAATGCCAGAGGGGGGCAGGAAAGCGGATTGGCCGGGCTTCTTTGGCACGCCGGTTGCTATTACTCCAGGCAGGGAGCACGAGATAAAAGGCGGCTCCCGCCAGGAGGCGAGTTTTGGAGCAGGAGCAGAATCTCAACCAATTGATCAGCTTCGAGGTGGGCGAGGAGGAGTACGGCCTGGAGATCCTGCGGGTCAAGGAAGTGATCCGCATCCGTCAGATCACCCGTCTGCCCGGATCGCCCTCGTTCGTGAAGGGGATCATCAACCTCAGAGGCGACGTGATCCCCATCATCGACCTGCGGGACAAGTTCGGCTTGGAAGAGCAGGAGTACACCGGCTCCACGCGGGTCATCGTCGCCCCCGTGGATGGAAAGCTCGTCGGGATGGTGGTGGACGCGGTGAGCCAGGTCGTTCGCCTGCCGGCGGACCAGGTCGATCCTCCGCCCCCGATCGCCGGAGGGCTGTCGGCCCGGTTCATCAAGGGCGTGGGCAAGCTGGAGGATCGGCTGATCATCCTGCTGGATCTCGACCGCGTCCTGTCGGCGCAGGAGAAGTGCGAGCTGGAACGAATGGAAACGGAGCAGGCGCCGCTGGAAGCCCTTCCGACGGCCTAGCCAGAGCCAAAACAACCATCAGGAGGAACAGGAAATGCTAAAGAACGTGAAAATCGGCACCAAACTGCTGATCATCTGCACCATGCTGGTCGTGATCCCGCTGGCCGTCGTGGCCTACGTGTCGGTCAGGCAGGCCGGCCGGGGTCTGGAATCGCTGGAAACCGAGCAGATGGCCGAGCGGTCGAAGGAAATCGCCAACACCCTCGTGCAGGTGTTCGAGGAGGAGAAAAAGATCGCCTCGATCATGGCCACCCGCCCCGAGTTCCGGGAAGCCGCCGAAGCGCTGGCATCCGGGAACCAGGAGGCCGCGCCCGCGGCCCTTGCCGCGGCGAGCGCCGCGCTTCAAGATCTGTCGGCCATCGGGCAGGTTGGCAGCTCTACCCAGGGGATCATCTGCATCGGGATGGACGGATTGGTCTTCGCTTCCTCCACTCCCGAGCTGCAAGGGCTCAACCTGGCCGCCCGCCCCTACGTGCAGGATGCTCTGAAAGGCCTGGTCAACACCGGCTTCGTGGCCAGGAACACGGCTACCGGCAAGCCCTTCGTGCCTGCCGCGGCCCCCATCTATTCCCAGGGCACCAACAAGGTGATCGGGGTGCTGGCCAACATCCTGGACATCAGCTTCGTCAACGAGCACATCACCGCGGCCAAGATTGGCAAGAGCGGCTACGCCTTCGTGGTGGACAACACCGGCCTGATCATCGCCCATCCGGTGAAGGAAAACATTTTCAAGACCAACCTGGCCGAACTGGACGGGACCCGGGAGTTCGCCAGGAAGATGATCGCCGGTGAGAGCGGCGTGGACAAGTACGTCTTCGAGGGGGTGGCCAAGACCTGCGGCTATGCGCCGCTGAAGTCCACGGGCTGGAGCGTGGGCCTGACCCTGCCGGACGAGGAGTACCTGGAGCCGGTAAGCGCCGTGCGGAACATCGCCGTCATGGTGACCGCCCTGGCCCTGGCGTTGTCCCTGCTGATCCTGATCCTCTTCGTGCGCAGCATCACCCGGCCGCTGGTGCAGGCCGTGGCCTACGCCCATACGGTAGCCGGCGGCGACTTCACCCGCCTGCTGGACATCCACCGGCGGGATGAGGTCGGGGTTCTGGCCGACGCCTTGAACCAGATGGTCGCCAAGCTGAAGGACATGGTCATCAGGATCCGCGAGAGCTCGGAGCAGGTGGCCAGCTCCAGCGAGGAGATCTCCTCCAGCGCCCAGCAGCTGTCCTCCGGCGCGCAGAACCAGGCCTCGACCCTGGAGGAGACCAGCGCCTCGGTGGAGGAGCTGACCGCTTCGGTGGAGCAGGTCTCCGACCACTCCCAGAGCCAGGCCGCCAGCGGTGGAGGAATCCTCCAGCAACATGGAGCAGATGCAGAGCTCGGTGGAGCAGGTCTCCAAGACCCTGGGCGAAGTGTCCGGCTCGGCGAAGTTCTCCATGGAGAAGGCGCAATCCGGGGCGGAGGCGGTGACCCAGGACGGTGGAGGCCATCAAGGCCATCTCCAGCAGCTTCGAGAAGATCGCCGGGATCGTCAACGTGATCGGGGACATCGCCGACCAGACCAACCTGCTGGCCCTGAACGCCTCGATCGAGGCGGCGCGGGCGGGGGAGCACGGGCGGGGGTTCGCGGTGGTGGCCGACGAGGTCTCCAAGCTCGCCGACCGCAGCGCCTCCTGCACGAAGGAGATCGAGGCCTGATCAGGGAGGGCAGCGCCAGCGTGGCCGCCGGGGTCGATGATCGCCGAGGCGGCGCTGGTCGCCATGGAGGAGATCATCGACGGCGCGAAGAAGACCAACGAGATGGTCACCGCCCTGGCCGGCGACCTCGAGCAGCAGCGCGGCGCCATCGGGGAGCTGGCCAAGGCCACGGAATCGATCAGCGAGATGAGCCAGTCGATCAGCGCGGCCACGGAGGAGCAGACCACCAACTCCAAGCAGGTGGCCAAGGCCATCGAGAACGTGAACGAGCTGACCCAGCAGGCGGCCAGCGCGGCGGAGGAGATGTCCGCGGCCACCGAAGAGCTGACCACCCTGGCCCAACAGCTCCAGCAGATGGTCGAGCAGTTCCGCATCACCGAAAACCAGGGCGGCGCTGGATTGGCCCTTCCGCAGCCCGCGCCGCAGGCCAAACCGGACAAGGGCTGGGCCAATTCCCGGCATGGCAGGATCACCGCGATCACCGTGAAGAAGCCCGCCTGACGCAGCTCTCGAGTCGGTCAAGGCGCCCGCCCGGCTGCAACGGCGGGCGCCTCTTTTTCTGGCCAAATTCCGCCCCCTTTATTAGCTTGTTTCCAGGCGATAATGCGTAAGGAGCACGAATCATGGCAGAGCTCGGCAAGGGAGCGAAGGCGCCGTCCTTCAGCCTGCAGGACCAGGACGGCCAGACGGTCCGGCTGGGGGACTACCAGGGCAGGAGACTCCTGTTGTATTTCTATCCCAAGGCCGACACCCCGGGCTGCACCACCCAGGCCTGCAGCATCCGCGACGCCATGCCGGATTTGAAGAGCCTGGGGATCGCCGCCGTGGGCATCAGCCCCGACGAGCCGAAAGCGCAGAAGAAGTTCGCCGACAAGTACCGGCTCTCCTTTCCCCTGCTCTCGGACCCGCGGCACGCCACGGCTGAAGCGTATGGGGCCTGGGGCGAGAAGTCCATGTACGGGAAAACATACCAGGGCATCCTGCGCTCTTCTTTTCTCATTGACGAGGCGGGAAAGATCCTCCAGGCCTGGTACAAGGTGAGCCCGGCGGACACGGTGCCGCTGGCCAAGGAAGCGCTGCTGCAGGCTCGAGACTAATACAGCAGCAGCTCCTGGGGGCGGGCGGCCAGGTCCATGAAGCGGCGCAGGAAGCGCGCGGCGTACACCCCGTCCAGGACGCGGTGGTCGAACACCAGCGAAAGGGGCAGGTGCGGCACGGCCGCCCAGGCCCCGCCGCGGGCCACCGGCTGCTCGTGGATGCGCCCCAGGCCCAGGATGGCCACCTGCGGCGGCAGGATCAGCGGCCGCGCGTACAGCCCGGCGAAGGCCCCGTAGTTGGTCAGGGTGAAGGTGCCGCCGCGCAGCTCCTCCAGGCGCAGGGTCCTCCCGCGCGCGGCGGCGGCCAGCCGGTCCACCTCGGCCTGCAGTTGGGGCAGGGACAGGCCGTCGGCCCGCCGGATCACGGGCACCGCCAGCCCCTCCTCGGTGTCCACGGCCACGCCCAGGTTCACCTCGCCGAACTGCTCCACCTCCTGCCGCTCGGGGTGGTAGGCGGCGTTCAGGAGAGGGTATTCGCGCAGGGCGAGGGCCGCGAACTTGAGGAAGAACGGCAGGTAGCTCAGGCGCGGCTCCTGGCCTTCACCGCCCCGTCCCTCGTTGAGAGCCCGCCGCAGGGCCACCAACTCCTCCACGGGCACCAGCTCGTGGATGACCGCCGAGGGGATGGCGTTGCTTCTTTCCATATTAGAAGCCAGCGCCCGCCGCAGCGTGGAGAGGGGCTGCACCCGGCCGGCGCTGCGCGCACCGGCGGCCGGCGGTCTGCCGTTGGCCGCGGCGATGTCCTTGCGCAGCACGCGCCCGCCGGGGCCCGTGCCATGGACGCCGGCCAGGTCGATGCCCTGCCGGGCGGCCAGCTTGCGGGCCACCGGGGAGGCGGCTAACCGGCTGGCCCTGGCCGGGGGCCGTGCGTCCCGGCCGCGACGCGCGGCCCGGCCGCTTCGCGCCCTTCGCGGCTGGGGGGCAGCTCCGCGGAGGTCGCGGTTTCCAGGTTCCCGACCAGGGAGCGCTCCTCCTCCATGCCCGCTTCGCCCCCGTCCGAATCCGGCTCCTCCAGCTCGAGCACCGCCAGGGTCCGGCCGACCTGGATGATCTCCCCCTCCTTGACCCCGAAGCTCACCAGCGTGCCGTCGCGCGGGGAGGGGATGTCAGCCACGACCTTGTCCGTCTCCACGACCGCCAGGGTCTGGCCCTGCTTCACGCGCTGGCCCGGCCGGACTTTCAGCTCCAGCACCTTGCCCTCGGCCAGCCCCTCGCCGATGTCGGGGAAGGCGAACTCGAAGCGCTTCTCAGGGCTCATAGGCCAGGACCCTTTCGGCTTCGGAGACGATCTGCTCGGAGCGGATCAGGTAGTGGTGCTCCCCGCGGGCCAGCGGGGCGAAGACGTCCGACCCGGTCAGGCGGGCGGGCGGCGCCTGGAGGTGCTCGAAGGCCCCCTCCACGGCCGCGGCCAGGACCTCGGCCGCGGCGCCGAAGGACTCGGAGGCCTCGTGCACGACCAGCAGGCGCCCGGTCTTGCGCACGGAGGCGACCAGCGTCTCGGCGTCCAGCGGGTAGATCGTGCGCAGGTCGATCAGCTCCACGGAGCGTCCTTTGGCGGCCAGCTGCCGCACCGCTTCGCGGGCCTCCTTCATCTGCGCCCCGTAGGACACCAGGGTCAGCTCGCTGCCCTCCGCTTCCACCCGGGCCTTGCCCAGCGGGATGGCGTAGGCCTCCTGCGGGACCTCCTGCCGCACGGAGCGGTAGATGCGGGCCGGCTCCAGGAACACCACCGGGTCCGGGTCGCGGATGGCGGCGATCAGCAGTCCCTTGGCGTCGTAGGGGGTGGAGGGGATCACCACCTTCAGCCCGCGCATGTGGCCGAACAACGCCTCCATGCACTCGGAGTGGTGCTCCGGGGCGCGGATGCCCCCGCCGTGCGGGGTGCGCAGCACCATGGGCACGGTCAGCGAGCCGCGGCTGCGGTTGCGCAGGCGGGCCGCGTGGTTGGCCAGCTGGTTGAAGGCGGAGTAGGTGAAACCGCTGAACTGGATCTCCACCACCGGCTTCAGGCCCCCGACGGCCATGCCGATGGCCGCGCCCACGATCCCGCCTTCCGAGAGGGGCGTGTCGAAGCAGCGCTCCTCGCCGAAGCGCTCCTGCAGCCCGACCGTGGCCCGGAACACCCCGCCCTTGCCGCCCACGTCCTGGCCGAACACCAGGACCGTGGGGTCGGCCTCCATCTCCACGGCCAGCGCGTCGGTGACCGCCTCCACCAGCGACAGGCTGCTCATGGGCGCCGGCGCTCCAGCTGCCGGGCCAGGGGCTGCGGCAGCTCGTGGAACATGAAGCGGAAGGTGTCCTCCAGGCTCGGGTCGTTCAGGCGCTCGGCCTGCTCGAACTCGGCCTGGGCCCTGGCCAGGCACTTCTGCCTGATGTCCTGGACGTCCTTCTTGCGCAGCAGGCCGCGCAGGCGCAGGTAGCGCTCCAGGCGCAGCAGCGGGTCCAGCGCGCGCCAGCGCTCCACCTCGGAGTCCTGCCGGTAATGGCGCGGGTCGTCCGAGGTGGTGTGCGCCCCCAGGCGGTAGGTGTAGCCCTCGATCAGGGTGGGGCCTCCGCCGGCGCGCGCCTTGTCCGCGGCCTGCCGCACCGCCGCGTACACGGCGAACAGGTCGTTGCCGTCCACCTGCACGCCCTCGAAGCCGTAGGCGAAGGCCTTCTCGGCCACGGTCGCCGAGGCGGTCTGCTTGCCGGCGGGAAGCGAGATGGCCCATTGGTTGTTCTGGGTGAAGAAGATCACCGAGGACTTCCACACCCCGGCCAGGTTCAGGGCCTCGTGCCAGTCGCCTTCCGAAGTGGCCCCCTCGCCCATGAAGGCGATCACCACCCGGTCGCTGCCGCGCAAGCGCTCGGCATAGGCCAGCCCCACCGCGTGCAGCGGCTGGCTGCCCACCGGCACGGAGATGGGCAGCATGTGGTAGGTTTCGCGCGGGAGGTGGCTGCCCAGTTCGTTGCCGTGCCAGTAGAGGTAGATCTGGTGCAGGGGCAGCCCGCGCAGGATCATGCCGGCCAGCTCGCGGTAGGCCGGCACGAACCAGTCATCGGGGCGCAGGGCCAGCAGGGCCCCGGCGGAATTGGCCTCCTGCCCCTCGTTGAGCACGTAGGTGGGCATGCGCCCCTGGCGGTTCAGGTTCACCGCCCACTCGTCGGCCTGCCGGGCCAGCACCATGACCCGGTAGGCCTCCAGCACCTCCTCGTCCGAGGGACGCGGAAGCGCCGAGACGCAGTCCGCCAGACACCCTTCCGGGTTGAGGAGGGCCAGGCGTTTGCCCTCCCTTGGGTCGTAAGCTTGGAACATGCTTATGCCTAGTTAGATAGTAATATTGATATACGACCGTCAACCGAAATCGGGGGTTGCAGGGGAGTGACGGCGCGCAGGCGAGCCCATTGACGCTGGCGCATGCAAATATGATGTACCGACAGGGAGGGAACCAATGGCCAACTTCACGTTTGACGGCAAGATCCTGAAGAAGAGCAACGGGCAGAAGATGGGGGAGATCGATCGCAGCTTCGTCCGGGCCTGGAACAGCGCCAAGCTCGGCGAGATCGACCGGAAGAACATCCGGGACGCCCACAGCAAGAAAGTCGCCGAGTTCGACGGCAAGGTCCTGAAGGACGACCTGGGCTCCCAGCTGGCCACCATCCAGGAAATCCAGAAGGCCATCGACGGAGCGGGAACAGGGCTCGCCGCGATGTGGTACTTCTTCGTCCGAAAATAGCCTCGACCCGCACCCCCCGGCAGCACGGGCACGTCTTCGACACGGGCAATCCCGCGGCCGAAAGACGCACCTGGATGGTCGTGGCCCTCACCGGCTCCATGATGATCGTCGAGCTGGCGGCGGGCTGGCTGTTCCATTCCATGGCGGTTTTCGCGGACGGCTGGCACATGAGCACCCACGCCGCCGCGCTCAGCTTGAGCGGGTTCGCCTATTGGTACGCCAGGCGGCTGAAAGCCGACCGGCGGTTTCGCCTTCGGTCCCTGGAAGATCGAGCCTCTCGGCGGCTTCACCAGCGCTATATTGCTGGCCATCGTGGCCCTCTACATGGCCTGGGAGTCCGGCCGACGGCTTTTCCATCCGCTCACCATCCATTACGACCAGGCTCTGGTGGTTGCCGGCGTCGGGCTGGTCGTCAACCTGGCCAGCGTCCTGATCCTGAAAGGCCACCGCCGCGGACAAGACTACGGACACCAGGACTTGAACCTGAAGGCCGCCTATCTGCACGTCCTGGCGGATGCCACGACCTCCGTGCTGGCGATTGTTGCCCTGATTTTCGGGAAGTGGCTGCACTGGCGCTTTCTCGATCCGCTGATGGGCATCGCGGGGGGAATTCTCATTTGCCTTTGGGCGTATGGCCTTCTGCGGGAAACCAGCCGCGTGCTGCTGGACCGCGAAATGGATAACCAGGTCGTGAAGGAAATGCGGGCCAGCCTCGAAGCCGACGGGGATGCCCGGGTCAGCGACCTGCATGTTTGGAGGGTGGGCAGGACCCAATTCGCCTGCGCGATCCTGATTGTCGCGGAAAAGCCAAAATCCCCTGATGAGTATCGCGCACTCCTTGGCGATCAGGCGCAGATCGCCCACGCCACGATCGAGGTTGCCATCCGCCAGGAGGATCCTTCCTGAGCCTGGCGGGCCTTGATCGCCGGGCACCGCATCGCTACACTCCCCATCCATGAACAACTTGAAGAATGAGCTGACCTGGAAACGTTGGGGGGCGGCGACCGGCTACCTGGCCTTCGCCCTGGGGATCGCGGCGGCGAGCTTCGAGCGGGGAGCGCCGCCGGCCAATGCCCCGGTGGAGCAGGCCCTGGCCTACTTCGTGAAATTCCGCGCGCGAGCTGCTGGCCCAGAGCCTGCTGTTCGTGCTGAGCGCCGGCGTCCTGCTCTGGTTCATCGGCAGCCTGCGCAGCTTTTTATCGAAGGCCGAGGAGGGAACCGGCCGGCTGTCCTCCGTGGCCTTCGGCGCCGGCATCCTCTGGGCCGGGCTGCAGCTGGTGCTGCAGAGCGCCCAGGCGGCCCTGGCCATGGGAGCGAATCCCGAGCTGCCCGCGGCGCTGGCCGGGATGATGGGGGACCTGGGCTACGCCCTGTCGGTGATTGCCTACGTGCCCATGGGCATCATGCTCGCCGCGGTGGCGGTGGCCTCCTGGAGGTTCAAGGCCTTTCCCGCCTGGCTGGCCTGGCTCAGCGCGGTGGCCGCGGCGGCCAACCTGCTGATGTCGGCCGGCATCGTCGCGCAGAGCGGCCCCCTGGTGCCCGGCGGCGTGCTGACCTACGCGCTGTACCTGCTGCAGGCGGTCTGGCAGGTGGCGACCCCCACCGTGATGCTCGCGCGCGCGAAGGCTTGACCGGGGCCGGCGGATTTCAGGATCTCTTGGCTATGGAACTGAAGTTCAGCGAATACGCCAAGATCCGCAAGCCCGTCGCGGAGGTCTTCGACGCCGTTGTCGATCCGGCCAAGTTGAGCAAGTACTTCACCACCGGCGGGGCCAGCGCCCCGCTGGTGGAGGGTGCTACCGTCACCTGGGATTTCGCCGATTTCCCCGGGGCCTTCCCGGTGCGCGTGCGCCAGGTGGTGCCCAACCGTTTGATCGTGCTGGAGTGGCAGGCGGCGGACGGCAAGTACGACACGCGGGTCCGGATCAGCTTCGAGGCCTTGGACTCCGGGTCCAGCAAGATCCAGATCGCCGAGTCGGGTTGGCAGGAGACCCAGGCGGGGCTGGAGGCCTCTTATGGCAACTGCTACGGCTGGATGAACTTCCTCTGCTGCCTGAAGGTCTGGCTGGAGCGGGGCCTCAACCTGCGGGAGTTTTTCTTCTAAGCCAGGTCGCGCAGCGCCAGCTCGGCGGCCTGCCGGCCGGAGACGGCGGCGTTCACCACCCCGGAAGGCCCCACCCAGTGGCCCGCCTGGTACAGGCCGGGCAGGAAGGCCACGCGCTGTTTCCAGCGCAGCGGGTTCTTGTACCCCCAGCCCACGGGCGCCCCGCGGTCGTTGAGCGTGTAGCGGTGCATGGTGAGCGGGGTGGCCACGTCCAGGTGCACGATGTGCTGCCTCAAGCCCGGCAGGCGGGACTCCACGTTGGCCAGCAGTCGCCGGGCATAAGAGTCCTTCAGCTCGCGGTAGGCCTCGCCGCGCTCCAGTCCGGGCCCCGAGCGCCAGCGCTCCTCGTAGTCGAAGCTGGCCGGGGCCACGATCTGCAGGCCGTGGTGCCGCGGGTCGGCCTCCGGCCTGCGATAGCGCGGGAACACCAGCTCGAAGAAGCCGGCCTCCGGGTCGTTGGGGGCCAGGGTTTCCTTCAGATTCGGCCGAGGAGGCCACGAAGGTGTCCGTGCCCTCGAAGCCGAAAGCGGCCGGGTCCAGGTCCGTGACCAGGGAGAGGATCACGTAGGGGTCGGAGGGCGGGTAGGCCTCCAGCTTGCGGCGGAAAGACGGAGGCAGGCGCGACGCCCTCCAGCAGCCCGGTGTACAGCTGCCGGGCGTCCATGGCCGCCACCACGGCGCGGGCAGGGATCCTTTCCCCGTCCTCCAGCTCCACGCCGGCGACTCTGCCGTTCTCTACCAGGATGCGCTTCACCTGCCGGCCGAATCGGAGTCTCCGCGCCGCTGGACTGGGCGGCCCGGGCGAAGGCGTCGCCCACGACCTGCGCCCCGCCCACCGGCGAGAAGGCCCGCCCCTCCAGGGCGATCCCGATCATGGCGATCACCCCGATGGCGGCGATGCCCGGGATGGGCGCGGTCAGGGCCAGCAGGGTGCGCAGGCCCCGCAGTCCTTCCCCGGGGAAGTACGACTCCAGAAAGGCCTCGGTGGGCTGGCGCGTGTAGCGCAGGACCTTGCGCAGCTTCCAGAGCAGGCCCGGGACCGCGGTAAGGCTGGCCAGCGGCCCGGCCAGCTCCAGGTTGCGGGGAGGGATCGCATCGACGGTGCGGAAGACCTCCCGGCAGGTGGCCTCCAGGCTCGCCAGCGTCTCGCGGCGGACGCCCGGAAAAGAGGCCAGCACCGAGTCCTCGAAGCGTCCGCGGTCCGAGGAGACCCAGACGTCCCAGCCGGGCTCCGGACCCAGGTAGCGTCCCACGTGGGCGTGCCGCTCGAACTCCAGCGGGCCCGCTCCATGCTCGGCCAGGAAGGCGTTCACCCGCTCGGGGTCGGTGGTCCAGTGCGGGGTGATGTCGAAGACGATCCCCCGCCGCACGAAGGAGGACCAGTATCCTCCCGGCTGGTGGTGTTGTTCGAACACCACGGTCTTCCGGCCGGCCCGGGACAGGGAAGCGGCGGCGCTCAAGCCGGCGATGCCGGCCCCGATCACGACGACTTCGAGGGGCTTGTCCATTCGGAAAGGCTACTATATGAGTTAAGCAATCGCCTGCCAAGTACGGAGGTCTGTTGAGCGTGAGGATCCGTCTGCTGCGCAACGCCACCCAGCGTGTTTCCTATGGAGGGGTGTCCTGGCCGTGGACTGCGGGCCCTCGCCTACTGGGTGTTGTCCACGCGGTCCAGGTGCAGCCAGGCGGCCGCGAAGCCGGCGGCGAAAACGCCGAAGAGCACCAGCCAGGACCCGATCCCGGGAACGGGAGCCTCCGCGCCCCCCGCGCCGGCCGAAAGAAGCAGGATCGACCAGGGGACCCAGGGCCCCCAGCCGGTGTGGGCGAACAGGTCCCCGACCAGTAACAGCAGGATCGAGAAGCCCAGGGGCGCCAGGTAGCCCCGCGCGGCCACCGCGATCCAGGCGGGGACCGTGCCGAGCAGCAGCACCTGCGCGGCCAGCAGGACGGCCTGCCGGAGGCTGGCGGCCAGCAGCGCCGCGCTGAATCCGGGAAGGCCGAGCAGATGGCCCAGCGCCAGGGCTTCGGCGTACATCAGCGCGGCCATGCCGAGGAACCACACCGCGGACACCACGAGCTTGGCGGCGACCAGCTCGGCGCGGCGGATCGGGAGGCAGAGCAGGTTCTTGGCCGTGCCCTCGGCGTACTCGCGGCCGAACACGAAGGCCTGCACGATGGCGATGACGATGAAGCCGCCGGCGAACAGGAACCCGGTGAGCTGGAGGTAGGTCGGCCAGTCGGCGACCCCCACGGTGAGCTGGGCCTTGGCCGCCACCAGGCCCAGGCGGCGCCCCAGCTCGGGATTCTTCAGCACGGCCATCATCAGGCTCATCATCAGGGGGGCCAGGCAGTACACCAGGGTCAGCACCCAGGGGATGCGGGTCCGCTTCAGCTTGAGGAACTCCGTATAGAGCGTCTGCGGAAAGCTCATGCATCGCCTCCGGTCAGCCGCAGGAAGCGCGCCTCCAGGTCCTCGCGGACGGGGCACAAGGCCTGCAGCTCCAGGCCCGCGTCGACCAGCAGGCGGGCTACGGCGGCGGGCGGGACGGCGGAAGCCGCGATCCGGATCGCGCCGTCCTCCGCCTGCCGGATTTCTCCCAGGCCCGGCATCTCGCGCAGGAGCTGGAGCGCGCGGGGCGGGTCGCTCACGCGCACCTCCAGGCGGTCCTCCGCGCCGGTCTGGGGCAGTCTGGCGTCGATCTCCTCGATGAGCCGCCCGTGGTGGATGATGCCGATGCGGTCGGCCAACTGGGCGATCTCAGCCAGGATGTGGCTGGAGACGAACACCGTGACCCCCTGCTGGTCGGCCAGGCGGCGCAGCAGGCGGCGGATCTCCACGATGCCGGCCGGGTCCAGGGCGTTGGCCGGCTCGTCCAGGATCAGCAGGCGCGGATCCGGCAGGATGGCCCGCGCCAGGGCCAGGCGCTGCTTGTTGCCCAGCGACAGCCGGCCAGCCAGCCGCCCGGCCACCGGCTCCAGGCCCAGAAGCCCGATCGCCCGCTGTACGGCGCCGTGGTCCGGCCCGGGTGAGCCGCCGCTGGATTTCCAGGTTCTCGCGCACCGTCAGGTTGGGGTAGCAGGTCGCGGTTTCCACCAGGCTGCCCACCGGCCGGACCGCCTCTTTTCTGTCCCCGGCCAGGTCCCTGCCGAACAGCAGGACCCGTCCCCGCGTCGGGCGGACCAGGCCCAGGAGCATCCGGATGGTCGTGGTCTTCCCCGCGCCGTTTCGACCCAGGAACCCGTAGATTTCCCCGGGGGCGACCGAGAGATTCAGGGCTTCGACGGCGGCAACCTCGGCGTAGCGCTTGGAGAGGTCCTCGGTGCGGATGGCGGCAATCATGCGCGGCCTGCCTTGCCCGTGATGCCCTGCGAGATCCATTCCAGGATGTGCTTCATAGCGGGGGCATACAGCCTGGCGCCGATCTCCTCCTCGTGAAAGGCCAGCAGCACGACGGCCCGCAGGACCCCGGTCACGACCTCCGGCTCCAGCGGGCAGGCCGCCCCCTTCCGTCGCAGGGCCTCCAGGAGCTTTCCGGTGGATTCCATGTCGCGAGCCAGATGCCGGGCCAGGCGGGCCCTTCCGGCGCCGCGGGACAGCAGGGCGTACTCCCCGCTCTCCCTCAGCCGGGAGAGCAGGGAATCACCGCGCACGAAGCGGAGGCTGTGCTCCAGGACCGCCCGCAGGGCTGCCGTGGCCTCCGCGTGGCGCTCCAGGATCCCCTGGATCTCCCCAGACAGGTCGCTCTCCTCCAGGTGGAAGATCTCCAGGCACAGCTCCTCCTTGGAGTCGAAGAAGCGGTAGAAGGTGCCTTTGGCAATGCCCGCGGCGCGGGCCAGCTCATCCACATTGGTCTTGCGCAGGCCGTAGCGCAGGAACAGCTTCCGGCCCTGCTCGAGCAGGGAGCGGCGGATGGCCTGGCGGTCTTCCTCGCTGAACACTCGGGGCACGGGCGGCTCCTTTCTGCAAACTAAATGACCAAAAAAGAAATATGGTCATATAATAGCACCGGACTGCTGTCAGGTCAAGAGGGTCGCGGCGAAGCTCAGGCAGTTCGGGGCTTGGGCAACAGGCGGCGGGAATCCGCCAGGAGCGCCACCGCCGCGGCCAGCGCGTAGCCGAGGGTCATCAGCACCCCAAGCCTGGCCTTGTCCGGTCCCTCCACCATCTGGAAGAAGAACAGCCCGCCCAGCGCGTTGAGCGTCGAATGCCAGATGGCGGCCAGGAACCAGGCCCCACCGGTGCGTACGAACATCCACATCATGAGGAGCTGGAAGGCGATGTTCCCACCGACGCCCAGCACCCAGGGCAGGCTTCCGGACAGCATCAGGGGCAGATGCCAAAGCACCCGGATGGCGGCCAGGATCGCCCAAGCGGCGAGGAACCGGCCGCCGGCCAGCAGGCGCGGGGCGGCGAAAGCCATCCACCCCGCCTCCTCCCCGATGCCGACCATGAGAAGCATGATCGCGAAATTCAGCGGGATGGCGGTCCACCCGGACAGCTGGGCCGCAGTAGGCAAGGGCGCGCCGAAAGCATGATTGGCCAGCACGGCCGCCGCGATGATGAGCGCCGGGGCCGCCAGGGCCAGGATGTACCAGCCAACCGAAGCCCGAAAGTTCAGCAGCTGGCGCCACCAGGCCTTCAGCTCCGAAGCTCCCAGGATGAGGGCGGTAATGACGGCGGCCACGAGGGGTCCGAGCGGGATGTTGTCCGGCGAGATCTTCGCCCCGAGCCAGGCTGCGATGTACTGCGACCATCCCAGGATGCAGGCCAGGACCGCGAAGAGCAGTATCGGGAAGGCGCGAGTTTTTTGGGTCATGGCTGTAAAATACGCCCGGCGCCGCCAAGGCGTCAGAAAAATCAGGCCGGAGCCTGGGACACCGTTGACGAATCGCGGGCGCAGCGCTAAGGTAAGCTCGCGCCGAGTGAAGAGGCCTGCGCCGCCACGGCATGGCTCTTCACCGATAGGGTAGGCCGGGAAACGGGCCTGCCTCCCAACATTGGAAAGGCGAGAGCAAGCCCTCAAGGACTTTCACCTCGCCGCTGGAGGAACGGTGCCGCTGCTGCACCCGGACAAAGCCCTGGCCATGATCGAGGAGCTGCGGCTCCAGGAGCCCCGCACCGAGCGGGTGGCCCTGGACCAGGCCCTGGGCCGTGCCCTGGCCGAGGAAGTGCTGGCCCCCGAGGACTCTCCGCCGTTCCCCAAGGCGGCCATGGACGGCTTCGCCGTCAACTCCGCCGACCCGGGTCCCGACTGGCGCCTGGCGCTCACCCTGGCCGCGGGGGACGCCCCGGCCAGGGCCCTGGCCCGCGGGGAGTGCGCCAAGATCATGACCGGGGCCATGATGCCCCCCGGGGCGGACAAGGTGATCCGCGTGGAGTACACCCGGGAGCGGGACGGGGTGGTGACGCTGCTGTCCGAGGAGCCCAACGCCAACGTGATCCCCCGCGGGCAGAATCTGCGCAAGGGCGATCGGGTCCTGGGGCCGCGCCTGCTCGCGCCGCAGGACGTGGGGGTGCTGGCCTCGCTGGGCCGCGCGGAGGTGGAGGTGGCCGTGCGCCCGGAGGTGGGCGTGCTGGCCACCGGCTCGGAGCTTCGCAACCCGGGGGAGCCGCTGGGCCCCGGTCAGATCTACAACTCCAATGGGCTGCAGACCTGCGCCCAGGTGAGCGCGGCGGGGGGCAGGCCGCGCTACTACGGCATCCTGCGCGACGAGCCCGCCGTGCTCCGGGAGGCTGTGGGGAGGGCCCTGGAGGAATGCGACCTGCTGATCCTTTCCGGCGGGGTGTCCATGGGCGAGCTGGACTTCGTGCCCGCCGTGCTCAAGGATTGCGGCGCGGAGATCCTCTTCCATAAAATCGCCATCAAGCCGGGAAAACCGACCCTGTTCGCGCGCCGGCAGCGATCGCGCGGCACCGCCTATGCTTTTGGCCTGCCGGGCAACCCCGTTTCGGCTTTCGTGATTTTCGAGGTGTTCGTCCGCCCGCTGCTCTACGGCCTGCAGGGCCTGCGCTACTCACCGCGCACCGTGCGGGCCCGCCTGGCCGAGGGCTTCCACAGGCGCGACGCGGAGAGGGTGGAGCTGCGTCCCGTGCGCCTTGAGCGCGGCGAGGTGCGGGCCCTGGAGTTTCACGGCTCCGCCCACCTGGACGCCCTGAGCGGCGCGGACGCCCTGCTGCGGCTGGAGGAGGGGGTGAGCCGCCTGGAAGAGGGGAGCTGGACCGATGTACGACTCCTTTAACCGCCGCATCGATTACCTGCGCATCTCCGTCACGGACAAGTGCAACCTGCGCTGCCGCTACTGCATGCCCGAGGAAGGCGTGGCCCCGAGGCGGCACGAGGACTTCCTGAGCCACGAGCAGATCGTGGAGGTGGTGCGCGCCGCGGTGGGCCTGGGGCTGACCAAGATCCGCCTCACCGGCGGCGAGCCCCTGGTCAAGCGCGGGATCGTGGAGCTGGTCGGCCTGATCCGGGCCGTGCCCGGAGTGCGCCACCTGGCCATGACCACCAACGGCACCCTGCTGGCCCGCTACGCCGCCGGGCTGCGCCGGGCCGGGCTGGACAGCGTCAACATCTCGCTGGACACCCTGGAGGAGGAGCGCTACCGTGAGCTGACCCGCGGAGGCCGGATCCAGGACGTGCTGGAGGGCATCGAGGCCGCCCGGCGGGAGGGCTTCCCCGTGAAGCTCAACATGGTGGTGCTGGAAGACACCGCGCCGCAGGAGATCGAGCGGATGCGCGGCTTCTGCCGGGAGCGCGGCCTGGAGCTTCAGCTCATCAACCACTTCGACATCGCTTCCGCCAAGAGCGAGCAGTACCTGTTCGACCGGCCGCCCAAGTGCTCGACCTGCAACAAGATCCGCCTGCTGGCCGACGGCCAGCTCAAGCCCTGCCTGCACTCCGACCAGGAGATCAGCCTGGATCCCGAGGATATCGAGGGCAGCCTGCGGCGCACCATCGAAGCCAAGCCGGCCAACGGCTGCGCCTGCACGAACCGGCTCATGTCCCAGATCGGAGGGTAGCCTGAATGCCGCTCAGCCACGTGGACGAGGAGGGCCGGGCCCGGCAGGTGGACGTCTCCGGCAAGCCCGAAGTGCCGCGGCGGGCCTCGGCCTTCGCCCGGGTGCGCCTGGCCCCGGAGACCGTGCGCCTGATCCGGGACAACCAGATGCGCAAGGGGGACGTGCTGGCCGTGGCCCAGATCGCGGGCATCGCGGCGGCCAAGCGCACCGCCGAGCTGATCCCCCTGTGCCACAACATCCCCATCGACCGGGTGGAGGTGCGCTGCACGGTGACGGAGGGCGGGGTGGAGATCCGCAGCGAGGCGGCCTGCACGGCGCGCACCGGCATCGAGATGGAGGCCCTCACCGCCGTCGCCGTGGCGGCGCTCACGGTCTACGACATGTGCAAGGCGGTGGACAAGGGCATGGTCATCGAGGAAGTCCGCCTGCTTTCCAAGAGCAAGGGCGAGGAGGCCCGCGCATGAGGCACGGCTTCCGCATCCTGTCGATCAACGTCTCCGCGCGGGTCGGCGAGCAGAAGAAGCCGGTGCCCTGCGGCCGGGTCACGCTGCGGGAGAAGCACGGCATCGTCGGGGATGCCCACGCCCGGGACTGGCACCGCCAGGTGTCCCTGCTGGCCGGGGAGGACGTGGAGAGCATGCGCGGGAAGGGGATCCGGATCGGCTTCGGGGACTTCGCCGAGAACCTGACCACCCAGGGCGTGGACTTGAGCGCCCTGCCGGTGGGCACGCGCCTGCGCCTGGGCGAGGCGGAGCTGGAGGTCACCCAGATCGGCAAGGAATGCCACGCCCACTGCGCCATCTACCACGCCGTGGGGGACTGCGTCATGCCCCGGCGCGGCATTTTCGCCCGGGTGCTGAAGGGCGGGGAGGTGGGCGTTGACAGTGACTGTTCTTACGATCTCTGACCGCGCCTCGCGCGGGATCTACGAGGACCGCTCCGGTCCGGAGATCGAGGCGGTGCTGCGGGATCGCTTCCCCGCGGCCGTGCTGCGGCGCGAGATCGTTGCCGACGAGGAGCCGGCCATCCGCGCGGCCTTCGGCCGGCACGCGGACGCGGACTTCATCCTGACCACCGGCGGCACGGGCATCGGCCCCCGGGACGTGACCCCGGAGGCCACCGCCGCCTGGTGCGAGCGCCTCCTGCCGGGCATCGCCGAGGCCCTGCGGGAGGCTTCCGCGCGCGAAACCCCCATGGCCATGCTCTCCCGGGGCACGGCCGGGCTGAAGGGCCGCACCATCGTCGTGAACTTTCCCGGCTCGGTGAAGGCCGCGCGCCTGGGCGCCGAGACCCTGGCGCCGGTGATGGAGCACGCCCTTTCCATGCTGGCCGGCGGAGGACATCCCTAGGGGTGCGAGCACCCTAGGGGTGCACGCGGCGGAAGCGCTCGCAAACCAGCGGCATGTCCTCCGCCGGGGAGCGCCCGATGCGCGGCAGGGTGCGCTGGAAGTAGCTCCAGTGCGCCTGCCGCCACCAGGCCAGGGTGCGGTCCCCTTCGCCCTCCTCGCGGGCGAACTGCTCGTCGACCTGGTTGAAGGCCAGGATGCGCACCTCGGTGGTTTCGGTGATGGCCAGCGGGCGGCCCTGTCCGTCCAGCACCACGGTCAGCAGGCCCGCCCCGGGCAGGGGGTCGCCGGAAGCCTGCCATTCCCATAAGGCCGAACAGGTCGCGGTTTTCACCCCCGCCAGCACCAGGGCGCCCAGGCGGTCGGCCAGCTCCGGGCCGTCCCCGAAGCCTTCGGCCACCCAGGGGGCCGTCCGCCGGGGGGAGTCGGGAGGCAGCGAGGCCCGGTAGGCCTGGCTCCCAGCAGCTCTCATCGCTTCAGCCACCGGCCTTCTCGGTCTCCAGGAGCCGCAGCTTGCGCCACAGCCCGCCGCCGTAGCCGCCCAGCCCGCCGTCGGCGTTCACCACCCGGTGGCAGGGCACCAGGATGGCGATGCGGTTCAGGCCGTTGGCCTGCCCCACGGCCCGGGCGGCGCCCGGCCGGCCCAGCTCCGCGGCCAGCTCCGCGTAGCCGCGGGTCCGGCCGTAGGGGATGCGCCAGCAGCGCCTCCCAGACCCTCTTCTGGAACTCGGTGCCGCGAAAATCCAGGGGCAGGTCGAAGGTGCGCCGGCGGCCGGCGAAGTACTCCGCCAGCTGGCTGCGCAGCCGCTCGAACAGGGGGCTTTCGCCGGGGAACAGCGGCAGGCGGTAGCGCCTGCGCAGGGTCTGCAGCTGGGCCTCCAGCATGCGCCGGTCGCTGAACTCCAGCAGGCACAGCGCCGTTCCGGTGGCTCCCGCCACCATCGGCCCCAGGGGGGTTTCGATCCAGGCCAGGCGGATGCAGTCTCCGTTCCGCGCCTCTCCCGGCGGCGCCTGCACGGCCCGGGAGAAGGCCTCCCGGAAGCCCGAATGCGACTCCCAGCCGTGGTCGAAGACCGCGTCGTCGATGCTCCCGCCGGCGCGGATGGCGCTGAAGGCCTGGCCCAGCCGCCGGGCGCGGCAGTAGGCCTGGAAGGTCAGCCCGTAGTTCTTCTGGAAGTACCTGCGCACCGCCGCCGGCTCCAGGCCGCGGGCCCGCAGCTCGGAGTCCCGCAGGCGCCGCGCGGGCTGCCCCTCCACCTCGGCCAGGAGGCTCTTCAACCACGGCGCGGCCGGGCTATCGCCGATCTCCAGCGGGCGGCAGCGCGAACAGGGCCGGAAACCCGCGAACAGCGCCTCGCGGGGGGTGGCGTAGAACTGCACGTTGCGCTCGTGCGGCTTGCGCGCCGGACAGGAGGGCCGGCAGAAGATCATGGTGCTGGTCACCCCGGCGTAGAACAGCCCGTCGCAGGAGGCGTCCCGCTGCATCAGGGCCCGCAGCATCTCGCCGCGCTCCGGCAGGGCCGGCGGTGTCGATTTCATTGTCGTTTCCATGGCTTCACCATAGCAACGGCCCGCCGCGCGGGTCCACCGAAAAATGGACGCCGAAGTGGCCGTCTACTTCCGCCGCGTCGGCCCGGTGAGCGGGCGGGCCAGGATCGCCCGCGTGGCCTCCAGCAGCTCCGGGGAAAGTTCGGCCTGCATGGCAGCCTCGATCCCCTCGAGGGTGAGCTCGCGGTCCAGCATGCGGATTTCCGCCTCCTGGCCGCGAGCGTCGAACAGGATGCACTTCGCGGCCCCCGCGGCGTTGGACCAGGGCGCCCAATAGGGCAGCGAGGCGCCGGCCCCCGCCGGGCTTTCCGGGTTCGGGTCGCCCGTGCGCAGGAAGGCCACCAGGTAGCGCTGCATGGCGGAGGCCAGGGCCACCCGGCCGGGCCGGTTGGCCCTGGTGAACATGATCGTGCCGACCAGGGACCCTTCCGTGGTTTCCACGCCCAGGAAGAAGGGGATCTCCAGGGAGTGAAAGGAGCCCAGCCTCTCCCCCCAGCGCCCGGGAAGGGGACTGTCGCCCCGCTGGTCCCGCGCGCCCCAGCCGAACAGGTAGGCGTACACCGGCGGCTGTTCCGGCACGGCGGACAGCCGGCGGGCCACCGCATCGACGGCTTCGGCCTTCCAGCGTTCGCTGCCGAAGCGGGCCGCCGCCTGGTACTCCGGGCTTCGCCAGGACGGGGAGCCGGCCAGATAGAGGAAGACCTTCATCTCCTCCTGATTGCTCCCGATGATGAGCGGCACCTTGCCCGGATAGTCCCCGCGTTCCAGGGCCGCGTACCCAGCGGCGGGCAGCACCGCGCCATCGGTGATGAGCGAGGGGTTGTCGATCATGCCCGAGGGGCCGGGAGAGTAGCAGCGCAGGAGCTGGCGCCCCGTGCAGTCGCGCAGGAAGGCGCGCAGCCGTTCCGGCGGAAGGGCAGCCAGCAGCTCCTCCGCCTGGCGCGGGTCGCGCGCCAGGCCGTTTTTTTCCAGCAGCCGCAGGATCGCCCGCCGGGCCCTGGCTTCCGCTTCTTCCGGGCTGGTGGTCGATACCACCCCGCTCTGGATCACGGCCCGGTGGAACAGGCCGGCGGCCGGCGGGCTGGTCAGCAGGGACAGCACGTTCATGGCCCCCGCGGACTCCCCGGCGATCGTGACGGTGCCGGGGTCGCCGCCGAAGGCGGCGATGTTGTCCCGGATCCAGCGCAGGGCCTGCACGAGGTCCAGCGTTCCGAAGTTGCCCGAGTCGTCCTCGGCGCTGCGGCCCTCGCGCAGGGCCGGGTGGCTGAACCAGCCCAGGGGCCCCAGGCGGTAGTTCACCGAGACGAACACCAGGTTGCCGGCCGCGGCCAGGCGATGGCCGCGATAGTACTTCACGTAGGTGGCCGAGCCGGTGGAGTTGCCCCCGCCGTGGATCCAGACGTAGACCGGCAGGCGGGTCTGGTAGCTCGCCGGCCTCCAGATGTTGAGGTACAGGCAATCCTCGGTGCCGAGGATCTGGCCGGTCAGGGGCTGGTATTGCACGGCGGGCCGGGCGAAGCGGCGCATCGAGCGCACCCCGCTCCAGGGCTGCGGGTCCCGCGGCGCCTTCCAGCGCAGCTCCCCCACCGGCGGCTGGGCGAAGGGCACGGCCTTCCAGACCCAGGTGCCGTCCTCGTCCGCCTGCCCCAATACGGCGCCGTAGCCCGTGCGGGCCACCGGCCCTCCGTCCCAGCCCTGCAGCCCGGCTTCCGGCGCGGCGGAAGGCAGGGAGGCGGGGCTGCCGGCGCAGGAACCGAGCAGCAGGCAGAGCGGCAGGGCGACGGCGGCGAGGCGTTTCATCACCTGACATTGCAGTACGGCAGGCGGGGGGATGTCAATGCCGGGTGAGGATTACTTGGAAATCCTGTACTGCCGCTGCTTCCACTCGATGGGCATGCCCCAGGCGATGCGCCACAGCGAGTTCAGGCAGAACAGCAGGCCGAACACGACCATCACCGGATGCAGCAGCGCGGTCAGGGGGGACTGGCGCACGCGCAGCGCCAGCAGGAGACGCAGGCCCAGGATGGCCGCCACCTGGTTGAAGAAGGGGTTGTAGAAACTCAAGGTCGGGTGCAGGGCCAGCATCAGGAACGGATTGAGGAACAGGGCGTAGGTGAAGATCAGGGTGACCGCGTAGGGCAGGAAGGAGAAGCCGAAGGCGCCGAAGGCGGCCTTGGAAAAGCCGTTCCATACCTCCCGGGCGTTGTGGTAGAAACGGGTGTACAGCAGCCCGGTGCCGTCCAGCAGGTCCACCGGTTGGCCCAGCGCCTTGACCGCGCGGGCCATGGCCACGTCCTCCACGATGTCGTGCCGCAGGCCGGCGTGCCCGCCGAAGCGGTCGTAGACGTCGCGGCGCACCAGGATGAAGGTGCCGACGGCCATGGCGGCGAAGCGGCTGGCCAGCCAGCGCACCACCCCCATCGGGAACAGCAGGTAGAAGGCGAAGGTGATGACCGGCACCCCGATCCGCTCGGCCAGGGTGCCCAGCACCAGCTCCGGCACGTAGGACACCAGGACCGATCCGCGCCGGTCGGCCTCCTGAAAGGCGTGGCGGATGCAGTCGGGGTGATGATAGGTATCCGCGTCCACGAAGGCCAGCCAGCGGCCGGTGGCCAACCCGGAGAGGCGCGAGCAGGCCCAGCACTTGCCCATCCAGCCGGCGGGCAGCCCCTGGTTGCGGAAGGCGCGGATGCGCCCGGGGTGGCGCTCGGCGTAGCCCTGCAGCAGCGCCCAGGTCCCGTCCGTGGAGTCGTCGTCCATCACCAGGATCTCCAGCTCCGGGTAGCTCTGGGCCAGCAGGGAGTCCAGGCAGCGGGCCAGGTTGGCCTCCTCGTTGCGGGCCGGCACGAGCACGGAGATCCTTTCCCAGCTCTCCTGGGAGGCAGGGGCGGGTGGTCGCCGCCGGCGGAAATACCACAGATTCAGCAGGAACACCAGCGCGGCGTAGGCCAGGAAGGCGTAGGTCAGAGTGTGCAGCATGCGCCCATCGATTCAGGCCAGGCCTTCGGCCGGCTGCGCGTCCGCCAGGCCGTCGGCCGCCGAGTCTCCGTACTGCCACAGGGTACGCTGCATGACCTGACGGGTGTGCGAGGCCATGCGCGCCAGGGCTTCCCGCCTGGGCACTCCGGGGAGGAAGAACCTGCCGGGATCGATTGGCTCGCCGATCACCGCGGTCACCCGCACGTAGGCCCGGGCCACGCGCCGGCCCAGGAGGCGGGGGTGCCGGGTGGCCAGGGTGACCGGCACCACGGGCACGCCGAAGAGCTGGGCCAGAAAGAACACGCCCGGGTGGAAGGGCTGCAGCACGCGGTTCTGGTATTTCAGGTCGCGCTCCGGAAAGAAGTGCACCAGCCAGCCGCTGGCCAGCGCCTCGCGCACCGGGCGGGCCAGGCGCACCAGGCTCAGGCGCTCCGGGATGGGGAAGGCGCCCAGGAAGCGGATGAAGTTGCCCAGAAACGGGGTAGCCTGCACGGTGCTCTCCAGGGCCGAGAACAGGGTGCGGCGCGGGGCGATGGCGTGGGCCACCACACCCGGGTCGAAGTACAGGCTGTGGTTGGAGACCAGGAACGCCCCCCGCTTCGGGATGCGGGCCAGGTGGCCCCGGCCGATCACCCGCAGGCGGAAGATGAACACGTCGAACAGCAGGACCAGGAACAGGGTGGCGTAGAACACGTAGGCCGCCATGAGCCGGTACAGCGGCGCGAAGGTCAGGATGCGGTTGCGTCCTCCCCAGGACATCGCGTGCCTCCGCAGCCAGTGTACCTAAACAGACTATGCCTTTCAAGGGCGAAATGCCTCGGTTGTGGAGGTAGGCCGGGGCTCCCTCATGGACAGCCCCAGGCCGCCCTGGCTACTATGGGGTCGGCATGGCCGCTTCCGCTCCGCGCGGCGCCGGGACTTTCGCGGCGCTCGCCCACCCCAACTACCGGCTCTGGTTCATCGGCCAGATGATTTCCCTCTTTGGGACCTGGATGCAGAGCGCCGCCCAGGGCTACCTGGTGTTCCAACTCACCCGTTCCCCGGCCTACCTGGGCTACGTGGGTTTCGCCGCGGGCATCCCGGTCTGGCTGTTCACCCTGTTCGGCGGGGTGCTGGCCGATCGCCTGCCGCGACGGCGCCTGCTGATCCTGACCCAGTCCTATATGATGCTGTTGGCCCTGGTGCTGGCGGTCTTGACCTTCACCGGCCTGGTGCGGCCCTGGCACATCGTGGTGCTGGCCTTCCTGCTGGGCGCGGGCAACGCCTTCGACGCGCCGGCCCGGCAGGCCTTCGTGCTGGAGATGGTGGACCGCCGGACCCTGGGCAACGCCATCGCCCTGAACTCGGCCCTGTTCAACGCGGCCATCGCCATTGGGCCGGCGATCGGAGGGTTGGCCTACGCCGCCTTCGGGCCCGGCTGGTGCTTCAGCCTGAACGCCCTTTCCTTCCTGGCGGTGATCGCCGCGCTGGCCGCCATGCGCCTGGCCCCGCACCGGCCCGCAGCCGCGGGCTCGGCGGTGGGCGAGCTGCGCCAGGGCATCGCCTATGTCGCCGGCCACCCGCGGATCCGGCTGCTGCTGGGCATCGTGGCGGTGGCCAGCCTTTTCGGGATGTCCTTCGCCACGCTGATGCCAGCCTGGGCCGTGCGCATCCTGCACGGCGATGCCCGCACCAACGGCCTGCTGCTCTCGGCTCGCGGGGTCGGCGCCCTGGCCAGCGCCCTGTTCCTGGCCACGGTTTCCACCCGCCTGTCCCGGGGGCGGGTCCTGGCCGTCGGGCTGGCGGTCTTCCCCGCGGCCCTGCTGGCTTTCGCCTTCCTGCGGAAGCTGGTCCCGGGGCTGGCGCTGCTGGTGGTCGCGGGAGCGGGAGCCATCCTGATCTACAACACGGCCAACGCCCTGGTGCAGACCCTGGCCGACGATTCGCTGCGCGGGCGGGTGATGGGGCTGTACAGCCTCTGCGTGCTCGGGCTCATGCCCGTCGGCTCCCTGCTGGCCGGGACGGTGGCCGAGCACCTCCACGAGCCGGGCACGGTGATGCTGGGCTCGGCGGTCATGCTGGCCGCCGCCCTGGCGGTGTGGGTGTTCTTCCCGGGCCTGCGCGACCTGCGCTAAAACTCGCCCGCTGCATTCACGGATTTTTCACATCCAGGCGATAGAAAGGAAGCATGGGCGAGGGGCTGCTGTCGCTGGACCTGCCGATCGCAGGGATGAGCTGCGCGGCCTGCGTCCAGAGGCTCAGGGAAGCGCTGGAAGCCCTGCCGGGGGTCGAGGGTGCGGAAGTCGCCGTCGGCAGCGTCCGCTTGCGGTACTATCCCGAGGCGCTGAGCGGGGATGCCATCCGCGCGCGCATCGAGGCGGTGGGATACAGGGTTGCGGCGCCGGCCGCTCCGAGTCGCAATCCCATCCGCAGATTCCTCGAGCGCATGGGGGAGGCCAACGACAGGGCCCTGGCCGGCAAACGCCTGGACTGCTGCAAGATCAGCGACGACAAGCCGAACTAGCTGGCTGCAATGGCAGGCGGTCAGCCCGGCAGGTGGATGCGGAACTCCGCTCCCTGGCCGGGCTGGCTGGCGGCGTTGATGGTCCCGCCGTGGGCTTCCACGATGGCCTTGGCGATGGAAAGTCCGATGCCCGCCCCGCCGGTGGCCCGGGTGCGTGAGCCGTCCGCGCGGTAGAAGCGCTCGAAGACCCGGGGCAGGTCCTTCGGCCCGATGCCGATCCCGCTGTCCGCCACCCGGATTTCCGCGCCCTGCGGGCCGCAATCCACCCGCACCTCCACCTGCCCCCCGGCGGGGGTGAACTTCAATGCGTTGCTCAGCAGATTGATGATCGCCTGGCTGAGCCGGTCCGGGTCCGCGGAGAACAGCCTGGCGCCTCCGGCGGTCTCCGAGGCGCAGCCCGGCCGGTAGCGCAAGGCCACCCCCTTGGCGTGGAATTGCGGCTCGTGGTTGCGCACGATGCCCTCCACCAGGGCGGCGACGTCCAGGTCGCTGCGGCGCAGGCCCTGGGAGTCGCTCTCGTAACGGGCCAGGTTTTCCAGGTCCGCCACCAGGCGGTTGATCCTCAGGATCTCCTCGTGCAGCCCGGCCAGCCGGACCGCGTCCGGCTGCCAGATCCCGTCGATCAGCGCTTCCAGGTGGCTCTGCAGGGTGGCCAGCGGGGTGCGCAGCTCGTGGGCCATGTCGGCCGTGAGCCGCCGGCGCAGCGCCTCCTGTTCCTTCAGGCCGCGGGACAGGTCGTTCACGGCCGCGGCGATGCCGTCCAGCTCCCGAATCCTGGTCCGTTCGGTGATCAGCACGTCGCGCCGCCCGCCGGCGATCGCCTGGGTGGCCCGCTCCACGCGCTCCAGGGGAATGGTGATGCTGCGAGCCGCCAGCAGCCCCAGGGCGGTCGCCGAGACGAGCGCTCCAGCCGCCGCCCAAAGCAGCAGGCGGTTGAGCGAGTTGATGAAGGTCAGGTCCTCGTCGTTCATGAAAAAGGGCCCGTAGTAGCCGATGGCCGCGTTGCCCACGTTCCGGAACGAATAGCGCACCGGGTAACGGGATTCCGTGTACGCGCCTTGCCAGTTGGGATAGCGGCTGGCCATGTTCCTGGACATGCGGGTGAGCACCTGCACGCACAGGCCGCTGTTGTGCACGGTGGCATCCCACACGGTCTCCCCGTCCGGGGCGTCAAGCCTCACGATCAGGCCCTGCTCCAGGGCGGCCATGCCCACGGCGGTCAGGCCCGCCTGGTCCCAGCTTCCGTCCGGGCGCAGCTGGGCCCCCAGCTGCAGCGCCACTGCCTGCGCCCTCTTCTCCTGGCTGCCCCGCAAGTACCTGCGGAAGCTGCTTTCCAGCAGGCCGTTGGCCAGGGCGCTGATGAGGAGCACGCACAGGATGGCCACCAGGACGTAGGACAGGGTCAGGCGGGTGCGCAGGCTCCAGGTCACGGGCCTTCCTCCGCCTGGAAGCGATAGCCCAGACCGTGGACCGTGAGGATGTAGCGCGGGTTGCGGGGATCGGTCTCGATCTTCTGGCGCAGGTTCTTTACGTGGGCGTCGATGGTCCGGTCGAAGCCGGTGAAATCCTGACCCAGCGCGTGGGTGATCAGCTCGTCCCGGGAGAACACTCTCCCCGGGCTGGCCGCCAGCACGCTCAAGAGGCGGAACTCGGTGGGCGTCAGGTCCACCTCCGCGCCGCCCTTGCGGGCCTGCATCGCGGAGTTGTCGATGAGCAGATCCTCCTCACCGAAGCTCAACACCCGTGCGAGCGCGGCCGGGCCTCCCGCGGCCCGGCGCAGGACGGCCTCCACCCGGGCCATGAGCTGGCGCGGGCTGAAGGGCTTGGTCACGTAGTCGTCGGCCCCCAGGTCCAGGCCGCGCACCGCGTCGGTTTCCTCCACCTTGGCGGTCAGCATGATGATCGGCACCCGGGAGCGGGCGCGCAGCCGGCGGCAGACCACCTCGCCGGGCAGATCGGGCAGCAGCAGGTCCAGGATGACCAGGCAGGGGCGCTCCTGGTCGAAAAGGCGCAGCGCCTCCGCGCCGCCGCGCGGCGGCCACCGGCGTGAATCCGCCGGCGCGCAGGTAGGAGCCCACGACCTCGGCGATTTTCGGCTCGTCGTCCACGACCAGCACCTTGCGCAGCGACCGGCTCTCGGCGGACGCCGCCGCTCCCGCGGGACTCATAGGAAAAATATGCACAGGAAGCGGCGCGCAGTCCACCCGCCTACTGCCCGCAGCACCCTCCCGCCCCGGCGGCGGGCTTGAAGGCGGCCACTTGCCGCCGCACCGCGGCGAGGTCTACGCGGGTGATGTCGTCCACGACCTTCACGTAGCCGTGGAGCATGCCCATGCCGCACTCGAAGGTGAAGTCCTCGCTCACCTCCAGATAAGGGGTCTCCAGACGGCCCTTGCTCAGGTCCAGGCCGCCCTGGTACTCGGGGAAGTACACCAGGTAGTTGCAGGAGTTGAGCTTCTCGGCCGCGAAGCGGATCTTCGCCTTGACGCCCTTCTGCACGACGATCACCGCGGGGGTGTAGCCCTGGTCGTTCACCACGACCTCCGCCTCCTGGCCCTCCCCAGCGAAACGGGCCACCTGGATGGTCTCCACCGGAATCTTCCCGCCCGCAAAGCCAGCCGGCGTGGGGCCGCAGCAGCCGCCGCTGCCGCCGCTGCCTGGACCGAGGGCCGAAGCCAGGTCATCCGGCGACAACTGCTTGAGGTCGGCGGCCGCGATGCGGGTGAGGTCCGGGACGACCTTGATGTAGCTGGAGATCATGCCCATCCAGCAGGTATAGCCGATGGTCCCCGCCTGGGTCGGGGTGAACTCGATCAGGTTCTCCCCGGGCACCAGCTGCTTGCGGATGCCGTACTGCGGGATGGTGACGGGATTGTTGCAGCCGTTAAGATCGTCCGCTGTCACGTTGAGGATCCAACGCACCGGAACTCCCGCCTGGACGATCAGCGGGTAGTACCGCCCGGACTCCACCCTGGTCTGCACCTCCTGCCCGCCGTCCGCCAGCCTGGCCACCGCGATGCCGGTCCCCGAGTAGGCCGCCGGCCTGAGCGCGGGAAGGGCGATGCCGAACAGGCTGATGCCGCGGGTGAACATGACCAGCCCCAGAAACAGGACCAGCACGCCGCTGGCCTTGAGCATGCGGGCATTGAACTTGGCGCTGAGCAGGCTGCTCACCAGGCCGAAGCCCAGCAGCAGCGGCACGGTGCCCAGGCTGAACAGGAACATGGACAGGGCGCCGGCGAAGAAGCTCCCGGTGCCCAGGGCGTACACCTGCATGGTCTGCAGGGGCCCGCAGGGCATGAGCGCGCTCAGCAGGCCCACTACGAAAGGTCCCCTGCCGCGCGCCGCGGCGGAAAACTTGCGGCCGGCGATCCCCGGCAGGCGGATCCTCAGGCGCGAGAGCCAGGGGAAGACTCCCAGCATGCGCAGCCCGAGGAACAGCATGAAGGCGCCGGCGATCACGGGCATGGCCCCCCTGAGGGCCGTGGACAGGCTGAACAGGGAACCCAGACCGCCCACGATGCCGCCGACGATGGTGTACGAGATGACCCGCCCGCCGTTGTACAGCAGGTTGGGAAGCAGGCGGGAGGTGAAGCCGGCGGCTGGCGCGGAGGCGGAAGCCGCGAGCGGGTCCGCAGCGGCTTCCTCTTTCCTCTTCACGCCCTGCGAGAGCACGATGCCGCCGCACATGGCCACGCAGTGCAGGGAGGTGAGCAGGCCGACCACGAAGATCAGCCCGTAGCCCATGGACTGGCTCACCGCCGGCAGGAAGTTGAAGCCCACGGTGTAGCGGATGATCAGGTAGACGGCGGCCACCACCGCGACCAGTCCCAGGAAGCGGTAGATCGAGGCGCCGGAAGTCTTTTTCGCTGGGGCGGTAGCGACTGGGGCAGCGACGGAGGAGGAACCGGCGGGGGCGGGAGCGACCGGGGTGCCCCTGCGGCCGACCACCTCGTAGCCGGCCCGGCGGATGGCCTCGTACATGGAGCCCAGCGCGGCGCGGGCCGGGTCGTATTTCACCCAGACTTCCGATATCCCCGCGCTGGCCTTCACTTCCTGAACGCCGCCCAGCTCCCCAACCGCCTTCTCGATGCGGCTCTCGCATTTTCCGCAGGTCATGCCCTCGACCTGGATCGTGACCGTGGTAAGCTTGTCTGCCATGCGGAAGATCCTATTGCCCGCCTGTGAAGAAGATATGAAGCCCGGCCTTCACCGTTTCTTCACAAGGCCCCGCTATTGTCAGGGCATGAAATATACCCGCTGCCTGCTGCTGACCCTGGCCGCACTGCTGGCCGCCAGCCTGGCCTTCGCCGGCGGAACCATCACGCCCGCCGGGGAGCTGAAGATCCCGAAAAAAGAAGTCACCGCCACCGCCAAGTTCTACGGTTACAAAGTCGGGAATGTCCAGATCGAGGTGCTGGCGCTGCGCGCCCCCGACGGCACCATCCGCACCGCCCTCAACACCTGTCAGGTCTGCTACGATTCCGGGCGGGGATACTACACCCAACAGGGTGACGTCCTGGTCTGCAACAACTGCGGCAACCGTTTCGCGGCCCGGCAGGTGGAGCTGATCAAGGGCGGCTGCAACCCGGTGCCCATCACCAAGGAGCTGAAGCGGGAAGACGCGGAGTTCATCTACATTCCCAAGACGATTTTCGAGCAGGCCAAGCCGCTTGTTCCTGAAATGGAAGAGGTGAGCCGACCGCGTCCAGCCGGACTCGAACAGGCGACCCACAGCTTAGAAGGCTGTTGCTCTATCCAGACTGAGCTATGGACGCCCCGTCGGGATGGTCAGAATTGAACCGACGATCTCCTGCTCCCAAAGCAGGCGCCCTAACCGCTAGGCTACATCCCGCAGTCCGCACCACTATAGCGGCATCCCCGAAAGGGGGTCAACCGCCGCCTCCGGCCCGGGGAAGCGGCACCCCGCCGGTGAGCCGGTTCATGAACGAGCCGCGGTCCGCATCCTCGTGCAGGACGACCAGCAGGGTATCCTCCCCGCCGAGGGTCCCGAGCACCTCGGGAATCTCCAGGCGGTCGATGGCGAAGGCCACGCTGTGCCCGTGGCCCAGCTTGGTCTTGATCACCACCAGGTTGGCGGAGAACTGGATGTCCACGATGCCCCGGACCAGGTCGTCGCGCAGGTACGGCTCGGGGGCCGGCTCCACCTCGTCCTTCACCGCGTAGACGTAGCCTTCCACCGGATCGGGGACGCGGGCGATGCCGAGGAACTTGAGGTCCCGGGACAGGGTGGCCTGGGTGACGTCCCAGTCTTCCCGTTTGAGCCTCTGCTGCAGCTCCTCCTGGCTGTGGATCTTCTCACTCCTCAAAATCGTGAGGATCAGCCTGCGCCGGGCCTCCTGACTGGTCAGATGCGCCTCCTTTGCGCATGATTATACAGCCCCGGCAGGTTTTTGCAACCTTGACCAATTCCGGGGAGGGGGGTACCTTGGGCCGAACCAAAAGGAGGGTGCGGCGATGCCGGACGTGATCCAAAACCTGCTGGAGCCCAATGACAAGAAGATCGTGCTGCTGGTCCTGGACGGCCTGGGAGGCCTGCCCCGCGAGCCGGGCGGCAAGACCGAGCTGGAGACCGCCCGCACCCCGAACCTGGACGCCCTGGCCGCCGGGGCCGAGTGCGGTCTGCACCTGCCCATCGGCTACGGCATCACCCCGGGCTCGGCCCCGGGCCACCTGGCCTGTTCGGCTACACGCCCACCGACTACCCGATCGGGCGGGGCGTGGTGGCCGCGATGGGCATCGACTTTCCGATGCGCGCCGGGGACGTGGCCGCGCGCCTGAACTTCGCCACCGTCGACGCGCAAGGGAAGATCACCGACCGCCGGGCGGGGCGCATCCCCACCGAGAAGTGCGCCGAGCTCTGCGCGCTGCTGGGCGCGGTGAAGATCCACGGCGTCGAGGTGTCCGTGCGCCCGGTCAAGGACTACCGCGCCGTGGTGGTGTTCCGCGGCAAGGGCCTGAGCGACCGGGTCCACGACACCGACCCGCAGGCCACCGGGGTGAAACCCCTGGAGCCCAAGGCCACTTCCGACCAGGGCAAGAAGACCGCCGAGGTGGCCACGGAGTTCATCCGTCAGGCCCTGGGCCTCCTGGCCGGACAAAAGCCGGCCAACGCCGTGCTCATGCGCGGCTTCGCCGAGCTGCCGCACATCCCCTCGATGAAGGAGCTGTTCGGCTTGAGGCCGCTGGCCCTGGCCGTGTACCCGGACTACAAGGGCGTGAGCCGCCTGGTGGGCATGGACGTGGTCCACGACCTGCGCGACCTGGATCACCAGGCCGAGGCCCTCGCCTCCAGCTGGGGAAAGCACGACTTCTTCTTCCTGCACCACAAGTACACCGACTCGCGCGGCGAGGACGGGGACTTCGACGCCAAGGTGGCGGAGATCGAGAAGGTGGACGCCTTCCTGCCGAAGATCGCGGCCCTGAAGCCGGACGTGCTGATCGTGACCGGCGACCATTCCACCCCGGCGGTGCTCAAGGCCCATTCCTCGCACCCCATCCCCTTCCTGATCCACGGGGCCGCCGTGCGGCCCGACCCGGTGCGGGAGTTCGGCGAGCGGGCCTGCCTGGCCGGCACCTGGGGCGTGATCCCGGGGGCCGTGCTGATGCGCCTGGCCCTGGCCTACTCGGGGAAGCTGGCCAAGTACGGGGCCTGAGACCTCCGCCGCCCGGTCAACGACGACCTGCTGGAGGAATACGAGCGCGACGGCCGGCCGCTTTGCCGGATCTACGAGCCGCGCGAGGCCATGGTCGTGCTGGGGGCGGGGCGCAAGGCCGAAGAGGATGTCCTGGAGGCCCAGGCCGCCTCCGACCGGGTGCCTGTCCGGCGGCGGCGGGGCGGAGGGGGCACCGTGGTGCTCTCCCCCGGACAGGCGGTGCTGGCCCTGGTGACCGAGGTGTCCTCCCCTTTCCGCAACCGGGAGTACTTCCAGGCCATCAACGGCTGGATCCGGGAAGCCCTGAGCGAGCTGGGCGTGCCGGCCGACCTCATCCAGGACCGGGGCATCAGCGACCTGGCCATGGACGAGCGCAAGATCCTGGGCACCTCCCTGTACCGCCGCCGCCGCATCCTGTTCTACCAGGGCAGCCTGCTGGTGGCACAACGATCTGGCCCTGTTCGACCGCTACCTGCGCTTTCCCTCCCGCGTGCCCGACTACCGGCGCGGACGGGGCCACGGCGAGTTCTGCACCACCCTGGCCCGGCAGGGCTATGCCGTGCCGGTGGAGCGGGTCATGGAGAGTCTGCGAGCGGGTGGCGAAGGCGCGGCTGCCGCAGCTGGCTTGACGGCGCGGCTGCGCGGCGGGTAGGCCACCAGGTAGGTGCCGGCCAGGATGACGGCGGCCCCGAGGATGCGCACCCAGCTGATGTGCTCCCCCAGGATCAGGAAACCCCACAGCATGCCGAAGGCCGGCATCAGCAGGGTCACCAGCAGCGTCCGCGTGGGTCCCACGCGCGCCACCAGGCGATAGTACAGCAGGAAGGCCACGGCGCTGCACAAGACGGCGAAGGCCACTTCCACCGCGATCACCACGGCGCCGGGGGCGGCGCGCGGGGGAAGGGCGGCCATCAGGGGGAGGAACACCAGCCCGGCCATGAGCTGGCTGCCGCCCGCCAGGGCGCGCGGCTTCACGTCCATGGCCTTTTTGCGGATGTACACGGTGGAAAGCCCATAGCAGACCGTGGCCAGCACGCAGGCGGCCATGCCGACCAGCGCCAGCGGGGAGGTGGACACGCGGTCCAGGCTGCTGACCAGGGTCACCCCCAGGATGCCCAGGGCCAGGCCGGCCAGCTTGCGCCAGGTGAGGCGGTCGGCCAGCCAGACGGCGGAGAACAGGGCGCCGAACATGGGGGCCAGGGCGTTGAGCACCACCGAAAGGGAGGCCGGGATGTGCAGCGCGGCGAAGGCGTACAATAGAAAAGGGATGCCGGAGTTCAGCACCCCGAGCACCAGGTAGCGTTTCCAGTTGCGGCGCCATTCCAGCTTGAAGCCGGTGGCCGCGTAGACGGCCCAGAGCACCAGCCCGGCGATCAGGACCCTCGCCCCGGTGGTGACCACCGGGCCCAGGAGCGGGGAGAGGAAGCGCATGAAGATGAACGAGCCGCCCCAGATGGCGGCCAATGCCAGCAAAGCAGCCAGATCGACGAAGGCCACGTTATTCTCCTTTACAAATGGTAGGGCGGCGGCTGGCGAGGGTCAACCCGATTCTTGCTTCTCCGCGGGCCTGCGCAGCGGCAGGCGCAGGACCTGCTCCCACTCCAGCGCCCGGTACCAGGGTGGGGCGGGCGGAGGCTGGCCGTGCGGGTCCAATGGCTGGGGGACCAGGGCGCGCACGGCCAGCAGCACCAGGGCGGAGGCGGTGAAAAGGGCGCTGGGCGGCAGGCTCAGGCCGGCGGCCGCCCGGCCGAGGTCCGCGCCCGGCTCGGGGAGGCAGAGCAGGAAGCCGGGCAGCAGGGGAAAGGGCGGGAGCGCGGGAGCGGGCCAGGGGCTGAGGCGCTCCACCAGCGAGACCAGGGGTCCGGTCTCGGCCCTCCAGCTCCCAGAACAGCGCCCCGTCGTGAAGCGCCCACCCGCCGGTGCGCAGGCGCGGAGCACGGAGGGCATCCGGCCCCCGCAGCGCCCGGCCCAGCTCCCGTTCCAGGCGGCGCAAGGCTTCGGCGTCCGGAGGCGGGGCCGGGGCGGCGAAGCGCAGCGGGACCAGGGCGGGCAGAGCCAGGGGCGAAACCAGGCCCCAGCCGGCGTAAAGGCTCTCCTGAAGCTGGCGCGCAGCCCGGGCCAGGTTGCTCGGCGGCTCCAGGCCGAACAGCAGGAACTCTACGCCGGACATCCTGGCATCATAGCCTGGGATGGGCAAACGCGTCATGTTATGATATGGGTGCGGAAGGGGGCGCGGCCATGCAACGAAAAGTGAGGCGATCGCGCGGCAGTTGAGCGGAGCGCTGGCCGGTCTGGACCCGAGGTCGAGGCCGTGGTGCTCGGCGAAGCCGCCGAGTCGGGGGTACTGGATCCCTACTTCGCCATTCCCCTGGACGTGTACCACCGCGGGGAGCTGCCCGCCGGGGCGGAGCGGCGCGCGCGCTTCGGCTCGCCGGCGGCCTTCGAGACGGTGCCCGGACAGCCCTCGTTGCAGGATCGCTTCCTGCTGGGCGAGCTGCCCGTTCGCGTGCGCTATCAAGAAGCGGGGCGCTTCGAGGAGCTGCTCGGGCGCATCGAAGCCCGCCACTGGGTGTTCCATGACGCCAGCCCGGGGCTGTTCCACCGGCTGGCCCACGGGCAGCCGCTGTTCGTGCGCAGCGCCTGGCTGGAGGAATGCCGCAAGCGCCTGCTGGGCCTTCCCGAGCACTACTGGACGGTGCTGCTGGAGGGCTCGCAGCGGGCCTTCTCCTACGCCCTGACCGACATGCAGGCCTCCGCGGTGCGCGAGGACGCCCTGTTCTTCAACCTCTCTTTGGCCCATTTCCTGCGCGCCACGGCCAGTTTCCTGTTCGCCCTGAACCGGCGCTTCGAGCCGGGGCCGCGCCTCTTGAGCCGGCACCTGGCCGGCCTGGGACGGCTGCCCAATGGGTTCGCCGGCGCTCGAAAGCCTCCTGCGGGAAGGGCCGGAGCTGGACCGGGAAGGAAGTGCGAGATTGCGAGCCTGCTGGCCCGCAGCGCGCTGGCGATGGTATGAGGCTCCCCGCATCCTTCTTCTCCTCGCGGTGCTGGGCCTGGCCTTCCTGTGCCTGGCCTCCTGCGCCGGCCGGGAGCGCGGCCCTCGGTTCCTCGACGGGGAAGGCGGCGCCCAGCGGGCCCGTCCGGCCGGCGAGGGGCGCTACCTGCTGAAGCGGGCCATCCCGCCGGGCGCCGCGGACCGGGCCTTCTACCTGCGCTACCGGCCCGCGGCGGGAGGCTGGGCAGGGAGCCGCGGGGGAGCTGCGCGTGCTGGACCCCTCCGGCGGCGTGCTGGTCCGGGCGGAGCTGAAGGAGGCGCGCCCTCTGCCCCTGGAGGTGAACCAGCAGGTGGCTCGCCGCCCGGCTCCCAGGTCGCCGGTTTCACTCTCGCGGTGGAGGCCGGAGGCCGGCCGGAAATCCTGGAAGCGGGCCTGGCCCGGCCCTTCGCCGGCTTCGAGCAGGCCTCCGGCCGGCTTCACCTGGGCATCGGGGTGCGCGGCCTGCTGCTGTCGCCGGGCTCCATGCAGGTCGAGCTGGTCCCGAATCCTACGGGGCTCGGGGACCAGGGCTGGCGCATCGAGCTGGACTACGAGCTGGCCGGCCCTGCGGACTGGGTCGACCTGCGCCTGCTGGAAGACGGCCAGGAGCCTTCCGGCAGCGCGCGTGCGCGGCTCACGGCCGCCGCGGGGAGGGCGCCGCGCGGCCTTCGAGCTGAACGCCCTGCCGGGCGCGCGGCGGTGGTTCCTGCACCCCGGCGCGATCGGCTTCGCCCCCGCGCGCCTGGCCCTGCGCCCGCTGGACGGAGGCAGGCGGCGGTGCGGCGCCTGGAGGTGGTGCCCCGCCGCGCGCGCGCAGGCCTGCGCGAGCCCCGCCCTGGACCCGCTGCCGGCCGATCCGGCCGCGGTGCTGCACTACGACCCGCGCTACTGGCGGCAGCCGGACTACGAGCTGTTCGCCTGGGAGCGCTTCCCGGGCCTCCTGCTCCTGGACACGGCGGACTACGCGGTGCAGGATCGTTTCTTCAAGCGCCTGGCGTTCTTCGTGGAGAAGGAGGGCTTCCGCGGGCGCCTGGTGACCGAGCAGGAGGTGCGCGGGCTGCACGGCTACAATGCCCACGACTACCGGGCGGAGGACCTGGAGCGCTTCTTTTCCGCGGCCGACGCCCAGGGCTTCGCGCTGAACCCGGAGGAGGAGCTGCTGCGCGCCATCCTGGCGGCCAACGGCATCCTGGGGGGGCAGGGCGCGGTGCTGTCGATCTCGCGCGAGTCCAGCGAAGTGCTGCGCGACCTGCTGCTCACCCACGAGGCCTTCCATGGGCTGTTTTTCACCCTGCCGCGCTACCGCGAGGCCTGCCAGGCGGTCTGGGCGGACCTATCGGGGCCGGAGCGCAGGTTCTGGAACCTTTTCCTGGATTGGGGAAGCTACGACTACCGGGACGCCTACCTGGCGGCCAACGAGCTGCAGGCCTACCTTTTCCAGCAGTCGCGGGCCGGGCTGAACTTCTACTTCCGGCATCTCACGGCCGACAGGTTGGAGAGGGCCTTCCCGCGGGAAGCGTCCTGGCTGCGGGAGTTCCTGGGGTCCGGGGGGGGAGGCTTCGAGGCGGCTTTCGACCGGCTGGCCCCGGCGCTGCGCCGGGAGACAGGCCTGCAGGGCGGCCGCGTGCTGGAGTGGAGAAAAGTCCAATAGCCGAGTCTTGCATGGCGCCGCGGCAATATAGTACTTTTAGCATACGCTTTTGGGGGAGGGGACCATGAAGATCGAACGCCGTTTCACCAGGGCGGGCCGCGGGCCCTTACGAGGGCCTCGCCTTCGAGCCGCGCGTTTCGGAGATCCGCAATCCCGACGGGAGAGTGATCTTCCGCCAGGAGAACGTGATCGTTCCATCCGGCTGGTCGCAGATCGCGACCGACATCCTCGCGCAGAAATACTTCCGCAAGCGGGGCGTGCCGCTCGCCCCCGCCGCGGGCGCCCCCGTCGACGGCAAACCCCCGAGGGCAAGCCCGCGACCGGGGGCGAGACCGACGCCCGGCAGGTCTTCCACCGTCTCGCGCACACCTGGACCGAGTGGGGCCGGCGGAACGGCTACTTCACCACGAGCGACGACGCGCAGGCGTTCTACGACGAGCTGTGCGCCATGCTCGCCCGGCAGATGGGCGCGCCCAACTCCCCGCAGTGGTTCAACACCGGCCTGTTCGCGGTCTACGGCCTCACGGGCCCCGCGCAGGGCCACTACTTCGTCAACCCGAAGACCAACGGAGAGGTCGAGAGGCCACCAGCGCCTACGAGCGCCCGCAGCCGCACGCGTGCCAGCCCTTCCACGCGCCGGTGTCCACGCCCTCGGTCCGGTGTCCATCGGCTCCATCGTGGAGGGCGGTCTCGTCGGGATGGAAGTGTTCGACGGCACCGACGGCGGGCGCGGCACCACCCGCGTTGTCGCCGTCATGGAAAACGGCGTCAAGCCGGTCTTCCGCGTCGTGCTGAAGAACGGCGCGACCCTCGAGGCGACCGGCGATCACCTCGTGCTCGCCTCGCCAGCGGCGCCGCGAGGCCCTGGGTCCGCGTCGACGAGCTTGCCCCGGCATGCAGCTGCGCCTGTCCACGGCCACCGAATGTTCACGACCGCACATGACGACGCTCTTCGCGCTCGGTGGACGAGCCGCGCTCGTCGGGTGGCTCCATGGCGACGGGTTTGTCGGTCAGTACGACGAAGGCACGCAACCGCAGCCTGACCATGGAGTTCATCACCATCAACGACGACGAGTTCCAATTCGTGCTCGAACGCGTGCAGCGTGTCTTCCCGAGCGGTCCATTCCCACGTTCGGACCGTGGCTGCCGAAAATCCAGGCTCTGGAGATCCGCGGATTCGGTTGTACGGCGAGGCTCTGCGCCGTTCGTCGAACGCTACGATCTGCTGGACGGACAGGACGAGAGAACCATTCCGGATGCTGTACTCCGGGAAGGCACAAGCTGCCCAGTCCGCCTACGCTGCGCTCCCTGTTCCAGGCCGACGGCACCGTCCGTCTCCGGAACCGAAGATCACGAACCTCCGACGTCGTGTTGACCACCAGTTCCGCGAATCTGGCCGCGGGCGTGCAGACCCTTCTCATGAACCAGGGCATCTATTCACGGATCCAGCAAGGAGTCGACACGGAGGATCAACCGAGCGACGCCTACAAGTCTCGATCGGCTATCGCAGGCTCGCCGTCGTTTTCGGGAACGGATCGGGTTCGTCTCGGCGGAAAAGCAGGCCAAGCTCGCCGCCTGCTCCGAGCCTTTCCCGGGAAGGAGCTCCCCTCCTTCGCGAGGAGCCGTATCCGCCTCGAGTTCGCGGGCCTGCAGGTCTACGACATCCAGACCGAGAGCGGGCAGTACCTCTCGAACAACGTCGTCGTGCACAACTGTTTCATCCTCTCCATCGAGGACGACCTCGTGAACGAGGGCGGGATCATGGACCTCATCACCCGCGAGGCGCGCCTGTTCAAGTACGGCTCGGGCACGGGCACCAACTACTCGCAGCCTGCGCGCCTCCAGGCGAGCCGCTCTCGGGCGGCGGGGTCTCCTCGGGCCTGCTCTCGTTCCTCAAGGTGAGCGACCGCTCCGCCTCCTCCATCAAGAGCGGCGGCACCACGCGCCGGGCCGCGCGCATGGTGACGCTCGACGCCGATCACCCCGACGTCTTCAAGTACATCGACTGGAAGGCGGAGGAGGAGCGCAAGGTCGCCTCCATGGTGACGGGCAGCAAGCTCCTGCGCCGGCACACGAAGCGCTGCGAGCAGGCGTGCCGACCCGGCAGCCGGCCGACGGAACGAGGCCGTTCGACCCGAAGAACAACCGCGACCTCGGGAGGCCCTGGGCAGCGCGCTGCCCGACGAGGTGCCCGCCTCGTGCCTCTTCCAGCTCGTCCAGCTCGCCGGCAGGGCGTCTGGGACCTCGAGCCCGAGGAGTACACCACGGACTGGGACGAGCGAGGCCTACAACACCGTGAGCGGCCAGTCCTCCAACAACTCCCTGCGCCTCACCGACGCAGTTCATGAAGGCCGTCATCGACGACGGCTGGTGGGAGCTGATCAACCGCATCGACGGCAAGGTCGCGAAGGTGAGGGCCCGGGACATCTGGGACAGATCGCCCTCGCCGCGTGGCTGTGCGCCGACCCCGGGCTGCAGTTCCACACCACCATCAACGACTGGCACACCTGCCCGAAGGACGGCGAGATCCGGGCCTCCAACCCGTGCTCCGAGTACATGTTCCTCGACGACACGGCCTGCAACCTCGCCTCGCTGAACCTGCTCACCTTCTACGACCCGCCGAACGGGCGGCTCCGCGTCGAGGACCTGCGCCACGCCATCCGACTCTGGACGATCGTGCTGGAGATCAGCGTGCTGATGGCCCAGTTCCCGAGCCAGGCCATCGCGCGCAAGAGCTTCGACTACCGCACCCTGGGCCTGGGCTTCGCCAACCTCGGCACGCTGCTGATGGTCATGGGCATCCCCTACGACAGCGCGGAGGGCCGCGCCATCGCCGCGGCGCTCTCGGCCATCCTCACCGGCGAGGCCTACCCACCTCGGCCGAGATGGCCGCCGAGCTGGGTCCGTTCCCCCGCTACCCGGCCAACCGCGAGGACATGCTGCGCGTCATCCGCAACCACCGCCGGGCCGCCTACGCGGCCCCGGAGGAGGAGTACGAGGGCCTCTCGGTCGTCCCGCGCCGCTTCGATGCCGTGTTCTGCCCGCCGGAGCTGCTGGCGGCGGCGCAGGAGGTCTGGGACCGGGCGCTGGAGCTCGGCGAGCGGCACGGCTACCGCAACGCGCAGGTCACCGCCATCGCGCCGACGGGCACCATCGGCCTCGTCATGGACTGCGACACCACGGGCATCGAGCCGGACTTCAGCCTGGTGAAGTTCAAGAAGCTGGCCGGCGGCGGCTACTTCAAGATCATCAACGCCTCGATGCCGCCGGCGCTGGGCCGGCTCGGCTACACGGCCAGCCAGATCGAGGACATCGCCGCCTACTGCCTCGGCCGCGGCACCCTGGAGGGCGCCCCCGGGGTGTCCTCGGAAGCGCTCGCGGCCAAGGGCTTGCCGGAGAAGGCCCTGAAGGCGTCGAGGCGGCTCTGGCCAACTCCTTCACCCTGGTCGCGCCTTCCACCCCGCGGTCCTGGGCAAGGACTTCCTGGCCGACCCTGCAGCTCGCCCCGGAGCGGCCTCGCAGCCCGGCTTCTCCCTGCTGCGCACCTGGGCTTCGGCGACGCCGACATCGAGGAGGCCGACCTTCGCCTGCGGCACGATGACCATCGAGGGCGCCCCGCACCTGAAGGAAGAGCACTACGCGGTGTTCGACACGGCCAACAACGGGACGCTCGGCACGCGCTCCATCGCGTGGAAGGCCCACATCGAGATGATGGCCGCGGTGCAGCCGTTCGTCTCCGGGGCGATCTCGAAGACCATCAACATGCCCGCGGCGCCACCGTCGACGACATCAAGGGCGCCTACCTCCTGTCGTGGCAGAAGATGCTGAAGGCCATCGCCCTGTACCGCGACGGCTCCAAGCTGAGCCAGCCGCTGTCCTCCCTCGATGCCGGGGACCCGCTGGCCGCGCAGATCGTGGCCGTGGGAAGGCCCTGGCCAGGGCCCAGCCGCGGCGGGCGGACCCCGGCCTCCGGACAACGGCGAGGGTCGGCGCCGCAGGAAGCGGCCGCTGCGCGGACCGCTGCCGCCGTCGCCGAGCGGGCCGCGCCGCCGCACCGACGCCGCACGCGCGCCGCCCCCTGCCCAACCGGCGCAGGGCTACACGCAGAAGGCGAAGATCGGCGGCCACAGCATCTTCCTGCGCACCGGCCAGTACGAGGACGGCAGCCTCGGGGAGATCTTCCTCGACATGCACAAGGAAGGGCGCGGCCTTCCGCAGCCTGCTCAACAGCTTCGCCATCGCCGTCTCCCTCGGCCTGCAGTACGGCGTGCCGCTCGAGGAGTACGTCGACGCCTTCACCTTCACCCGCTTCGAGCCCAACGGCATGGTGCAGCGGCCACGACAACATCAAGATGACCACCTCGGTGCTGGACTTCATCTTCCGCGACCTGGCCCTGTCGCTACCTGGGGCGGACCGACCTGGTGCAGGTGCAAGCCCGACGACCTGATCGCCACCACGACCAATGGCCGCAAGATCCAAGCCCGGCGACAACGGCGGCGCCGGAAAGCAGGCGGCGAGGGCCGGGCCGCCGGCCGCCGGCGGGAGCCGAGAAGAGAACCTGGCGCTGGCCCGCATGCAGGGCTACGAGGGGGACCCCTGCCCGGTCTGCGGCCACCTGACCCTGGTGCGCAACGGCACCTGCCTGAAGTGCGAGACCTGCGGGTCCACCACGGGCTGTCTCGCCTGAGCTCGCGCGTCCCGCCGCGCTCAGGGCTTGCTGCGGGTGAGCAGGAACGGGGAATTGCGGTCCAGGTCGAAATCCGTCACGAAATAGTAGCCCCAGGGGTCCTGGGAGTTCGTGGTCAGCCCCGGGGTGAGCCGGTCGGTCAGGCTCACGGAAAGGTTCCAGGGCTGGCTGGAGCGCACGAGCAGGTACATCGAGCCGGAGCTGCTCTTCGCGTCGATGCTGAAGAGGTACTTCTGCTGCTTGTTCTTCATCTCCCGGGTCCCCGTGCCCGTGCCGATGCCCACGAAGGACCCGTAGTCCTTGCCCAGCGGGTCCCCGTCGACCCAGGCGGCCGAGTAGCCGACGTTGTCCCCCGCGTCGAAGATCAGGGTCAGCTCGTAGCGCCTGCCGGCCGCGAGCGGCCCCATGTGCACGATGGCATAGTGGGCGTCAGGCCCGCCGAAGAAGTTCGGCATGGCCGGGAAGCTCTTCGCCGTCGCCAAAGGCCGGGTCGCGTTCGGGGCCAGCTCCACGTAGCCGGAGGGGCTCTGCTGGACCTCGGCCGCGGGCGGCGCTCCGGCGCTGCGGGTGAGCAGGAACGGGGAGGTCCGGTCGAAATCGAAGTCCGTCACGTAGTAGTAGCCCCAGCGGTCCTGCGAGTCGCGGGTCAGGCCCGCCGGGCGGTCGGCCAGGCCCACGGAGAGGTTCCAGGCCTGGCTGGTGCGCACCAGCAGGTACAGCAGGTTGGAGGTGCTTTTCGGGTCCACGGTGAAGAGGAACTTGTCTTCCTTGCCCTTCAACTCGCGCGTGCCCGTGCCGCTGCCGATGCCCACCAGGGAGGCGTAGTCCTTCCCGGCCGGGTCGCCGTCGACCCAGCTGTGGCCGTAGCCGATGTCGGTGCCCGCGTCGTAGGTCAGGGTGACCGCATAGGCCTTGCCGGCCGCCAGAGGGCCCAGGCGGAAGACCGCATAGAGCTGGTTGGGCCCGCCGAAGCCCCCCGGCATCCAGGAATAGCCGGCCTGGGTCACCGTGCTCTTCACGGAGCCCGGCTGGACATCCATATAGGGGGGAGCGGCGAACAGCGCCGATACGAGCAGCACCAGGATGGCGACAACGGAGATGAAGGTTTTGTTCATAATGTGCTCAGGAAGATAGCCCGGCAGCCTGCGTATTTCAAGGTGCGCGCAGGCAGCCCCTCCACGGCGCCGGCTGTATGCTGTATAAGATATCATGGGCGCGAGGGAGGCCGGACGAGAAGCCGTGGCGAAGCTGCTGGCCGCTGACGCGGCTGGAGAGCTGCAGTCCTACCTGCTGGCCAACTCCGGACTCCCCGGGCCCCGCGGCAACCTGGAGCTGGCCCAGGCCCTGGCCGATCTGCTGGCCAGCGACCCGCCGGGCCCGAAGGTTTCCGCCGGCCTGGAGGCCTGGCGCGCCCTGAGCGCGGAGGAGGCGCCCACCGGCGACCCCCGGGAGTACCTGTGCTTCTGCGGCACGCTGGCCCGGGGTGCGGATTGGGTGCGCGGCCGCGGCGGTCCTGGCGCCCGCGAGAAGATCGTCCGCGACTTGCGGCGGGCTGCCGGCGATCCGCGCTGGCGCAGGCGCGAAGCGGTGGCCATGGCCCTGCAGCGAATTGGGGAGGCGGACCCGGATGCCCTGCTGGGCGTGCTCGGCGCGTGGATTGCGGACGGCACCTGGCTTGAGCTGCGGGCGGTGGCCGCGGCCCTGGCCCACCCGCCGCTGCTGGGGGAGCGGGCCGTTGCCCTTCAGGCGCTCGCCCTTGCTGAGCGCGTGCTGGAAAAAGCCGCGGGCGCGGCGGCTGCAGCGCGGCGGACGGAAGGCTACCGCACGCTGCGCCAGGGCTTGGGGTACGCCGTGAGCGTGCTGGCGGCGGCCGAGCCGGAAGAGGGCTTCGCCCTGCTGGAACGCTGGGCGGCCCGCGGCGACCCGGACCTCATCTGGGTGATACGGGAAAACCTGAAAAAGAAGAGGCTCGCCGCGCACGCCGACCGCGTCGCCCGGCTGAAGGCCGCGCTGGGAGGCGCCTGATGGAAGTTCTGCTGGGCGGGGTGTTCCTGGTCATCGTCGTGCTGCTGGTGCTCCTGCTGGTGCAGGTGCCCAAGAACCAGCACCTGAACCAGCAGATCATGGCGCTGCAGAACCAGCTGGCGGACATCCAGAAGCGCCAGGCGGAGTCCGCCAACCAGTCGCTGCAGCAGCAGGCCGGGTTCTACCAGCGCTCGCAGGCCATGCTGAACGACGTGCACCGCAAGTTGGGCGGCCTGGAGCAGGCCTCGCGCCAGGTCCAGGAGCTGGGCCGGGACATCGGCCGGCTGCAGGACATCCTGAAGGCCCCCAAGCTGCGCGGCAACCTTGGGGAGTACCTGCTGGAGGACCTGCTGCGCCAGGTGCTGCCCGAGCGCAACTTCCAGACCCAGTACCGCTTCCGCGACGGCACGGTCGTGGACGCCGTGGTCAAGCTGGGCGAGCGCCTGGTGTCCATCGACTCCAAGTTTCCGCTGGAGAGCTTCCAGCGCCTGCTGGCCGTGGAGGGGGAGGCCGCGCGCCGGGAGGAGAAGCGGGAGTTCGTGCGGGTGGTGAAAAGGAAGATCGACGAGATCGCCGCCAAGTACATCAAGGAGGGGGAGAGCACCTACAACTTCGCCCTGATGTACATCCCGGCGGAGAACGTGTTCTACGAGCTGATCGTCACCGACAACCTGAAGGACCGCAGCTACGAGCTTTCCCAGTACGCCATGGACCGGAAGGTGGTGCCGGTCTCGCCCAACAGCCTGTACGCCTACCTGATGGCCATCGCCCTGGGGCTGAAGGGCTTCAAGATCGAGCAGCAGGCCCGCGAGATCATGGGCGGCCTGAGCCGCGTGCAGGCCGCCTTCGGCGATTTCTACGGGGATTTCATCTTGGTGGGCAAGCACCTGAAGAACGCCACCGGCAAGTACGACGAGAGCCTGAAGAGGGCCGAGCGCTTCAACGACCGCCTCGGGGAAATCACCGGAGTGAAGCGCGACCTGGTGGAGCCGCCGGCGGGAAAAATCCTGGAAGACTGACTCCCGAGCGTTTATGCTTTCCCCAAGGAGGAAAGCATGAACAAGAGGTTTCTTGTTGCGGCGGCAGTTCTGGCCCTGGTGCTTCCCGTGCTGCACGCGGACATCGGCGAGAACTTCGCCCGGGGCGGCATCGGCCTATCGGGCAGCATCTCCTTCTTCAACAATTTCTATTATTTCCTAGATGACACGGAACAGCGCAAGTTCTGGAGCATCGAGGTCGCCCCAGGATTCGACTACTACGTGGCGGAAAAGGTCGCCTTGACCTTTTCGCCTTGGTTCTACTACGAGTCCTGGGGCGACCTCGATGCTCCAGAACTTGCGCCTGCTGGTGTCATCTAGGAAATAATAGAAATTGTTGAAGAAGGAGATGCTGCCCGATAGGCCGATGCCGCCCCGGGCGAAGTTCTCGCCGATATCCGCGTGCGGCACCGGGAAGCGCCAGGGCCAGAACTGCCGCCGCAACAAGAAACCTCTTGTTCATGCTTTCCTCCTTGGGGAAAGCATAAACGCTCGGGAGTCAGTCTTCCA
>CAVUYS010000070.1:0-67778 GCA_963745745.1 uncultured Spirochaetota bacterium | reverse complement strand
GGTACAACAGGACCACTGGAAAGTCCAGGCCTTTGCTGGAATGAAGCGTCGAGAGCCGGATGACCCGCTCTTTCTGAAAAGTGAACTTCTCATCCCTAACGTTCGCCGTCTCGTAACCGCGACCCTGAAGCAACGCACCAAGCGCGGCCAGCTCCGCTTTCGTGGGCGCCAGAACCGTCAGGTTCTCCGGATCATAGCCAAGCTTGTCGATGAACAAGTTCACCCGGCAAGCCAGAAGTTCCTGCAGCTTTTCGGCTGACGAAGCGGTGTACAGCTCCGGGAGCGGACCTTCCCGGAAAGCCTTTGCCGAATGTTCCGCTTCGAAGCGGCCTTCTCCCGCGGCCTGACGGTAGGCTTCCGCCAGGTCGTGGATCGGGCAGGTATTGCGAAAGTTGGTTTTCAGGATGCGGGTCCGGCCCACGATGCCCAGTCCGGCGCGCTTGTACGGGGAGACCACCCCGTAGATGCTCTGGTCCACGTCCCCCGCCATCATCACCGCGCGCTTGGCGAGCAGCTTGAGGGCATGGAGCTCGACGGCGCTCAGGTCCTGGGACTCGTCGAGGAAGATATAGTCGACGCCGTTTTCCCCCGGGCCGGCGGCGCTTGCCCGCTGCAGGTGCTCCACAATTTTGATGCGGGAGAAGTTCTTGCTCAGGCCGCCGGACTCTTCCATGCGCGCGACCATGGCCTCCTTGATGTCCCAGACCCTGGCCCGCTGGGCCGTGCTCAAGGGCTGGCGCATGCCGCGGCGGGACAGGTTTTCATCCACGTATTCCTGGCGCGTGATTTCGTTGCCGAAAAGCAGCTGCTCGATTTCGGTGGCCAATTCCTCGCTGCTGAGGAAATCCGTGGAATTGAGCTCCTGGGAGAGCTTCTTCATCACTTCATAGTCCACCCAGTAGCGCGGATCGATGGCCTTCAGCCTGGCCAAGAAGAAGCTGTCGGCCGTCTGGACCTGCTTTTCCGCTCCGGCGGCGCCCATGACCTCCGCCAGGTAGCGGTCGTACTTCACCAGCGTGGTCGTGTAGGTCAGTAGCACGGTCTTTCGGGTCGGCTCCAAGTCCAACTCGGCGGCCTGCTGGCGGCCGGCGCGCGCCAGGGCGTGGAGCAATACCAGAGTTTTGCCCGTGCCTGCGCCACCACGGATCAAGAAGTCATGGCTCAAGTCGATGCCGTCGACGACCTGCTGCTGCTCAGGGGTGAGTTTCATCACGCTGCGCTCGTAGTCCGCGCGCGTACGCGTGTACAAGGTAAAGCGGTCCAGGTACTCCAGATACTGCTGCAGGTCCTGGTAGCGCTCCAGGCTCTTGAGCAGGCCCTGCCGCTCCAGGCGCAGGCCGTTCAATTCCTCGCGGAGGAGGTCCACCCGCTCCGACTTTCCGGCGGCGCGCATCCGCTCCTGGTCCAGGTCGGCGGAGAGCCTACGGATTTGCAGGTTCAGCTCGGCGATCCGCTTTTGCTCGGTCTCTAATGCGGCCACCCTTTCCACTAGCTGCGCGTTGTCCTTCTGCGCCAGCAGCAGCTCGCGCTGCATGCGCCGCAGCTGCTCCCCCCGCTCCATGGGCGGGGTCTTTTCATCCCAAAGCTTCAGGCTTTCCCGGAACCGATCCAGTGCGGGATCGCCGATGCCGCAGGCTGTGCAGAACCCTAGGAAATTGTGGATCGCGGCCACAGCCTCTTCCCGGTCCAGCTTCTCGAAGTCATGACGGACCCTGTGGGTCAGCTTGTGTTCCTTGATGATCCGAACCAGCGGCTTGATGCTCTCGTGGGGGAGGTTGCGCCGGTTCTTGAGTATTTCTCCAAGCTTCCAAACCAACTCGTCGAAATGCTCTTCGTAGCGGAGAAGGGGGTCCGCCTCATGAGCGTATCGCTCGACGAAGGAGTGCAGGGCCAGGACAAAGAAGCCTTCATCGGTGCCGGACAGGGAAGCCAATCGCTGGAGCCGGGCGCCAAGATTTGGATTGGGCCTCCCGCTGGGGGCCTCTGGGCCTGGACTCATCCGCCCCTCCTGCTTTCGGGCTGATTCATCGCCGGTTGTGTGCCAATGTATTGCAGCGCATTATAGCACCCCTTCGATTTGCCCGCACCAATATGTATGTTGCAGGAAACGTGCCATTCTGATGTGTTGCTTGAGCTTCCTAGGGCGTTTTCGAGGCTCATTGCGGCTCGGGAAGGCCGATTTTGCTCCCAATAAGGGCTCCATATCCACAACTGCTTGGCTCCTTTTCAAACCCCTACAACTTGTGGAAAGGGGAGGGGCGGCTGCCCCTCCCTACGCTATTACTTGCCTGCGGCCCTGGTTATTGCCTGGGCCCCCGCTGTGACGGGCGGGCGATGCGGCTGGACCTGGAGGACTGGTGCGCGCCGCCGTTGGCCGGAAACACCTCCAGGTGGACCACTGCTTCTTCGAAGGCCAGCGCGCTGCCCACCCGGTCCGGGGTGCGGAAGCGCAGGTTCTGGCCGATCCCGGGGGTGGCGAACACTTCTACGACCGCGTCGGAGGGCAGGCCCAGGAACCGGGAGATCGTGTCCTGCGAGGGCACGGCCGCCCCTGCTCGGGACCCTGCCCCTCCCCGGTGTAGGCCACTGCGTCCAGGCAATAGCTGCTGACCAGGCGCGGCCAGAGCTTCTCCAGGGTTGCGGGGGAGTCGAACACGTCGGCGCAGGCGATGCGTCCGCCGATCACCGCCACCACGCCGCAAGCGCCCGGGCAGCAGGGCAGGCGGCTTTCGGCCTGGGCAAGCGCTTCGCGGTCGATTTCGTACAGCCCCTCCATGCGCCCGGTGGGCTCGTAATGCGCGCGGCTCTGCATCCGCTGGTCGATCTCCTGCCACACGGCGCCCTGGTCGGAATGGTGCAGGCCGGTGGCCCGCAGGCTGTCGTGCACCTGGTGGGCCTTCTGGCGGCGCAGCTCGGGATAGGCCACCTCCCCGCGGTGCATGATCTCCTCGCCGCGATCCCAGCGGCCGTGCTCCACGCAGCTCACCGGGATGCGGATCTCGCTTCCGGCCTCCACCAGGATCGAGGTGTTGAGGATGCGGTTCTGCTTGGCGCCGATCAGCTCCTCCCCGTCCAGCAGAAGCACGCGCCGGCCGGTCCCGTTGTGGACCAGCAGCTCCGGCACGGTGCCGCCCCCCACTTCCCCGACTTTGAACCCGCCGGCGGCAAGGGCCTCTTCCAGGGTCAGGTAGTCCAGGCGGGGCGAGCCGTCGCCGAACACCGGGTACACGGCCAGGTGGCCGTGCACTGCCGGCTCCCGCGCGGAAAGCCGGCCTGTGAACTCGAACAATGTCTTCATGGCTTCAAAGCCTCCTGTTACAGAGTCAGCCCGTAGAGCTTCTCCGGCTCGATCAGGTGCGTCAGGCGGTAGTGCCTGTCCGTGGCCTCGCTCAGGCCCCCGACCACGTCATAGTCCACCGGCACGTACTGCCCTGGCGGGGCCAGGCTCTCCCAGGCCAGGGAGTGGTCCACCGTCACGTAGCCGTAGCGCGCCGGGCGGCGCTCGGCGCGCACCAGGCACACGGCGTGCGCCTCCTGCTCGCCGGGCGTCGCGTAGCGGCCCACGTAGCAGTCCCAACCCCAGTAGCGCAGCAGCCCGCAGCTCATCAGGGCCCAGTCCTCGCAGTCCCCGCCGCCCTGGGCCACGAACTGGTCCGGGCGCAGGGCGGTCGGGTTGGACCGGTAGCGGAACTCCCGGATCAGCCGCGCCTGGAAGGCCTCCAGCTCGCCCCAACCCAGGTACCCGTTGCGGTCCAGGTCGGCCGCGGCGTAGCGGCTCTCCAACGCATCGTCCACGATGCCGGTGGCCTGGTAGAAGAGCCTCGCGTTGACGGCCAGGTGCATGGCGTGCCGGGAACGGGCCTCCAGCCCGAGGGAGGGGACGGCGTAGCGCCAGGCTTTCTCGCCGACCGGGCTGGCCTGGATGGTCAGGCCCCGGTAGCTCAGCGTGCGCGGTGCGCGGGGGAGCTGCGGGTCCTGCGAGGAGGACGCCTGGGGTGCCACCGCCGCCGGCAGGGGGCTCACGGGGGACGCATAGCGGGCCGGGGGCTTGGGGCGTTCGGGGAACAGGCCGTAGCCGATCAGGCCGGCGATGGCCGCGGCCCCGATCCAGGCCAGGGTGCTGCCGCCCCGGCGCGCAGGGCGCCGGACCCGCCGCGCGCGTGCCGGGGTGGCTGCCGGCGCAGCCGGTGCGGCCGGCGCGGCCGGCAGCCCCGCCGCGATCGCGCAGGCCGAGGGCCGGGCGGAAACCCTCTCCTGGACATCCTCCACCACCCAGGAGGCGATGCGGTCCAGGCGGAAGGTGCGGCGCTCCCCGCGCAGGTGGCAGAAGGCTTCGATGTAGGTCTCGCCCAGGCGGCCGCGGAAGGTGCGCAGCGGCTCGATCACCCGCTCCGTGCGCCGCCAGGAGGCGTCGATGTACTGGATGCGCACGCGGCGGCCGGTGGGGGGCGGGGCAACGGGCTCCAGCAGAACGCTGTCCATCGCCAAGGGGAATAGCAAGAACCGGGCCAGAATCCGGGGTCCAGCAGCCCCTGTGTAAGCCCGGGAAGCCCGATTTCCGCCCAACCGGCAGTCCGGCGCGAACCGGAGTTCGCCCCGCCGAAACTGGAGTTTCGCGCTTCTGCTTTCGGCAGAATACCATGGTCCAGGAAATCGTGGATCGTCAGAGCACAATTGCCTCTTACTGCCGGGACTTGGGAGTAGAGCGGCTATTTGTGTTCGGCTCGGCCACGCAGGGCTTGACGCTGGCTGACGTAAGGGACCTTGATTTTCTCGTTCAGTTCAAGCCGATGCCACCTGCACAATACGCGCATAACTACTTCCTTCTTGCTGAGCGGCTCCGAGAGCTTTTTCAGGCCCCGATCGACCTTGTAGAGGTGGAAGCGATAAAGAACCCCTACTTCATGGAGGCGGTAGAGGAGTCCAAGGTGCCGGTGTATGAACTCTCGTGACGTCAAGAAGCTGCTCTTCGATGTGGAGCCCACAATCCCAGGTAGTGCGTCTTTGCAGTTATAGTGTTGCCAGGAATTGCTGCGGGCTGACCACTTGTATCGTATTCGGCGCGCGCATAGCCGAGGCACCAGCGCTTCCTGAACCGTTCTACATGACTCGAACCTTGCCAGTAAGCATTGTTTGAAGTAGACTTCTAGTGGAAATGCAAACCAAGTTAGCGATAGACATCCCTAAGGAATTGATCTCCTCGTTTTGCCGAACAAACCGAATTCGCAGACTTTCCGTGTTCGGATCAGCCTTAGGAACTCAGTTCCAAGCCGAAAGCGATGTCGACATGCTGGTTGAGTTTGAGCCTGGACAGGTTGTCGGTCTATTAAAAATGGCTGCTCTTGAGCGCGAGCTATCCGCAATCGTTGGTAGACAAGTCGACTTAAGAACACCTGCAGACCTGAGCCGGTATTTTCGTGACGAAGTCATGGCGTTCTACGAAGAAACCGTCCATTATTCCGCCTATTCCCTGGACCTCCCGGATGCGTGGGAACGAGCAGAACGAAAAGACAAGCGGCGGTGAACATGCGCTAGGCGAGCCAGATGCACCTGGAGGGGCTGCGCGAAGACCGCATTCTGATCCCTCGCCAGCGCGTGTCGGCAGGGTACATCCACGTATCGGTAGGCTGAGCAAGCAGCTGGACCGGACGGCCATCGTATGACCCTGACCGACTCACTGTGCGCCCACGAGAACCCTGTCGTCGCCTACCGGGCTCGGCGCCTCCTCGCCGGCGAATCGGATAGCTCACGGGCCTTGCGCAAGCTGCGCCAGGCGATCGGCTCCTCGGAGATGGCGGGCCGCCTCCTGCTGGCGCTGAACGGCGAGCGCTTCAATCCCTATCGCAAGTGGCAGGGGCCGCACTGGACGCTGTACTCGCTGGCGGAAATCGGCTTCCCGCCGGGGGACAAGAGGCTGCTCCCCCTTCGAGAGCGCGTCATGGAATGGATGTTCGCACCCGCATTCCTGAAGCCGCCGAGCACCGCGTTCTTCCCGGACCAGCCGCGGCGACCGCGGCGCTGCGCCTCGATGGAAGGCAACGCCATCTGGTCGCAGCTCGCATTGGGCATCGTCGATGAGCAGCGGGTGCCCCTCCTCGTGGATCGCCTGGTCGCCTTTCAGTGGCCGGACGGCGGATGGAACTGCGACAAGCGACCGGAGCGCGCACACCTCTTCCGTGCAGGAGACGCTCCTCCCGCTGCGGGGCCTGTTCCACTGGCATCGCGCTACAGGAGACGAGCGGGCGATGCGGGCAGCGAAGCGTGCGGCCGAGTTCCTGCTCGCCCGTCGTCTGCTCTGGCGCAAGAAGGATGGCGCGCTCATCGAGCCCGAGTGGGGAGGTCCCGTCGACAAGATCCACTATCCCATCCGCTTCTACGACCTGCTGAGCGCGCTCCTGGTGATGGCGGAGATGGGCCTGGTGCGCGATCGGCGATGCCGGGACGCCCTCGACCTGCTGGAAGGCAAGCGCCTCGCTGACGGCACCTTCCCCGTCGAGTGGACCAACGTGACGAAGGCCGACCGGATCCAGAGCCGCGGGACATTCGCGGATTGGGGGAACCTTGGCAGGAAGAGGGGCAATCCTCTCGTGACGGTCGATGCGCTCTATGTGCTCAGGCAGGCCGGACGGGCAACGTGAGGCAGGCGCCCGTGCCGCGCTCGCGCGGCGCCTGCCCCTGCCGGCCTATCGATAGCGCGGCCGCGGCTGCCTGCGGCCCAGCCCCCAGAGCTTCACCGTGACCAGCCCCGCCAGGAAGCCGCCGATGTGCGCCGCATAGGCCACCCCGCCCCCGCTGCCGCCTCCCCCCAGGTAGCCCAGGCCGTTGACCACCTGGAACACGAACCACAGCCCCACGGCTATCAGCGCGGGCACCTGGACGATGGAATAGAACATGAGGACGCGCACGCGTTTGCGCGGGAACAGGAGCAGGTAGGCCCCCAGCACGCCGGAAATGGCGCCCGAGGCGCCGAGGCTCGGCACCATCAGATTGCCCCCTGTCCAGAGGGTGGCGTACACGTGGGACAACGTGGCAGCGGCCCCGCAGAACAGGTAGAACAGCAGGTAGCGCAGGTGCCCCAGCCGGTCCTCCACGTTGTCCCCGAAGATCAGCAGGTAGAGCATGTTCCCGACGATGTGGGCGATGCCGGCGTGCATGAACATGGAGAACAGGATGGTCAGCCAGGGGGCAACGGGCGTGGGCTGCAGGCCGGGCACCTGGACGCGCCGGCCGCTGGAGCGGTCGATGGCCGTCCTGTCCGGCGTTACCACGTCCTCGCCCGTGAGGATCTCCGCGGGCACCGTGGAGTAGGTGTAGGTGAACCGCAGATTGGAACCAAACCCCTGGAGCGCCACGAACACGATCACGTTGACCGCGATGAGCAGCCACGTGACAAAGGGCTTGGTCCTGCGGTCTGTGTTGTCGTCGCCCAGTGGTATCACGGTATTAGTTTACACCAGCCAGCTGGCTCCCGTGTAGCCTCAGCAGCACCTCCGGTGGTCTATGGGCGCGGTGCCAGCGCCGCTGGCGAGATGTAGTACTGAGCCGTTCTTCGTGTTATCTTATCAAGGTGAATGCGCAGGAGAAGCTCCTAAGCCGAATAACCTCCAACAAAGATATCTTTGGCGGCAAGCCGATTGTTCGGGGCTTGAGGATTTCCGTGGACCTGATTCTTAGCCTCCTGGCCCAAGGCCAGACGTATGAGCAGATCCTGTCCGACTATCCCGACCTTGAGCTGGATGATATCCGTGCCTGCCTGGCCTATGCCCATGCTGTGATAACCAATGACTCCCTCGATTCGGTAGGGGTCGCCGGCAAGTGAAGTTCCTTGTTGACGCTTGCGTGGGCCATCTGCTTGCAGAGTGGCTTCGTCAACAGGGACATGATGTAGCGGAAACAACCATGGACAAGGATTTCGGAGCCTTCGTTTTCGCTAAAGGCGCGCCCCACTGCGGACTTCTTCGCCTTCCGGATGTGCCGACATTGCAGCGGATTGAGCTTGTAGGCGAGGTGCTGAAGAACCATTCGCGGGACTTGGCTGGACGATCGATTGTAACGGTCCGAGGCGATCGCATTCGCATCTCGCGCCCATCCGGTTGAGTCCGGCTGCCCCCGGTATATAATCGAGGGCATGGCCGAGCCGTCGCTTCTCCTGTCCTTCGTAGGCAATCGCGATCCGTACGTGGAGCACTCTGAGGACTTCGGGCCGGTGCTCTCCCTGCTGCAGGCCCGGGCCTTCGATCGGGTGATCCTGTTCTGCACCGGCCCTGAATACCTGGAACGCGCCAAGATGGTCGAGGAGATCTGCCGCGGCTTCGGCTGCGCCGCTTCTTTCCGCCATGAAATCCTGGAGCTGGTCTCCCCCATCGACTACGAGGAGATCCTGGGCAAGCTTCTTCGCCTGCTGGTGGTGCTGCGCCCCGAGCTGGAGGGCGCCGGCCTGTCCGTGCTCCTGGACCCCGGCACTCCGCAAATGCAGACCGCCTGGTTCCTGCTGACCAAGTCCGGCATGCTGGATGCCCGCCTGCTGCAGGGCATCCCCCCGCGCTTTGCCGGCGGCACCTACAAGGTGCGCGAAGTCAACCTGGGCAGCCACATGTTCCCCATGATGTCCATGCGGAGCCTGGAAGCCTTGTTCCAGGAGGGGCCAGCGGAGGAAGCCCCACATCCGGGTCCCGCGGAAGACGAGCACATCGTGGGACGCGACCCCCAGTTCCTCGAGGTGCTGGAGAAGGCGCGGCGCGTGGCGGCCTACGATATTTCCGTGCTGCTTCAGGGGGAGACCGGCACGGGCAAGGGGCTGCTGGCCCGCCTGATCCACGAGAAGAGCAGCCGCGCGGGCGGGCCCTTCGTGTCGCTGAACTGCTCCGCCATCGGCGCCGCCCTGGCGGAAAGCGAGCTGTTCGGCCACCTCAAGGGGGCCTTCACCGGCGCGGAGCACAACCGCCCCGGGCGTTTCCGGGCGGCGGAAGGCGGCACCCTGTTCCTGGACGAGATCGGCGACCTGCCCGCGGAGATCCAGCCCAAGCTGCTGCGCGCCCTGGAAGAGAAGCTGATCCTCCCGGTGGGCGCCGACGCCGAGCTCAAAGTCAACGTGCGCATCCTGGCCGCCACCAACATGGACCTGCCGCGCCTGATCGAGCAGGGGCGCTTCCGCCGCGACCTGTACGAGCGCCTGGCCCAGTTCACCCTGCGCCTGCCCCCGCTGCGCGAGCGGCGCACGGACATCCCGCTGCTGATCCGGCGCTTCCTGGGCGATTGGAACCGGAACTACCAGGAGAGCAAGGAGGTCTCGGAACAGGCCATGCGCTACCTGCTGGACTACCCCTGGCCCGGCAACGTGCGCGAGCTGGCCAACTCGGTGACGGCCATGTGCGGCGCCTGCACGCCCGGGCTGAGCAAGCCCATCCCCGCGGAGCTGCTCCCGGTGGCGATCCTGGAGCACTTCCGGCGCCCGGGCTCCACGCCGAAGCTGGCACTGAGCCTGCCGGAAAGCGGCCTGGACTTGAAGGCGCTGCTGTATCAGGTGGAGAGGCACTTCTACCAGCAGGCTCTGAAGCGCGCGAAAGGTCACCGCGAAAAGGCGGCCGGCCTATTGGGCCTGAACGCCCCGGCCTTCCGCAAGGCCCTGCGCGAGCGCTTCCCCGACCTGGCCGGCGAATCCGCGGAGGAGCCCACAGCCCCAGGTAGTGCGTCATAGAGCTGCGGGCTGGCCACCTGGTCCCGCGGGTCATCACTCAGATGACCGTTACCAGCGAAGCATCCCGGATCCGGTGATCGCTGGTCAACAGGACTGCCCCCAGGACTCTCGCGGTGGCGACTATAATCCGGTCGGCCGGGTCTCGGTGGAAACTTTCGGGAATGTGGGCCAGCTCCGCGGCAATCGCCGGGGTGATGCCGACGCGACTGACTAATGGCGGAGCGGTTGCCCGTTCCAGCCAGACCCGCAGCGGCCTGTCCAGGGTGATCCGCTTAAGTCCGCAGAGGGTGGCGATCTCCCAGAGGGAGATGTCCGACACGAACAAGGGTTGCTCGCCGCTGGCGCTTGCCAGCACGTGGCGCTGCTCCGCGCTGAGACGTTGCTCGTCGCCAAACCAGTAGAGAAGGATGTGGGTGTCTAACAGCGCGGTCAATTGGGCGGATTCTCGGTTTCCCAGGCGGATGCCGGCAGCGGCGGGGAGACTACGTCTCCATGAATCTTGACGCTTCCCGCTAGCTCGCGTTGGGGATAGCCGCTGTCGATGTACATGGGCGGAACCAGCTGGGCCACTGGCCGGCCCCGCTTGAGGATGGTGATGACCTCGCCGCTGGATTCCACTTCATCGAGGATCGCCAGGCACCGCGCTTTAAAGTCGGACGCGTTCATGGTCTTCATACATGACCAGTCTAATTGACCAGTCACAGCAAGTCAAGATGATTGCAGTTGGGGCCCCCACAGCCGCGGGACCTGCTGGGAGTAAGACATCGCTCCATAGAACGATGCCTCCTGGGCGACAACGGCGGCCGAACCTACAGCCCCAGGTAGTGCGTCTTGATGTGCGGGTTGGCGGCCAGCTCACCGCCCTTGCCCTCCAGCACCACGCGGCCGTTCTCCAGCACGTAGCCGCGGTCGGCCAGCTCCAGGGCGTAGCCGGTGTTCTGTTCCACCAGCAGGACCGTGAGTCCCTTGCTCTTCAGCGCGTGCAGGCGCTCGTAGATCTCGTCCACCAGCTTGGGGGCGATGCCCAGTGAGGGCTCGTCCAGCATCAGCAGCTTGGGCCGCGACACCAAACCGCGGGCGATGGCCAGCATTTGCTTCTCCCCGCCGCTCAGGGTGCGGGCATACTGCTTGCTGCGCTTCTGAAGTACCGGGAAGATCGCGAACAGCTCCTCCAGCACTCCGCTCCCGGCCTTCAGATTCTCCCGCTTCGCGTAGGCGCCCATGTAGAGGTTTTCCCGGACCGTCATGTTGGGGAACAGGCGCCCGCCTTCGGGAACGTAGGACAGGCCGCAGCGGGTCACGGCGTGGGGCGGGTTGCCCGCCAGGTCCTGGCCCGCGAACACCACGCTTCCGGACCAGGGCTTGATCAGGCCGCAGATCGTCTTCAGCAAGGTGCTCTTGCCCGCGCCGTTGGGTCCGATCACCGCCACGACCTCGCCTGCCTCGATGTGGAAGCTGACCTGGTTCAGGATCGGCACCTTTCCGTAGCCGGAGCTCAAGCCCTGGACGCTCAGCATCGCCGGCGCGGCCGTTGCCGCCTGTGCGGCCTTCGCATCCATTATGCCCGCCTCCGGCCCAGGTAGGCCTCGATGACCCGCGGGTTGGCGCTGATCTCCTGCGGGCTTCCCTGGGCGATCAGCTCGCCGTAGTCCAGCACCACGATACGCTGGCACAGGCCCATGACCATCTGCATCACGTGCTCCACCACGCAGAGGGTGACCCCCTTCTCGCGCGCCAGGTTGCGCAGCATGCCCATCAGCTCGGCCAGCTCGGTGGCGTTCAGCCCCGCCCCAGCCTCGTCCAGCAGCAGGAGCCGCGGGTCGGTGGCAGCCGCCCGGGCCAGCTCCACGCGCTTCAAGGGCGCCAGCCCCAGGTCCTTGCACTTCCAGTCGCGGATCCGGTCCAGGGCGAAAAAGGAGAGGGTCTCCGCCACCTTCCCGTCCACTTCCTTTTCGCCGCGGCGGTTGTACGCGCCCACCTTGACCGACTCCTCCACGGTCAGGTTCTCGAAGCTCTGGGTCACCTGGAAGGTGCGCGACATTCCCAGGCGGCAGATCTTGTGCGGGGGCAGGCCCTTGATGCTCACCCCGCCGAACAGCAACTCCCCCTCCTCCGGCTCGTACAGCCCGGTGATGCTGTTGAACAGGGTGGTCTTGCCGGCGCCGTTGGGCCCGATCAGCCCGAGGATCTCTCCTTTATTGATCACGAAGCTGACCTGGTTGACCGCCGTCAGGTTGCCGAAGCGCTTGGTGAGGTTGGTTACTTGTAGAAGAGGCTGCCCGCTCATGATGGGCTCCTGTCGATGGCCCGCTTGGGGCGGTGGAACAGGTCCTGGATGTACGAGGCCAGCCCGCGCGGCCGGAACAGCGCGATCAGGATCAGGGCCAGCGCATAGATCACCAGGTATAGGCTCTCCATGCTGCCCCCCAGGCTGGCGCGCAACAGCTCCCGGCCGCTGACCAGGATCACGCAGGCCAGCAGCGGCCCGTAGGTCACCCCCATGCCGCCCACGATGCCCAGGATGGCCACCTCCAGGCTCATGGGGCTGGAGAAGAAGCTGGGGTGGATGAAGCCGTACAGGCAGGCGTAGATCCCTCCGGTGACCCCCACAATGAAGGCGTAGATCATCAACGCCTTCAGCTTGCTGGCCCGCGCGTCCACGCCCAGCACCTCTGCCGCATCCTCACTGTCCCCCAGGGCCAACAGGTGATAGCCCAGCCGCACCCGGCGGATGCGGTAGTTGAGGAACAGGGTGACCGCCAGCAGGATCAGCAGCAGGTAGTAGTAGGGGATGTAGGTGCCGAAGCGCAGGTGGTACAGGGAGAACTTGTGGTAGGGCAGGTAGCGCTCCACCGGGCCGCCGATGCCCTCCCACATCAGGAAGGCCACGCCGAGCACCTCCACCAGGGCCGAGGAGGACAGGGCGTACCAGACCTCGCGGATGCGGAAGCGGAACAGCGGGTAGCCCACCAGGAAGGCGAAGGCGGTGGCCACCAGCCCGCCCAGGATCATGCCGGCCCAGGGGGTGACGTTCCAGCGGATCAGCAGCGTGCCGGCGGTGAAGGCCCCCAGCCCCAGGTAGGCCCCGGCGGCCAGGTCCAGCTGCCCGGCCATGCCGCCGATGAGGTTCCAGGCGGTGGTCAGGATTCCGTACAGCACCACCGTGGTCAGCAGGATCAGGTTGTACTGGCTGCGCCGGAACAGCACCGGCAGGACCAGCGCGGCCAGCACCAGCACGACCAGCAGCGGGATCCGGGTGGATTTGCGAAGGGCTCTCATCACTTTCTCCCGAACAGCCCGCGGGGCCGCAGCCAGAGCACCAGCACGAAGATCAGGTAAATGATCAGCGAGCGGGAGCGCGGGTCCCACAGCCCGATGGCCAGGGACTCCGCCGTGCCCACGATGATTCCGGAGATCAGCAGCCCGGGGATGGAGCCCAGGCCGGTGAGGGCCAGGATGCACCAGCTCAACAGGCCGAAGCGCAGCCCCATGGTGGGGTCCACCTGCTGGAAGCTCATCAGCAGGCCACCGGCCAGCGCGGTCAGGGCCGAGCCCATCCCGAAGGCCAGGGCGTAGGTCCAGCGGAAGTCCACGCCCATCAGGGAGGCGGCGTCCAGGTCGTCGGAGGCCGCGCGGATGGAGCGGCCCGGCCAGGTGCGGTTCAGGAACAGGGCCACGCCCAGGATCGCGGCGATGCTGATCCCGGCGGCGATCAGGCGGGACAGGACGATGGTGAAGGGCCCGACGACGAAGTTGCCCTGGATGATCGAGTAGGGCAGGGCTCGGGGCCGGGCCTTCCAGACCAGCTGGGTCAGGGCGCGCAGGAGAGTCATCAAGCCCACGGTCACGGCGATCTGGGTGACGTACTTCTGCCGCAGCGTGCGCTGGATCAGCAGGAAGTAGCACAGCACCCCGAAGCCGAACAGCAGCGGCACGGTGATCAGGGGCGTGGCCACCGCGTCGATGGACAGGTAGGAGCCGGCCCAGAAGGTGCAGTACATGGCCAGCATCACGAAGTCGCCGTGGGCGAAGTTCACCACGTTCATCACGCCGAAGATCAGCGAAAGGCCCAGGGCGATCAGGGCGTAGATGCAGCCCATCATGGACCCGGTCAGCACGTTCTGGATGATTTCCGTCACGGCCTTGTTCCTGAAGAAGAAGGGCCGGCCGGGGAAGGCCCCGGCCGGCGTTATGGATCTAGCTCAATAGGTGGCGTCGGGCCTGGGGAACACGGCCTGCACTTCGGCCGCGTCGGCCGGCCAGATCACTTTCGGCTCCCCGCCAATGACCTGCAGGATGGTCGCCCGGGCGTAGGGGTTGTCCCCCGTTTCCGTGAAGGCGATGTGGTTGGTGGGGTAGGTCTCCACCGCCGGGCCAGAGGTCAGGTCCAGCTTCAGGAAGGCCTGTCTTAAATTATCCGGGTTCAAGGGGTCGGCCGGGAACATCTGCCCCGACAGCTCCAGGGCCTCCTTCAGGACCCACATGGCGTAGTAGTTCATCCCGCCCGCCTCGGTGGGGATGTTGCCGGTCTGGGCCTTGAACTCCTTCACGAACTTCTGGTTCTGGGGCGTGGCTTTGGCTGGGTTGTAGCTGTAGGTGTTGGCGTAGTACTCCGCGGTCTTGCCCAAGGCCTTGATGGACTCCGGGTCCGTGTAGCCGCAGGCGCCCATGCCGGCGACGAACTTGGGGATTTTGTTCTGCTCCCGCAGGGTCTTGGCGAACAGGATGGCGTCGGTGAAGTAGGGGCAGTGCACCAGGAAGTCCGCCTTGGCGCCGGCCACGTCCGAGACGATGGAGGAGGCATCGGACAGGTCGTAGGGGTACTCGCGCTGGTATACCACGGTCAGCTTGTTGCTCAGGGCGGCGTCGGCGGCCCCCAGGGCGTTGCTGCGCCCGAAGGAGGAATCCTCGTTCAGGATGGCCACCTTGTTCATGGCGATGCCCTTGGCCTTGGCCAGCTCCACCACGCACTCCACGGCGGAAACCCCGTGCTGGCTGGCTTTGGGAGCCGGGCGGAACAGGTAGCGGCGGCCCATGCCGGTGACGCTGTCCACCAGGGCGTCGGCCACCAGGATCACTTTCTCGCGCTCGGTGACCTCCGAGGCGGCCACGGTCAGGCGGCTGATGTACAGCCCCAGGATGGCCACCGGGTGGTGCTTGCTGATGATGCTCTCGGCCCCCAGCTTGGCGCTGTCGGCTTTCTCGCCGCAGTCCTCGGTCACCATCTTCAGCTGCAGACCCTTGATGGACTTGATGCCGCCGGCCTCATTGATATGACGGACGGCGATCTCCATGCCGACCTTGGCCTCAGTGCCGAAAATGGCGTGGGCCCCGGTCAGCGGCTCCAGGCAGCCCACCACGATGTTGTCCGGCAGGCCTTTGGGCGCGGCTTCCCCCTGGCCGCCCGCGAACGCGCTGGTGGCCAGGATGAGCCCCGCCGCCAGTACCAACAGGAAACTCCGTTTCATGATCGTGTCCTCCTTTTGGCTTGGCAAGAATAGCAAAGTCTAAGAGGCGCCCGGCGAGCTGTCAAGATTACGGACGCGACAGTTGAGGCGCGGGGAAGTAGTTGACAGGTTCTTCCCTGATGCTCATACTGAAGGCATTGATAGCATTGCTATCAATGGAGGCTCTCCCTGGCTGCAATTACAATCCGAAACCTTGATGAATCGATAAAGGCCAGATTGCGGATCCGGGCGGCTTCCCATGACCGCTCGATGGAGGAAGAGGCCCGCGTGATCCTTCGTGAGGCGCTGCAGGTCGGCGCCGCAGGGCGCCGGCTGGGGACGCTGATTCATAGGCGCTTCGTGGCTGCCGGCGGCGTGGAGCTCCATGTACCCGTGCGCAAACAACGGCCCCGGAAAGCGAATATCCGGCAATGATCCTCGTCGATACCAATGTTTTGTCAGAGCTGATGCGCCCGAAGCCCGACAAGCACGTATTGGGCTGGATGGATGATCTTCCGGGCAGCGACCTCGGGCTCACGGCCATCACGGTGGCCGAGATTCTCTATGGCATCGGCTCACTACCTGGGGGAAAGAAGAAGCACCGGCTGCTGGACGCGGTTACGACGATGTTCGAGGAGTACTTCGCAGACCGGATCTTTGCCTTCGATCAACTTGCCGCAATCGAATACGCGGACATTGTGCTCCAGCGGGACCGAATCGGCAGTCCGATTTCGATGCCGGATGCCCAGATCGCGGCTATTTGCCGTGTTTCGAGCGCTGGTCTGGCTACGCGAAACACCAAGGATTTCGAACATACCGGCTTGGTGTTGATCAATCCGTGGGAAACGTAGGAGGGATTCAGCGACCGGTCATCCGCTCCATTTCCTCGGGGTAGCGCGCCCCTTGCACCGCGATCTTTGAGGCGGCGCTTTCGATCCCGCGCAGATCATCAGGAGTTGAGCTCGATTGCCGCTGCGCCGATGTTCTCCTCCAGGCGCGCCAGCTTCCGGGTGCCCGGGATGGGAACGATCCACGGCCTGCGGGCCAGCAGCCAGGCCAGCGCGATTTGCGCAGGCGTCGCCTTCTTCTGTTCTGCGATCGCCGCAAGGATCTCGATCAAGGCCTGATTCGCTTTCCGCGCTTCCGGCGTAAAGCGGGGTAGGGAGTTGCGGAAATCGGTTTTATCGAACCGGGTGTTTTCGTCGATCTTCCCCGTGAGGAAGCCCCTGCCCAGAGGGCTGAATGGAACCAAGCCGATGCCCAGTTCCTCCAGGGTCGACAGGATGCTGGCTTCCGGATTCCTCGTCCACAGCGAGTATTCGCTCTGGACCGCGGTCACGCGCTGGACGGAGTGCGCGCGGCGGATGGTCTGCGCCCCCGCTTCCGAAAGACCGAAGTGCCTGACCTTGCCCTCCTGGATCAGGCCCTTCACCGCTCCGGCCACCTCTTCGATCGGGACTTCCGGGTCGACACGGTGTTGATAGAACAGATCGATGGCCTCGACCTTGAGCCGTTTGAGCGAGCTCTCGGCGACCTGCCTGACGTGCTCCGGCCGGCTGTCCAGGCCGACCTGCTCTCCACTGTTCGGATCTATCTTGAACCCGAACTTCGTGGCGATTACCACCTGCCCGCGGAAGGGGGAGAGGGCTTCGCCCACGAGTTCCTCATTGATGAACGGGCCGTATACTTCGGCGGTATCGAAGAAAGTGACCCCGCGTTCCACGGCTGCCCGAATCAGCGCGATCATCTCCTGCTTGTCCGCAGCCGGGCCATAGGAAGAGCTCATTCCCATGCAGCCCAGCCCGACGGCGGAGACTTCCAGGCCGCTTTTCCCCAATCTGCGCTTTTGCATACAGCTAATATATTCAAAGACTGGATAGGCGGCCGCATGCCGATCTACAATCGAGCATGGCGATGGACAAATCCATCATCATCATCGGGGGCGGGCTGACGGGGCTTTCCGCCGGCTGCTACGGGCGGATGAACGGCTACCGGACGACCATCTTTGAGATGCATTCCCTGGCCGGCGGGGTCTGCACGGCGTGGAAGCGCAAGGGCTATACCATCGACGGGGCCATGAACTGGCTCATGGGCACCAACCCGAAGAGCGGCGGCTACCGGATCTGGGAGGAGCTGGGCGCGGCGCCGGGCTGGAAGGTCCACAACCACGAGCTCAATGCCATCTTCGAAAACAGGCAGGGCAGGGCGTTTACCGTGTACTGCGATGCCGACCGCTTCGAGGAATACCTGCTGGAGCTGGCTCCGGAGGATGCGGCGGTCATCAAGGAGCTCACCCGGATGATCCGCTCCACGGACCTAGACTTTCCGCCAGGAAAACCCGGTGAGCTGCAGACGATCTTCGACAAGCTGGCGATGATGAAGATGCTTCCCGTGTACCGTATCATGCGCAAGCTGCGCAGCGTGACCGCCAACTCCTTTGCCCAGCGCTTCCGCAACCCCTGGGTCCGCGAGATGTTCGGGTCGGCCCTGGGCGGCGACTTTCCCCTGGCCATGGCGCTGATGCAGCTCGCCATGCAGCACCGCCAGGCCGCCGGGTACGTCATCGGCGGGGCGCTGGCCCTGGTGGAGCCGATCGAGAAGCGCTACCGGAACCTGGGAGGGGAAATCCGCTTCGACGCGCGGGTCCAGAAGATCCTCGTCGAGGACGACAAGGCCGTGGGGGTCAGGCTGGCGGATGGGACGGAGCACCGGGCGGACTGGGTGGTCTCCACCGCGGACGGGCGCACCACCATCTTCGACATGCTGCAGGGCAGGTACCTGGACGACGAGCTGAAAAGCCGCTACGAGAACCCCAGGCTGTTCGCGCCGCTGGTGTACGTGGCGTTGGGGGTGAACCGGAAGCTCGACGTGCCTTCATCCATCGGCGGCACGAACTACCCGCTGGACAAGCCGATCGTCGTGGCGGGCAAGCCGAACAGGCTCCTCAACCTGCGGGTCTATAACTTCGACCCCACCCTTTCGCCGCCGGGCAAGGACGTGGCCGTGGTCCAGTACGAGACGGACTACGACTACTGGCACAAGCTCCGGCAGGATCCGCAAGCTTACAGAGCCGAAAAGGAGCGCCTCTGCGACGAGGTGATCACCGGCCTGGAACAGCGCTTCCCCGGCATCCGCGCTCAGATCGAAATGCGCGACGTGGCCACGCCCGTCACCTGGGAGCGCTATACCGGCAACTGGCGGGGCGCCTACGAGGGGTGGCTGTTCGACGAGAGCAGTTTCACCACGGGCATGAAGAAGACCCTGCCGGGCCTGGAGAGCTTCTTCATGGCGGGGCAATGGGTCAACCCGGGCGGCGGCATGCCCACGGCCGCCATCTCCGGCAACCACACGATCCAGCTCATCTGCAGGAAGGACAGGAAGAAGTTTGTCGCCGCCAAACCCTGACCCTACGGCGGGCTGGCGCCGGCGGCGGGAAGCACGTAGCGCCGGAACAGGTCCCAGGGCACGGGGAAGTCCTTGGCAGGCAGGTCGGCGGTGAAGACGGCCGCCAGGTCCAGGTCCGGCACCACGAAGAGGTACTGGCCTCCTGCCCCGTGGGCGGAGAAACCGCCCCAGGCCTCGTCGACCCACCACAGGTACCCGTAGCCGGAGTCTTCCGCCCGGTTCATGCCGGAAGGCCGGGAGTGCGTCCGGGTGGCCGCCTCGACCCAGGAGGCGGGAAGCACCCGCTTCCCGAACCAATCCCCTCTCTTGAGATACAGGTATCCGATCCTGGCCAGGTCCATGGCCGTGAGGCTCAGGTGCGCGCCGCCGATGGTCACCCCTTTCCCGTCTGCTTCCCAGGACCAGTCCCGGATGCCCAGAGGGGCAAATAGACTCTGCCCCGCGTAATCCCGGGCGCTTTGGCCCACGCAGGCCTGTAGGAGGGCGGAAAGCAGGTGCGGTCCGGCGGAAGTGTAGATGAAGCGTGATCCCGGCTCGGCGGCTAGGGGTCTGGCCAGGGCGAAGGCGACCTGGTCTTCTGCCACGGCCATGTCCACGGCCCGAAGGAAGACCATGCCGGAGCTCATGGTGAGAAGCTGTTCAAAGTCGATCCGCCGCGCCCGAGGATCGCGGGCTTCGCCGCCGCCCGCTGGCAGGCGGGCCAGGGCGCTGCTGTCCAGCGGCGGAAGCTTTCCCTCCGCCTGGGCAATGCCGCAGAGCGTGGAGAGCACGCTCTTCGCGCAGGAGTACATGTTCTGGCGCGAATCCCGCTGCCAGGGAGCGAAGTACTCCTCCACGACCAGCCGGTCGTTGCGGAGGATAATAACCGCGTGAAACCGCATCCCGGAGCTCCGCATCCAGCCCAACATGGCCTCGATGGATTGTCGGTCCAGCCCCTCGGCGGCCGGGGTGGAGGGGGGCCAGGGGACGGGGGAGCGGCCGGGCTCGGCGGACTGCGCGGAAGCAGCGAGTCCCGCCAGGAGCAGGAAGGACAGGCCGATGGCGATAGCTCGCGCGGGTTTCATGCCTGACTATATCATGAGCGATCCTCAGTTGCGGGCGGGCGCCTGCCGATATACAATTCAGAATGGCAATCGACGAGCACAAGGATTCGATCGCCGCTCTCTGCCGGGATCTGGGGGTGGAGAGCCTGTTGGCCTTCGGCGGCGCGGGCTTTCTGGTGCAGTTCAAGCCCATGCCTGCCGCGCAGTACGCCACCAGCTACTTCAGCCTTGCCGCACAGCTCGAGGAGCTTCTTCAGACGCCGGTCGACCTGGTGGAGCTGGAAGCCGCCGACAACCCCTACTTCAAGGAAGCGGTGGGGGAGTCCAGGCTGCCGGTGTACGAGCTCTCGCGAAGCTAAGCCCTCCTAGTCCGCCGAGATGTCGATTTCCCGCCTCCGCAATCGACTACCTGGCATAGGAGGCATATCAATGAGTTCCAGGCTTACGAAGACGCTTCTTCTCTGCGGGACCCTCACGGGCCCGCTGTTTTTCGCGGTGGCCATCGTCCAGGCCCTCACTCGTCCGGGATTCAATATCCGGTTGAACGCCCTCAGCCAGTTGAGCCTCGGGGACCTGGGGTGGATCCAGATCGCCAGCTTCCTCCTCACCGGATTGCTCGCCCTAGCCTGCGCCATCGGAGTCCGGCGCCAGTTGAAAGGGCAGAAGGGCGGAACCTGGGGGGCGCTGCTGGTCGGCACCTTCGGGTTGGGCCTGCTCGTGGCCGGCATCTTTCGAGCGGACCCGGGCTTCGGCTTCCCTCCGGGCGCCCCCGCGGGTCCGGCCATGCCCATGAGCGGCGGGGCGACGCTGCACGCCGTGGGCTTCTTCCTCTCGATGCTTTCCCTGATCGTCAACTGCTTCGTGTTCGTCCGCCGGTTCGCTTCCACGGGACAGCGCGGCTGGCTGGTCTACTCCGTCGTGTCGGCGGTCGCCACCGTTGCCCTCATCGCCCTGACCAATGTCTTCATGAGCTGGGCGGGGGTGATCGTGGCTCTGGCCGGGGCGGTAGCCTTCGGGTGGGTTTCGGCTGTCGCGGCGGGCCTGCGCGCGCCAGCCGCCTAGTCCACGAACAGGTCTTTGCTGGCGAAGTTGGGGTCGCAGGTCAGGTTGACGCCGAGCTTGCGCAGGCCGGCCTCGTCCCCCGGGGTGGGGATGTGGGTGATGTGCGTCTCGCAGCCGCGCAGCTCGGCCAGCTTCTCCACCGCCGCCTGCGCGGTGGGGTTCATGGCCGCGCTGATGGACAGGGCGATCAGGGTCTCCTCCAGGTCCAGGCTCACCACCCGGCTGCCGAGGATGTCCTTCTTGAAGTGGCTCAAGGAGGCGGTGATGATCGGGGACAGCAGGTGGATGCTGTCGGGGATGCCGGCCAGGTGCTTGACCGCGTTCAGCACCAGGCTGGAGGCCGCGTGCATGAGCGGGGAGTTCTTCCCCGTCACGATCGTGCCGTCCTTGAGCTCCAGGGCGGCGCCGCAGCACACTCCCTCGCTGCCCTTGCCGCGGGCCTGGGCATCGCGCGCGGCGTCCGCGGCGGCGGTCACCACGCGGCGGTCCTCGGGGCCGACCTCCAGGTCCTTCATCAGCAGCTCCACCCGCTGGACGGTCTTGCGCTCCTCCACGCCCATGGCGTGCTCGCAGGAGTAGCGGAAGTAGCGCCGGATCACCTCCTGGACCGCGGCCTCGCGCACCACCGCGTCGTCCACGATGCCGAAGCCGGCGCGGTTGACTCCCATTTCCGTCGGGGAGCGGTAGGCGGAGGCCTTGCCGGAGATCCTCTCCATGATGCGCTTCAGCACCGGGAACACCTCCAGGTCCCGGTTGTAGTTGATGGTCCGCTCGTTGGTGGCCTCTAAATGGAAGGAATCGATGGCGTTGAAGTCCCCGATGTCCGCGGTGGCCGCCTCGTAGGCCACGTTGACGGGGTGGGCCAGGGGCAGGTTCCAGATCGGGAAGGTCTCGAACTTGGCGTAGCCGGCGGTCACCCCGCGCTTGTGCTCGTGGTAGAGCTGGGACAGGCAGGTGGCCAGCTTCCCGCTGTTGGGCCCCGGCCCGGTCACCACCACGATGGGCTTGTCCGTCGGGAATGTACTCGTTGGCCCCGTAGCCCTGGTCGCTGACGATGGTGTCCACGTCCGTGGGGTAGCCCTTGGTGAAGCGGTGGGTGTACACGCGCACGCCGCGCCGCTCCAGGCGGTTCTTGAACTTCTGGGCGGACTCCTGCCCCTCGAAGCGCGTGATCACCACGGCCTTCACGGTGATGCCCCGCCCGCCCAGGTCGTCGATCATCTTCAGCGCGTCGGAGTCGTAGGTGATGCCGAAGTCCCCCCGGATCCTGCGGCGCTCGATGTCCCCGGCGTAGATGCACAGGATGATGTCGGCCCTGTCCGGCCAGGTTGGCCAGCAGGCGCATCTTCACGTTCGGGTCGTAGCCGGGCAGCACGCGCGCGGCGTGGTAGTCGAAGATCAGCTTGCCGCCGAACTCCAGGTACAGCCGGTTGCCGAAGCGCTGCACGCGCTTCAGGATCTCGGCTTCCTGCTCGCGGAGGTACTTCTCGTTGTCAAACCCGATACGACACAATCCCATTGCCGGCAGTATAGCCTGCGCGCTCTGCCTGGGGAAGCGTGCTCATTATTCTGGGATCAAAAATTTTGCTCCACGAGCGGTCCCGTACGGGAGCGCCTCGATACTGTTCAGATTCAGGATGCTTTGAGGGATGGCTTTGAGCAGGCTGCCGGCCGCGCGGTACATAGCCAGGATATTCTCGAGAGGTGAGAGCGGCTGGATTCGGTGGGAGGGTCCAAGGATCAGGCCGCCTGTCTTGAAGTAGTCCTGGCGCCTGCGCACCTGCGCCTCCACCTCTGCCGGTGTTCCGAAAGCGAGCTCCCGCTGCACGTCCATGCTGCCTTGGAACGCCAGGCGTTTCCCAAAGCGGGTGCCTAAAACTACTACGTCGTTCTCGGGGACAGTAGGCTGCACGACGTCATAGACATCAAGTCCTAACTCGATCAGCCGAGGAAGAAACCTCCACACCGTACCGCACATGTGCATCATGGTGCGCGCCCCATGGTCATGCACCATGCCGAAGTACTCCCTGTATTTGGGCGCAAAATGCCGCTCGAACAGGTCCATGCCGATCATCGGGCCAAGCTGGGTGCCAAGATCCTCGCCGATGTGGGCGAAATCGATAAGCCCGCCGGCTTCTTCAAGCATCCGTTGATGTACCCCGAAATAGAAGCGAAATCGTGCCGTCATGATTTCCAGGTACACCGGATTGTCCTCGATCAGGTCCACGAGCACCTGTTCCATCCCCCGGGCCCTGGCGATACCGTTGATAAAATCCATGTCGCCGGCGCCGCCGCAGCACACCGCAAAGCCTTCCTTTCGGATGCTTCGGGCTTGCTGAGCGATCGTCGAGCAGTCCAGCCAATCCGCTTTCGGGAAATACGATCGGTCAAGATCACGCAAGTCCTGGATGCCGACATAGGGCTGGTAGCAGGCCTCGAGGTACCTTCCACTATCGATTTGCACCCAGTGGTATCGCTCGCCGAAGTACCCCGGCAGACTTCCATCCTCCGCTTTTTTCGGGCGGGGACCGCAGAAGGCGGGTTCTACATAGCGAAAGTCGTCACCGACGACGCGCAGCAGCTGCTCGTCGTTGACCAGCCCGAAATGGGTGCGCAGCTCCTGATTGATCTCGATGGTCGCCTCATGCTTGATGGGAATACGATCGAAACCCTTGCGCTCACAGCAGCCGATCACCCGTTCTCTGGAGGTCATCGCTTTCTTTCCTTAATACCAAGCGTTCTCCAGCGCCGCTTCCACGTAGGCCCGGAGGTTTTCTATCGGGGTGTCGTACTCCAGGGAATCGGCGTTCTGCAGGATATGGGTTCCCCCCGGTTTGACGGTCCGAACGATTTTCGCCACCTCGTTTTTGACCTGAGCGACACTGCCGTGGCGCAGGAGCTCCAGCTTGTCCACACCCCCGACGGTCACGTAGCCGCCGGCCACGATTTGTTTGACTCTCGATAGGTCGGCGTCCCCACCCGGGGGCGGGGTGAACGGCTCTACGCTGCGCACGCCCAGTTTCTTGTAGGACTCCAGCAAGGACATGATCTGTCCGCAGTTGTGGTACATCGCGGGAATGCCGCTGTCCTGGCAGAAGGAGATGTAGCTGCGCTCGAAAGCAAGGATGTAGCGCTCATAGACCTGCGGTCCAAGAAAGCCCCCCGGCACGTTGCCCCCGACGATCAGCACGTCCGGGCGGGCTTCCTTCATGATCGCCGTGTACCCCAGGACTCGTCGCATGGCGAATTCCATCAGCCGTTGGTAGAAGCTGTAATCGGTAAGGTAAAGAGTGTACAGCTCGGTCAAATCGTAGATCAACGAGGCCTGGTTGAAAGGTCCGCTGGGGACCCAGATTCCCAGGATGCCGTCCTCGCCGAGAGCTTCACGCAACCGACGCACCCGAGGCAGGAGGTGGTTGCGGAAGCGTCCCGCGTCCATGGGCGGCTCGTACTTGATCGCTATCTCCAGGTCTCTGGGATTCGCTATCGGCTTCTTCGTGCAGGCCTGCATGAGCTGTCCGTCCGGCAGGCTGTTGATGGAATAGTCCTGGGTCAACTCGCCTTCCGGAGTCCTGATCACGGAACGGAGGATCAACGTGCTGTCCTCGCGGATTTCCTCGGTCTTGACTTCCCAGTTCTCGCTCTGGCGGTCGGTAACCAGGCCTCCCATAAAGATATGAATCGGGTCGTTAGCCTCGTAGAGCATGCGCACGAATACATCCGCCCCTAGCTGCCGGCTCAACTCGATGCACTTCAGGTTGATCGTAGAGTAATCGCAGGGGTCCACCTGGGGATAGATCTTGGTTACGAAACGGGCGTGATCGAACATGTGGAAGGTAATCGGCAGTCGATCAGGCTTTTCCCCCCTGAACACACAGGCAAAACGCTCTCGAGGCGTCACGGCGATCTTCCCCTCAGGTCCCCGCCATTGCGTCCACCGTCTCGAACATGGCCAGCAGATTTTCCACGGGGACGTTGGCCTGGATGTTGTGAACCGTGTTGAACACGTAGCCGCCGTCTTTCCCGAAAATTTCCAGGTTGCGCTTCACCTCGCGCCGGACTTCTTCGGGAGTGCCGAAAGGGCAGGGTGTGCTGGGTATCCACCCCTCCTCCCCAGAACACCAGCTTTTGGCCGTAATTCTCCTTCAAGCAGCGCGGATCCATACCCTCGGCGCTCAGCTGCACCGGATTGAGGATGTCGAAGCCGGCCTCCACGAAATCGTCGAGGAAGGCTACGACCGAGCCGCAGCTATGGTAAAAAGTTCGCCACCGCGTGTGTTGATGGACCCAGTCGTTCATTGCCTTGTGCCAGGGCTTGAACAGCTCCCGATAAAGATCGGGGGAAATGAAGGGACCTTTCTGCGACCCGAAATCCGTGCCGGACATGTAGATGATGTCGATGCGCTCCCCGACCGCCTGGTGATAAGCCTTCAGATTCTCCATTTGGATTTCGAATTGGTACTGGTGGATCGCCCGGATGTAGTCCTTGCGCAGGATCATCGAGACGTACCACTCCTCCGGATCGCGGATGCCTTTGGGATGCGGCAGGTGCGGTCCAGGGACATAGGCGATGTTGGAGAATGCGGCCCCGCCGAAATTGCCGATCAGGGAGGCTTCGGTGTTCTGGAAGCACCAGGCGGCGGTGTCCTCGAGGTACCGCAAGTCCTCCTCCGCGTACGGAGCGTAGGACTGCCTGGCCCACTCCTCCGGATCCAGTTTGTCCTCCTGGATGGGTTCCTGGCGTACGATGGTGTCGAAGTAGTAGCCGCCGTACGGCATCTTTGCGGATGGGGGGGCGCTGCGGTCTCCGCGCGGGTACTGTACGATGTCGCCGTTGTCGAGCACGTCATAGGTAAAATGCCCGGAAATCAACACTTCGGTTCCATCGAAAAGCGAGAAGGGTTTCCATTGTTCATTTCTGTAGCCGTAGACAGTCTTGGGCAGCTGGATGCCGACCGTATCGATCCCCAGAGCCCGCCTGACCGGCTCCTCGACCTCTGCCAGCATCTGGAAGGGGTCGTAGACCTTGACGGAGCCGCCGCGCAATCCCAAAGCGGCCTTCAGCTTGGCGTAGGTGCTGGCATGGATTCCGGTGACCAGCGTGGTTCCAAAGTCGCGCGGCACGCGATCCGGCTGCCGGTGCTGCAACGCAGTGCGGACCCGCTCACGGGATGTCACTGGACTGCTCCTTTCGCCTTAGCGCTGGTTTTCATTCATGCGGCTGTCCAACCTCCATCGACCACTAGATGTGTCCGGTCACAAAGGCAGCCGCCGGCGAGCAAAGGAACACCAGTGCGCCGACGATGTCCTCGGGCTCCCCCAGGCGGCCCATGGGAATGCGATTCAGCACCCAGCGGCGGGTCGGCTCGTCCGCCAGCAAGCAGCGATTGAGCTCCGTAGGGGTGAAGGTCGGAGCGATCGCGTTCACGTTGATCCCTGATTGAGCCCATTCAATAGCCAGAGATTTTGTAAGCTGATTGATCGCCCCCTTGCTGGGGGCGTAGGCCAGATCCTGGCTTCGCCCTTGCTGGCCTCGTACGGAGGAGAAGTTCACGATGCGGCCGTATTTCTGACCCAGCATGTAGCTGCCCACCGCCTGGCAGGTCAAAAAGGTGCCCTTCAGATTCACGTCCAGCAAGCGGTCCCACGTCGTCTCGTCGAAATCGACGGCCCTTTCCAGATGGGACATTCCCGCGCAATTTATCAGGATATCGATGCGCCCAAATGCCTCCGCGGCGGCTCGCGTCATGTCCTGCACCCTGGCCTTGCTGGTGATGTCGGCGGAAATCGAAAGCACCGCGGCGTTTTTCGTGTTCAGCCTGGCCTCTAAAGCCTTCAGGCCTTCCATCCTTCGGCCGACCAGCACGAGCTTCACTCCAAGCTCGTTGAGCGCCAGGCAGATCTCGGTCCCCAGTCCGCCCGTAGCTCCAGCGACTATAGCGACCTGCCCTTTGAGATCGAACATGCGCTCGATGCTGTACTTCACCGGCTACTCCTTCGGCCAGCGGCAACCGCCCTGCCTGTCCAGGATAGCCCCGCCGTGAGCTGCTGTCAATATATAGAACGTGATTATTTATGTAGAACAACATTGACAGGAGCCCTGGTGCCGTGATATTCTACAGTGCAAACGCCGTTTGGATGGCACATGGCTAAACAGCAATCGCCTAGCCGCTACAGCGTTCCCAATCTCGAGCGGGCCTTAGTAATCCTTGAATACCTGGCGGACAAGCCCAAGGGCTGCGGCGTGACCGAGCTCTCAGAGCGACTGAAATATTCCAAGAACAGCGTATTCCGCATCGCTAAAACCCTGAGAATGCACGGCTACCTGAATGAAGTCGACAAGGCCTATACCGTCAGCACCAAGCTGCTGGCCCTGGGCTATTCCGCCCTTGGCGAGGTGAATATCATCGAAAAGGCCTTCGACGTGATGCGCGACCTTCGCGACGAAGCCAAGGAAACCGTCTTGATCGGGACCTTGGTCGGGATGCACGGGGTGGTGCTGGAGCAGGTGCTGGGCTCCGTACCGAGATCAAGTTCATGATCGACGTCGGGCACGTTTTCCTTCCGCATACCGCTGCTCCCGGCAAGGCGATGCTGGCCTATCTTCCGGACAGCGAGCGGAACCGCATTGTCAACGGCATGGAATACAAGAGGTTCAACCCGCGGACCATCACTGACCCGAAGGCGATGCTGGCCTATCTGGCGGATGTGAAGGTCAGGGGATATGCCGTTGATTGCGCGGAAAGGATCGAGGGACTTCACGGTGTTGCCTGCCCTATTTTCAATCACTGGGGATATCCGGTCGCTTCCATCTGGGTTACAGGACCTTCATTCCGGATGCCGGAAAGAGGCTTTGCCAGGCTTGGAGAGCTGATACAAAAACATGCTCACCGGATTTCTCATCGGCTCGGCTGGGATGGTCAAGACAGGAGGGAAGGAGGTAGCGCTGGGAAAAGCCAGGCTCATAGCAGGTTGGTCGGTAAGAAGAAAAACTCAGGAAAGGAAAACTCATGAAGAAGCTGATTGTACTAACGGCGACTCTGCTCATTGTCGTATCGGCAGTAGCCCCGATCATAGGAAGTGCGCAAGAAAAGGTGACTTTCAACTACCTTGCGGCGCAGTGGATGCTGCAAAAGTTTCCAGTCCAACAGTCCGCTGATCGCTTCATGCGCGACCATCCCAACGTCAAGATGGTTGTCGAAGGCTATCAGGATTACGAGCTGGCCACGCACCTGCTGAACTGGTCGACGGGCGATGCGGAAGTCGACTTCTCCATTGGCGGGACCATCGGGCAGGTCGCGCGCCTGGCGGCGAAGGGCCTCTTGATGGACTTGGGCGACTTCTACAAGGGCGAATTCGACAAGAAGAGCTTCGTCCTGCCCCTTGTGGAGAATGCGAAGAAGGGGAGCGAATACTGGGCTGTCCCGATGATGATGGAAGGGATGATGCTCGAGGCCAACAAGAAGATGATGGTCGCCGCCGGACTGGCCAAGAACGGCATTCCCCTGAAACCCAGGACTCTGGATGAGTTGTACGAGTTCACCAAGAAGCTCACCAAGGGAACCGGGCAGGTCAAGGACGTCTACGGTTTCTCCTGGAACTTCTCCAACTTCGGCGACCTGCAGCCCTTCTCGGCGGTGCATGCCTTGGGCGGCAAGGCTTACAATGCCGACGGCAGTGCGAATCTGAACGCCCCGGAGTTCGAGCGGATCTTTGAGTTCATTTCCAGGGGGGCCAAAGAGGGCTACCATTATACGGGGACGATTACCGATACGAATTTCAGCCAGGTCCGCGTTCTTTGGCGGCACCATCGGTATGCTGTTCGAGTCCAGCAGCCGAGGCATCGAGGGCAGGCCTCAATTGGGCGAGAACGACATTGTTCTGCCTTTCCCCGACCAGGACAAGAACGGAGGCTACAATTTCGCCCACTACGCCTATATGCCCAAGTTCTCCAAGAACAAGGCTGTCGTCCTGCAATACCTCCGCGAGCAGGTATTCACGCCCTGGTTCGCCCAGGAAATACCGGCGGTCACCTATGGCAAGCACCCGACCATGATCAAGCTTTGGGAAGGACTGCCGGCGGACCACGCTGGCCACAAGGCCCTGCTGCTCAACCCCGGATGCACGACCGACAAGGCCTGGTATGACGGAGCCAAGCTCAACCAGCTGCTTTATCAGCTGGAACAGACCGTTGCCACTACCAGCATGACTCCCAAGCAGGCGGTGCAGAAGTTCAGGGAAGAGGGCGCCAAGCTGAACCTGAAAGTCATCCAGTAGAGCGGAGAAATTCACCGGGCCTTCCGGCCAAAGGCGGAGGGCCCGGTACTCTTAAGAATGTTATGAGATTCGCGACAAGGAGACTGCTGCGCGACAACCTCGACGGTTGGGCGTTTGTGCTGCCGGCTTTTCTCTTCATGGCCGTCTTCCTGATGTACCCGCTCGTGCACACGCTGATCCTCAGCTTCCAGAAGTACAACTTCGTCTACGACGAGCGTTCCGTCTGGGTGGGGATCGGCAACTATCTGTCAGTGCTGGCCAATCCCGTATTCCGCAAGGCAATCGGAAACACGTTCTATTTCGCGGCGATCTACATCCCGGTCATGTTCGTCCTGGGTTTCGCCATCGGCTACCATTTCACCCAGGCACACCTGTGGGTATCCAGGGTTTCGCGGGTAGTGATGTTCATACCCATGGTCATTCCGGTTTCCATGTCCTGCTTCATGTTTCTGTTCATGTTGAACTCCCAGTACGGTCTGCTCAACAGCGTGCTTCGGGACTACCTCGGTCTGCCGGGACTGGCCAAGGATTGGATGAACAATCCCGCGATTACGCTGAACGTGATCATCGGCGTTTCCGTCTGGCAGAGAATCGGTTTCGTCGCACTGCTGTTCATGAGTGGGATCGAAAGCATTCCGCATTCCCTGCTCGAAGCGGCGACAATAGATGGGGCGAACGGCTGGCAGCGGATCACCAGGATCATTCTTCCGAACCTGAAGGAGACCTACCTGGTGGTAGGCATGCTGGAGACCGTCACGGCGCTGAAACTCTTCGCCCAGGTGGTAGCCATGACGGGTTCCAATTCGCCCCAGCAGGCGGGAGGCCCTGCCAACTCGACGACGACGATGTACGTGGAAACCTACAAGACCGCCTTCACCAATTTCGATCTCGGTCTGGGGGCCGCGATGGGGTACATCGTAGCGATCATTGTCGTCGGTTTGTTCATGCTCAATTTCCTGCTGACCAGGACGGAGAAGGCGTAGCTCATGTCCGCGCGAAGCCGGTTCGCAGAGATCCTGCTGACGATGCTGGTGCTGCTCTTGCTTTTCCTGGTCGTCGCCCCGGTCATACAGACCGTTTTCATTTCCCTGAAGAGCGATCGGGAGAACTTCAGCGTTCCGGCCAGTTTCTGGCCGCGGAAGCTGTACTTGGGCAACTATGAGCACATAGTTGAATCGCTGGGGGTCAAGTTCTTCACCTTCTTCAAGAACAGCGTGATCGTGACCAGCGTCTCCGTGTCCCTGATCCTCGTGCTGGCCTCGTTGTGCGCGTATGGCCTGTCCCGCATCGATTTCATCGGCAAAAAGGTGATACTGGTCTTCATATCCTTCGTAATGGCTGTGCCGCTCATCGTGACGGTCATCCCCATCTACATGATCGAAACAGCCTTGAAGATCAAGAACACCAATATCGGCCTGATCCTGCCGTATGTCGCCGTTTACCTGCCGATCCCGGTCTTCATCCTGTACAGCACGTTCCTGAAAATCCCCAAGGACCTGGAGGAGGCGGCAACCATCGACGGCAGCAAACGCCTCGGCATCTATTGGCGAATTTTTCTACCTCTTTCGACGGGCGGTTTGATCTCCTCCGGCATCATAACCTTCCTCTTGTGCTGGGGGGAGTTCCTCTACGCTCTGATCCTCAACACCAAGTATCGCGGGACGACTCTGGCCATCGGCATCATGCTCGTAAATTTCGAAGAAGCTTCCTTTGCGCTGGGTCCCATCGCCGGAGTGATCGTCTGGTCGATAATCGTCCCCATGGTGCTGTACTTCATTCTTCAGCGGTACTTCGTCAAGGGTATGCTTGAGGGCGCTCTGAAAGGATAGGTTGGAACAAACATGAGCCTGCTGAACGGAAAAGTAGCTCTGATCACGGGGGGTGGCACGGGCATTGGTTTGGAAATCGCCAAGCGATTCTCGAGCGAGGGGGCGAGCATCATGATCTGCGGTCGACGGCAGAAGCCTCTTCAACAGGCCGTCGACGGTATGCCTTCTACGGGTTTCCCGGTGGCCTTCTTCCCGGCCGATCTGACCCGGGAGCAAGATATCAGAGAATTGGTTCGTACCACGGCTGACAGGTACGGCAGGATCGACATTCTTGTGAACTGCGCCGGCATCATGCGCTACGGAAAGCTCGACGAAATGGAAAAGAAAGACTGGGACTTGCAGATGAACGTCAATACCTATGCGCCATGGAGGCTCTCCAAGGAGGTAATTCCCTGGATGAGCGGCAAAACGGGGGGCTCCATCATCAATATCTCTTCGATTGCCGGCAACAAGGCCTACCCGAATGCGGGGGTGTACTGCACCAGTAAGGCAGCTCTTCAAATGCTCTCCCAAGTAATGGCCATGGAGCTCGCCGATCGACAGATCCGAGTCAATCTGATCTGTCCGGGAATGGTGGAAGACACGGAGCTTGTAGACCCGATGATCAAGCGCGAAGATATCCCCGCTTTCTATGCCAGGGTCAGACCCCTGCATCCAATGGGTCGCAGCGGAAAACCCGGTGACATTGCCAGCGCCGCGCTGTTTTTCGCTTCCGAGGAAAGCTCCTGGATCACAGGGGCCATCTTGCCAGTTGACGGTGGGCGTCACATGGCAACAAACCGACCTGCAGTCCTATAGCCGCCAGCTTTGCCTGCGGCAGGGCTACGTTGCATCGTTCCGCAGACACCAGTATCATGCCATTAGGTTCAATCTTATGGATAAATCGCTGTCTGCAGCACATATCGAAACCGCAGTGCGCATCCTGCGTGCGGCCTTCCCTGAGACCGAGGGGATCTACATATTCGGATCCGCTGCCTCTGGCGAACTGGATGCCACGGGAGGTCACAGCGATATCGATATCGCCATGCTGCTGCCGCATGAGCAGGCCAAGGCGGCTGGGTCTCTCGCCTTGTCCGAGGCTCGCTTCCAGTTGGAAGAGGTTCTCGGGCGCACCATCGACCTGGTCAACGCACGCACCGCGCCGATCGTGCTTCAGAAGGAGATCATCGCCCGCGGGACCTGCGTGTTTGCCGCAGATTCATCCAGGATCCAGCTGTACGAAATGCTCGTGCTTTCCCTGTACGGAAAACTGAACGAGGAGCGCCGCGGGATCCTCGAAGAGTTCTACGCCAGCGGCAGGGCGTACCCGGTATGAATGACGTGATCGTCAACAAGGTGCAGAGCATCCAGCGCTGCGTGCTGCGGGCGCGCGAGGAATATCGGGACGCCGGCGGACGCTTCCTGGAGGATTTCACCCACCAGGACGCGGCCATTCTGAACATCACCCGCGCCTGCGAACAGGCCATTGATTTGGCCAACCATCTGATCCGCTCGGAAAAGCTCGGCATCCCGACGGACAGCGCGGAGAGCTTCGAGCTGCTGAGCAAGGCCGGAATCCTTCCGGCGGAGCTGGCAGGCAGGCTCAAACGGATGGTGGGATTCCGCAATACCGTCATTCACGAATATCAGCAAGTGGATGTGCACATCGTGGAAGCCGTGATCAAGACGGGCCTCGATGACCTTCTTGCGTTCGCCCAACTTTGCCTGCGCCGGTCGGAGCAGCGATGAAGCGCAAGTCCACGGGCAGGCCGAGAAACTCACCGTAGGCGGAGGCGGCGGACCGGATCGCTTCCTTCTCCGCTTTCCGCAGGGCCTGGAACGGGCTGACCGCGAGCTCGACCTTGGCCCTGGCCAGGACCCTCTTCCAGGTCCCGGCGATGATCCCGTCCAGGACCAGCACCGAGGTCAGCGCGTTGCCCATGGAGATCAGGCGCTCCAGGCGGCGCTCGGGGCCCAGCGCGCTGCGGTCCCGGTAGGCGATGGTGTACTCGTCGTAAATCGACAGCAGAAGAGCTCCGCCGCCGGCGTCTGGCCTTCCGCCGTCCGGCTCCTGCCCGTCCCCGCCGGGGGAGCGCCAGTAGGTCTTGCCCTCGATGGTGTCGCGCAGCAGCTTGCCTTTGGCCAGCTCGATGCCGTGCTGCGCCTCCTGCAGCGTCAGCCCGGACCACCAGGCGAAGTCCCTGGCCTGGGCGGGCCCGTGGCCGAGGAAGTAGCGCAGCGTCCACTGCGCCAGGGCCTCTTCGCTCGACAAGGCGCGCGTCTTGGGCACGCGCTCTTCCAGCAGCGCGTAGGTGAACTGCTTGCCTTTCCGGGGACCGCTGCAGATCAGGGCCGCGAACTCGGCGTCCATCAGGATGTAGGCCAGCCTCTGGCCCCTGGCTTCGATTTTCGCGGCGGCCAGGCGGTCGGCCAGCTCGGTGCGGGTCAGGTGCTGCCCGCCGCGCAGCGCTTCGCCGATCAGGCGGTGACAGCGCGACAGGAGTCGGCCGTCCAGCTCCAGCCTGCGGTGCATGGCAGCACTTCCGGCCCGTACCCTGTGGGCGGTGAGGGCCAGCACCGCGCGGATGTCCTGCGGAGCCAGGAAATGCCAGGTGGGGCGCATGACGTGCGTGCGCAGGATCCGGCCGGCATTGTAGGCCTTCTCGATCTCGGCATCCGTGGCTTGCCGCAGGCGCAGGCCCAGGGCCCACTTGGCGGCGGCGAAGTCCTGGGCCTGCACCGCGCCCAGCCAGGACACCACCTCGGCGGGCGTGCTCTTCTTTTCCTGCCGAGAAGCTGATTGGAAAGGCGAGCCCGGGCAATGTCCAAGGGAGCAAGTTACTCACGCGCTGAACGCGCCGGCAATCGGTCACCTTGACTTGCAGGATAGAATAGAATATATTCTATTCATGCCAACGACCACGATCCATTTTCCACAAGAGGTATTGCAGCGGATTGATGCGGTGGCCAGCCGGCGGGGGATCAGCCGGAACCGGTTCGTGATTCAGGCCTGCGAGCAGGCGGTAGCCGGCGATGCGGGCCAATGGCCTGAGGGCTTTTTCGAGCTGGGGCTGTCCGCTGACGACCAGGAGCTGCTAAACCAGGCCGCGACGGAAATGGAAGAGGCCGTCACGCGGAACCGCCTGAACCGCGGCGCGCCATTGCTATAGCTATAATGGATATTCTTGACACAACAGCCTTTTCTGCCGCGATGCGCAATGAGCCGGCCATGGTGGACTTCCTGAAAATGCGGCTGCCTGGCGAGCTCGCCGTGGTGCCGCCCGTGGTAGCCGAAGTCGAGTACGGCATCCAGCGGCTGGAGCCCGGCTCACGCAAGCGCGCCCTGCTGTCGGAACGCCAGGCTCAGCTATTGTCCACGATCCGGGTGCTGGATTGGATCCCTCAGGCTTCGGTGAGCTTCGGCGGCATCAAGGCCGCCCTGGAGAGGGCGGGCCAGCTCATCGACGATTTCGACATTGCCGTGGCGGCGATCGCCCTGGCGCACGAAGCCCAGGTGATCACCGCCAACCTTCCCCACTTCGCCCGCGTGAAGGGACTGCGCAGCCGTCACTGGGCCTGAGGGCGGTGCCGGGTGTAGCGCTCGATGAAGCGGTAGGGGTAGGGAAGGGGGATGCGGGAGGCCTTTTCCAGCTCGTCGACCTCCTGCGGCGACAGCTCCCAGCCCGCGCTTCCCAGGTTCTCGTTGAGCTGCTCCAGGTTGCGGGCCCCGAAAATCGGGATGACCCGGGGCGAGCGCCGCAGGAGGAAGTTGATCGCCACCTGCGCGCAGCTCTTGCCCCGGTCGGCGGCGATCTGGCGCAGGCAGTCGATCACCCGCCAGGCGAGCTCGCTCTCCCTCTGCTCCGGCTGGTCGTCCCACCGGTCCCCGCGCCCGACCCGGCTCCCGGGGTCCGGCGCCTGCCCCTGGCGGTACTTGCCCGACAGCCAGCCGCCCCCCAGGGGCGACCAGGCCAGCAGGGCCAGCCCCTCCTCCTCGCACACGGGAAGCAGCTCCCACTCCGTTTCCCGCACCAGCAGGCTGTACTCGGCCTGCAGCGCGACCGGCGCCGACCAGCCGTTGGCCCGGCTCAGGCCCAGCGAGCGCACGAGCTGGGAGGCCGTGAAGTTGGATACGCCGAGGTAGCGGACCTTCCCGGAGCGGACCAGGTCGTCGAAAGCCCGCAGGGTCTCCTCCAGCGGGGTGGACAGGTCGCAGCAATGCGCCTGGTACAGGTCGAGGTAGTCGGTCTGCAGGCGCCGCAGGCTTTCCTCGACGCTCTGTAAGATGTGCTTGCGGGACAGGCCGGAGTCGTTGGCCCCTTCCCCCGTGGCGAAGAACACCTTCGTGCCCAGCACCACGGCCTGCCGGGAGTTCTTCGCTTTCAGCCAGGAGCCCAGCATCGCTTCCGAGGCCCCGCCGTTGTAGGTGCTGGAGGTGTCGAACAGGATGCCGCCCTGCTCCACGAAGAGGTCGGCCATGGCCTGGGCGGTGCGTTCCTCCGCGCCCCAGCCGAAGGTCTGGGTGCCCATGGCCAGCTCGGAAACCACCAGTCCGCTGTTTCCGAGAAACACGCGCTTCATGGCCGCCCGCCTATCCGCCAACCCGCCTGCCAGCCGGGCTCAGACGCGGACGGCTACGTCTTGCGGCAGGTCGCGGAACTCCAGGTCGGTCCTGCCGGTCCCGCTGTGGAAGATCACCAGAAGTCTGGCCGGTTTCCGGCCGACCGGGAACGGGCTCCCGTGCCAGGCGCCCTTTTCCAGGATGAAGGCCTGCCCGGGCTTCACCCTCACCGCCACAATGCCGTCCAGCCCCGCCGCCGAGCCCTCCTGGGGGGGCGCCAGGCAGGCGATCGCCTCTCCCTCCAGGGCCACCAGCGCCTCCCGGCTGTGCAGGTGGCGTTCCATCTTGTGCAGGATCTTGGGGCGCGGGCGGCATTCCACCACCCCGGAGGAGCAGGGCGATCCCAGCCCGAGGTCATCCACGGTATCGAAGTAAGAGGTCTCCGCGCCCGGCTCCGGCGCCACCCGCTGGGCCGGCGTGAGCAGAAGGCCGATGCCCTTCAAGGCCTGTTCCGACAGATCCACCGTCTTGATTTCCATGCTGCCTCCGCCTCCGCAGTATACGCCCGGACGAAAAAACTTGACAGCCGCCCGGGGCTCTGGTACCATGCCAATTGAGCAAATACCCACGTACTGGGCATATGACTTATCATGGTTGGACGGAGCTCGTCTCCTGCCAATAAAACCGGGTCGTCGACCCGGGTGATTCCAGCGGCAAAAGGAGTTCGTATGCAGGGAAGAAAGGTTGCCTGGATTGCATTGATCCTCGTGGCTCTTTTCGCGCTCCCGCAGGTGTGGGCCGGCGGCGCGGAAGAGAGCAAGGGGAAGGCCGTCACCATCGGCGTGTCCGTCGGGGACCTGAGGTTGGAGCGGTGGAAGCGCGACATGGACTACATGGTCCAGCACGCCATCAAGATCGGCGCGGCGGTGTTCGCCACCTCGGCGGACGGCGACGAGAAGCTGCAGATCGCCCAGATCGAGAACATGCTGACCAAGGGCATCGACGTGCTGATCTGCCTGCCGGTCAACAGCAAGGTCCTGGCCCCGGCCGTCGAGGCCTGCCACCGGGACGGAGTGAAGGTCATCGCCTATGACCGCATCATCGAGGACAGCGACCTGGACTACTACATCACCTTCGACATGCTGGGCGTCGGCAAGCTGCAGGCCCAGTACCTGTTGAACATCGTTCCCAAGGGCCGCTACTACCTGCTGGCCGGTCCGAAGGAAGACAACAACGCGCGCCTGTTCCGCGAGGGCCAGATGATGATCATGAAGGCCAAGATCGACAACGGCGACGTGAAGGTCGTCGGCGACCAGTGGGCCGGCGGCTGGCTGCCCGAGAACGCCATGAAGCTGACCGAGAACGTGCTCACCGCGACCAACAACCAGATCGACGCCATCCTGGCCTCCAACGACAGCACCGCCCAGGGCGCCATCCAGGCGCTCAAGGAGCAGGGCCTGGCGGGCAAGATTCCCATCACCGGGCAGGACGCCGACCTGGCCACCTGCCAGGCCATCGTGGCCGGCGAGCAGACCATGTCGGTCTACAAGCCGCTGCCCAAGCTGGCCGCCGCGGCCATCCAGCTGGCCTTCGACGTGGCCACGGGCAAGCAGATCACGACCAACGCCACCTACCCCAACGGGAAGAAGGACGTGCCCTCGATCAACCTGGACATCATCGCGGTGGACAAGTCCAACATCCTGCAGACCGTCATCGCCGACGGCTTCCATCGCTACGAGGACGTCTACAAGAACGTTCCCGAGGCCATGAGGCCTCCCAAGCCGAGCAACTAAGGCAGGCAGCATCCGGGAGGGGCCGCACCCGCGGCCCCTCCCTTGTTTGCGGGGGGGATATGGGCGCCATCCTGGAAGCGCGGAACATCACCAAGGACTTTCCCGGCGTGCGGGCCCTGGACGGGGTCTCCTTCCGCCTGGAGGAAAACCAGATCCACGCCCTGTGCGGCGAGAACGGGGCGGGCAAGTCCACGTTCATCAACGTGCTGAGCGGGTACTTCCCTTCCTGGTCGTACACGGGGGAAATCCTGGTGGCAGGTCAGCAGAAGAGCTTCTCCGCGATCACCGAGGCGGAAGCGGCCGGGATCGCCGTCATCCACCAGGAGCTGAACCTCTTCCCCGAGCTCTCCACGGCGGAGAACATCTTCATGGGCCACGAGATCGCCCGCGGGGGCATCCTGGACTGGAACGAGATGTACTCCCAGACCGGCGACTGGATCCGCCGGCTGAAGCTGGACTCGGTGGAGCCGACCACCAAGGTGAAGAACCTGGGCATCGGCAAGCAGCAGTTGATCGAGATCGCCCGGGTCCTGCGCCTGCCGCACATGAAGATCCTGATCCTCGATGAGCCCACCGCCTCCCTCACCGAGAGCGAGACGGAGCTGCTGCTGGACATCCTGCGCCAGCTGAAGCGCGACGGGATCGCCTGCATCTACATCTCCCACAAGATCGAGGAGGTGATGACCATCGCCGACCGGGTGACCGTCCTGCGGGACGGGAAGACCGCCGGCGGGGGGTCCATCCGCGAGCTGTCCAAGAAGGACATCGTGCGCCTGATGGTGGGCCGCGAGCTCACCGACTACTACCCCAAGGACCCGCACGCCGACCCGAAGGTGTGCGTTCTGGAGGTGAAGGATTTCTCCGTGACCGACCATTCCACGGGCAAGCCCATCGTCAAGGGCGCGGGCTTCCGCCTGTACCGCGGGGAAATCCTGGGCCTGTTCGGCCTGGTCGGGGCCGGCCGCACGGAGCTGGCCTCCAGCCTGTTCGGCTCGCCTCCGGGCAAGACCGGCGGCGAGATCCGCATCAAGGGACAGAAGATCCGCTTCGATTCGCCGCGGGCCGCTCTGCGCCAGGGGCTGGCCTACGTGACGGAGGACCGCAAGGGGCAGGGCATCATCCCCACCATGAACGTGCGCGAAAACGCCTCCATCGCCTTCCTGGACAGGTTCAAGACCTTCCTGGGCATCGACCAGAACCGCGAGGTGGTCGAGGTGCAGTCCAGCGTCCGCTCCTTCCAGATCAAGACCCCCAGCCTGAACACGCGCATCATCAACCTGAGCGGCGGCAACCAGCAGAAGGTGCTGCTGGCCCGCAATCTGCTGAAGGACATCGACATCCTGATCCTGGACGAGCCCACCCGCGGCATCGACGTGGGGGCCAAGCAGGAAATATACGCCATCATGAACTCCCTGGTGGCCAAGGGCGTTTCCATCATCATGGTCTCCTCCGAGCTGCCCGAGGTGCTGGGCATGTGCGACCGCATCCTGGTGATGTGCCGGGGGGAGATCACGGGGGAGTTCGACAATTCAGCCAAGGACGTCACCCAGGAGCGCATCATGATCTGCGCGACGGGCACCGGGAGCGAGGACTGAGCATGAGCAACGAGAAGAAGAGCGCCTTGAGCTTCGACCTGCGCAAGTACATGATGGTGATCGCCATCGTGGGCATCTGGGTCATCTTCGGGGCCGTGTCCGGCGGCACCTACCTGCTGCCGCGCAACCTCTCCAACCTGTTCCGGCAGTCGGTGTTCACCGCCATCCTGGCCATCGGCATGCTGAACGTGATCGTCCTGGGCCAGATCGACCTCTCGGTGGGCTCGATGGCCGGGTTGTGCGGCGGGATCCTGGCCATCGCCAACGTCTGGAACGGGGCCTCCCCGGTGCTTTCCATCATCATCGTCCTGGTGGCGGGTCTGCTGCTGGGGGCCTGGAACGGCTGGTGGATCGCCTACCGCAACGTCCCCTCCTTCATCGTCACCATGGCGGGCCTGCTGGTGTTCCGCGGAATCCTGGTGGGCATCACCGACGGCATCACCATCGGTCCGGTCAGCCCCTTCTTCGGCCTGATCGGCAAGGATTTCCTGCCCGCGCTGGTGGGCATCATCCTGGGGGCGGTCGTGCTGGTCGGGGTGCTGGCCGCCCAGTACGCCGGACGCGCCGGCAAGACCGGCCACGGCCTGCGCGTCACCTCCGTGCGCAACGAGATCCTGAAGAGCGCCTTCTTCATCCTGCTGGTCGCCGCCTTCGTCTTCACCATGAACGCCTACCGGGGAGTGCCCAACCCCGTGGTGATCGTGCTGGTGCTGTTCATCATTTTCAACTACCTCACCAACAAGACGGTGTTCGGGCGCCGCATCTACGCCATCGGCGGCAACAAGATGGCCTCACGCCTCGCGGGCATCAACATCAAGCGGGTCACCCTGGTCGTCTTCGCCATCAACGGGGTGATGGCGGCGATCGCCGGAATCTTTCTCACCTCGCGCCTGGACGCGGCGGCCGTGAACGCGGCCACCTCCGCGGAGCTGGACGGGATCGCCGCCTGCGTGATCGGCGGCACCAGCCTGATGGGCGGGGTGGGGACGGTGTTCGGGGCGATCGTCGGGGCGGTGGTCATGGCCAGCCTGGACAACGGCATGAGCCTGCTCAACGCCCCCTCCTTCTACCAGACCATCGTCAAGGGCCTGGTGCTGCTGCTGGCGGTCTGGTTCGACATGTCGCGCAACAAGGGAGAGCGCATCTAGGCGGGCCCTGGGGCCCCTGATTTTCATCGAGCACAGGAGGAATGTCATGCAGAAGAAGATCAAGGTCGGGATTCTCACCTTCGGCGACGGCCGCGAGTTCCTGAAAAAGGACCTGGAGCCGATCAACGCCAAGTTCCAGAAGAAGCTCGAGCGACGCCCTCACCAGGGACGGCTTCGAGGTGGTGGCGGGCGAGGAGGTGATCTGGACCAACCCCCTGGCCGTCAAGTACGGCAAGATGATGCAGAACGCCGGCGTGGACTGCGTGGTGTTCAACTACTGCGTCTGGGCCTGGCCGGGCTTCGCCCGCGTGGCCGCGCAGTTCTGCCCCAAGCCGCTGGTGCTGTACGCCGACCTGAACCCGGGCTTCCCCGCCATGGTGGGCATGCTGGCCAACGCCGGCTCCCTGGACCAGGTGGGCATCCCCTTCCACAAGATCTTCGGCGAGCTGGGCAACAAGGAGATCTACGGCCGCCTGAAGGCCGCCATCCTGGGCATCTCCGCCTTCAACCGCCTGAAGGGCCTGACCTACGTGCACGTGGGCGGGCGCTCGCTGTGCATCGACACGGCGGTGGCCGATCCGGCGCTGTGGATGGAGAAGTTCGGGGTGGACGTGGACCACGTGGACCAGATGGAGCTGGTGCGCCGCGCCGAGCTGGAGCTGGCCAACCCGGCGAAGGTGAACAAGGCCTTCGAGTACCTGAAAAAGCACGTCAAGAAGATCCACTACACCGCCGCCGATGCCAAGATGAAGAACACCGAGGAGCTGACCCGGCGGGCCATCGCCCTGTACTACGGCATGATCAGCCTGTGCGAGGAGTTCGGCTACGACTTCTGCGGCATCAAGGGCCAGCGCGAGCTCACCGAGCACTACGTGACCTCGGACGTGGCCGAGGCCTTCCTCAACGACTACTACGGGCCGGACGGCACGCCGCACGACCCCATCGTGTGCGCCACGGAAGCGGACATGGACGCCGCCCTGACCATGAAGATCTTCGAGCTGATCTCCGGGCAGCCGGCCCTGTTCGCGGACCTGCGCAGCTACTACCCCGACAAGGGGGTCTGGGACCTGTGCAACTCCGGCTCGCACGCCACCTACTTCGCGGGCAAGAGCAAGGACCCGGCGGTGAACCTGAAAAACGTGGAGTTCCGGCCGGAAGGCTTCTACTACCCCGCCGGCGGCCCCTCGGTGTACCACATCGCCAGGCCCGGCGAGGTCACCCTGGCCCGCCTGACCCGCAGCGGGTCCACCACGCACTACAAGATGGTGGTGGTGCACGGCGAGTTCGTGTCCTTCGGCGCCGCCGAGGACGAGAAGCTGGCCGCCATCGAGCAGGACAACTGGCCGCACGCCTTCGCCAAGTACGACTGCGACATGGAGACCTTCATCCAGGCCATGAGCTGCAACCACATCCACGGCACCTACGGCAACTGGGTGAAGGAGCTGGAGGTTTTCTGCCGGGCCGCCGGCATCGAGTTCGTCAACCTGTCGAAGTAGGGGGCGTCGAGGTGCTGAAAGGAATACCTGCAATCCTGTCCCCGGACCTTCTCTCCGTGCTGATGTCCATGGGTCACGGGGACGAGCTGGTGATCGCCGACGGGAACTTCCCGTCGGCGAGCCTGGCCAGGCGCCTGCTGCGCGCGGACGGGCACGGGGTGCCGCCGCTGCTGGAGGCCATTCTGCAATTCTTCCCGCTGGATCCGTACGTGCCCCAGGCGGTGGCCCTGATGGCGGTGGTGCCGGGGGACACGGCCAAGACCGAGATCTGGGACGAGTACCGCCGGATCCTGCGGGCTGCAGACCCCGCCTTCCGCGAGTTCCAGATGGTGGAGCGGTTCGCCTTCTACGAGAGGGCCCGCTCCGCCTACGCGATACTGGCCACCAGCGAGACGGCGATCTACGCCAACGTCATACTCAAGAAGGGGTTGGTGGTTTGAAGGCCCGCCGCTCCGAAAGCGAAGAGGACCTCATCACTCGCATCGCCTGGCTGTACTACAAGGAAAAGCTCACCCAGCAGCAGATCGCCGAGCGCCTTCCCCTTTCCCGCCAGAAGGTGCAGCGCCTGTTGGAGCGGGCCCGCGACCTGGAGATCATCCAGTTCACCCTGAAGCACCCCGTCGTGAACCTGCTGGAGGTGGAATCCAAGGTCCGCGAGAAGTACGGGCTGAAGGACGCCGTGGTCGCACCCCTGGACCCTCACGACGGGGAGCACCTGCGCGCCACCCTGGCCATGGCCGGGGCGGCGTACCTGGAACGGCGCCTGGCCGCCATGCCGAAGTGCACCCTGGGCATCGGCTGGGGCAACACCACGGCCACCCTGGCCGACTACTTCGACGGCCAGTCGGTGACGGGAAAGGTGGAGATCGTCTCCCTGATCGGCAACCTGATGATGAACGTCTCGATGAACCCGTACATCATGGCGGAGAAGATGGCCCGGAAGCTGGGCGCCTCGTTCTTCAACATCTGGGCTCCGGCCATCGCCCTGACCAAGGAGCGGGCCGAGGTGTTCAAGTCCGAGCCCTGGATCAAGGAGGTCCTGGACATCGGCTGCCGGGCGGACGTGATCCTGGTCTCCATCGGCGAGGCGGCCAGCAGCGCCAGCCTGTTCCGCATGGGCTACCTCAGCTCCGGCGGATCTGCAGAGGCTGATCGCCAAGGGGGCGGTGGGCGACATCCTGTGCCGGTACTTCGACGCGCGCGGGGAGCTCATCCACGACGAGGTGCAGGAACGGGTGATCGCCATGCCGATGCAGGTCATGAACGACCCGGACAAGCTGGTGATCGGCGTGGCCGGCGGGCCTTCCAAGGTGGAGGCCATCCACGCCGCGCTGCTGAAAAAGTACATCAGCGTGCTGGTCACCGACGAGGGCACGGCGGCCAAGCTGCTGCGGCGGTAGCGGGATGAGCGATGAGATCTGTCGGGTAAGGTGGCCCTGGTCACCGGCGCGGGCAGGGGAATCGGGCGCAGCATCGCCCTGGCCCTGGCCGGCGCGGGGGCGCGTACCCTGCTCACCGCGCGCAGCGCCGGCGAGCTTCAGGGGGTGGCGGGGGAGATCCGCTCCCGGGGCGGTGAGGCGGAATTCCTGGCCGCGGACCTCTCCCGCCCGGAGGGGGTGGAGGCGGTGTTCGGCGCCTTGAAGCGGACCTACGGGACCCTCGAGGTGCTGGTGAACAACGCGGGGCTGGGCTTGAGCGGGCCGCTCCTGGAGTTCCCCGCGGAGAGCCTGGAGCTGCTGCTGGCGGTCAACGTCAAGGGGCTTTTCCTTTGCTGCCAGCAGGCCATGCGCCTGATGGTCCCGGCGCGCCGGGGCTACATCATCAACATCTCCAGCGTGGTCGGCTTCAAGGGCTACGCGAACCAGGCCGCCTACGCGGCCAGCAAGCACGCGGTGATGGGCATCACCAAGTCCCTGGCCGTGGAGGCCCAGCCCCACGGCATCCGGGTGTCGGCCATCCTGCCCGGCGCGGTGGACACCGGCCTGATGCAGGCCCTGCGCCCGGACCTGGACAAGGCGCTGCTGATGAAGCCGCAGGACGTGGCCGACGCGGTGATGTTCCTGCTTTCTCTCTCCGAGACCGCCGCCGTCGACGAGATCTACATCCGGCGCAGAACCAGCGCGCCGTTCTGAAGGGGGAGTTTTTGGCCACGAAGCATTACCTGATCTTCGATTTCGGGGCGAGCGGCGGACGGGCCACGGTCGCGGCCTTCGACGGCTCGCGCGTGCGGATGGACGTGACCTACCGCTTCGACAACGGCCCCGTCACCGCCGCGGGCACCCTGTACTGGGACATCCTGCGCCTGGCCTCCGAGCTGAAGCTGGGCCTGCAGGCCAGCCTGCGCAAGTACCCGGACATCGTCTCGATGGCCATCGACACCTGGGGCTGCGACTTCGGCTTCATCGACCGCAACGGCAAGCTGCTGGGCAACCCGGTCACCTACCGGGACAAGCCGCGCCACGAGCGCTCCGGCCAGCTGTACCAGATACTCCCCCGCCGGGAGCTGTTCCAGCTGTGCGCCGGCTCGACCATCGAGATCATGGGGCTGTACCAGCTGTTCTCCTTCAAGTGCGACCAGGCCCCCGAGATGCGCGAGGGCAGCCAGCTGCTCATGATCCCCGACCTGCTGAACTACCTGCTCACCGGCCGGCCCTGCACCGAATACACGGACGCCACCATGGCGCTGGTCTGCGACCAGAACGCCAAGGGCTGGGAGAAGAGGATCCTGCGCCGCCTGGGGATCCCGGAAACGATTCTGGGCGAGCTGGTGATGCCCGGCGAGCTGATCGGCCCGATCCAGCCGCAGGTCTGCGAGGAGCTGGCCATCCGCCCCCTCCCCGTGGTGGCGCCGGCCACGCACGACACCGCCTCCGCGGTCACCGGCATCCCGGTGGTCGACGGGAAAAAGCACTGGGCCTTCATCTCCACGGGCACCTGGTCGATCGCCGGGGTGGAGACCGCCCGGCCCATCGTCACCGACGCCTGCTTCGAGTCCGGCTACGGCAACAACGCCATCGCCGACGGCCGGAACATGGTCGTCAACTACATCACCGGGCTGTGGATCATCCAGCAGTGCCGGCGGAAGTGGATGGCCGACGCCGGCGGGGACATCCCCTGGGGCCAGATCGTGCGCGCCTCCGAAAGCGCGGGGCCGGCCACCGCGTTCATCGACGTGGACGACCCCGCCTTCAGCCTGCCCCAGGCCGACATGCCCGCCGTGATCGTGGAGGCCTGCCGGAAAAGCGGCCAGCGCCTGGATCCTGCGATGGGCTCGGTGGCCCGCTGCGTGTACGAAAGCCTGGTGCTGAAGTACCGCGCCAACCTGGAAACCCTGGAGAAGCTCACCGGCCGCAAACTGGACCTGCTGCACCTGGTGGGGGGCGGTATCCAGAACCAGACCCTGTGCCAGTGGACGGCCGACGCCATGGGCATCCCCGTGATCGCCGGGCCGACCGAGACCACCTCCGTGGGCAACCTGCTCATGCAGCTGAAGTGCACGGGGGAGATCTCCTCCCTGGAGCAGGGACGGGAAATCAGCCTGCGCTCCTCGGAGGTCATCCGCTACGAGCCCAAGGCGCGGGAGGTCTGGGACCAGGCCTTCGGGAAGTATCGGGGGGGCAAGTGAGTCCCGAACAGCTCCGACCCGCAGGTCTTCCTGACCATGGACAACTCCTTCGCCACCAAGCGGTGGACGAAGCCCGACGAGTGGGCCCGCATCATCCGCGACCTGGGCATCCGCCACATCGAGGCCAGCGCCGACACGGAGGCCGACCCCTTCTACTGCGGGTTCGAGTACCTCACCGACTGGCTTCAGGAAGTTCGCGCCGCCTCCGCGGCGCACGGCGTGCAGGTGGAGAACTTCTACACCGGCTACACCACCTACCGGACCCTCGGCCTGGCCCACCCCGATGCCAGGGTGCGGACCCGGGTGGTCAACGAGTGGCTGAAGATCATGGCCCGCATCGCAGTGCAGATCCCGGCGGGGCTGGGATTCTACCTCCACGCCTTTTCCGAGTCCGTGCTGCAAAACCCGGTCGCGTATGCCGCGGCTACCGAGGTGTTGTACGATACGCTGGCCGAGGTGGCCCGCTTCGCGGGCGAGCAGGGGCCGGTGCCGATCATCGTGGAGCAGATGTACTCTCCGCACCAGACCCCCTGGACCATCGAGGGCACCTTCGAATACCTGCGGGAGGTGTCGGCGCGCGGCGGCTATCCGGCCTACGTGGCCATGGACACCGGCCACCAGACCGGCCAGCATCGCTTCCTGCGGCCTTCGCGAGAGGCGCTGGAGCGCGGCCTGGCCGGCCAGGGCCCCGCCCCCTACCTGGGTCCGGACAGCGCCTACGCCCTGTTCGAGAGCGGGGAGGCCGCCGCGCGCATCGAAGCGGAGATGGACAGGTACCCGCACCTGTTCGCCCGGCCGGAGGATTGCGACCTGTACCGCTGGCTGGAGCAGCTGGGCTGCTACGCCCCGATCCTGCACCTGCAGCAGTCCAACGGCCGATCCTCGTCGCACCTTCCCTTCACCCCGGCGCACAACGAGGCGGGGGTCGTGCATCCGCGGAAGATCCTGCAGGCCATCGCCCGTTCCTACCAGGGCCAGGCGCGCCCCGGCCTGCCGCCGCGCTGCTCCCGTCTCTATTCCTGACCTTCGAGATATTCCCGCGCACCGCCGACCGTCCGCGCGACATCCTGCCCGCCCTGGCGGAGTCCGTCCGCTACTGGCGGCGGTGGATCCCCGAGGACGGGCTCGCCCTGTCCGCGCTGCTTTCCCTGGAGGAGTGAATGAAAGCGTTCGTCTACCATAAGGCCGGAGATTCCCGGCTGCAGGAGTATGCCCGCCCGCGCGCGGCCCGGGACAGCGCCGTGATCCAGGTGCTGGCCTGCTCCGTGTGCGGAACCGACCTGCGGGCCTGGCAGCACGGCAACGAGAGGATCACCCCGCCGCGCATCAACGGACATGAGCTGTGCGGCCGGATCGTGGAGATCGGCCCGGACTGCGCGGGCTTCGCCGTGGGTGAGCGGGTTTCGGTGGTGCCGGCCATCGGCTGCGGGCAGTGCCCCTCCTGCCGGAAAGGCTACACCAACCTCTGCGACAACCTGCGGACCATCGGCTTCCAGTTCGACGGCGGGTTCGCGGAGTACATGGAGGTCCCCGCCGCCGCCTTTCAGGCGGGGCACGTCTACAGGACGCCGGAGGGCGTGCCTGACGAGGTGGCCGCGCTGGCCGAGCCGGTGGCCTGCGTGGTGAACGGGCAGGAGTTCCTGCGCATCGCCAAGGGCGATTCGGTGGCCATCTTCGGCTCGGGCTTCATCGGCTGCATGCACGCGGAGCTGGCCCGCCTGAGCGGCGCGGACCCGGTCATCATGATCGAGCCCAACGAGAGCCGCGCCCTGGCCGCGCACGCCCTGATCCCCTTCTCCTCCCTGATCGTGCCGGGGAAGGTCGACCTGCACGCCGAGGTCAAGCGGCTGACCGGGGGACAGGGGGCGGACGTGCTCATCACGGCCTGCGCCGTGGGCCAGGCCCAGGCCGACGCGGTGGCCCTGGCGGCCAAGCGGGGCAGGATCAGCCTGTTCGGGGGACTGGCCAGGGACACCAAGGGCTTCCTGGACAGCAACCTGATCCACTACAAGGAGCTCTCCATCCACGGCGTGCACGCCTCCACCGCCCGGCAGAACCGGACGGTCATGGACTGGATCGCGGCCGGGAAGCTCGACCTGCGCAAGTACGTCAGCCGCCTGTATCCCCTGGCCAGCATCGAGAACGCCTTCCGCGACCTGCAGAGTCAGTCCGTGTTCAAGGCGGTCGTGCAGCCTTCCGGAGGATAGGGCAGCGCTGCGCTGCACTGGGACTGAGCTTGCCGAATCCTGCGCCTGTGCTATCATTGGGCGCAGGCATGAAGAAACGGGCACCTTTGCTGTTCTGCCTGATTGCTGCGGTTCTCCTGCTCCAAACGACCTGCCGCAGTCCCTCTCCGCCGCCGTGGCCGGTGGCGGGCGTCGGAGGACACTGTCGAAATCCGCTTTGAAGTAGCGGAAGAGCTGGCCGCGAATCCGGAAGTGCGGCTCGGCGGGCGGGACATGCAGCTCGAGTCCTTCAACTCGGGGATCTACACCTACACTTACGCGGTGGACGGGACGGAGGTGGAGGGCCTGCAGTCCATCGAAGTCGACGTCGAGGACCTGGCAGGGAACGAGGGCAGTACGCAGCAGGAGGATGCGGTGCAGCTGGACTTCGCCGCTTCCCGGGCCCTGGTGGACGGGATCATCACCAACCTGCAGGTCACACCGACGCTGGCCGGCGTGGGAGCGGAGGTCCGGAGTACGTTTCGGACCGCCGCTCCTTGCGCTGTCTACCCGACAGCAACGCTGGGCGGCAATCCTGCGAGCTTTCAATTCGCTTCGCTGGGGTGTATATACCTACACGTATCACGTCAACGGCAGCGAAGGGGACGGCTACAAGGATACGGAGGTTCAGGTGCAAACCACTGCCGGCGATACCGACACCGAGCAGATTCCAAATGCAGTGTATCTGGATCTCACAGCTCCTGTTGCGCTGAATCTTTGAGATTTCTCCGTTAGTCGCCAGGCAGGGGACTGTCGTGACGGCAAGATTCCGCGATCACTCCAAGTCATGCGTCGCCTATCCAACGGTTCAACTCAGCGGCAGCGGTATGGCATTTATTTCCTTAAGCGGCGGGTATTACACATTTGAATACGACGTATCAGGAACGGAAGGCGAAGGAGCCAAGGACATCAGCATCTCCTTGCAGGATATGGCAGGGAATCTGGGATCAGCAACGCAAGCCACTGCACTCTTTTTTGATTTTACTCCAGTTGCCGTCCAGAGCTTCGCGGTAACTCCATTGCATGCCAAGAGCGGAACCGTGGTGACGGCTTCCTTCCGGGTCGACGAGCCATGCGCGGCACAGCCTGAGGTTGGATTGGGAATCGAATCCATGACCTTTGCTTCCCTTTCTGGGGGCGCGTATACCTACACCTACCAGGTATCCGGTACGGAGTCGGAAGGGGCGAAGGACATCGAGATCTCCACGGAGGACATGGCCGGAAACGCGAGCATCCAGCAGCAGCCCGGCGCTGTCTGGTTCGACTTCACGCCGCCCGGGGCGACCATTCTCGAAGTGACCGTCCGGTAGGCTGCCGGCCCCGGCTGCGCCGCAGCTCGCGCTCGAGAGCCACTGGCGGGCGGTGGGCCTGCAACGATCAGTTCATGTCCCGGACGTCCGGGAAAAAGCCATGATCCGCTCCGGCAGGTCCGGCGCCAGGGCCCGCACGCCCAGCAGGTACTGGATGCGGTTCAGGGCCCCGCGGCGGAACTCCGCCAGGAAGGGGTCCGCCGCGCCTCCCGGGTCCCCCGCGTCGAAAGCCCCCGTGAGCAGGCTCGCCCCCTCCTCCAGCGCCAGGTTGTTGGCGTGGTCCACCAGCTCGCGCCACAAGGCCGGCCCCTGCGGGCCCTCGGCCACCGAATTGAAGAGGCAGTAGTAGCCGATGCTGCCGCCTTCGCGGGGGATGCGGGGCAGGGCCAGCAGCGGCGAGAGGGCGCGGAACAGGGGGCGCAGCATCTTGTAGCCGGCCGGGATGCGCACCACCCGGGTGCGCTGCACGCGCGCGGCCCGGAACAGGCCCAGCGCCGCCCAGGAGCCCGCGCGCCGCAGGCGCAGGTAGGAGAACAGGCCGCTGGCGGCCATGGCCGGGGTCAGCAGCTCGTGGCGGAAGGCGGCCGGGTAGAAGTCCCGCCCTCCGTAGCGCTCCCAGACCGCGCGGGAAAGCGCAGGCTCCTCGCGGCGAAGCTCTTCCGGCGCCTCGCGCCCGGGTTTGCGGCGGAACACCGCCCGGCTCACCACCTCCATGCCGCCCACGAAGCGGTAGCCGGAGCGCTTGTCGCGCATGCCGATCATGGGGTCGTTGTCGTGCTTGACCAGGCCGTAGATCAGGTGCGCGCCGGCCTCCTGGGCCCAGCGCTCCATGGCGTTCCAGACCCCAAGCATGTGCCGCCCCAGCAGCGAGCGGCGGTAGTCGGGGTGCACGCGCAGGTCGTAGAAGAAGGCCGCCGGGCGCACCGCGCCGGCGATGTACACGTCCTTGAGCGCGGCGGCCATGACCCCGATCAGGCGGCCCTGGCCCCGGTCTTCGGCCACCAGGGTGTAGTCGTTGCCGTACAGGCGGGAGCGCAGGAAGTAGTCGTCCCGCTCCGAATACAGTCTCAGGCGCGCGCCCTGGGGGCAGGAGCGTTCCAGCTCGCGCAGGGCGGTATTGTCGGCCTCGGTGGCGGCGCGGATGGCGTCGGCGGGCATGGGTTGCGGCTGGCGGGCGGCCGGAAGGCCTAGATGCCCAGGTAGGCCCGGCGCACCCCTTCGTCGGCCAGCAGGCTCTTGGAGTCCCCGGCCATGGCCACCCGCCCGTGCTCCAGCACGTAGCCCCGCTGGGCGATCTCCAGGCTCTTGCGCACGTTCTGCTCCACCAGCAGGATGGTCACCCCCTGGCCGTGCAGGATCTTCAGGCTCTCGAACACGTTGGCCACGATGCTGGGCTGCAGCCCCAGGGAAGGCTCGTCCAGCATCAGGAACCTGCGGCTCGGACATCAGCGCCCGCCCGATCACCAGCATCTGCTGCTCGCCCGCCGCTGAAGGTGCCGGCCAGCTGCTTCTGCCGCTCCTTGAGCTTGGGGAACAGCCCGAACACCCGCTCCAGGCTCTGCTGGACCTGCTCCGCGCCCTTCACGCTGTAGGCCCCCATCTCCAGGTTCTCCCGCACCGTCATGTACGGGAACACCCGGCGGCCTTCCGGAACCAGGGCCAGCCCGCGGCTCACCACGGAGCTGGCGACCAGCCCGTCGATGCGCTTGTTTTCGAAAAGAACCTCCCCGCTGGTGCGGCGCAGCAGCCCGGCCACGGATTTCAGCAGGGTGGATTTTCCGGCGCCGTTGGCCCCGACCAGGGCGACGAACTCTCCCTTCTTCACCTGCAGGGAAACTTCCCACAGGACCTGGATGCCGCCGTAGCCCGCGCAGATGTTCTTCACCTCAAGCATGGGTCTTCTCCTCCCCCAGGTAGGCCTCGATCACGGTCTTGTTGGTGGAGATCTCCTGCGGGCTACCCTCGGCGATGATCTTCCCATAGCTCAACACCAGGATGCGCTGGCACAAGGTCATGATCACCCGCATGACGTGCTCCACCACGATCAGGGTGATGCCCATTTCCTGGTTGATCACGCGCAGCTGGTCCAGCATCTGGTCGATCTCCACGAAGGTCAATCCGGCCATCAGCTCGTCGAGCAGCAGCAGCTTGGGCTTGGTGGCCAGCGCCGTGGCCAGCTCGATCTGGCGCTGGGCGGCGAGGGTCAGGTTCTTCACCGTGGTGTCGCGATGCCCGCTCAAGTGGGAGATGGCCAGGATGTGCTCCACCTCCTCCACCTGCCTGGCGGTGGGCTTGTAGTGCAGCTCGTGGGCCAGCGCGCCGGCCATCACGTGGTCGTAGACGGTCAGCTCGCGGAAGGCGCGCACGTTCTGGAAGGTGCGCCCGATGCCCGCCTGGGAAATGCGGTGCGGGGACAGGCCGCTGATGCGCCTGTCCTTCGAACTCGATGCTGCCGGAGGTAGGCTTGAAGAAGCCGGCGATCATGTTGAAGGTGGTGGTCTTGCCCGCCCCGTTGGGCCCGATGATGCCCAGGCGCGTGCCGCGCTCCACCGTGAAGTTGTTGTCGTCCACGGCCACCACGCCGCCGAACTGCTTTCGCAGGTGCTTTACTTCCAGGATCGCGCTCATTTCCGCCCTCCCCTGATGCGCTGCACCAGGCCCATCAGGCCCCGCGGCTCGATGATCAGGATGGCGATCAGCGCCACCGACCAGATGATCAGGCGCAGCTCGGGGGCGAAGCGCATCAGCTCCAGGATCAGGGTCACGATGCCCGCCCCGATGATCGGCCCGATCAGGGTGCCCAGCCCCCCGACCAGGGACATGATCACCACCATCTCCGATGTCATCCAGGCGAAGGTGGTGGGGTGCAGCAGACGGAAGAAGTGGGCGAACATGCTTCCGGTCAGCCCGGCCACCCCGGCCCCGATGCTGAAGGCCAGCACCTTGTAGAAGGAGGTGTTCACCCCGATGGCCTCGGAAAGCTCCTCGTTCTCCCGGATGGTCACCAGGAGCTTGCCCACCCCCGAGCGGATGAACAGCCACAGCCCGACGATGACGATCACCCCGTAGATGAAGATCAGGTAGTAGCTGGCCTTCAAGCCGGCGAAGTCGATGCCCAGGAAGCCCTCCGGCGGCTTGATCCCGCCCAGGCCCAGCGGCCCGCTGGTCAGGTTGACCGAGTTGAGGATGACCAGGTACACGAAGTGGGCGAAAAAGAAGGTGGTCACCGCGAAGTAGTGCCCCCGCAGGCGCAGCGCCGGGTAGCCGATCAGCGCCCCGAACAGGAACACCGCCGCCCCGCTCACGGGGAAGGCCACCCAGAAGGGGAACCCGGCCCTCAGGGTGAGAAGGGCCGAGGTGTAGGCCCCGATGCCGTAGAAAGCGCCGTGGCAGAAGGTCAAGGGGCCGGTGTAGCCGGTCAGGATGTCGTAGCTGCCGGTGAGCACCGCGTACAGCATGGCCAGCACGGCCACGTAGGTGATGTACCCCGAGAACACCTGGGGCACGATCAGCATTACCACCAGCACCACCGCGAGAATGATCAGGGTCGCCAGGGGGTTGCGCCTGGGCTTGGCTTAGCAGCGTTTGGCTAAGCATGCGTCACACCTTTCCGAACAGGCCCTTGGGGAAGAACAGCAGGACCAGGATCAGCACGATGAAGGCGAAGCCGTGCTGGTAGGCCGAGGAGATGTACACCCCTCCCAGGGCCTCCACCAGCCCCAGGCCGAAGCCGCCGACCAGCACCCCGGCCACGCTGCCGAAGCCGCCCAGGATCACCACCACCAGGCTCTTCAACAGGGGCAGGTCGCCCATGGCCGGAAACACCGAGTACAGCGGGGAGATCAGCACGGCGGCGGTGGAGGACAGGATCCCGCCGATCACGAAGACCACCGAGTTGACCGTGTGGATGTTGATGCCCACCACGGCCGCCGCCTCCCGGTCCTGGGAGGCCGCCCGGATGGCCTTGCCCATTTTGGTCTTCTGGATGAACCAGTACACGATCACGAACAGCACGGCGGCCACCGCCACCACCACGATGCGCTGGTAGCTCAGCATGACCCCCGCGAACTTGAGCGAGCCCTTCAGGTAGGCCGGGAAGATCTTCGGCTTGGCCGTCCAGAAGCGGATGGCCAGGTTGGCCATCAGGAAGAACAGGGCGATGGCGCACAGCAGCTGGATGCGGCTCAGGCCCGTCCAGCGCCGGTACAGGAAGCGCTCGAACAGGTAGGACAGCACGGCCCCGACCACCATGCCCACCAGCAGGGCCGCCACGAAGGGCATCTTGACCAGGGTCACCATGAAGTAGGCGGCGTAGGCGGCGAATACGTAGGTGCCCCCCTGGGAGAAGTCGGCGATGTCGGTGATCGACCAGATCAGGTTCAGCCCCAGGGCGATCAGGGCATAGGAAGCCCCCACGACGATACCGTTAAGGATCTGTTGTAGCAGCATGCGGGATCCTTTCTATAGGAACCCGGGGGGAAGGCCCCCCCGGGTGTCTGGGCAATCGCTTCAGTTTTCCAGCGGCCTACCGGCGCGCTTACATGGCCTCGCGCGTGCCGTCCTTCCACTGGATGAAGGAAGGAGTGTAGCGGCCCTGGTTGCGGAAGCCTTCGAAGGTCTCGAACTTGATCTGGCCTTCCAGGCCCGCGTAGTCGGTCGTGAGCAGGGCGTCCTTGATCTTCACGGTGTCCAGGGACTGGGCCCGCTGGATGGCGTCGACCATGACCTTCAGCGCGTCGTAGCCGAAGATGATGGCGTAGTGCATGGGGGCGTTGAACTTGTCCTTGACCTTCTTCTCGAAGTCGGAGGCCACCGCGCCCCACAGGGCCACGGCGTAGGTGCCGTCCACCGCTTCGGGGCCGGCCAGGCTGACCAGCTCCATCTCGCCCATTTCCTCGGAGCCGATGAACTTGATGCCCGGGGTGATGCCGATCTCCTGGGCCTGCTTCAGGATCATGGCCCCCTCGGAGGCGGTGCCCACGTACAGCACGATGTCCGGCTTGGCGGCCTTGAGCTGGTTCAGGAAGGCCATGAAGTCGGTGTTGCCGCGCTCGAAGTAGATCTCGGCCACCGTCTTGGCCCCCGCCGGGCCGAACTGGTCCTGGAAGCTCTTGTTGAAGGACCGGCCGTAATCGTCGTTCACGCCCAGGTAGCCCACGCGCTTGGCGCTCGTGAGACCGAGGATCTTCGGGGCGGCCAGGGGGGCCATCAGGCCCATGGAGGGCCGCATGCGGAAGTAGTACTCCTGGCCCGGGCTGGTGACGTTGTCGGCGGCGCACTCGATGGTGATGGAGGGGATCTTGTACTCGGTGGCCAGCGGGGCGATGCCGCGGCAGCAGGAGCTGCAGTGGTCGCCCAGCACGCCCACGACCTTGTCCTCCAGCGCCAGCTTGCGCATGTTGGCCACCGCCTCGGTGGGCTCGCACTTGCTGTCGTAGCGGACGATCTCGACACTTGTAGGTCTTGTTGCCGACCTTCACCCCGGCGGCATTGATCTCCTCCAGGGCCAGCTGCACGCCGCGCCAGCCGTTGGTGCCGAACTCGGCGGCCGATCCGGTGAACGGCGCCGTGTAGCCGATCTTGATCACATTGCCGGCCTTCCCGCCCTTGCAGGACGTAAGAACCAGGGTAGTAGCCAGCAGCAGGACGACCAGAAGCACCAACAGCTTTTTCGCCTTGCTCATCAGAACCTCCTTAGTATTATGGAGAAAAAAGGTGGGAAAAGACGGCTCACTTCCCGGAGGACGACCGTGCTTTTCATTTTGCTTCATTTTATAGGATGGGCGCATCAAGTCAAGAAAATAGTTATGGGTTTTCGGCATTTTTTTCACGAATTCGCCGACCGGGTTATGCTATAATCCGCGTATGTCGAAGTTTTTCACCCGTATGGGCGACGGTTTCCCCGCCGAAATGACCGACGCGGAGATCCGCAAGGACGTGGAGGAGGGGGTCGCCGACGCGGTCAAGCGGGCCAAGATCGATCCGCTTTCCGCGGACCACGTGCGCTACCTGGTGGAGCTGTTCGAGCGCCCGGATCGGGCCGTGGGGGTGGAGCGCGGCAACGAGGTCGTCCTGTCCTACGACAGCGCCACCACCAAGTTCAAGCGCGGCAACGTGTCGGTGAGCAAGATCCAGTCCCTGCAGATCTACGAGCGCCTGCTGGGCGCGGACATCCTGGAGCTGGCCCACATCGACTACTCCTTCAAGCCGGTCAAGCCGATCGTGGTCTTCGAGCAGCCCATCCTGGAACAGGCCCTGCTGATGACCATCCCGCCGCTGTTCTACGGGGCCATGCCCAACCTGGGGCTCTACAGCCAGCCGGACGGGCCCTGCCCCAATCCGGGGGACCTGCTGCCCAAGGGGCTGATCGCCGAGGCGCGGGCCTCTTACGCCGAACAGATCGAGCACTCGGTCAAGGACATGACCTACGTGGGCGGCACCATGTACGAGGCCGGGGCGGACGGCATCAACTTCGACACCACCGCCGCGGCGGGGGACGCGGAGTTCTACGCCACCCTCAAGGCCATCGAGGAGCTGAAGAAAAAGTACCCGGCCATGTGCGTGCAGATGGGCATGGCCTCGGAGTTCGTGCTGGGCATGCACGGCGAGCTGGCCTACCACGGGGTGCGCCTGGCCGGCCTGTACCCGCACAAGCAGCTGGAGCTGGCCCAACAGGTGGGGGTGAGCATCTTCGGGCCGGCCATCAACATCGTGCCCAGCCGCAGCCTGGCCTGGAACACGGCCCGTTCAGCCACCTTCATCAAGGCCTGCACGGACATCGCCAAGATCCCGGTGCACGCCTGCGTGGGCATGGGGGTGTGCGGCGTGCCGCTCACCCTGACCGTGCCGATCGACGCGCTCACGAGGGCCTCCAAGGCGCTGGTGGACATCTGCCGCCTGGACGGGTTGTAGATTGGCGTGGGCGATCCCTTCGGCATGGCCGTGGCTCACGGCGTAGCCTCGGGCATCGGCGGGATTCGGGCGGCCGGAGATCTGGTCGCGCGGATGCAGGTGTCCAAGGGCATGCGGTTGCCGGAAGCCAAGAAATACGTGGCCGGGAAGCTGGGGGCGTCGGCGGCGGACATCGCCGATCCGGTGAAGATGGACGAGATCAGGGAGGACCTGAACCTCGGCCGGGTGAACGCCATCCCGGGAGCGGCCAAGGGGATCGATGCCAAGTTCCGCATTGCGGAGGTGCTGGGCATCCAGATCAACTGCGTGGAGCTCTTCAAGAAGAGGGTGGGCTGGAAGGGCTGAGGCGAAAGACAAACGCGGGGGGCGGATCGGAAGGTGATCACGCGGGCTCTAAACCCGCGCAGCCGGGTGCGACTCCCGGGCTCCTCGCCGTTTTATAGGAGAGCTTGAAGACTATGATCGACGAGAAAATCATCCAGGAAGCCCATGAGGCGCTGTTCGGCTTCGATGCGGCCAGGGCCGTGAAGATCGTGCAGCAGGCGGTGGCCCGCAAGGACAACCTGCTGGACCTGTTGAACCAGGCCTTCATCCCGGCGATCAACGAGATCGGGGAGAAGTTCAGCATGGGCGAGATGTTCCTGCCCGAGCTGATCCAGGCCGCGGAGGTCATGAAGAAGGTGACCGCCGAGGTGAGCGCCGCCCTGCCCAAGGGCTCCGCAGCGGGCCAGAGCCACGGGACCATCGTGATCGGCACGGTGCAGGGGGACATCCACGACATCGGCAAGACCCTGGTGGTGACCCTGCTGGGCGTGCACGGCTTCACCGTGCACGACCTGGGGCGGGACATCCCCACGGCCAACTTCGTGGCCAAGGCCAGGGAGACGGGCGCCAACCTGATCGGCACCAGCGCCCTGCTGACCACCACCATGCCCAAGCAGAAGGAGCTGGAGGAGGCCCTCAAGGAAGCGGGCCTGAAGGGCAAGGTGAAGACCATGGTCGGCGGCGCGCCGGTGACCCAGCGTTGGGCGGAGCGCATCGGGGCGGACGCCTTCGGCGAGAACGCCCACGAGGCCGCCCGCAAGGCCCTGGAGCTGGTCAGCAAGTAGCGGCCGCCGGGCCGCCGATCGTTCATCGCGATGGATATCCCCTGGTCCCCCGTGCAGCGGCGCCGGCTGGAAGAGCTGCAGGCCGCCGCTGAGCTCGACCGCCTCTTCTCCGGCGAGGCCGAGCGCGACGCCGCCTTCCAGGAGCTGGAGCGGCGCCTGGTGAAGGCCGGGCGAGCCGAGCTGGCCGCGATGCAGGCGGCTGCGCGGCCGCCCGCGCTCTGCCGGCTGGAGTCCCGCCTGTCCGAGCTGCTGGCCGGGGCCGGCTTCACCCGCGTGCTCACCCCGACGCTCATGAGCCGCGGCATGCTGGCCAGGATGGGCATCCGCCCCGGGCACCCCCTGCACGAGAAGATCTTCTGGGTCGACGAGCGGCGCTGCCTGCGCCCCATGCTGGCCCCCCACCTGTACTCGCTGCTGGTGGACCTGCTGCGGGTCTGGGAAAAGCCGGTGCGCATTTTCGAGGTGGGCTCCTGCTTCCGCCGGGAAACCCAAGGCGCGCGGCACGCGGCGGAGTTCACCATGCTCAACCTGTGCGAGATGGGCCTGCCGGCCGACGGCTGCCGCGCCCGCCTGGAAGAGCTGGCCGAGCGGCTGATGGGGTCCGCCGGCATCCGGGAGTACGCCCTGCAGAGCGAGGATTCCGTGGTGTACGGGCAGACGGTGGACCTGGTGGCCGGCGACCTGGAGCTGGGCTCGGCGGCCATCGGCCCGCACGAGCTGGATCGCCCCTGGAAGATCAGCGAGCCCTGGGTGGGCATCGGCCTGGGGCTGGAGCGCCTGGTCATGGCGGCGGAGGGCGGGGACAGCCTGGCGCGCTGGGGGCGCAGCCTCACGCACCTGGACGGCCGCCCGCTGCGGTTGTAGCGATGCGCGGCATGGGCCATCCGCGTGATCCTCGCCTGGAGCCGATCCTGCAGCGCGCCCTGCAAGGCCATCCGCCCTCCGCCCGCGAGCTGGAACGGCTGTTCGCTCTGGGCGAGGCGGACGCGGAGGGCGGCGGGGAGGCGAGCGCGGAAGCAGGCGAAGCGCGGGGCCGCCTTTTCGCCGCAGCCCGCGAGCTGAGGCGCCGCCACTTCGGGGACCGTGTGTTCCTCTACGGCTTCCTGTACCTGAGCACCTTCTGCCGCAACGACTGCCGCTTCTGCTGGTACCGGCGCTCCAATCCGGCCTGCCGCCGCTACCGCAAGGACGAGGTGGAAACGCTGGAGGCCGCCGTCCGCCTGGCGGGGTCCGGAGTGCACCTGCTGGACCTGACCCTGAGCGAGGATCCGGTGCTGCGCGCCGAGGGCTTCGCCGTCCTGGCGCGCCTGACCTCCAGGGTGAAGGAGGCGACCGGCCTGCCCCTGATGCTTTCCCCCGGAGTGGTCTCCGCGTCGGCCCTGCGCGCGCTGAAACGGGCCGGGGCGGACTGGTACGCCTGCTACCAGGAGACCCACAGCCGCGGCCTGTTCCGCCGCCTGCGCCCGCAGCAGAGCTTCGGGGCCAGGATGGGAGCCAAGCGGGCGGCGCGCCGGGCCGGGCTGCTGCTGGAAGAGGGGATCCTGTGCGGGGTGGGGGAGAGCCCCCGCGACCTGGCGCGTTCGGTCAAGGCCATGGGGCGCCTGGGCGCCGCGCAGGTGCGGGCCATGAGCTTCGTGCCCCATCCGGGCATCCCGCTCCCGCAGGGCGGGGACCCGCAGCGGGAGCTGGTCGCGATTGCCGTGCTGCGCCTGGCCTTCCCCGACCGGCTCATCCCCGCCTCCCTGGACGTGGACGGCCTGGCCGGACTGGAGCGCCGCCTGGCGGCCGGGGCCAACGTGGTGACCTCGCTCATCCCGCCCGGCCAGGGCCTGGCCGGGGTGGCCCAGAGCGAGCTGGACATCGAGGAGGGGCGGCGCACCGCGGCGGAGGTGGGGGAGGTGCTGCGGCGCTGCGGCCTGGCCCCCGCCTCGCGCGCCGAGTACGCCGAGTGGCTGGCCCGGCGGAAGGCGGGGCGGCAGGCGCGGTCGGCGCGGCCGGCGCGGCGGAGGCCCCATGCGGCTAGGCATCGTGGGCGGCGGCCTGCAGGGCCTGGAGGCGGCCTACCTGGCCCGCCGGGCGGGCTGGGAAACGCGGCTGCTGGACCGTCGTGCGGATGCGCCGGCCCGGGGGCTGGCCGACTCCTTCGCCCTGGGGGATGCCGGCGACCCCGCGGTGCTGGACCGGGAGCTGCGCGGCGTGGACCTGCTGCTGCCCGCGCTGGAGGACACCCCGGTGCTGGAGGCGCTCGCCACCTGGGCCGGCCGGCGCGGGATCCCGCTGGCCTTCGATCCGGCGGCGTACGCGGTGAGCTCCTCCAAGCAGGCCTCCAACCGGCTGTTCCGCGGCCTGGGGATGGCGCTTCCTCGGCCTTGGCCGGAGTGCGGGCTGCCCGTGCTGGTCAAGCCCGACGGGTTGAGCGGCAGCCGCGGGGTGCGGGTGTTCCGGGAGCCGGCCTCCTGGCAGTCCTGGCTGGCCGCGCACGCGGAGGACGCGGACGGCTGGGTCGCGCAGGAGTACCTGGAGGGCCCTTCCTATTCGATCGAGGTGCTGGGGGCCCCTGGCGCGCACCGGCCCCTGCAGGTGACCGCGCTGGACATGGACGCGGGCTACGACTGCAAGCGGGTGCGCGCCCCCGCATCCCTTTCCGCGGAGCTCACCCGGGAGATGGAGCGCCTGGCCGCCGGCCTGGCCGAGGCGCTGGGTCTGCGCGGCCTGATGGACCTGGAAGTGATCCTGCACGACGGGCGGCTGAAGCTTCTGGAGATCGACGCCCGCCTGCCCAGCCAGACCCCCATCGCCGTGTTCTGGTCCACGGGCTACAACCTGGTGGAAGCCTTGGGCGCTCTGGCGCGGGACCCGCAAGGCGCGACGCCGCCGCCCTTGCCGCCTGCCGTGGGCTGGCGGGCCGCCGTGCTGGAGCACGTCCACGTCACGGCCGGCCGCCTGGAGGTTTGCGGAGAGCACGTCCTGGCCCGGCGGGGGCCGCTGCGCGTGGAGCGGGACTTCTTTGGCGCCGAGGAGGCCATCACCGACCGGGTCCCCGGCCGGAGCGACTGGGTGGCCACGCTGCTGTCGAGCGGCCGGGACGCGGGGCAGGCCTGGACCCGGCGCTGCGAGGCCGTAGAGGCCATCCGGCGCGCCCATGGCCTGGAGGCCTGCCTGGACCCGGAGCCCCCCCGATGACGCGCCTGACGCCGGCGGATCTGCGCGGCATCCCCGCCGGGCTCCAGGACTACGACCGGGAGCTGGCCGCCCGCACCGGGTGCACGCTGCGCGGGCTGGCCTGCCGCGCGGCGGGGACCGGGGAGTCAGCGCCTGGCGGAGCTGGCTCGCGACGCGCCCGTGGCCGTCGTGTCGCTGGACGCGGGGCAGGGCGTGCTGCCCGGCTTCGCCGAAGCGGTGCGGGCCATCGCTGCGCACCTGGGTTTCCCGGCCCGGGTCACGGAGTCACCGGATGCCGGCGGGCTGGCCGAGGCCTACCGCGGGGGGGCCCGCATCCTGGTGACCGCCGACGAGTCCACCTACATCGCGGTGAACCTGCGCAGCCTGGCGGTGGTGGACAACAACCGGACCACGGCGCTAGGCTTCGTCACCGCCCTGGATCTGCTGGCCGGCGGGCTGGCGGAGCGGGAGGTGCTGGTGCTGGGCTGCGGCCCGGTGGGGCGGGAGGCGGCGCGCTTTCTGCTGGAGCGGGAGGCCCGGGTGAGCCTGTGCGATCTACGCGTCGAGCGCGCGCGGGAGGCGGCCGCGGAGCTGTTGGCCGCAGCGCCGGTCGCCGCAGCCCCGGCCGCGGCGAGCCGGGTCCGCGTCGAGGAGGACCTCGAACAGGCCTTGCGGCGGCACCGGCTGCTGTTCGACGCCACCCCGGCCCCGGCCTTCATCCGCGAGCGGCACATCGGCCCGAATTCGCGGATCGCCGCTCCCGGCGTGCCGTTGGGGCTGAGCGCGGGGGCCCTGCGGGCGGCCGGCAAGCGGGTCGTGCACGACGCGCTGGAAATCGGCACGGCGGTGATGCTGGCGGAGGCCCTGCTGCGGTGAGCAAGGACAAACCGGAGGTCCGCTATTACCGCAAGCGGGTGGAGCTGTTCGCGCTGATCGACAAGATCAAGCTCTGGCCCTCGCGCACCGGGGTGCTGCACGGCATCAAGGCGGTGGAGGCGCGCGGTGAGGACCGTGCCCGGATCACCACGCACTGCAACCTGGTATTCACCGTGGGCAACTCGCGCAACAGCCGCGCCGCGCGCTGGCTGCGCAACAAGTGGTTCCGGGAAGTCTGCCCGGAGTGCGCCATACCCGAGTGGAAGCTGGCCAAGTTCGACGCCACGCGCTTTCGCCGGGGCTACGGTTCGACATTGGAGGGGGGAAGATGATCCAGGAAATTCGCGCCGGCAAGCTCAACACCGCCCGATTCATCGAGGACAAGGTCCGCGATATCCGGACCGCCGTAGGGGAGGGCACGGCGATCAACGCCCTGTCCGGTGGGGTGGATTCCTCCACGGTCACGCTGCTCGGGCACCGCGCCCTGGCCAAGCGCCTGCGCACCGTGTTCGTGGAGAACGGGCTGATGCGCGCCGGTGAGGCGCAGCGCGTGCGCGCGCTGTTCCACGGCCTGGGCGTGGAGGTGGAGGTGGTGGAGGCCCGCGAGCAGTTTTTCGCGGCCCTTCAGGGCCTGACCGAGCCGGAGGCCAAGCGGGAGGCCATCGCCCAGACCTTCTACAAGGAGGTGTTCGGGGGTCTGGTCCGCGAGAGCGGGGCCCGCTTCCTCCTGCAGGGCACGATCCTGACCGACGTGGACGAGACCGTGGCCGGGATCAAGCGGCAGCACAACGTGTTCGAGCAGCTGGGCATCGATCCGCAAACGGCCTTCGGCTATCGCATCCTGGAGCCGCTCCTGGAGCTGCGCAAGGACGGGGTGCGCAAGCTCGGGCGGGCCCTGGGCCTGCCGGCGGAGCTCTTCGCACGCATCCCCTTCCCGGGTCCGGCCCTTTCGGCGCGGGTGATCGGGGAGGCCACCCCGGAGCGCGTCGAGACGGCGAGGCGGGCCACGACCGTGGTGGAGAGGCTGCTGGCCGGGACCAAGGCCTTCCAGTACCTGGCCATTCTGCACGAGGACCGGGTGACCGGCCTGGTGGAGGGCCGGCGGGCCTTTGGCCAGCAGATCGAGGTACGCTGCTGGGACAGCCTGGACGCCCGGCAGGCGACCCCGACCCGCCTGCGTTCCAGCCTGCTGGAGCGCCTGGCCGCGGAGATCCTGCGCGAGGTGCCCGGGGTGGTGAGCGTGACCTACAGCATCACCCCCAAGCCCCCCTCCACGATCGAGGCGGTGTGAAGCATCAGGGAGCACTCCGCAGGCCGCCGCGCCGGGAGCTCCGGCCTCCGGAGTGCACACCGTCTTCTCCGTGCTCCTGGCGATCAGCGCCACGCACCTGCTCAACGACACGGTCCAGGCGCTGATCCCGGCGCTGTACCCGGTGGTCAAGGAGTCCTTCGCCCTGAACTTCACCCAGGTCGGGCTGATCACCCTGGTCTTCCAGCTCACCGCCTCCCTGCTGCAGCCGGCCGTGGGCCTGGCCACGGACCGCCGGCCGCAGCCCTACCTGCTGGTGGTGGGCATGGGCTTCTCCCTGGCCGGGCTGCTGCTGCTGGCCTTCGCCCCCAGCTTCGGTCTGGTGCTGGCCGCCGTGGCCCTGACCGGGGCCGGCTCGGCGGTCCTGCACCCGGAGTCCTCGCGCGTGGCCTACCTGGCCGCCGGGCGCAGGCGCGGGCTGGCCCAGTCCATCTTCCAGGTGGGCGGCAACGCCGGCTCCTCCCTGGGTCCGCTGCTGGCCGCCCTGGTCATCGGGACCCGGGGCCGCGGCCGGCTGGCCTGGTTCGCGCTGCTGCCCCTGCTGGCCATGCTGGTGCTGTCCCGGGTGGGCCGCTGGTCCAAGGCCAACTCCGGGCGCGCGCAGCGGGCCGGCGGCACGGCGGGGGAGACCGCCGCCGCGGGACTTTCCCGCCGGCGGGTATTGTTCAGCGTGGGGATCCTGCTGGTGCTGATCTTCTCCAAGTACTTCTACATGGCCAGCATCACCAGCTTCTTCACCTTCTACCTGATGGACAAGTTCCAGCTGGCCGTGCGCGACGCCCAGCTGCACCTGTTCCTCTTCAGCTTCGCGGTCGCCTCGGGCACCTTCCTGGGAGGGCCGCTGGGGGACCGCATCGGCCGCAAGTACGTGATCTGGCTCTCGATCCTGGGGGCCGCGCCCTTCACCCTGCTGCTGCCCCACGTGGGCCTGGGCTGGACCACGGCGCTGTCGATCCTCATCGGCCTGATCCTGTCCTCCGCCTTCTCCGCCATCCTGGTCTACGCCCAGGAGCTGATTCCGGGGAAGGTGGGCATGATCTCCGGCCTGTTCTTCGGCTTCGCCTTCGGCATGGGGGGGATCGGCTCGGCCGTGCTGGGCAGGCTGGCGGATCAGACCAGCATCGCCTTCGTGTACCAGGTGTGCGCCTTCCTGCCGCTGCTCGGCCTGGTCACGGCCTTTCTGCCGAACATGGGGAAAAAGAGGGCTTGAGCCGGGGCGGTCGCCTTGCACGCCGCACCGCCAAGCCGACCCCGGCGCTCCGCAGGGCGAGCACGCCTCCAAGCTATTGGCCGGTCGGCGGGCCGTCAAGCGGAATCGATTATTGGACGGAGATCAATTCCACCTCAAAGATGAGAGTGCTGTTGGGAGGAATGCTGCGGCCGGCACCGCGCTCTCCGTAGGCGAGATCCGGGGGGACGAAGAGCTGCCACTTGGAACCTTCCTTCATCAGCTGCAAAGCCTGGGTCCAGCCCCGGATGACCCCGCTGACATTGAACGTTGCCGACTGGCCCCTCTTGTAGGAGCTGTCAAACTCGGTCCCGTCGATCAGCGTGCCTTTGTAGTTGACGGTTACCGAATCCGTCGCCTGGGGGGTTCTGCCGGATCCCTCGGACAATACCCTGTACTGCAGGCCACTGGGCAGAGCTCTGATTCCTTCCTTCTTTTGATTCTCGGCCAGGAACCTCCTGCCCTCCTCCAGAGTCTTCGCTGCTTTCTGCCTCAATTCCATCTCTCCTGCCGCCTCTACCCTTTGCTGAAGGGCCTTGATGGTCGCCCGAATTTCCTCCCTGCTCAGCAGCGGTTCCTTTCCGGCGAGGGCATCCTTGATCCCCGACAGGTAGACCTCCAGATCGATATCCAGCCCCTGCGACTGCAGGTATTGGCCGAACTGGTAGCCGAGACTGTAGCTCTCTTTGCCATCCCCTTCGGCATAGCAGACGCCGGACAGCAAAGCGGCGCCAAGAAACACTGTCATCAAGAGCCTCATAAAGATCTCCTTTTGAAAAACAGGGCCGCCTGCCGGCGGCCCTCGTCATCAGGTCAGTGATCTCTACATCGCCGGCGTGGGCGGCATCGGCATTGGCTGTCCCAGTTGCTCCGGCCCGATTCGGAATGGCCGCATCATCTCGTTGTCTTCATGTTCGACGATGTGGCAGTGCCACACGAACTGCCCGGGAGTGTTGAACTGCGCCTTCACGCGGATTACCTGGCCCGGATAGGCGATGACCGTATCCTTGAATCCAGTCTCCCAGGGCTCAGGTGCCACCGGCAGGGACCCGGGAACGACCTGCACCTCCATCGTCGCCTCGTTCACGAAAATGTCCTGCCGATTCACGACCTCGAAAGTGATCTCGTGGATGTGCATCGGGTGAGCATCTCCGGTGGCGTTGTACAACTCCCAGACCTCCGTGGCGCCCACCGCGGGATTCTCCGTGACGGGATCCATCCACGGAGCCCCATGGCGACAGCCGGGGCCACGTTGGGATCGCCGGTTATGACACCCAGGCGCGCCTCTGCCGGAGAATCGGCAAAGTACGTCGACATTTCTTCGAGGAGCGCCAGCGGACGGGTAACGGTCGCGGCCGGAAGCGGCGTGATGGCCGGCAGCGTCAGGAACTGGGCCGGCGTGGTCGGATCCGGGGCCACCGCCGGGACCACCCGGAACTGCATCACCTGGCCGGTGGAGGCGGGGTCGGCCGCCGGGAAGTCCACACCCGGCACTCCGCCGCCGAAGGGCTCATCCGGCCCGACGTTGCCCAGGACGTAGTTGCCCACTGGCACGTTGGTGAAGTCGACGATGACATCCGCCCGCTCCGCCAGACCCATGAGCAGCTGATTGCCATGGTTGGCCGTGATGTTCACGGGCGCGGCCAGGAAGCCGCCCTCGTTGCCGATCTGCCAGACCTCCACGCCCGGAATCTGGCTGAAGTCCAGGATCAGGAAGCGGGATTGGCAGCCGTTGAGGAAGCGGAAGCGGTAGCGCGCGCTGCTCGACCGTCAGGAACGGCCAGGTGTTGCCGTTGACCATGATCATGTTGCCGAAGAACTCCGGGTTCCAGATTGGAGAGACATCGGTGAACGGGGATGTATGGTCCGCCGATCCCATCAAAGAACTCCCGCGTATCCGGATAGAAGAGCGAACCGTCGGCATTGAAGGACCGGTCCTGGATGGCGATGGGGATCTCATAATAGGTCTTGTTGGGCGGAAACTTGTCGTTCTCCTTGGGCGCCGGACCGGGCAGCACGGCCGGAGTGCCGAACCGGCTGTCGACGACGGCGGCGTCGCCGTCAGGGCCGCCCCGGATGATGTAGAAGCCCGCTGGACCGGCGTACACGTTCAGCCGGGTCATGCCCAGGGTATGGTCGTGATACCAGATGGTCGAAGCGCGGTTCATGTTCGGATACTGGAAGGTCGCATAGCCGGGACCCCAGGCGGCGCCGTAGCTGGTTGCGGCCTTCCCTTCGAAGAAATCGTACCAGGTGCCTTCGGTCGCGTAACCGGCAGGGATGTTATTGGCCGCGGGAAGGTACCAGGCCTCGGCGTAGCCGTCGCTTTCATCACCGACTCCCACCGCACCGTGCACGTGTGTGACAATGGGCACCGGGCCGGTGTATGGCCCGGGAGTGAGGCTGAATGTCGGCCTCATGTCGCGTTCATCCATTCCGCCTGGAGGGTTCGCCCAGTGCAGCGTCGGGTCGACCGGCAGCAGGTGCGGCAGGTAGTTGCCGTTGGCGTCCACCAGGTCGTTGATCCACTTCACCCGCACCGGCCTGTTCCACTTGGCCTCGATCGTAAGGGACGGCGCATTATGGAGCAGCAGGCCTCGCTTGCTGTCTGAATTGACCGCTCCATAACCCCACACCGTCGTCGGCGGGAAGCCCCGCCGGCAGGATCTGCTGCGGGAACTGCTTCACCGAAATCTCGTAGTAGTCGATGTTCTTGCCCCTTGGTGTCTTTGATGGCGCCTGCCATCGGCATCACCGGCGGGATCAGCAGGGGCGTCTGGTACTTCGGAACATCCAGGGGGCTTAGTGTTCCTCCAGGAATCTGGGCCGACGCACCCGCTGCGGCCATAAAGCCAAGCAAGGCAACGGACAGGAGAACATTTCGGAACCTTCCGACTATCATGATCCTACCCTCCTCCTAATAAGCCTTAACGCTCAACATACGCAGGAGGAGCCATGAGCCCACATCGAGAGGTCTATGATTCTTTTGTAGTTTTTTTTCTATGCCAGGGAGCGGCGGTCAAGGCGGGCCGGAGCGGAAATTCTTGCGGCCCTCAGGCAGTATTCTCAGAGCGCGCTTACTTCATAGCCCAGGTACTTCACCAAAGCTTCCCGCGTCGGTTCCATGACCGACCCCGGGGCGACGCTTACGTGGTGCCGAAAACCCATGTAGCCGATGGTCTGAAGGGCATGCTGAAGATCCGGAATCTCCGCAACACCGGCGCAGCCGAAGAACTCCGCCGGAATGGGGTCCTCGGTGAAGCGCCCCTGGCCCAGGTAGCAGCGAAGTCTTCCGTCCTGGGACAGCAGGCTGCCATAGGTGAACGGCATGGCTGCGATTCGTCCGACGTTGCAGCCGTAGGCGCGGCCCTCGCCCAGGGACTTCTTCAGGATTGCGTGGTCGGTAACACGCCCTGGCCCACTCATCAGGCTGCGGGGAACAGCTCCGCAATGGAACAGGATGCACTTGTTTTCCTCGCTCCCGTAATTGTTGTTCCAGTCCAGGCAGATGGCAGGTTTTCCGGTTGCCAGGGCCAGGGCCTGCATGATCACCGCGTTGCCGATATCCAGCTCGCAGGCGGCCGGTACGCCGCGATCGTTCAACTCGCTCAGCAGCACGCAGGCAGAAACGCCCAGCTCGCTCTGCAGCTCCATCCAGCAGCGCAAGGCTATCGCCTCAAGCTTGTTCTCCTCGATCAGCTCGTCGATGACCGTCGCCACTCTGGCCAGCGCTCGCAGAGCCTCCTTGGGCACCCCGTCCCAGCAGGTGTATTCGGCCAGGCAGGTGGTCTTCTCTTTTAGTTTGCTGCTTCCTTCTGCGAGTGCACGAGCCCGGGCAAGCACGTGGGAAAGGTCAAAAGTTTCTACCGTCACCCCGTGCTTCTGGAGGGTCAGCTCGTCGATCCTCACGGTCTTGAAGGCAGTGGTGCGCGCCCCGATCGCGCCGATGGTAGTCCTTCGCAGGCCCTTCACCACGCGGCAAAGGCGGTCGAAGTAGTCGATCTGTCCGGCGAATTGGGAATCTTCGGGATGCACGGTGTGGGGCTTCAGCGCGGTGAACTTCACCCCGTACTGGCAGAACACGTCCATGATCGAAAACTTGCCGCAGAAAGCGTCACGGCGCAGCTCAGGAGCCATCTTGTCCAACTCGTCCGGGTAGGCCTGGACCAGGATGGGTACCTCGGCGTCCTTGAGCGCCGCTACGGCGCCGTTTTCATCTCCGAAGTTGGGAAGACAGAGAATCACCCCGTCCACCTCGGCCCGATGCTCTTGAAGGAATCGGGCATACACTGCCCCCTCCTGGGCGGTTTCGACGGCCCCGTGCCGGGTCAGCTTGGCATCGAGCATCAGAGCCCGATGGCCCAGCCTGCCCAGCACCTCGTTGATTTCTCTCTGGGCGCTGGCCTGCAGGGATGCCGGGAAGAATCCGCGGTTTCCGAATAAGACTGCGAAGGTGGACTTCTGGCCGTTCATGTTCTTTGCCTCTCGCAAAACAATGTAGTAGAGTGGCAGGTAATTACATGGAAGTTCTTATTTCCCCATGTAGGAAATTCGACTAATGATCAGCTACATCATCAGCACAGCGGAGTTCAACAAGATCCTCAAAGTGCTCACGAATGTTTTCAATCTGCAGTTCACCTTCTTCGACCTGGAGCACAACGAGTTGAAAAGTCTGCAAAACTAAATCGCA
>CAVUYS010000069.1:0-244966 GCA_963745745.1 uncultured Spirochaetota bacterium | reverse complement strand
AGCTGATCATCTCCTGGCCGAGCGGCCGGCGGCGCTCGCCGTAGACGCACAGCGCCCCCAGCACCTTGCGCTCCTGGCGCAGGGGCACGCAGATCAGGCTCTCGATCTGGTCGTCCACCTCCGGAAAGTCCCTCGCCAGAGCCTCCTCGACCAGGACCGGCTTTCCTTCCATGAGGCTGCGGTGATGCAGGTTCTGGGCCACGTCGATGGACAGGTCCGCGGCCGGCCGGCTGATGCCGGCCATGGCCCGCACGCGCATCCGCCCGCTGTCCGTATCCCAGAGCTTGATCGAGCAGCCGCGCACCCCGGTGACTTCCACGGTGAGGCGGGTGATGGCCTCCAGCACTTCCTGCAGATCCAGGGAGCTGCCGGCCTTGCGGATCACCGAGAACACGGCTTCCAGGCGCTCCGCCCGCTGGAAGCTGCGGCGCACGGGGCCCAGGTCCCGGGCCAGAAGCAGGCCCTCCAACAGGCTCAGCCCCGCGGCGAGCAGGCCGGCGGCGGCCTGAAGCCCGGGGCCCGCGCCCAGCAGGGCAGCGACGACCGGGGCGGCCAGGCCGGCGAGCCAGAGCGGCAGAAGACTGAGCCAGAGCCGAATGCCTGGTCTTGCCCGCCCTGCCACCTGCGCCCCTCCTCAGGCTGCGCCGCACCAGGACCCGGTCGCCTTCCTCCAGGACCCGGAAGCCGCCCAGGAAGGCGGCCAACCCGCCGCGGTCCAGCTGGCCGGCGGTGCCGCCGGGGGCCAGCACCGAGGAGGCGGCGTTGGCCGAGGCCAGGGCCGCGCAGTGGGTCACGGGCCGGCCGCGCAGCAGGAAGTACAGGAAGGCGGCCTGGAAGGAATCCCCGGCGCCCACCGTGTCGCGCAGCGGCCCGGGCAGGGGGAAGGCCTCCACCTCGATGATCCTGCCCCGCTCCCGGATCAGCGCCCCTTGGTCGCCCCGCTTGACCACCACCGTGGCCTGCTCCGGGCGGACGGCCTGCGCCGCCGCCCGCGGGTCGGCCTGCCCGCTCAGGTGGGCCGCTTCGTCCTGGTTCAGGAAGATCAGGTCGGTCGCCGGGTAGATGCCCTCCCGCAGAAGCTTCAGGCGGGCCGGCTCCTCCCAGCCGTCCCCGGCGTTGGCGTCGTAGGCGGTGACCAGGCCGCGGAGGCGGGCCTGCCGGAACAGCTCCGGCACACCCGCGGCCAGGCGCGGCAGCAGGAAGTAGTTGCAGGAGTAGGCCAGCGCGCAGCGCTCCAGAATCGGCCGGTACTCCGCGGGCCGCAGGGAGAACTCCAGCGAAGGGCCCTGCCAGGTGGCCACCTGCCGCGGCCTGCCGGAGGCCTCGTCGGCGAAGATCAGGGAGAAGGCCGAGCGGGCCCCGGCCCGCCGCCGCACCCCCTCGCGCCGCACCCCGCGCCGGGCGATCTCCTCGAACAGCTCCCTGCCGTCCGCATCCTCGCCCAGCTCGGCCAGCAGATGCACCTCCGCGCCCAGGCGGGCCAGGCCGCAGGCCACGATCCCCCCGGCTCCGGCCAGCTCCCGGCTCCAGGCCCGGATCAGCACCTCCCGTCCCCCCTGCCAGCGCGGGGCATTCGTAGATGTAATCGTAGTTCAGGTCGGCGGCGATCAGGACCGCCGGTTCACTTTCTCCCGGCCCGACGGGCTCCAGCGCCGCCCGCAGGGCGGCGGTGAGGTCGGCCATGCCCCGACTCAGCGCGCGGCTACCACGCGGAAGCCCCGGCCCGCGCGGAAGGCCACCGGGTCGTACACCTTCACCCCCTCCACCACGCGGTGGATGACCCCTGCCTCGCTGGGGTTGTCGGGCTTCAGGCCCAGGGCCAGGCTGGTGAACAGGGCCAGGAGCTGCCCGGCGATGACCTGCACCGGAGGGGCGTAGTCCGCCGGCAGGCCCAGGCTGCCGTCCGGGTCGTACTCCACGCACAGGTCGGCCAGGCCGGCAGCCTCTCCCGCCTGGGCGGCCACGGCCAGCACGGCCCGCCCGATGCGCTTGGAGCGCAGCTCCTCCAACAAGTCCAGCTCGTAGCGGCGGGCGAAGGGGTCCTCGGACAGGAAGGCCACCACCAGGGTGCGCTGGTCGATCACCGCCTCCGGCCCGTGGCGCAGGCCGGGGAAGGTGTCGTAGGCGCACATCACCGCCCCGCCGGTCATCTCCTGGAGCTTGAGCCGGCTCTCGATGGCGGTGCCGAAATGGGCCCCGTCGCCCAGGAACACCGCCCGCTCGTAGCCCCCCTGCCGGGCCAGGCCGGCCAGGGCGTCCGGGGCCCGTTCCAGCATGCGGCCTCCCGCCTCCACGATGCGGGCGAACAGGCGCTCGTACTCGCTGAAGGAGCCGGCGTGGGCCAGCGCCTGCCCGGCCACCACCAGGTTGGAGAAGGCGGCGGTCATGGCCAGGCTGCGGTCGTTGGTGCGGGGGTCCAGGCTGAAGAGGCGGGCGCGCTTCAGCGCGGCGGCCTCCCGGGCCAGCTCTCCTTCCGCGTTGGCCGTGAGGATGAGGTGATACACCGGATCGGCCAGGGCCTCGGCGATGCGCACGGCGCCCAGGCTCTCCGGGCTGGAGCCGGAACGGGCCAAGGACACCAGCAGGGTGGCGTGCCCGGGCACGAACCAGCCCTGGGGGTTCACCACCAGCGCGGTGGTGGAGACAGTGCTCACCGGCACTCCCAGCCTGCGGCGCAGGAGCCCCTCGACGCAGAGGCCCACGTACTCGGAGGTCCCGGCGCCGCACAGCAGCACGCACTTGCGCGGGTGGGCCAGGAACTCTTCCAGGAACGGGCGCAGCGCGGGCAGGAAGGAGGCGAAGCGCTCGTAGGTGCCGGGCCACAGGGCGGCCTGGCCGGCGATCTCCTGGGCGGTGAAAACAAGGCCCCGGCGTTCTTTCTCCGCCGGGGCCAGTGACAGCAGTTCGCTGAGAGCCTGTTTCCATATCTACACGTAGCGCTTGAAGCAGATCACCCCGTTGTGCCCGCCGAAGCCGAAGGAGTTGGAGATGGCCGCGCGCATGGGGGCGTTGTAGCCCTTGTTGGGCACGTAGTCCAGGTCGCAGTCCGGGTCGGGGGTCTCGTAGTTGAGCGTGGCCGGATAGAACTGCTCGTGCAGGGCCAGCACGGTGACGATGCCCTCCACGCCGCCGGCCGCCCCCAGCAGGTGCCCGATCATGGACTTGGTCGAGGAGACCTTGAGCTTGCGGGCCTGCTCGCCGAACAGGTCCTTGATGGCCTTGGTCTCCACCCGGTCGTTGATCGGGGTGGAGGTGCCGTGGGCGTTGATGTAGTCGATGTCCGCGGGAGTGAGGCCGGCGTCCTGGATGGCCAGGCGCATGGCCTTCACCGCGCCCAGGCCCTCCGGGTGCGGGGCGGTCAGGTGGTTGGCGTCGCAGGTGGCCCCGTAGCCGGCCACCTCGGCGTAGATCCTGGCGCCGCGCTTTTTGGCGTGCTCCAGCTCCTCCAGCACCAGGATGCCCGCCCCCTCGCCCATGACGAAGCCGTCCCGGGCCGTGTCGAAGGGCCGGGAGGCCTTCTCGGGATTGTCGTTGAACCTGGTGCTGACCGCCTGCAGCACGCAGAAGCTGGCCAGCCCCAGGGGGGTGACGGCCGCCTCGGTTCCGCCGGCCAGCATCAGGTCGACCTTGCCTTCGCGGATCCAGCGCAGCGCATCGCCGATGGCGTCGGTGCCCGAGGCGCAGGCGGTGACCACCGTGTGGCAGGGGCCCTGCAGGTTCAGCTTGATGGCGATGTTGCCGGCCGCGATGTTGGCGATCATCATCGGGGAGCACAGCGGGTGGATGGCCTTGGGGCCGCGGTCGAACAGCTTCTTGAAGTTGTCGCCCAGGGTCTCGATGCCGCCGATGCCGTTGCCCAGGATCACCCCGAAGCGCTCCGGGTCGAAAGCGCCTTCTTTCAGGCCGGCGTCCTGCAGCGCCTGGATGGAGGAGGCCACCGCGTACACCGAGAAGCGGTCCATGCGCCGCGCTTCCTTGGCGTCGAAGAACTCTCCGGGGTTGAGGTCCCTGACCTCGCCGACCACCTGACTGGTGTGCTGCGAGGCGTCGAAGCGGGTCACCTTGCCGATGCCGTTCTCGGCGTTCTTGATCCGCGCCCAGGAATCCTTGACGTGATTGCCCAGGGGATTGATGGTCCCCAGGCCCGTAACCACCACTCTGCGCTGGTGCATAAGCTCTCCTTGACTTTAGATAGACATGCAGCCGTCCACGCGCAGCACGGTGCCGGACACGTAGGACGCCATATCGGAGGCCAGGAAGGTCACCACCCTGGCCACCTCCTCCGCCTGGCCGGGGCGGGCCATGGACACCTGGCCCACGAAGGCCTGGCGGACGGCTTCCGGCAGGGCGCGGGTCATCTCGGTGTCGATGTAGCCGGGGGCCACCGCGTTCACGCGCACCCCGCGGCCGCCGGTCTCCTTGGCCAGGCTGCGGGTCAGCCCGATCAGCCCCGCCTTGGAGGCCGCGTAGTTGGCCTGCCCGGCGTTCCCGCCCACCCCCGCGATCGAGGCCATGTTGATGATGGAGCCGGAGCGCTGCTTGATCATCAGCCGGGCCACCGCCTGGCTGATCAGGAAGGCGCTGGTCAGGTTGATGGCCAGCACCTTCTCCCAATTCTCCAGGGACATGCGGAAGATCAGCCCGTCGCGGGTGATCCCCGCGTTGTTGACCAGCACGTCGATCCCGCCGGCCTCCGCGGCGACCTCCTCCACGACCCGGGTCACCTCCGCGGCCGCCGAGACGTCCGCCTTCTTGAAGACCGCCCGGCCCCCGCCGGCCTTGGCGGCCTGATCCATTTCGGACTGGAACTCGCTGGGATTCAGGTCCAGGAACCAGACCGAGGCGCCTTCCCGCAGGAAGTCCAGCACGATCTCCTTGCCGATGCCGCGGGCTCCCCCGGTCACCAGCGCTTTCTTGCCCTTCAACAGCATGGTTCTTGAGCTCCTTACGAGATCCGGGCGATTTCTTCCTTCTTGCCCGCCGGAAGGCAGGGCACTTCCTTTTTGAAGGCCTTCCACAGCCCGCCCAGCACGCTTCCCGGGCCCACCTCCAGGCAGCGCTGGAAGCCGTCGGCCAGGATGCTGGCCTCCTCGTCCACCCAGCGCACCGTGGAAACCACCTGCCGCACGCACAGCTCGCGGGCTTCCGCCCCGCTGCCGATGCGCTGGCCGGTGACGTTGGAGTACACCGGGGCCCGGGGATCGGCGAAGGGCACCTTGGCCAGGGCCTCTTCCAGACCCAGGCGGGCTTCCTCCAGCAGGGGGGAATGGAAGGGTCCGGACACCTTCAGCACGATGAAGCGCCTGGCCCCGGCGGCATCGAACGCCGCCTCGGCCGCGGCCAGTCCCTCGGCGGTGCCGGAAAGCACGACCTGGGTCGGGCTGGAGTAGTTGGCCAGGCAGACCTGCTGACCCTGGAGGGTCTCCAGGGCCTTCACCGCTTCCGCGTAGCCCAGGCCGATCACCGCGGCCATGCCGGCGCGCCCGGCGGCCGTATCGGCCCCCCGGCTGGCCTTCTCCATGAGCAGGCCCCGGGTCTTGACGATGGGGAACAGGTCCTCCAGGCGGATGACCCCCGCCTCGTACAAGGCGGTGTACTCCCCGAGGCTGAAGCCGGCGAAACCGGCGGGCTCCAGGCCCCTCTCCCGGCAGGCCAGGCTGGCCGCCACGTTGGCCAGGGTCACGGCGACCTGGGTCTTGTCCGTGACCTTCAGCTCCTCCTCGCTGCCTTCGAACAGCAGCCGGGCCAGATCCATGCCGGAAGCCTCGGAGGCCTGGCGAAACAGCTCTTTCACCTTGTCCGAGGCGTCCCAGAGGTCCTTGGCCATTCCGGGATACTGGGCGCCCTGGCCTGGAAACAGGAAACAGGTCTTCACGCGGCTCGCCTCCCCTTCGCGGTTGAGCGGGAGTGAAAGTACCACATGCCCCCTAGGCTGTCAAGGCCCGTGGCCCGGCGCTTGTTTAGCGATTTGATAATATATTCTCGACCCTCCGCATTGACCCGCCGCGCCAATCCCGGTAGAATGGGCGCCCAATGAACGCCTTGATCCGCTCCACCGGCACCTACGTCCCCGTGCGCCGCATGTCCAACGACGAGCTGCCCAAGCACCTGGACACCTCCGACGAGTGGATCGTGTCCCATACCGGGATCCGCAACCGGCACCTGGCCGCGGACGACCAGGTCACCTCCGACCTGGCCGCGGAAGCGGCCCGCAAGGCCCTGCACCGGGCCCAGATGCAGCCGGAGGAGATCGACATGATCGTGGTGGCCACGGCCACCCCGGATTTCGTGGGCTTCCCGTCCACCGCCTGCCTCGTGCAGGACAAGCTAGGGGCCTCCAACGCGGCGGCGATGGACCTGACCGCCGGCTGCACGGGCTTCATCTACGGCCTGGAGACCGCCCGGGGCTTCATTGCCAGCGGTTTCGCCCGCCACGTGCTGCTGATCGGGGCGGAAATCCTGACCCGGCACATCGACTGGCAGGACCGCAACACCTGCGTGCTGTTCGGCGACGGGGCCGGGGCCGTGGTGGTTTCCGCGGACCAGGGGGCCGAGCCTTCCGGCCTGCTGGCCACCTACCTGCGGGCCGACGGCTCCGGGGCCCGCCTGCTGGAGCGCACCGCCGGCGGCAGCCGCTTCCCGTTCCAATCCGGCGTGACGCCCCAGGCCGACACGTACCTGAAAATGGAGGGGCAGAAGGTATACAACTTCGCCGTCAAGGTCATCGTGGAAACCATCCAGGTGCTGCTGGAAAAAGCCGGCGTGCGCATGGAGCAGCTCAAGTACATCGTGCCGCACCAGGCCAACGTGCGCATCATCGAGGCCGCGGCCAAACGCTCCCGCATCCCCCTGGAAAAGTTCTATATCAATATCCAGGAGTTCGCCAACACCTCCGCCGCCACCATCCCCATCGCCCTGGCCGAGATGCAGGGCAAGCACCTGCTGGCCCCCGGGGACCTGGTGCTCACCGTGGGCTTCGGCGCCGGCCTGACCTACGGCGGCAACCTCCTGCGCTGGTCGGCTCCCCAACACCCGTAGCCGCAAAAGCGGGCTGGGGCGCCAGGCTTGTCCCGGCGTCCTATTAGCCGTATCATTTCCTTATGGCAGAGCCGCGCCCAAACGACGACAAGAACAAGCGGACCCAGATCTCCCTGGGCTACGTCCTCATCGCCCTGCTGCTGATCTTCGGCCTGCAGTTCCTCCTGGGCCGCGGCAACCCCAGCGTCATTCCCTACAGCGAGTTCAAGAAGGCCCTGGAGCAGGGACAGGTGCGCGAGGTGGTGATCTCCCCCACCGACATCCGCGGGGTGCTGGCCCAGGGCAGCCAAACCGAAGAGTTCAGCACCATCCGGGTCGACGACCCCCAGCTGGTCGGCCAGCTGGAGCAGAAAGGGGTGAAGTTCACCGGCCGGCAGGCCAACACCTTCTTCGGGCAGGTGATCTCCTGGATCCTGCCCATCATCATCATGATCGCCATCTGGAACTTCACCATGCGGCGCATGAACATCGGCGGGGCCGGGATCCTGAACGTCGGGCAGAGCAAGGCCAAGCTGGTGGCGGACAAGGGGGCGGCCAACATCACCTTCGCCGACGTGGCCGGCATCGACGAGGCCAAGGAGGAGCTGATCGAGGTCGTGGATTTCCTCAAGAATCCCCACAAGTTCGAGGACCTGGGCGGCCGCATCCCGCGGGGGGTGCTGCTGGTCGGCGCCCCGGGAACGGGCAAGACCCTGCTGGCCAAGGCGGTGGCCGGGGAGGCGGGGGTGCCCTTCTTCTCGATCTCCGGCTCCGAGTTCGTGGAGATGTTCGTGGGCGTGGGCGCGGCCCGGGTGCGGGACCTGTTCAACACGGCCATGGGCAAGGCGCCCTGCATCATCTTCATCGACGAGCTGGACGCCCTGGGCAAGGCCCGCGGCTTCAACCCCATCGGCGGCCACGACGAGCGCGAGCAGACCCTGAACCAGCTGCTGGTGGAGATGGACGGCTTCGACACGCGCAAGGGCGTGATCATCATGGCCGCCACCAACCGCCCGGAGATCCTGGACCCGGCCCTGCTGCGCCCCGGGCGCTTCGACCGGCAGGTGGTGGTGGACCGCCCGGACCTGGTCGGCCGCGAGGCGATCCTCAAGATCCACAGCAAGGGCGTGAAGCTGGACCCGGACGTCGACCTGAAGGTCATCGCCTCCCGCACGCCCGGGCATGGTGGGCGCCGACCTGGCCAACATCTGCAACGAGTCCGCCCTGCTCGCGGTGCGCCACGGCAAGAAGACCGTCACCATGTCCGAGTTCGAAGAGGCCATCGACCGGGTCATCGCCGGGCTGGAAAAGAAGAAGCGCCTGATCAGCCCCAAGGAAAAAAAGATCGTGGCCTACCACGAAGCGGGGCACGCCGTGGTGGCCGAGACCCTGCCCAACACCGACGTGGTGCACAAGGTCTCCATCGTGCCGCGCGGCATCGCCGCCCTGGGCTACACCATCCAGCTGCCCACCGAGGACCGCTACCTGATGACCCAGAAGGAGCTGGAGGACCGCCTGGCCGTGCTGCTGGCCGGGAGGGTGACCGAGGAGACGGTGTTCGGGGACGTGTCCACCGGCGCCTCCAACGACCTGAGCCGGGCCACGGACATCGCCAGGGCCATGGTCAAGGAGTACGGGATGAGCGACCGCATGGGCCTGACCGCTTTCGAGCGCCCGCGCAACCCCTTCCTGCAGGGGGAGCAGTGGATGCCCACCGAGAAGGAGTACTCCGAGAAGACCGCAGCGGAGATCGACGATGAGGTGCGGCGCATCCTGGACGAAACCCACACCAAGACGCGCAAGATCATCGAGGAAAAGCGCGAGATCGTGGACCGCCTGGCCAACCTGCTCCTCGAAAAGGAAGTCGTAGGCCGCGAGGAGTTCAAGGCCCTGATGCACCAGCCGGCCTGAAGCCCGCCCGACCCCGACGTGAAGCTTCCCGAGCTGTTCACCACGTCCGGCGAGAGCTCCTTCGCCCGGCGGTCCATTAGCGATCGCCATTGCGCCACCCTGCTGCAGGTGATCGAAACCGGCGCCGTGGAGGAGCCCTACCGCTCCCGCCTGCTGGATTTTCGCGCCGAATCCCTGGGCGGCCGGCTCAGCGACCCGTTCGCGGGCCAGGGCTGGGACCCCGGGCTTTTCGAGCCGCAGGAGCTGGCCGACTGGCGCTCGGCCCTCCGGCCCCTGCGCGGCCGCTCCTGGTTCCAGCTGCCCTGGTACTTCGCCGAGTCCTTCTGGTTCCTGAAGCTGCTGTTCGCCTTCGGCTACTACGAGCCGGCGGGACCCAACCGGCTGCGGGATCCCTTCGAGCCCTTCAAGCGCCGGGAGCTCCTGCCGGGACTGGAGGCGGCCTCCGGCCTGGCGCCGCTGCTGGGCGCGTCCCAGGCGCTCCCGGATGCGCTGTGCGGGCTCCTGCTGGCCAGCCTGTGGGGCAACCGCATGGACCTGAGCATGCACGCCCTGGCCCGCGAGTACCGCGGGGGATTCCTGCGGCAGGCGGCCCACGAGCTGCTGATCGACCATTCCAGCGAAACCGCCCGGCGGCTTCTGGCCGCCCGCCGGGCCGACCTGATCCTGGACAACGCGGGCCCGGAGCTGGTCTGCGACCTGCTGCTGGCCGCGCGCCTGCTCGGCTCACCGGCGGGCGCCGGCGGCCCGCGGCAGATGGTCCTGCACGCCAAGCGCTCCCCCTTCTACGTCTCCGATGCCCGCCCCGCCGACGTCCGGGTGACCATCCAGGCGCTGGCCGGCTCCGCCGTCCGGGAGGTGGGGGCGGCCGGGAAGCTGCTGGCCGACAGCCTGGCCGGAGGGCGGCTGCAGATCCGGGATCACTGGTTCTGGAACGGCCCGCGCTTCTTCCAGGATCTGCCCGCGGACCTGCGCTCGCAGCTGGCGGCCTGCGACCTGGTGCTGATCAAGGGGGACGCCAACTACCGGCGCCTGGTCGGGGACCGCCGCTGGCCCGCCTCCACCCCGATGGAGGGGCTCACCGGCCATTTCCCCGCCCCCTTCGCGGTGCTGCGCACCATGAAGAGCGAGATCGTGGTGGACCTCAGCGAGGACAGGGTCCTGCGGCTGGACGGCGAGGATCCCGAGTGGCGCACCAACGGACGGCGCGGAATCGTACGCCTGGTGGCTTCCGGGGACAGCGCATGAAAAGGGGCGAGCCTGAACCTCCCCGGCTGCACGAGTACGCCCTGCCGGGCGGCTGGAAGGTGCTGGCCGGGCGCACGGAAGCGGACAACGACCGCCTGAGCCTGCGGCTGGCCCGCCCGGAGGACTGGTGGTTCCACGCGCGGGGCCAGAGCGGCAGCCACGTGGTCCTGCGGGGCCCGCCCGGGGAAAGACCCGGCGGCGAGCTGCTGAAGGCCGCGGCGGCGGTGGCCGCCTGGCACAGCAAGGCGCGCGCCGGCGGCCTGGTGGCGGTCTCCTGCACCCTGGCCCGCTTCGTCTCCAAGCCCCGCGGGGCCAGGCCGGGCACCGTGCAGATCCGCCGGGAAACCGTGCTGCGGGTCCGGCCCGGACTGCCCGCGGCGAGTGATGAGGGTTAGCGCTTCCGGCCCGGTTTTCCGGACACCTCTTCGGCCACGACTCCGCCGGCATACTTGCGGATCCAGGCATCCATGGCCTCGATGACCCCCTCGCTGATGCTCCTGCCCGCCACGGAGCACAGCCCCTTGAACATGTTGTGCGTGGGAACCGGCACACCCTTGACCAGGATATCGATTTTTTCCATGCCCCACGTAATGCAACAGGCATGCCAATGCCGTTCGCCGCGCATCGCTTTTTATTTCTTCTATAAATAACGAATTACGGAAAGCCTGGCGCGCGGCCCCCTCCCGTCCCGGTTTCGAAGGAGGCGGCCGGATTACAAAACGGTCATTGCCGCGGCGCCTGGCGCTCCGCGCGGTAAGCCGCCACGGTCCGGGCCAGACCCTCCCGCCACCCGACGGCGGGGGAGTATCCCAGCAGCCGCTGGGCCTTCTCGATCGAAAAATCGAAGTCGTAGGCTACGTGCTCCACCCGGTACGGGGTCAGCGGCGGGTCCTTGCGGATGCCCAGAAAACCGTACACCGCGGCCAGCACCGCCGCTACGGGCCGGGCCACGAACAGGGGCAGCTCCAGCCAGGTCCGCACGCCCAGCAGCGAGGCGGTGTAGCCCAGCAGCTGCCGCCAGGTATTGGGCTCCCCGCCGGTGATGTTGAAGACCTGCCCGGCGCTCTGCTCCCGCTCCAGGGCCAGGGCCGCCGCCTGGACCAGGTCCTCCACCGCCACCAGGCTGGCCAGGCGCAGGCCCCCGCCCAGGGTGCCGCGGATTCCCCGCTCCTGGGCTTCCAGGAGGCGGTAGAAGGTGGTGGTGTCCCCGGGGCCGTACACGTCGGCCGGCCGCAGGGCCACCGTGCGGAAGCCGGGGCCGTTGGCCGCCAGCACCGCCTCCTCGGCCTGCTTCTTGGTGCGCTGGTACGGGTTGCCCAGCGGGTAATACGGGCCTTCCTCCGTGGTCTGCACGTGGGGCCCGAACCCGTGCACCGAGATGGAGCTCAGGTACACGAAGACCCGGCAGCCGGCCGCCCGGGCCTCCTCCACGAGGCGCACGGTGATCTCCACGTTCTGCCGGCGGAACAGCTCGGCGTCGCCCCAGTCCGAGGCCAGCGCCGCGGCGTGCACCACCGCCTCCACGCCCCGCACCGCCGCGCGGGCATCCTCGGGCCAGGCCAGGTCGCGGCGCTGGACCTCCCCTCCGTCGGCGGCCAGCTCTTCCAGGAAAGCCGGGGGCCGGGGGCGCCGGTACAGGGCGCGCACCGCGTATCCCCGCTCCGCCAGGCCGCGGGCGATCCAGCCGCCGATGAACCCGGAGGCCCCGGTGACCAGGACCCTGCGCGCGGCGGGGCTCAAGGCAGGCCTCCGGCGCGGCGCAGGAGGATGAACAGGTCCAGGAAGAGCCCCGCGGCGGCGTGCAGCGCCAATCCCGGCAGGATCGAGCCGGTGGCCAGCGCCAGCCAGCCCGCGGCCAGACCGAAGGGCAGGGCCGCCAGGGTTTCGGACCAGGGGTGCCCGAAGTGCAGCAGGGTGGAAGGCAGCGCCTGCAGGCAGGCCACGGCCAGCAGCGCGGCCGCGCCGTCCGGCCGCCGCGTCGAGGAGGCGCAGCAGGGGGAACACCAGGATGCCCCGGAACAACAGCTCCCAGGGCAGGTAATACAGAGCGACATAGAGAACCGCGTGCAGCAGAAAACCCGCGGCTCCCCCGGGGCGGCTCTCGGTCAGCGTGCGCGAGTAGGGGTAGTAGCCGAAGATCGGGGCATTGTAGGCCCCGGCCAGCGACCCCAGGACCACGACCGCCAGCAGCAGCGGGAACACCCAGCGCCGGGACAGCGGCCTGGGCCAACGCAGCCCCAGGCCGGCCGGACGCTCCCCCAGCGCCAGGGCGGCCGCCAGCGGCAGTGCCCCCAGGACGAGAAAGGACAGCAGGAAACGCCAGGCGTAGACGGGCAGGTCCCCCGGCAGCGCGCCGATGCCCGGCAGGCTCGCGGCCAGGCGCGGACCGCCCAACGGGGGGGTCAGGTAGGTATAGGCCACGAGGCCCGCCCCGGCGACGGCCAGAAGGGCCACCGCGCGAGAAGGCCCCGGCCGCTCAGCGCTCACTTTCGGCCCACAGCCGGCAGAGGTTCACCGCCGTTTCCACGGCCCGGACCATGGCCGGAAGGGCGGCCCATTCCTGGCGGCTGTGGAAGTTGTGCCCTCCGGTGAACACGTTGGGCGTAGGGATGCCCTTTTCGCTGAGACGGGCTCCGTCGGTTCCTCCGCGGATGCTGCGGCGCACCGGCTCGATGCCCGTTTCCCGGATCGCCCGCTCCAGCAGCTCCAGCACGAGGGGCACCGGCTCAAGGTATCGGCGCAGGTTGGAGTACTGCTTCTCGGTGGCCACCTCCACCCGCCCGCCGGGGTGGGCGGCCTCCACCGCCTGGGCCATGCGCCGCAGCGCCTCCAGGCGGCGCAGGGCCTCCTCATCCTCGAAGTCGCGGACGTAGATCTCCAGTGCGGCCCGTTCCAGGGAGCCGCTGATCTCCAGGGGGAAGTAGAAGCCGTAGCGCCCGTCGGTGGCCTGCGGGCTCTCGGCGCCGGGCAGCAGGGCCAGGAAACGCGCGGCCATCTCGATGGCGTTGACCAGCTTGCCGCGGCCGACCCCGGTGTGGATGGACCTGCCGCTGAAGGTGAGCTGGGCCTTGTAGCCCTCGAAGCACTCGGCCTCGATGACCCCTTCCTCGTCCCCATCGAAGGTGTAGCAGTAGCGGGCCGTGGCCCTGCTCCTGGGGAAGCGCAGCATGCCGGTGCCTGTCTCCTCGTCCACCGTGAAGTACAGGCTCACCTCCCCATGGGGGATTTCCGGGTGAGCCAGCAGGTACTCGGCGGCCGTCATGATCTCGGCCACCCCCGCCTTGTTGTCAGCTCCCAGCAGGGTGCGCCCGTCGGAGGTGATCAGCGTCCGGCCCCGGTAGCGCGCCAGCTGCGGGAACTCCGCCGGGTCCAGCACGACATCCTGCTGGAGCCGGATCGGCTGGCCGTCGTAACGCTCGTGCACGATGGGACGCACGTCCCGCCCCGGGGCCGAATCGCTGGTGTCCAGGTGGGCCATCAGGGCGATCTCCGGAACCCCCTGGCGGCCGGCGGGAAGATTGGCGGGCAGGCGGACGAACAGGAAGCCTTCCTCGTCGGGCCGGACCCCGGCCAGCCCCAGCTCGTGCAGCTCCGCCGCCAGCATCCGGCCCAGCTCCAGCTGCCCCGCGGAGCTGGGGAAGGTGGCGGAGTGGCGGTCGGAAGTGGTGTCCAGGCGCGCGTACCGGATGAAGCGCTCCAGCAGCCGGTCGCGCGCCCAGCCCTGGTCGAAGCCCCTCTCCATGGGGAAAGCATAGCGGATCGGCGCCGCCTGAGTCAAACCTGCTGCGCTCAGCCCTCGGGCCGGCGCGCCGAGTGCAGCAGGTACAGCAGGGTGGCGGCCAGGAACAATCCATAGGCCGGCAGGTCCAGGGGGGCGAGCGGCTCCCCGAGCAGCAGCAGCGCCGCGGCGGTGGCCACCACGGGCTCGGCCAGGGAGAAGAAGGACACGGTCAGGGGGCTCAAGTGGCGCACGCCGAAGTTCACCGAGGTGTGTCCGATCAGGGTCGGAAAGAGCACCAGGCCGGCCAGGGCCGCCAGGGAGACGGTGTCCCCCAAGGCCCCTTCCGGCAGCCCGCCGGCCAGCAGGGCCACCGGCAGCCCGCTCAACCCCCCCCAGAAGTAGATGGTCTGGGCGAAGGCCAGGTGCGGCAGGTCCCCGGCCACCCGGCGGGCGGCCAGCAGGTAGCCCACGTACAGCAGGGCGGCGGCCAGCACCAGCAGGTCGCCGAGGCGCCCCAGCCGCCCGCCCCCCTGCAGCAGCAGCCAGGCGGCTCCGGCCGCCGCCAGGCCGAGGCTGGCCAGGGTGTAGACCGGCAGCGGCCGGCGGGTCACGAAGCGCTGGGCCAGGGCGAAGAACACCGGGGTGAGGCACATGAGGAAGGTGGCATTGGCCACCGAGGTGTGCCGCAGGCCCAGCACCCAGCACTGGAAGTGGGCCGACAGCAGGAGGCCGGGGACCAGCAGGCGCAGGAAGCCCGCGGGACCCCGTTCCCGCCAGGCTCTGCGCAGGGCACCCAGGCTGAAGGGCAGCAGCAGGATCCCGGCCAGGAGCATGCGCAGCGAGGCCACGGCCGGAGCCGGGTAGCGGCACAGGCGGATCAGGATCGAGGCGAAACCACCGGACAGGGCGCCGACGCAAAGGAAGGCCAGGGCGAAGCGACGCATACGGAGTCTACTATACAGGCTCTCAGGCCGCGACGCCCAGGATGTCCCTCACGGTGGCCAGCAGCTCGCTCAGGTGGTAGGGCTTATGAATGAAGCCGCTGGCCCCGGCGCTCAGCATCGCCCCCACAGCGGCCCCGAGGGTTTGGCCGCTGGTCACCAGCACCTTCTGCTCCGGCTTCAGGCGCAGGAACTCCTGCAGGCCCCATTCGCCGCTCTTGCCGGGCAGGATCAGGTCCAGGATCACCAGGTCGACCTCGGCGGGCCGCCGCCGGAACCAATCCAGGGCCTGCTCGCAGTCGCCGGCCACGTGCACCTGGTAGCCGTTGCCGTTCAGGAAATCCCTTCCCAGCCGGCGCAGGGTGGGCTCATCGTCCACCAGCAGGATCCTGCCTCCCGGCCGCGCCAGCGGCGGGGCCTCCAGCCGGGGGGCCTCCAACCCGGCAGCCGGCTCCTCCTGCCGGGTCGCGGCCACCGGCAGGTACAGGTTGAAGGTGGTCCCCTCCCCGCGGCTGCTGCGGCATTCGATGTGGCCGCCATGATTGTGGACGATGCCGTACACCACCGACAGGCCCAGCCCGGAACCTTCCCCGATGCGTTTGGTGGTGAAGAAAGGATCGAAAACGCTCTTCACCGCCGCCGGCTCGATGCCCTCCCCGTCGTCCTCGAAGGCCAGGTGCTGGTAGGCTGGGCTCCGCTCGCCGCTGGCCTCCGTGGTGCGGATGCGCACGCGCCGGGCCCTGGCCTCCACGGAGTTCAGCGCCAGGTTGGTGAGCACCTGCTGCAGCTGCGCCGCGTCGGCCAGCACCGGGCGCAGCGGCTCGTCCAGCTCCAGCTCCACTTCCATCTCCCGCAGCGCCCCGCTGCGCAGCAGCTGCATGGTCCCGCGCACCTGCTGGTTCAGGTCCACGGGCTCCAGGTCGCTTTCCAGCTTCCGGCCGAAGGCCAGCAGCTGCCGGGTGAGCTCGGCGGCCCGCCGCGCGGCCGCCTGGATCTCGCCGACCTGCTGCTGCCGGACGGGGGGCAGATCCTCCTGCAGGGAGAGGATCTCGGCATAGCCCTGGATCACCTGCAGGAGGTTGTTGAACTCGTGGGCGATGCCCCCGCTCAGGGTGCCCAGCGCCTCCATTTTCTGGGACTGGGCCAGGCGCTGCTCCAGTCCTTTCTGCTCCGTGATGTCCTCCACGATGGCCTGCACCGCGACCACCCGCTCCTGCTCGCGCCGCAGCGGGGTGAGATGATAGCGCAAGTGGCTGCGGCGGCCCCAGGCACTGGTGTACGGGCTCTCCAGGATCCGCGCCTCGCCGCTCTGCAGGCAGCGCCGGAAGTCGGCCGCGATCCCGGCCCGGATCAGCCGGGGGGAACGCAGCAGGTTGATGGCCCGCGTGGCGTCCTCGCCGGGGGAGCCCAGGATCTCCAGCATCTTGCGGTTGATCTCCAGGATCCTGCCCTCCGCGTCGACGGAGAGGATTCCCACCGGCGCGGACTGGAACAGGTTGCGGTATTTTTCCTCACTCTGCTCGATGGCCCGCTTGGCCTGGACCTCGCCGGTGATGTCCAGCAGCTGGGCCACGACCCGGGCCTCCCCCCCGGAGCCCCGGATGGTCACGGCCCGCACTTCGTACCAGCGGGTCTCCCGGCCCTTGTAGAAAGCGGCCAGCGTGTAGCAGGCCGGCACGGCTTCCCCGGCCAGGCGCCGCCGCCGGTTGCTGCCCAGCTTTTCGACGGTAGGCGGGTCGAGAATCCCCTGTAGGGATTCCTCCGCCTGGGTGCCTATAAGCTCACCGGAGCTGCGCTCCACCAGGCGGCAGTACTGGGGATTGAGGTAGAGGAAACGCCCCTGCTCGTCGCTGATGGTCATGGCCGCATGGCCGTTCTCCACGATCGAGCGGAAGGTATGCTCGGATTCCTCCAGCGCCCGCAGGGCCTTGCGCTGCAGGGTGACGTCCCGCCCCAGGCCGAACAGGAACTTGAGCTTCCCGTCCTCTTGGCGCAGGGCCCGACCCTGCCACTCCACGACCAGCTCTTCCCCGTCCCTGGTCAGGATGCGGTTCTCCGCCACGCCGGGGACCGGCTGGGCCTTCAGGCGGGCGAAGAGGGCCGAGAGGCGCTCCCGGTCCAGGGGATGGCAGAAGCGTTCCAGGTAATCCCCGCCGATCACCTCGCAGCCGCGGTAGCCGGTGGCGGCCAGCATGGCCGGGTTCATCTCGATCACCCGGTAGTCCTGGTCCAGGGCCACGAAATAGGCCGGCGAATCCTCCAGCAGGACGCGAATGAAATCCCGGCCCGACTGCAGGGCCTGTCGGGAGGCCTCCAGGGCGGACCTGCTACGCGCCGTGCTCATGCGCCGCCCACTCCGGCTCCCCCCTGGCCAGCTGCAGGTGCTCGCGGATGCGCAGGCACAAGGCTTGAGGGGAGAAAGGCTTGTGCAGGAGCTCGGCCGGCTCCAGGCGCTGGTGCCCCGTGTACCCCGACATGTACAGAACGGGCACCCCGCGATGGGCGGCCGGCAGGCGCTCAGCCAGCTGGTCGCCGCTCATGTCCGGCATGATCACGTCGGTGAGGATCAAGTCGAGGGGTTCCTGGGGGCCGCTGGCCAGCAGGCGCAGGGCCTCGCGCCCGCCGGCGGCCTCCAGCACCCGGTAGCCCGAGCAGCGCAGGGTCTGCACGATCATCCGCCGTACCTGCTCCTCGTCCTCGACCACCAGGATCGTCCCGCTGCCCTCCGGCAGGCCGGCGGGGGACGCGGCGGCCGGCGGGCGCCGGTGGGCCCCGTGGACGCGCGGGAAGCAGAGCCGGAAGGTGGTGCCCCGGCCCGGGCCGCTGTCCACCGCGATGTGCCCGCCGCTGCCCTGCACGATCTCCCACACCGTGGCCAATCCCAGGCCCGTGCCGTCGGGCTTGGTCGTGAAGAAAGGTTCGAACATGCGCGACTGCGTATGCGCATCCATGCCCAGGCCCGAATCGGCGATCTCCAGGAGGATCCCCGGCCGCTCCCCCAGGGCAGCCGCGGCATTGCGGGTGGCAATGCGCAGGCTGCCGCCGTCGGGCATGGCCTCCCGGGCGTTCACCACCAGGTTGAGCAGCACCTGCTCCATCCGGCCGCGGTCCGCCACCAGCAGGCCCAGCTCCGGATCCAGCTCCGTGGTGAGCCGGATGTTCTCGCCGATGATCGGGCGCAGCATCCGCCGGAAGTCCTCGATCAGGACGTTCAGGCTCAGCACGGCAGGCTCCACCGCCTGCCTGCGGCTGAAGGCCAGCAGACGATGCGTCAGGCCGGCGGCCCTCTCGGCCGAGCTCTGGATCTCCTCCAGCGCTCCGCGCACCGATTTTTCCAGGCGCGGGAACAGCAGCGCCATTTCCGTATAGCCGGTGATCGCGGTAAGCAGGTTGTTGAAGTCGTGGGCGATGCCGCAGGCCAGGCGGCCCACGGCTTCGGTTTTCTGCGATTGGACCAGTTGGGCTTCGCGCTCTTTCAGCCTGGCCCGGGCCGCGTCACGCTCCGCCGCCAGCCCGCGGTTGTGCAGCCACAGCAGCCGAAGCCCCGCCAGGCAGAGGGTGACCGCGGTCAGGGCCAGAAGCCAGGGCCCGGGCAGCCGGGCCAGCCAGGCCGGCGGCAGAAGAGCTAGCGCCGCCAACAGGCAGGCCGGACCCAGGACAGACGACTGCAGAATACGCCGCATCAACGGCACCCGCTCATGCCGATAGGCATGCAAGCGCCATGCCAAGGAAAGGTCCTCGCCGCGGCCGGCAGGCGCCCATTTCCGGCCTTTTCGCCGCCCGCCAGGCCCGGGAGGGCCCGCGAACCGAGGGAGCATGAAATCAGGTTATGACAGTGTCATGTTTCAGTGGCAGGTACCCGGAAGGCATCCTTGTCGATGCCATACTTGGAGAGCTTCTCGTAAAGGTTCTGGCGAGGGATGTCCGTGAGCCGGGCGGCCAGGGAGATGTTCCCCCGGGCCTTCTCCAGCACCAGCTTGAGGTATTCGACCTCGAAATCCTGCTTGGCCTCCTGGAAGGGCTTGAGCTCGCGTCCCGCCACCTGAACCGGGCCGGTCTTGCGGAACTCCGCCGGCAGGTCCCGGACGGTCACCTGCCCGCCCTCGGCCACGGCCACCGCCCGCTCCAGGACGTTTTCCAGCTCCCGCACATTGCCCTCCCAGCGGTGCCCCAGCAGCAGCTCGATCACCGCGGGTTGGATCCCCTGGACCTGCTTGCCGAACTCCGCGGCGTACTTGCCCAGGAAATGGTAGGCCAGAAGCGAGATGTCCTCCGGCCTTTCGCGCAGGGGAGGCACCGTGAGCCGGACCACGTTGATGCGGTAGTACAGGTCCTTGCGGAAGCGGTTCTGGGCCACCAGCTCCTCCAGGTTGCGGTTCGTGGAGGCGATGATGCGCACATCCGTGCCGATTTCCTCGGTTCCTCCCACGCGCTGGAAGCAGCGCTCCTGCAGGACGCGCAGCAGCTTCACCTGCAGGTCCACCGCCATCTCGCTGACCTCGTCCAGGAGCACGGTGCCCCCGCCGGCCGCCTCGAAGTAGCCGATCTTCCGGCTGGCCGCCCCGGTGAAGGCTCCCCGCTCGTAGCCGAACAGCTCGCTTTCCAGCAGGTTCACCGGAATGACCCCGCAGTTGATGGCCACGAACCTCCGGCCGGCCCGGGGACTCTGCTCGTGGATGGCGCGAGCGATCAGCTCCTTTCCGGTTCCGCTCTCCCCCTCGATCAGGACCGTGCTGCGCAGGGGGGCCACCTTGGCGACCAGGTCCAGGATGTCCTGCATCCGCTTGTTGCGCGTGATCAGGGCGCGGCGGCCCGCCTGGGCGCCGAGCTGGCTGCGCAGGAACAGGCACTCCTCTCGCAGGCGGCGATGCTCCCTGACCCGCTCGATCAGGATGCTCAGAGCTTCCAGGGAAAGAGGCTTGAGCAGGAACTCCTCGGCGCCGTTCTTCATGGCCTCGATGGCCGACTTGATGGTGCCGTAGCCGGTCATGATCAGCACGGACAGGTTCTCGTCGATCGACTTGAGCTGCTTGAGGGTGGTCATTCCGTCCTGGTCGGGCATCATCAGGTCGACCAGGGCCAGGTCGAAAGAGCGGCCGCGGGCCGCTTCCGCCGCCTCCAGGCCTCCGCGGGCCATTTGCACGGCGTGCCCCTGCGCTTCCAGGTAGGTCCTGAGCAGATTGAGAATGGAAGGCTCGTCGTCCACCACCAGGATGCGGAACGGGGCCGGGAAACCGCTTTCGGCCGCGTGGTTCTCTTCCAAGATCCTCATAGTAAGCCCTCGCTCCAGCGGGCGCAAGCCCTGTGGCGATTTCGTGACAGATCACTTTTCTGTGACAGGCCCGGGTCCTGGCAGCGGCAAGCTCTCCTCGCCGCTGCCGGTGGCAGGCTCCTGCATCTGCCGCGGCAATGTCGTTCCATGACAAACAATTAACTGCTCGCTTCCGCTCCCTGCCTCCGCTTGAGCCGTTATGGCACGCGGCTTGCTATGGGAGAGGCGAAGTTTCCGGAAGCCAAGGAGGAAGACGGATGGGCAAGAGAATTCTCGTGGTCGATGACGCCAACTTCATGCGCATGATCGTGAAGGACACCCTCGACGCCGAAGGGCTTCGAGATCGGCGGCGAGGCGGCCAACGGCAACGAGGCGGTCAGGCAAGTACGAGGAGCTCAAGCCGGACCTGGTGACCATGGACATCACCATGAAGGAGAAGGACGGGCTGGAGGCGGCCCGGGAGATCCTGGCCAGGCACCCGGACGCCCGCATCGTCATGGTCACCGCCCTGGGGCAGGAGAAGATGCTGCTGGACTCCATCGCCCTGGGAGTGAAGGACTTCGTGGTGAAGCCCTTCGACCCCGGAGCGGATCGTCTCCGCCGTGAAGAAGGCCCTGAGCTGAGCCTGAAAGGAAGACATCCAGATGAAGGTCAACGCCAAGTACGTCAATCCCTTCATCGAAGCCGCCATGAAGGTGGTGAAGCAGATCGCGGGCATCGAGGTGCGCCGCGGGCACCTGTCCTACAAGGCCAAGGTGGAGCCGTCCTTCGGGGTCTCCATCATCATCGGCATCTACGGCTTCCTCGTCGGCCAGGTCGTCTACAGCCTGGACGGCCACGCTGGCCGAGCGGATGGTGGACAAGCTGCTGGACGGCAAGTCTCCCCAGGAGAAGAAGATCATGTTCCTGGACACCCTCGGCGAGCTGGCCAACATGATCACCGGCAACGCCACCGCCCTGCTCAACCAGAGCCAAGGACGCAGCCCTGAACATCACCACCCCGGCCATCGCCACGGGCGACCAACCTGAGCATCCACCTGGTGCCCAAGCCGGCGCTGGTGCTGGGGCTGTACACCCAGTACGGGCCCATCGAGATCAGCATCGCGGTGGAGGAGAAGGACACCCTGTCGGAGAGTGCGAGGACCTCGGAAAGCGTAGTTCTGCAGGAAGTCTGAACAGCCATGGAAGTCAAGGCCGAGTACCGGGCCATCTTCAGCGAGGAAGCGCGCGAGCACCTGCGAGGAATGGGAAGCAGGCCCTGCTGGCCCTCGAGCACCAGCCCGGCGGACCGGGAGCTGCTCAACCAGATGTTCCGCGCCATCCACACCCTGAAGGGCTCGGCCGGCTTCATCGGCTTCGACGAGCTGCAGAAGCTGGCGCATGACCTGGAATCGGCCCTGCAGGAGGTGCGCGACGGGGCCGCCGCCCGACGCCGCGCATCCTCGACGTGCTGTTCCGCGGGCTGGACCTGTGCCCGGCAGATGATCGACGGCTTTCACCGCCGGGCAGCGGTACCGCACGGCGACGCGGAGAGCTTCCTGGCGCGAGCTGCGGCCGCGCAGGGCACGGCAGCGGCTGCCCGGCCGGCGCCGGCGGAGCCGGCGCGGCCGCGCCCGCGCAGCCGGCCGTCGCCGCAGCGGCGCCGGCGCCACGGCGGAGATCCGGCGCTTCCGATCGGCCTGCTGATGCAGGCCTCCGGCGGGGAGGGCTTCCTGCGCGCTTTCCTGGTCCGCAACCGCCTGGCCGGCGTCGGGCGGATCGTCTCCGACGGAGACCCGTCCCCCGAGACCTGAGGGACGCGCCGGGCGCGTTCGCCTACGTGCCCTGACCCTGGACACGGACCGCGACGAGGCCGCATGCGCGGACGGCCTTCGAACGTCGACCTGGTCGAAGTGGAGATCTGGAGGCCGAGCCGTCCGAGCCGAGCCGCCGAGGCGGCCGACGCCGCTCGCGCAGCTGGCGCGGCGCAGCCCAGGCCGCCGGCCAGGCCCGACGGACCGGAGCGCACCGAGGAGGTGGTGCGCGTGTCCGTGGAGCAAGCTCGACACGCTGCTGAACCTGGTGGGCGAGCTGGTGATCCAGAACTCGGGCTTCGTCGCGCCCTCGCCAGCGAGCTGAAGGGCCGTCACGGCCGCAGCCCGCATGGTCCGGAGCTGGAGGAGAAGACCGAGAGCCTGGCCAAGATCACCCGCGACCTGCAGGACGGCATCATGAAGGTGCGCATGCTCCCCGTGACCAACGTGTTCAACCGCTTCCACCGCGTGGTGCGCGACCTGGCCAAGGACCGGCGGCAAGGAGATCAGCCTGGAGGTCTTCGGCGAGGAGACCGAGATCGACAAGAAGGTGATGGACCGCATCGGCGAGCCCCTGGTGCACCTGGTGCGCAACGCCGTGGACCACGGCATCGAGGAGCGCGAGGAGCGCGCTGGCCGCGGGCAAGGCCGCCGCGGGCCTGATCCGCCTGGGCGCCTACCAGGACGGGGACCACATCTGCATCGAGGTCTCCGACGACGGCCGGGGCCTGGACCGGGAGGCGATCCTGGCCAAGGCGGTGGAGAAGGGGCTCGTTCAGCCCGGAGGAGGCCGACCAGCTGCCCGACGAGCAGGTCCTGGGCCTCATCTTCCTGCCCGGCTTCAGCACCGCCGCAGAGGTCACCGACGTCTCCGGCCGCGGGGTCGGCATGGACGTGGTGAAGCGGGCGGTGGAGGACATGGGCGGCAGCGTGCGCGTGCGCTCCGCACGCCGGGCGCGGGCACCACGGTGACCATCTCCCTGCCCCTGACCATGGCCATCATCCCCGCCGTGCTCGTGGAGGTCGACGGCTCGACCTTCGCCATCCCCCTGTCCGCGGTGAAGGAGGTCCTGAAGGTCGAGCCGCGCTCCGAGCTGAAGACGCGTGGGCGGCGCACCGGGTGATCCGGCTGCGGGAGGAGGTCCTTTCGCTGGTCGACGCTGCGCGCAGGCCCTGGCCCTGGAACGGCATGCCGCGCACGACGCGGAGGCGCGGCTGCCCGTGGTCGATCGTGGACTTCGAGGACCGGAAGATCGGCCTGGGGGTGGACCGGGTCCTCGGCACCCGGGAGATCGTCATCAAGAGCCTGAGCCGGCACTACCGGGAGATCGAAGGCCTGATCGGCGCCTCGATCCTCGGCAACGGCCAGCATCGCCCTGATCGTGGACGTGGAGGCGCTGATCCGGAAGCACTATCACGTGGAGGGCGGAAGCAATCGGCGGGGGTGGCCATCAGCCTGGGCGAGGCTCCCGCTCGCCCGCAGACCGGAGGCCGCCGCCCCGGCCGCCGCCCGGCCGCCCCGCCGCCTGCCGCTGAGGCGGCACCGGCCGCCCAACCCGCCGCCCGGGCGACCCCGGATCTGCAGACCGCAGGCCGAGGCATTGCGGCACGGAGCCATGGAGCAGGTCCACAACGCCGGAGCCATCCAGGCCTCCCTGGCCCTGTCCCAGTTGAGCGGCAGGGAGATCCGGGTGAGCTTCCCGGAGTCGCAGGTGGTCGGGCTGACCGAGGTGGCCGGCAGCCTGGGCGGGCGAGGAAGCGAGCCGTCGGCGGGATCTACGTCGGGATCGCCGGCGAGCTGGCCGGCGGCGTCCTGATGGTCCTGCCCGAGCGCAACCTGCTCCTGTTCCACGAGCTGCTGCACCGCCGCCCGCCGGGCACCTGCGCCGGGCCGCAGGAGGTGGACGTGTCGGCGATCGGCGAGCTGGGCAACATCCTGGCGGCCTCCTTCATCAACGCCATGGCCGACGAAACCCGGCTGGCGCTGAAGCGCCAAGTGCCGGAGATCAGCGTCGACATGTGCCTGGCGGTGATCGACTCGGTGCTGGCCCGCTTCAACCAGCCCGGGGACCGGCTCCTGCTCACGCGAGACCGTCCTGTTCCGGGACGAGTCGCAGCAGGTGGTCTGCCACCTGCTGCTGTTCCTGGAGCCCGAGTCCCTGGCCCGGCTGCTGGACCTGCTGGCAGCGGGACGGGACATGAGAGGCCGCCATGGAAACGGTGCTGGTGCAGATGGCGGAGATGGCCGTGGCCCAGCGCGGGCAGCGGCTGAAGACCACCCTGGGCTCCTGCGTCGGGGTCATCCTGCACGACCGGGAGCGCGGCCTGAGCGGGCTGGCGCACGTCATGCTGCCGGAGCGGCTCCGCGACGACCAGTCGCGTGGGCAAGTACGCGGACACGGCGATCCCGGCGCTGCTGCCCAGACTGGAGCGCCGCGGGGGCCGCCGGGAGCAGCTGCAGGCGTTCCTGGTCGGCGGGGCCAACATGTTCCAGGCCAGCGAGGACAGCCGCATCGCCTCGATCGGGGAGAAGAACGTCGAGGCGGTGCAGCGGGTCCTGGCGGAGCTGGCCATCCCGATCGTCTTCGAGGACACCGGGGGGGTGCAGGGGCGCACGGTGTGCTTCGACAACGACACCGGCGAGCTCGCAGGTGAAGACCCTGCAGCGCATCGCCTGGAGACAGGAGGCCGGATGAGCGAGCCAGGTCGCGGGCCTGGAGCCCCTGTCCGAGGAACCTTCGAGCGCTTCCGCACGCTGATCTACGAGAAGACCAGCATCAACATGCGGGAGGGCAAGCACATCCTGGTGTCCAACCGGCTGCGCACGCCGGGTGCTGGCCCTGAACCTGGCGAGCTACGAGGAGTACTACCGCTACCTCACCGAGGGCCGAGGGCCGGCAGGAGGAGCTGGCCCATTTCATCGACGCGGTGAGCACCAACGAGACCTACTTCTACCGCGAGGCCAACCACCTCGACGGCCCTGCGCGAGACGATCCTGCCGCGCCTGTTCGGCGCGCGAAGCAGGCTGCGGATCTGGAGCGCCGGCTGCTCCACGGGCGAGGAGCCCTACACCCTGAAGATCGTGCTGCGAGCAGGGCCGGGGCACCCTCTGGGAGGGGGAGGTGGAGATCGTGGCCACCGACATCAGCCCGGAGGTGATCCAGAAGGCCGAACGCGGGGTCTACGGCGCGCGCTCGCTGCGCCTGGTGCCGCCGGAGGTGCTGGCCCGCTTCTTCACCCCGGGGGAGAGGGGACCTGCAGGTGCAGCGAGCCCTGCGCGAGCGGGGTGGAGTTCCGGGTGCACAACCTGCTGCAGGATCCGCCGCCGCTGGGCACCGTTCGACGTGATCTTCTGCCGCAACGTCATGATCTACTTCGACAAGCCGACGCAGAGGCGGCTGGTCGACGAGTGTTTCGCCCGGGTGCTCGATCCCAGGGGCTACCTGTTCATCGGCCATTCCGAGTCCCTGACCGGCACCAGCCGGTGCTTCCACTACCGCGGGGACTGAAGGCCCCCGTGTACCAGCTATGATCCGGGTCATGGTCGTGGACGATTCGCCGCTGGTGCGCAAGATCGCCAGGGACATCCTGAGCAGCGATCCGGCCATCGAGGTGGTGGCCACGGCGGCCACGGCCGAGTTCGCCCTGCACAAGCTGGAGCGCGAGCGGCCCGACGTGATCACCATGGACATGGAGATGCCCGGCATGGGGGGCCTGGAGGCCATCCGCCGGATCATGGCCCAGCGGCCCACCCCGATCATCGTGCTGAGCGCCCACGCCCGCAGGGGCGCGGAGCTGACCCTGCAGGCGCTGGAGGCGGGCGCGGTGGACTTCGTGCTCAAGCCCGCCGCCTCCCTCTCCGGCGGCCTGGACGCGGTGGCCCGCGAGCTGGTGGAGAAGGTGAAGGCGGCCAGCGGCATCCGCCTGGACCGGCCCTCCGGCCCCGGCGAACAGGAAGCCCACCGGCGGAACCGGCCGCGAGCCCCCAGGGTCGGGGACCCCCCCGGGCTCGGGAGCCTGCGGCCGCGCGCGGACGGCCGCGAGCGCAGCGCTCCCCAGGGCGCTGCGAGCTGGTGGCCATCGGCACCTCCACCGGCGGGCCGGTGGCCCTGAAGACCGTGCTGGGCGGCCTGCCGGGGGATTTCCCGCTGCCCATCGTGGTCGTGCAGCACATGCCGCCCGTGTTCACCCGGGCCTTCGCCGAGCGGCTGAACGCCATCTGCGCACTGGAGGTCAAGGAAGCCGAGGACGGGGACGCCCTGCTGCCGGGCCGGGTCCTGGTCGCCCCCGGCGACCGTCACCTGATCGTGCTGCGCTCCCCCTCCGCGGGCGGCGCTGCACCAGCGGGAGCCGGTCTGCGGGCACCGCCCTTCGGTGGACGTGCTGATGCACTCGGTGGCCCGCGAGTACGGGGAGCGGGCCATCGGCGTGATCATGACGGGCATGGGCAGGGACGGGGCCGACGGCATCCGCGAGCTGCGCAGGAACGGAGGCACGATCCTCGCCCAGGACAAGGAAAGCTCGGTGATCTACGGGATGAACCGCGAGGTGATCCAGAACGGCGACGCGGACGAGATCCTGAGCGTGGAGCGGATCGCCGGGGAGCTGCTGGATCGCGCCTGCCTGCAGGCCACGGCCTGAGGCGCCTTGAGAGGAGATGAAAGCGATGGCCTTATCCGACTCCTACGACCTGGAGGGGATCCGCAACCGGACCGCCGAGCGCGTGCACGAACGGGTGGAGACCCTGCTGGCCGCGGACCCCTCCGTCTGCCGCTGTCCGACCTGCGTGCTGGACCTGGTGGCCTTCACCCTGAACCGGGTCACGCCCCGATATACCACCTCGATCCTGGGGGATCTGCACCCGGACCCCACCAGCGGGAAAAAGCTCCAGGTGGAGATCGAGCTGGCCCTGCAGGCCGGGCTGAAGCGCCTGGCCAGCCATCCCCACCACCAGTAAGGGTGCGTATGACGGCGCCGGACCTGCCCCTGGATCCCGGGTTCCTGGTGATCGACGACGACGCGGGCGTCCGCCGGCTGGTGTGCGGCCTGGTACGGCGGCGCTTCCCGCGCTGCGACGCGGCGGCCAGCCTGGGGGAGGCCCGCCGCCTGCTGGCCCTGCAGCCCTACGACATCCTCTTCCTGGACCTGACCCTGCCCGACGGGGAGGGCAGCCTGCTGCTGGAGGACCGCCTGCTGCTGCACCCGGGCAGCCTGGTGGTGGTGATCACCGGACTGCTCCAGCTGGACACCGCGATCCAGGTCATCCGCCGCGGAGCCTTCGACTACATCGCCAAGCCCTTCGGCCTGGATGAATTCCAGGAGCGCCTGGACAAGGCCGTGGAGGAGTGGCGTTCCCGCCAGCGCTACCTGCGCCACCAGCAGCATCTGGAAAAGCTGGTGAGGGTGATGACCGACCAGGTGGCGGCCTCCAGCGAGCAGATCGAGAAGACCTATGACATGGCGGTGGCCGCCCTGGGGGCGGCCCTGGACCTGCGGGATCCGGAAACCGAGGAGCACTGCCGGCGGGTCTCCCGCAACAGCCTGCTGCTGGGCCAGGCCATGGGCCTGCCGCCCCTGGCCCTGAGGAACCTGCGCTGGAGCGCCTACCTGCACGACATCGGCAAGATCGGCATCCCGGAGGCGATCCTGTCCAAGAGCTCCAGCCTGAACGAGGAGGAGATGGCCTTGATCAGGGAGCACCCGCTGCTGGGCTACCGCCTGATCCGCAACATCGAGTTCCTGCAGCAGGCCACCGACGTGGTGCTCTACCACCACGAGAAGCACGACGGCAGCGGCTATCCGTACGGCCTGAAAGGGGTCGAAATCCCCATTGCCGCCAGGATTTTCGCGGTGATCGACGCCACGGACGCCATGCTTTACGACCGCCCTTACCGGCGGGCCCTTTCCTTCGCCCAGCTGGTGGCGGAGCTCAAAAGGCACGCCGGCGGTCACTTCGATCCGGAAGCGGTGGAGGTGTTCCTCCGCTTTCCCGAGTCCTGCTGGAGACAGAAAGAACCCGGTATCGCCGAAAACAGCGAGCCTGTATTCCATTCGCGGAGGTAGGAGAAATGTCTGGAGAGTGCAGAAGGATCCTGATCAACCTGGCCACCCTGGCGGTGCTGTTCGCGCTGCCTGGCGCCGCGTTCGCGGTTTCCAACGACGTGCCCAAGAACCTGGTGGAGTTCGCGGAAAAAAACCTGGTCGGCATCGGCCAGGATCCGGTCATCGTGAGCGCCGTGGCCGCCCAGAACGCCAGGGGCCAGAGCCTGGAGCTGATCAAGGAGCGGGACCGCAGGTGGCAGGCCACCCCCGGAATTGACGCGTTCATGTTCGAGCTCATGCGCAGCCGGGCGGCCTTCGTCCTGCTGAACCTGCAGGTCGAGCACCCGTTCATCACCGAGAGCTTCGTGATGGACAACCGGGGAGCGCTGGTGGGCCTGACCCACAAGACCTCGGACTACTGGCAGGGAGACGAGGCGAAGTTCACGGAAAGCTACGGCACCGGGGCGGTGCACTACAGCCAGGTGGAGCTGGACGAGTCCACGGGGGATTACCTGGTGCAGGTCTCGGTGCCGGTGGTGAGGAATGGCCGCCCCATCGGGGCCATCACCTTCGGAGTGAGCCTGGACCGCTGGGAACAGCGCTAGGCGAAAAGGAAAAGAAAATGAAGAGCAAGCTGAACGGCATGAGCCTGGGCCTGAAGCTGATCCTGCTGACCTCCGGTCTGGCGGTCCTGGTCATCCTGGCCATCTCCTTCCTGTCGGTCAACCGGGTGAATCACCTGGCCAATCTGGAAGGGCTGCAGATCGCCGAGGAAACCGGCGCCCACTACGCCTACAAGGTCAAGGCGGACCTGGAAATGGCCATGAGCGAGGCCCGGGCCCTGGCCAGCTTCTTCGAAGCGGCGATCAGCGCCGACGGGATGCGCCTCACCCGGCGCAAGGCCAACCTGATCCTGCAGTATTTCATCGAGCACAACCCGCAGTTCTTCGGGGCCTACGTGGCCTTCGAGCCCGACGCCTTCGACGGCAAGGACGCCAACTTCCGGGGGGACGCGGGCCACGACGCCTCCGGGCGCTTCATCCCCTACTGGACGCGCGACGCCCAGAGCCGGGGAGTGCTGGAGCCCCTGGTGGACTACGACCAGAAGGGGCCCGGCGACTATTACCAGCTGCCCAGGGAACGCGGCCGGGAGAGCGTGATCGACCCGTACCTCTACAAGGTCCAGAACAGGGACGTGCTGATGACCTCCCTGGTGGTGCCGATCCTGGACGGCCGGAAGCGCTTCCTCGGCATCGCCGGCATCGACCTGCTCCTGGACCAGCTGCAGCAGCAGGTCAAGGGCGTGCAGATCGGCGCCTTCCGGGGTTCCTACATGCACGTGTACTCAGCCAACGGCACCGTGGCGGCCAGCGCTACCGACGACTTCGTCGGCAAGGCCGTGGCCCAGATCACCGACGATGCCGGCTACGTGGAGGCGGTGCGCAAAGGCGAGGCTTTCAACCAGGACCGGATTTCCACCGTAAACAAGCTGCCCGTCATCTCCGTCGGGGTGCCCGTGGAAATCGGCTACTCCGCAACCAAATGGCTGGTGAACGTGAACATCCCCAAAACGGAGCTCCTGGCCGAAAGCCGGGCCCTGGTCAAGCTGCTGCTCATCGTGGCCCTCGCCGCGGTGGCCATCGCGGTCGGGGCCATGTTCCTGATCTCCCGCTCGATCACCCGGCCGCTGGTGCAGGCGGTGGACTACGCGCAGGTGGTGGCCGGCGGGGACTTCACCCGGCGGCTGGACATCCGCCGGCGCGACGAGCTGGGCACGCTCAGTGACGCGCTGAACCGCATGGTGGAGCGGCTGAAGGACATGATCCTGCAGATCCGCCAGGCCGCCGAGCAGGTGGCCTCCTCCAGCGAGGAGATCTCCTCCTCGGCCCAGCAGCTTTCCTCCGGAGCCCAGAACCAGGCCTCCACCCTGGAGGAGACCTCCGCCTCGGTGGAGGAGCTGACCGCCAGCGTGGAGCAGGTCTCCGACCACGCCCAGAGCCAGGCGGCTTCCGTGGAGCAGTCCTCCAGCAACATGAACCAGATGCAGGCTTCCGTGCAGCAGGTCTCCAAGACCCTGGAGCGAGGTGTCCGGCTCCTCCCAGGAGTCCATGCACAAGGCCCAGGCGGGCATGCAGGCGGTGGCCAAGGCGGTGGAGGCCATCCAGTCCATCTCCGGCAGCTCCGAGCAGATCGCCGGGATCATCAACGTGATCTCCGACATCGCCGACCAGACCAACCTGCTGGCGCTGAACGCCTCCATCGAGGCGGCGCGGGCCGGGGAGCACGGCCGGGGCTTCGCGGTGGTGGCCGACGAGGTGAGCAAGCTGGCCGACCGCAGCGCCTCCTCCACCAAGGAGATCGAGGCGCTGATCAAGGAGTCGGGCAAGAGCGTGACCGGCGGGGTGGAGATCGCCCAGGCGGCCCTGGAGGCCATGGAGGCGATCATCGCCGGGGCGGAGAAGTCCAACCAGATGGTGGCCGCCCTGGCGGCGGACATCGAGCAGCAGGTGGGCTCGATCAAGGAGCTGAACAAGGCCACCGAGAGCATCAGCGAGATGAGCCAGTCCATCTCCGCGGCCACCGAGGAGCAGACCACCAACGCCAAGCAGGTGTCCAAGGCCATCGAGAACGTCAACGAGCTGACCCAGCAGGCGGCCTCCGCCGCCGAGGAGATGTCGGCGGCCACCGAGGAGCTGTCCACCCTGGCCCAGCAGCATGCAGCGCCTGGTGGAGCAGTTCAAGCTCAACGAGGAGGCCGCCGGCAGCCCGGCCCGCGCCGCCCTCCCCCAGCCTTCCTCACCGCCCGCGACCGTCACGGGGGTGACCTTGAAGAAGCGTATCATCGAGGACGCGGCCTGAAGCTGTTGGGGGGTGGCCAGGCAGTTGCCGGCGGCCACCCCCCCTTTTTTTTCCAGGATGTAGCGAAACAAGGACAATTCACCTTTTTGTGACAGTTGCCGCCGGGCTGCGATACAGCCGGCAGCAGCAAAATTCACGCATTTCCTTATCAGGCAAAGAATAATCACCTGGCGATTCCATGCCTAGTACCGCTGGCCTGGCACGGATATTGCATTTCAGACAGGGACCTCTAAGGAGGAGACCAGAATGCTGAAAAACGTAAGAATCGGCGCCAAGCTGTTGATCATCTGCAGTCTCCTGGTGGTCATCCCCCTGGTCATCGTGGCCTACGTGGCCGTGACCCGGGCCGGCCAGGGCCTGGTGGCGCTGGCCGAGGAGGAGATGTCCACGCGCGCCGTGGAGCTGGCAGGCACGATCGATCAGCTCTTCGCCGCGGAATTGAAGCTGGCCACGGTCATCGCCCAGAAAAATGTCATCGTGCGCGCCGCCCGCGCCCTGACCCGGGGGCAGAATGAGAGCGCCGCGGGAGACATCGCGGAGACCATGGGCAACTTCCAGGAGTTCATGCGCACCAAGGGGCTGGGCGAGAACACCCAGGCCATGTTGTGCGTGGACAGGCAGGGCAGAGTGTTCGTCGGCACGGACGCGGAAACGATCGACAAGTTCTTCCGCGACCGGGCCTACATCCGCAATGCCCTCGCCGGCCAGGCCAACATCGGCTCCCCGTCCATCAGCGCGGTCACCCACAAGCCCTACATCCCCGTGGCCGTCCCGATCCGGGACCCCGAGGACGGCAGCGTGATCGGGGCCTTCGCCCACGTGCTCAACGTGCAGTTCATGAGCACCATGGTGGCTGAAGCCCGCCTGGGCCAGACCGGCTACGCCTTCATCGTCGACTCCAGCAGCCTGGTCATCGCCCACCCGGTGGCCAAGCACGTCTTCAATCTCAACATCGCCAAGACCCAAGGCCTGGAAGATCTGGCCAAGGCCATGGCCTCCGGACAGAACGGAGTGATCCGCTACGTGTTCGAAGGCCTGCCCAAGACCAGCGGCTACGCCCCGGTGAAGCTCACGGGGTGGAGCCTGGGTCTCACGGAGCCGGACGCCGAATTCCTCGGGCCCGTGCACGAGGTGCGCAACCTGGCCGTCATCGTCACCGGCGGCGCCCTGCTGCTGTCCGTGCTGATCCTGATCCTGTTCGTGCGCTCGATCACCCGGCCGCTGGTGCAGGCGGTGGACTACGCGCAGGTGGTGGCCGGCGGGGACTTCACCCGGCGGCTGGACATCCGCCGGCGCGACGAGCTGGGCACGCTCAGCGACGCGCTGAACCGCATGGTGGAGCGGCTGAAGGACATGATCCTGCAGATCCGCCAGGCCGCCGAGCAGGTGGCCTCCTCCAGCGAGGAGATCTCCTCCTCGGCCCAGCAGCTTTCCTCCGGAGCCCAGAACCAGGCCTCCACCCTGGAGGAGACCTCCGCCTCGGTGGAGGAGCTGACCGCCAGCGTGGAGCAGGTGTCCGATCACGCCCAGAGCCAGGCGGCTTCCGTGGAGCAGTCCTCCGGCAACATGACCCAGATGCAGGCCTCCGTGCAGCAGGTCTCCAGGACCCTGGAGCAGGTTTCCGGCTCCTCCCAGGACTCCATGCACAAGGCCCAGGCGGGCATGCAGGCGGTGGCCAAGGCGGTGGAAGCCATCCAGTCCATCTCCGGCAGCTCCGAGCAGATCGCCGGAATCATCAACGTGATCTCCGACATCGCCGACCAGACCAACCTGCTGGCGCTGAACGCCTCCATCGAGGCGGCCCGGGCCGGGGAGCACGGCCGGGGCTTCGCGGTGGTGGCCGACGAGGTGAGCAAGCTGGCCGACCGCAGCGCCTCCTCCACCAAGGAGATCGAGGGGCTGATCAAGCAGTCGGGCAAGAGCGTGACCGGCGGGGTGCAGATCGCCCAGGCGGCCCTGGAGGCCATGCAGGCCATCATCGCCGGGGCGGAGAAGTCCAACCAGATGGTGGCCGCCCTGGCGGCGGACATCCAGCAGCAGGTGGGCTCGATCCGGGAGCTGAACAAGGCCACCGGGAGCATCAGCGAGATGAGCCAGTCCATCTCGGCGGCCACCGAGGAGCAGACCACCAACGCCAGGCAGGTGGCCAAGGCCATCGAGAACGTCAACGAGCTGACCCAGCAGGCCGCCTCCGCCGCCGAGGAGATGTCGGCGGCCACCGAGGAGCTGTCCACCCTGGCGCAGGCGATGCAGCGCCTGGTGGAGCAGTTCAAGCTCAACGAGGAGGCCGCCGGCAGCCCGGCCCGCGCCGCCCTCCCCCCGACCGTGGAAAGGCGCGCCCCCGGCCGTCCCTTCAGCCCACCGCAGCCGACCGTGGAGGTCACGGGAGTGGTGCTCAAAAGGCGCGCGAGCGGAAACGTGGCTTGAAGGAAAGCAGAGGTAAGAAGATGGAGAACCAACGACAGATGCGGGACGAAAGCGAACTGAACCAGTTGATCAGCTTCGAGGTGGGACAGGAGGAATACGGGCTGGAGATCCTGCGGGTGAAGGAAGTGATCCGCCTGCGCGAGATCACCCGGCTGCCCCGGGCTCCCAGCTTCGTGAAGGGGATCATCAACCTGCGCGGGGACGTGATCCCCATCATCGACCTGCGCGACCGCTTCGGGCTGGAGCGCCAGGAGTACACCGCCATGACCCGGGTGATCGTGGTGGACGTGGAGAGCCGGCTGGTGGGCATGGTGGTGGACGCCGCCAGCCAGGTGGTGCGCATCCCGGCCGACCAGATCCAGCCGCCCCCGCCGATCGTCGGCGGGCTGTCGGCGGAATACATCAAGGGGGTCGGCAAGCTGGAGGAGCGCCTGATCATCCTGCTGAACATCGACCGCATCCTCAGCCACCAGGAGAAGAGCGAGCTGGACCGGCTGCCGGCCGGCGAGCAAGCCGTGGCCTGATGGACACGATCATCGGCATCGACTTCGGCACCACCAACTCCGAGGTGGCCGTCTATCGCGGCGGGAAGGCGGAAGTGCTGGCCAGCCCGGAGGGGGAGCGCGTGCTGCCCTCGGCGGTATACATCGATGAGGCGGGCCGGCGCTTCGTGGGGCAGGCGGCCAAGAACGTGGCCGTCCTGCACCCGGAGGCCACCGTGCTCTCGGTGAAGCGGGAGCTGGCCGGGGAGAAGCGCTACTTCATCGGCGGCCGCCAGTACGACCCCGAGACCATCGCCTCCTTCGTGTTCGCCAGCCTGAAGGCCACCGCCGAGAGGGCCCTGGGCCGCCGGGTGGACAGGGCGGTGGTGACCGTGCCGGCCTATTTCGACGACCCCCGGCGCCAGGCCACGCGCCGGGCCGCGGCCCTGGCCGGCCTGGAGGTGGTGCGCCTGGTGAACGAGCCTACCGCCGCGGCCCTGGCCTACGGCCTGGACAGCCGGGAGGAAGGCACCATCCTGGTGTTCGACCTGGGGGGCGGAACCTTCGACATTTCCATTCTCCGGGCCGGCCAGGGCGTGTTCCAGGTGGAAGCCACCCGGGGCGACGTGCGCCTGGGCGGGGATGACTTCGACCGGCTCATCGCCGAGGAGCTCCTGGAGCGCTTCCGGGAGGAAACCGGCATCGACCTGCGGCAGGACCGCCTGGCCATGCAGAAGATCTACCAGCACGCCGAGGCCGCCAAGCGGGCCCTGAGCGAGAGCCAGCAGGTCGACCTGGAGGTGCCTTTCCTGGCCGCCAGCGCCCGCGGCCCCTGCCACCTGGTGACCCGCCTGCGCCGCGCGGAGCTGGAGGAGCGGATCGCCGGTCTGGTGGAGAAAACCATCCGGCTGACGCGGGGGACCCTCAAGGACGCCGGCCTCACAGCGGAGCAGGTCGACCGAGTTCTGCTGGTCGGGGGCTCCACCCGCGTGCCGGCGGTGCGCCGGGCCGTGGAGGAGCTGTTCGGCCGCCGCGTGCAGGCCGCGGTGGACCCCGAGGAGGTGGTGGCCCGGGGCGCCGCGGTGGAGGCGGCCATCCTGGCCGGCCAGGCCGGCCAGGTGGCCCTGGTGGACGTCACCCCCCTGGGACTGGGCGTGGAGACCGCCGACTCCCGGATGGTGACCCTGGTGGCCCGCAACACCATCCTGCCGGCCCAGGCCAGGGCCGTGTTCACCACGGTGTCCGACGGCCAGAGCGCGGCCAGCATCCGCGTGCTGCAGGGCGAGCGGCCCGCCGCCGCGGACAACGTCCTGCTGGGAGGCCTGCTGCTGGAGAATCTGCAGCAAGCCGCGGCGGGGAGGCCGGACATCGAGGTCCGCTTCGACATCGACGTGGAGGGGATCGTGCACGTCAGCGCCCAGGACTTGAGCACGGGCAGCCGGCAGGCAGCTCGAGCTGGACGGCAGGCGCGGAGGAGGCGGAGGCCGCCGCGCTGGTGACCGAGGCGCGGGCCGCCGAGCTGGAAGACATCTTCTCGACGCGTTAGGAGGATGGGGTGAAAGACAGCGCAGTTCATCTGCAGGCCCTGGGGCTGGCCCAGGACGCCGGCTGGAACGAGGTGCAGGGCCGCTACCGGCAGCTGGTCCTGGCCAATCATCCCGACCTGCATCCCGCCGATTCCCGGGCCGCGGAGCGCTTTCGGACCATCAGCGCTTCCTACTCGGCCCTGGCCGCCCTGCACCGGGAACAGCCGGAGGACCCCCAGTTGTGCCTGCGGCGCATGTGCCAGGACCCGCGGCTGCGCGCCCTGGACCAGGCCGAGCTGGGGCAGCGCCTGCTGCACTCCTCCTCCCCCTGGGTACGCGGCGCCGCGGCCTGCCTGCTGGGCGACCGCGCCCTGTTGAAAGCCGCGCGCCGGGATCCGCAGGTCCAGGTCCGCCGCGCCGCCGTGGAGTCCCTGGCCCGCGTCGGCCGGCCCGGCGACCTGGCCGGCTACCTGCTGAACCCCGCCTGCCGCCGGGACCTCCCTCTGGCGGTCCTGCTGCGCGCCGCCACGGTGATCTGGGCGCGCGCGCTGCGCTCGTTGTCCGGCCGCCTGATCGCGGCCCAGGGAGCCCGGGAATGAAAAAGAAGAACCCGGAAGGCTCCTCCATCGGGGAGATGATGCTGGCCAAGACCGTTCTGGAGGAGAAGAACGAGGCCCTGGAAGGAAAGGACCGCCAGATCCGGGAGCTGGCCGGCGGGATGCGCCGGCTCGCCGAGGAGGCCGCCGAGCTGCGCGCCCAGGCCCGGGCCGAGGGGCGGCGCCGCGAAGACGATCTCGCCTCGGCCCGCCTGGAAGGCGCGCGCGCGGTCGTGGAGGACGTGGTCGGCCTGCTTTCCGATTGGGGGGCTGAGGAGCCGGCCCTGGCCGCGCGCCTGCTGGCGCTGCTCCGCGAGCGTCACGGCCTGGAGGTTATCGACCGCATCCAGGGGCGCATCGACCCCCGGCTGCACCATGTCCTGGAAGTGGACCGCCGCGGCGCGCCGGGCGCCGAGGTGCTGGCCCAAGGCTACCGCCTCGGGCAGCGCGTGCTGCGGCCCGCTTTCGTGAAGGTGAACCTGGCGGCCGAAGGGCCGCCCTCGGCATGAGGCGCGCATGAACCAGGCCGTTCTGGAGAAGGATCCCGCCCTGGAAGCCCTGCACAAGGGCGGGGAGCTGGGCAGCGAATGCAAGATCAGCTCCCATCTGCTGTTGGCGGCGCTGGATCAGGGGCGGGCCGGCCTGGAGATCCTGCACCAGGACCTGTTCGACTCCTCCGCGCCCGTGGTGCTCTCCGCCCTGGCCGTGCTCGGCAGGATGGGTGACCCGCGCAGCCCGAAGCTGATCGTGCGCCTGCTTGCCTCCGCGGACGAGGCCATCCAGGCGGCCGCGGCGCAGGCCCTGGGCGCCAGCGGCGGCCCGGGCAGCGCCCGGGTGCTGGCCGACCTGCTCAAGATCACCAAGAGCGAAAAGGTGCGCTGCGCGACCCTGGAAGCCCTGGCCCTGCAGGCCCCGGAGGATCCCGCGGTGCAGGCCATGATCCGGGACATCGCCCAATCCCAGCTGGTGTCGCCGGAAAGCCGGGCCTGCGCCGCCTCCCTGCAGGTTCGCCGGGAGGGCGCCTCCGCCGCGGCGCAACTGCTGGAGACCAACAAGGGCGAGTTGGTCGAGGCCGTCTATTCCGCGGCCGGCGGCTTGGACGCCCCGACCCAGGTTGCGCTGCAGCACGCCGCCGTCCACTACCATCGCCTTTCCCCCGCCTGCCGGCGGCTGGCGGTCGGCCTGGCCGGCGCTTCCGGCCGGCAGGAGGCGCGCACGCTGCTGCTGGCCGGATTGCAGGACGTGGATCCGGAGGTGCGCCGGGCCGCCTATCAGGTCCTGGGCACCCACCCCGTGCAGACGGAGCATTACCCGGAAATCCTGGCCGCCTTCAGCGAGCGGGTGGACCCGGTGCTTACCCTGGAGGAGGAGGCCCTGGCCGCCCTGGAGCGCATGGAGGCCTCCGCCGCGGGACTTCCGTTTCCGCAGCTCGGACAGAAGCTGCTGCTGCTGGCCCAGGAGCTGTTCAAGGCCCTCTGCACCCGGGAGCGGGAGATGTCCAGCGACGTGCATGAGCTGGGCTGGCTGATCACCCGTTCCCGGGATTACCTGGAATACTACGCCGACGAGGATTTCCGGCAGGCCTTGCTGAATTTCCTGAAGGGCGGGGCCTACTACACCCCGGATCGCCTGCTGGCCATGCTCAAAGCCACCGCCGTGAAGGTGGAGGTCCGCCACTTCGACGGCTACAAGGCGCTGGCGGAGATCATCCAGAATCCCAAGCGTCCGGGCATCGCCCTGGTGGCGCGGGAGCTGGCCATCGCCCGCCTGGGCAGGCGCGAGACCCTGTACCGGCTGATCCGCATCCTGCGGCTGTGCCGGCTGGCGCCAGTCCCCGCGGGAGCCCCCGCCCTGTTCAGCCAGCTCTACGCCTGGGCCAGGGAGTCCAGGATCTTCCGCCTGGCCGAGGCCGCGATGCAGGCCCAGATCCGCGTCGACCCGCTCAAGGCCACGGAGGCCTGCGAGGAAAGCCTGCACCCGCCGGTTTTCAGCAAGCTGTGCGCCATCGCCGCCATCCGCCTGCTGAAGGACCTGGACTGGCAGAGGCTCCAGCCGGCGCTCCTGGCCCTGCTGGCCGGCTGCGACGACTCCTACATCCTGCTGAACCTGATGGACGCCCTGTCCAGCTACAAGCTGCCGTTGGGCGGGGAGCTGGTCAAGGCGCTGATCAGCCTGCTGCGCGGCGGCCGGGACCAGGAAGTGCTGGGCCGGGTGGCCGAGCTGTTGGGCTCCCAGAACGAGGTCAACATCCTGGACCGGGTCACGGAGGGTTTCCAGCGGGCGGAACCCTGGCGCCAGGGACTGATCCTGGGGGTCGTGGAGCGGGCCCTGAGCGAGGGCCGGGTGGCCAACCGGGAGGGCTTGAGCGAGTTCCTGTACCGGGCCCTGCGTTCCGGGGGCGAGGGCCTGGCTCCGCGGGCCGCCGTCCTGCTCTGGAGGCTGGGGGACGACTACGCGCTGGAGGTCTTGCGCGAACAACTGGCCCACGGGGACAACGAGCTGCGGATCCGCATCGTGCAGGCCCTGGAAGGCGCGGTGAGCGCGGCCCTGGTCCCCGCCCTCCAGCCCCTGCTGCGCCTGGAGAACGCCGGCCTGCAGGAAGCGCTGCGGGCCACCCTGGCGGGAGCCCCCGAACAGGCCCGCGGGAGGATCCTGAACGCGGTGCTGTCCGCCCGTGGAGCCGGTTCCGGAAGCGAAGAGGCGCCGGCGGAGGTCGAGACGGAGCTGCGGCTGGAGATGCAGCACGAGAAGAAGTCCTTCCGCTTCGAGCGTGAGCACGTCCAGGAGCTGGCCATCCTGTTCACCGACATCCAAGGCTACTCGCGCAAGGCCCAGAGCCTCTCCAGTATGCAGCTGGCCTCCCTGCTGCAGGAATACGAAGGCATCCTGCTGCCGACCGTCGCCGCCCATAACGGAGAGCTGATCAAAAAGATGGGCGACGGGCACATGTTCGTTTTCCAGAGCCCCCTGGACGGCACCCTGGCCACGATCCGCCTGCAGAAGGCCTTGAAGCGCTTCAACGGGTACCGCGAGGAGGCGCTGCGCCTGGTGGTGCGGGCGGGCCTGCATTGGGGCAAGGTGGTCTGCAAGGAAGGGGACGTGCTGGGCAACCACGTGAACATCGCCAGCCGGCTGGAAAGCTCCGCCAGGGGCGGGTCCATCCTGATCTCCGACGCCGTGTTCCAGCTCCTCCGGGGCCAGGTGCACGCCCGTGAGATCGGCCTCATCGAAGTAAAGAACATCGCGCAGCCCATCAGGGTATTCGAGCCCTACGAGGTCGTGCTGGACCTGCCCGCCGAGCTGGATCCATTGAAGCGGGCCAAAGTCCGGGCCGCCGGCCCAGAGAGCGCCGCGCCCGCCCCCCCGGGAGGCGCCCAGGGGTCCAATGGAAAAGGCTCCCAGGTCGTGATCCTGGAGCGCGGCGCCGTGGAGTTCCTGGCCCAGACCTTCGCCACCCTGGCCCGGCTCTGCCAGAAGGCGGAGCGCCAGCAGGTCCCCGTGCTGGCCATCCGCCAGGAGCTCACCGGCCGCTGGCAGAAGCTGCGCGGGATGCTGGAAAGGAGCCACAAGGAATGAGCCGCACACCGGGCGGAATTCTGGGCGTCCGCACCGCCGACGGGGCCGTGGTCCCCCTGCTGGACCTCCGGCTGGCCGCCCCGGGCAGCGCCGTTTTCACCACCACGGCCGACGGGCAGCGCCGGGCGGTGTTCGACTTCTATTACCGCGCGGCCGACGCCTCCGGCTGGACCTACCTGGACAGCCTCTGCCTGCCGCGCATCCCCCCGGCCCGGGCCGGGGAGCCGGACCTCGAGCTGAAGGCCGACCTGGATCCCCGCGGGGACCTGGTTCTGCAGATGCGCGAACCCGGCTCCAGCGCGCCGGAGGGTTTCGTGCTGGAGGCCGCCGTGCTGCGGCGGCTGTTGGGCAAGGGGCCGGCCCGCAGCGCAAGGCATCTCCGCCTGCTCCTGCCGGCGCTGCTGCTCTGCGCCGGTCTGCTGGCGGGCGGCCTGCTCCTGCTGCGCGAGCGGGGAGGCAAACCGGCCGGCCGCTCCCCGGTACTCCGGGCCGTGCCCGCGCCGGAACCGACCTCGCAGGCAGCCGCGCTCCCGGCTGCCCCGGCGGCTTCGGTTCCTGCAACCGAAGCTCCGGACACCCCGCTGCCGGCGGCCCGCCACCCGATCGCCTGGGGGGACACCCTCTGGCGCATCGCCGAGCGCTACTACGGCGAACGGGGCCTGTATCGGCAGCTGGCCGAAAGCAACTCCCTCGACGACCCGGACCGCATCGTCGCCGGGCGGACGCTGCTGTTGCCCCCCGCCCTGGCTGACCGGGAACGAAAACCCCAAGGAGAGTAATCCCGACATGGACGAGAGAATCGGACAATCCCTGCTGCGGGCCGGAATCATGACCGCCACCCAGCTGGAGGACGTGCTGGCCCGCCAGCAGGCGGGGGACGATCGCCTGTTCGGCGAGATCGCCATCGCCATGGGCTACATCAACGAGGAAGCCCTGCAGTCCTACCTGGGCATCCGGCCCCACTGCCGCTACCAGCAGCGCTGCCACTTCTACGGCATCCCCGAAATGCAGCCCAGCAGCCAGAGGCTGAAGGAGCTGTACTGCGAGCAGGCGCCGAAACGCTGCGCCATCTTCCTGGCCCGCCAGGCCAGCCGTCCGGTGCCCATCAACCTCTGGCCCACGGGCAAGATCGCGGTGTAGGGACACCGGCGATGCGCAGGCAGCGGTTGGGGAAGGCAGGCCGGCGCGGCAAGGCGAGGGTGCGGCTGACCGGCCTGGCGGTCGCGACCTGGATCTGCCTGATCTCCGCCCCCCTGCTGCTGCAAACTGCCCAGCCAGTATCAGCGCCCGCGCTTGTGGGGTCACCTGCTGACCGGCCTGGCGGGACTGGCCGGGATCGGCCTGGTCCACCTCCTGCTGCGCCGCTCGGAAAATGACCGCGGCCAAAGCGAGGGGGCGCTGCGCGCCCTGCTGGAGGGCCTTCCGGACGGCGTGGCCCGCTTCGACCGAGAAGGGCGGCACTTGTTCGCCTCCCGCAACGTCGAGGAGGTGGCCGGCATTCCGGCCTCCCGCTTCCTGGGCAGGACGCACCGCGAGTTGGGCTTTCCGGAAGACCTGTGCCAGCTCTGGGGGCGGGCCATCCGCCGGGTGTTCGAAAGCGGAGCGCCCCACGAAACGGAGTTCTCCCTGGGCGAGCGCATCTTCAACTGGCGCCTGGTGCCCGAGCGGAACGCGCAGGGAGAGGTCCGCTCCGTGCTCACCATCTGCCGCGAGCTGACCGCCCACCGCCGCGCCGAGCAGGATTACCAGACCCTCTTCCGGGAAATGCTGGACGGCTTCGCCCTGCACCAGATCATTCTTGACCAGCGGGGGCTGCCGGCGGACTACCGCTTCCTGCGGGTCAACCCCGCCTTCGAGCGCCTGACCGGCCTGAAGGCCGAGCAGCTGATCGGCCGCAGGGTCTTGGAAGTCCTGCCCGGCACCGAGCGGCAATGGATCGAGGTGTACGGACGCGTGGCCCTGAGCGGGGAACCGGTGTTCTTCCGGCAATACCACGCCCAGCTGGGCAAGCACTTCGAGGTGACCGCCTTCCGCACCGCGCCGGGCCAGTTCGCCTGCATCTTCGCCAACGTGAGCGAGCAGGTGCGCGCCGAGGAACAGCTGCGCCTGTCCGAGCGGCGCTTCCGGGAAACCCTGGAGAAGGCGCAGATCATCGCGGTGGAGCTGGACGGCGAGGGGCGGGTCGGCTTCTGCAACGACTTCCTGCTGCATCTCACCGGCTACCGCGAGGAACAGGTGCTGGGGCAGGACTGGTTCCTGACCTTCCTTCCGGAGGGCTGCCGGGAGAAGATGCGGGACGTGCACGCCCAGAACCTGTCCGGCAACCCCGGCTTCGCCCATCACGAGAATCCCATCCTCACCCGGGGCGGGGAGCCGCGACACATCCGCTGGACCAACACGCCGGTGCACGACCGGGAGGGCCGGGTAACCGGCATCGTCAGCCTGGGGGAGGACGTCACCGAGAGCCGGAAGGCGGAGGCCAGGCTGCAGGCCAGCGAGGCCAGGTTCCGCAGCATCTTCGACGAGTCGCCGATCTCGATCTGGGAAGAGGATTTCTCCGCGGTGCGGGCGCGCTGCGGGGAGCTGGCCGCCGCCGGGGTGACGGACCTGCGGGCGCACCTGGAAGCCCATCCGCAGGAGGTCCGGACCCTGGCCGGGCTGGTGAGGATCGTCGAGTGCAACAACGCCAGCGTGCGCCTCCTGGGCGCCCGGAGCAAGGAAGAGGTGTTCCGGGAGCTGCCGCGCTACTTCCACGACGCCTCGCTGGCGGTCTTCAAGGAGGAGATGATCGCGCTGGCCCAGGGCGCCATCCGCTTCGAGAGCGAGATCCCGATTCTGGACGTGGCCGGCAAACCCATGACCCTGGAGCTGCGGCTGGCCGTCCTGCCCGGGTCCGAGGCCAGCCTGTCCCGGGTGTTCGTCTCCTTCATCGACGTCACCGAGAAGGAAAAACTCCGGCAGCAGCTCATGCAGACGCAGCGCATGGAGTCGGTGGGCCGGCTGGCGGGCGGGGTGGCCCACGATTTCAACAACATGCTGGGAGTGATCCTCGGCCACGCGGAGCTGGCCTTGAGCCGGATCGACCCGCAGGACAGCCTGCGCGCCGACCTGGAGCAGATCCAGCTGGCCGGCCAGCGCTCCGCGGACCTGACCGGGCAGCTGCTGGCTTTTGCCCGCCGGCAGGTCGCCTCCCCCAAGGTGGTGGGGCTCAACAGCCTGGTGGAAGGGATGCTGCGCATGCTGCGCCGCCTGATCGGCGAGAACATCGAGCTGGACTGGCGCCCCGCGGAGGAGTTGTGGCAGGTCCGCGTGGACCCCTCCCAGATCGACCAGATCGTGGCCAACCTGTGCGTCAACGCCCGGGACGCCATCGCCGGGGCGGGCCGCATCGGCATCCAGACCTCCAATGCCGTGCTGGACCCGTCCTACTGCTCCCGGCATCCCGGCTCGCGGCCGGGCCAGTACGCCATGCTGGCCGTGAGCGACGACGGCTGCGGCATGGAGCAGGCCGTCCTGGAGCACCTCTTCGAGCCTTTCTTCACTACCAAGGGCGTGGGCCGGGGCACCGGCCTGGGGCTGGCCACGGTATACGGCATCGTGAAGCAGAACCAGGGCTACATCGAGGTCTCCAGCGCCCCGGAAAGGGGCACCTGCTTCCGGATCTACCTGCCCCGCATCGCGGCGGAAGCCGGGGAGGCGGAGCCCGGAACCGAGGCGGGGGCCCAGCGCGGACGCGGCGAGACCGTCCTCCTGGTGGAGGACGAGACGATGATCCTGAGCATGGGGCGGGCCATGCTGGAGCGGCTGGGTTACCGCGTGCTGCCCGCCGCCTCCGCCGAGGAGGCGCTGCGCCTGGCCGGCGGCGGCTTCGACCTGCTGCTGACCGACGTGGTCATGCCCAGGATCAACGGCTGGGAACTGGCCCGGCAGCTCGCGGCGAAGCGGCCAGGCCTGAGGTGCCTGTTCATGTCCGGCTACGCGGCCGAGGTCCTGGCTCCAGGCCTGGAGCGGGGCACCCATTTCATCCAGAAGCCTTTCTCCATCCAGGAGCTGGCCGCCGGGGTCCGGGAGGCGCTGGACGAAGCGCGGACGGACTTGACTGCCAGGGCCGCGCAGCGGTAGATTTTGGGCGTAGTGGGGTGGTTCCTGCGGAGCTTCACCCGGAGCCCCGCCCGAGGAGCCTGAGAACATACCCGTTGAACCTGATCTGGATAATGCCAGCGCAGGGATTCTGAGGAAGGACCACCTTACCACCGCATGTCATTCTTCTCGACCCGGAGGTGGTCCATGAACCGAAAGATACCGACCCTTTTCGCGGCGCTAGTGGCTCTTGCCGCCCTGGCGGCCCCGCTGGCCGCGGCCCCCAAAGCCGAGGGAGGCCCGGCTTTGGTGATTTATGCCTACGACTCCTTCGTCTCGGAGTGGGGGCCGGCCGGGAAGGTGATCCCCCGCTTCGAAGCCGCCGCCGGGGTGAAGGTGACGGTGATCTCCGCCGGCGACGCCGGGCAGGTGCTGGCCCGCGCCATCCTCGAGAAGGCCGACCCGCAGGCCGACCTGCTCGTGGGCATCGACAACAACCTGCTGGCCCGCGCGTTGGAGGAAAAGATCCTGGAGCCCTACCGCTCCCCCAACCTGGGCCTGGTGCCCCGCGAGCTGCGCTTCGATCCCTCGCAGGCCGTGACCCCGATGGACTACGGCTGGTTCGCCGTGGTGTACGACAGCCAGAAGCTTCCCGACCCCCCCACCAGCCTGGAGGACCTGGCTTCCCCGCGCTTCCGCGGCAAGCTCATCCTGCAGGACCCGCGCACCTCCAGCCCGGGGCTGGGCTTCCTGCTGTGGACCATCGCCGTGTACGGGGAGCAGTGGCCGCAGTACTGGCAGCGCCTGGCCCCGAGCATCCTGACGGTCACCGACGGCTGGGACGCGGCGTACGGCATGTTCACCGCCGGGGAGGCGCCCCTGGTCCTGAGCTACACCACCAGCCCCGCCTACCATCTGGAGTACGAGGAAACCGAGCGCTACCGGGCGGCGCTGTTCCCGGAGGGGCATTACCTGCAGGTGGAAGGCGTGGGCCTGCTGAAGGGCGCGAAGCACCCGGCGGCGGCCCGCGCCTTCATCGACTTCCTGCTCACCGAAGCCTTCCAGGGCGAGCTGGCCCTCACCAACTGGATGTACCCGGTCAACCCCGCGGTGCGGCTGCCGGATTCCTTCCGCCTGGCGCCCAAGCCGGCGAAAAGCCTCTCCCTGCCGGCCGCCCGGATCGGCGACGATCTGGAGCAGTGGCTTTCGCAGTGGGCGCGCCTGATGAGCCGGTGACGGATGCCGGCAACCCGCTTCCGTGAGGCGGGCGGCGGGGCGACCCTGGCCCTGGCCGCCGTCCCGCTCGTCTTCCTGGCCCTGTTCTTCTATTATCCTCTGGGCACCGTTCTGTCCGAGGGACTGAGTCTGTCCCGCCTGGCCCGGGTCCTGGGCGATCCCTACTACCTGCGCATCATCGCCTTCACCTTCCAGCAGGCCCTGCTTGTCCACGATCCTTTCCGTGGCGCTGGGCCTGCCCGGGGCCTGGTTGCTGGCCCGCTTCGACTTCCCGCTCAAGGGCCTGGTGCGGGCCCTGACCACGGTGCCCTTCGTGCTGCCCTCGATCATCGTGGTCCTGGGCTTCGTGCGCTTCTTCGGCAACAACGGGGTGCTGAACGCGGGCCTGATGCGCCTGCTGGGTCTGCAGGAGCCGCCCCTGCGCGTGCTGTACTCCTTCCAGGCCATCCTGCTGGCCCACGCCTTCTACAACTTCCCGATCGCCGCCCGCATCGTGGCCGCGCTGTGGAGCCGCCTGCCGGCTTCCACGGAGGAGGCCGCCCGCAGCCTGGGGGCCCACGGACCCGGGCTGTTCTTCCGGGTGATCCTGCCCCAGCTGGCTCCCGCCCTGCTGGCCGCCGGCGCGCTGATCTTCATCTTCTGCTTCCTGAGCTTCGCCGTGGTGCTGGTGCTGGGCGGAGGCCCGCGCTTCTCCACCCTGGAGGTGGAGGTGTACCGCCTGGCCCGGGTCAGCCTGGACCTGCCGGCCGCCGGCGCGCTGGCCCTGATCGGGGCCGTGCTCTCCCTGGGCTTCCTGTGGCTGTACCTGCGCCTGGCCTCCCGGTCCAGCTTCACCGAGGACCTCGGGGGCTCCGACCGCAGGCCCCTGCGGGAGCTGCTGGCCCGGCCGCTGGCGGGCCTGCCGGCCCTGGCCTACCTGCTGCTGCTGGCCCTGCTGGTCCTGGCCCCCATCCTGACCGTGGTGCTGTACTCCCTGCAGGCCCGCTCGGGCTGGGCCGCCTCCGGCTGGAGCCTGGACTGGTACCGGCGCCTCCTCGCCCCCGGCGGCGTCGTACCTGCGGGCCATCCGCAACAGCCTGCTGTTCGGCGGCCTGACCGTGGCCCTGTCCCTGCCGCTGGGCACCCTGCTGGCCTGGCTGGCCGCCCGCCGCCGCTTCCCCGGCAGCGGCCTCCTGGAGGCGGCGCTCATGCTGCCCCTGGGCGTCTCCTCCGTCATCCTGGGCCTGGGCTACCTGAAAGCCTGGCAGGCCCTGCCCTGGAAGCTCTCGGGGAGTTGGATCGCGGTGGTGTTCGCCCACACGGTCGTGGCCTACCCCTTCGTGGTGCGGGCGGTCAGCCCCGTGCTGCGCAAGCTGCCCGCCTCCCTGCCCGAGGCCGCGCGCAGCCTGGGCGCGGGGCCCTGGCAGCTTTTCTTCCGCGTGGAGCTGCCCCTGCTCAAGGGGGCCCTGATCACCGGGGCGGCTTTCGCCTTCGGGATCTCCGTGGGCGAGATCAACGCCACCCTGATGCTCTCCCCGCCCGGGGTGCTGACCATGCCGCTGGCCGTCTACCGCCTGATCGGCTCGTACAACTTCGCGGGGGCCTGCGCCATGGGCACCGTGCTGATGCTGGCCTGCTTCCTGGCCTTCCTGGCCATCGAGACCCTGGGAAAGGAGCCCCGCCGGTGAGCCTGCGACTGGAGAGCGTTCAGAAGAGCTACCCCGAGTTCACCATCCGCCTGGACCTGGAAGCCCGCCGGGGGGAGCTGCTGACCCTGCTGGGACCCTCCGGCTGCGGCAAGACCACTTCGCTGCGCCTGGTGGCCGGCTTCCTGCGCCCGGAGGCCGGTCGCATCCTCATCGACGGCCAGGCGGTGGAGGGGCAGCCGCCGCACCGCCGCCGCATCGGCATCGTGTTCCAGGACTACGCCCTGTTCCCCAACCTGAACGTGCTGGACAACGTCTGCTTCGGGCCCGCGGTGCAGGGCTGGGACCGCGCGCAGGCGCGGGCGCGCGGCCGGGAGCTGCTGGCCATGGTGCACCTGGCCGGCTACGAGCGCCGGCGCGTGCACACCCTGTCCGGGGGGGAGCGCCAGCGGGTGGCCCTGGCCCGCGCCCTGGCCCCGCGCCCGCGCCTGCTGCTGCTGGACGAGCCGCTGTCCGCCCTGGACGCCAGGCTGCGGCGCTCCCTGCGCCAGGAGATCCAGGCGGTGCAGCGGGAGCTCGCGGTGACCACGGTGTACGTGACCCACGACCAGGAGGAAGCCCTGGCCATCTCCGACCGCATCGCGGTCATGCGCGCCGGGCGCGTCGAGCAGATCGGCAGCCCCGAGGAGGTCTACCGCCGCCCGGCCAGCCTGTTCGTGGCCGGCTTCATCGGCCAGGCCAACCTGATCCCCGGGGTCGTGTCCGCGGTCCGAAACGGGCTGGCGGTCCTGGACACTCCGCTCGGCCGGCTGGCCGCTCCCGCCGGCGAGGCCCCGCCGGCCCGCGGCGAAAAGCGCGTGCTGTTCTTCCGCCCCGAGGCGGCCCGCCTGGACGGCGCCGGCCGGCAAGGCGGGCAACCGCTTCCGCGGCCGGGTCGTGTCGCAGGAGTACCTGGGCGCGCAGGTGGAGGCCGTCGTGGAAGTCGCGGGACAGGCCGGCGGGCAGCGCCTGGTGGTGTCCCTGCCCCCGGGCTCCGGCGCACCGGGCGGCGCGGTGCGCTTCGCCGTGGACCCGCGGGCCTGCTGGCTGCTGCCGGCCGAAAAACCCTGTCAGGCGGCCGCCGGATTTCTATCAGGGCCTCGGCCTGTCACTGCTCAATGCCAGCAAATAATCTGGCAGATCCAGCAGATAAGACCTAAAATATGGCTTGGGGGCTGGCAGCAATGATCTCAGATGCTTCGCAAGCATATCGTGATGCCGGTGGTCTTGCTGGGGCTGGGTATCGCCTTCCTCGTTCTCTGTCTCCTTCTTTCCATCTCCGATAGGAAGAGCGACCTCACTTCTTCGGAAAAAGCTTCGCATCGGAGGCTTGATCCTCACGCTCCAGACGGTGGCGGTCCAGGGAGTTTGGCCAGTGCGCACGCTGCTATGAAGGGACCCGCGCCGAGGTTCATTGCCTCCCAGGACGCCTTGGAATCTGGGGACGATTGAATTGAATATTCGAGAAACCAGCGAGGTTGAAGCAACGCTGCGAGATGCACTGGGGTTTGACCTCTTCTTCGCAGTAGTAGCGAATGATTCCGTGATTCAGTCCGGAGCGGTGAGGCCTTCCGATGGGCAACTGGATTCCAGGGACGAGAAGGTAACGATCCATTTTGATCCCGAGAGAGTATCCGCTGGCACTTATGAACTTCGCATTTTCTGGGGGAAATACAATGACACGATCAAAATCCTGAAGGTGGAGCCTTTTAGAACCTACACCTTGAACGTCCGTTCTGAATAATCACGCCAGGGACAGGGAGGCTGACTTCCAATGGCAGAATTGCTTCGGAAATACATTGTGCTTCCGCTTGGATTATGCGCCCTGGGTATTGTTTTCGTCATTCTGTGCATGCTGCTTCTCGCCAATAAAGGGAACGACCAGGTTCTTCGGAAAAAGCTGCGTATCGGCGCCCTCATTCTCGCTCTGCAGGCAGTGGCGATCCAGGGAGCCTGGTCCGCCGGGTCATGCTACGAAAGAAAAGGGCCCGAGTTCGCCCTGCGCAACAGCGCTTTCGAATCCGGGGTGATTGATTTGAATTTGAAAGAAACGCGCCAGATCGCGGCCACGATAAAATTTGGAGAACGTGCAGACTTTTCCTTTGCGGTAATAGGGAAGAGTATGGTGATTCACTCTGGAGCGGTCAATCCCTCGGACGGCCGGATGGATTCCTCGGACGAAAACGTAACGCTTCTCATCGATCCCGATAAAGTAGCCGTTGGCAATTATGAGCTTCGCGTTTTTTGGGGAGCAGCGCAGAGCCCTGCCGGCTTTCTCAGAGCAACGCCCATGAGAATCTACCGTTTGATCGTTCGCGATGAATAATGGCGGCTTATCGCTTACCTCAAATTGTTTTTGAGGCAACTCCCGAGTGCAACCTGGACTGCAGGTACTGCTACAATGTCTGGAAGCGGCCTGGGGCAACGAAACCAGAGCGCGTAGACTTTCGAAGAGCGCTTGGCACTTTATTGGCCCTGTTCCGCCAGGCTCGAGTCTCTCACGTCACGTTCAGTGGTGGAGAGCCGTTTCTGAGTGAGCGGTTCTTGGAACTCGTGCTGGCCTGCCGGATGAGACATAAAACCGTCACCGTCATCACCAACGGCTGCAGTGCCAGCGAAGCCGACTACCGCTCGTTGATGGACATAGGTGTTGGCATCTTTGAAATCCCCGTCCTGTCCTGCTTGCCCGGGATCCACGATCGGCTCACCCGGAGGGAAGGCTCCTGGAAAAAAGTCCTGAAATCGATCGCGATTCTCCAGGATCTGGCGGTTTCCCTGGTTGCCGTCGTGGTTTTAACGAAAGTCAACCTTCGCTCTCTTGGAGAAACGCTGGAGTTCCTGAAAGATCGAGGCATCAAGCAGGTGATGCTGAACCGTTTCAACGTTGGCGGCAGCGGGATTTCCGAATGGGAGGACCTTTCCCTCCTGCCGAAAGACTTGCGCCGGGCATACGCTATAGCCGAGGCCAAGGCCGCAGAATTCGAATTGTCGATCTCAGCGAATGTTTGCGTACCGCACTGCCTCCTCGATCCCCGGGACTTTCCGCACCTCACCATGCTCTCCTGCAGTCCGCGCATCGAGGAGCGACCCGTCACTCTGGATGCCGCGGGGAATCTCAGACTGTGCAACCACTCTCCTACGATCCTCGGAAACATTCACCGGCTTCAAGTACGAGAGATCTTGCAGAGCCCTTCGCTCCCGCGCTTCGCCCAAACCGTTCCAAAGCCGTGCGTCGGGTGCGAGAAGTATTCGCTTTGCCAGGGAGGGTGCAAGGCGGCCGGAGAGCAGTTGTGGGGCAGCCTGGAGCAGGGTGACCCACTCCTCCATCTGGCGCGGGCTAGTTCTCCAGGATCGTGATCTCCACGCGGCGGTTGACGCGCCGGCCTTCCTCCGTGGCGTTGTCGGCCAGCGGCTTGTCATAGCCGTAGCCGCGGGAGGTGAGCTGGGAGGCGCGCGCGGCGCCGATGGACAGCAGGTAGTCGGCCACGGCCCGGGCCCGCAGCTCGGAGAGCTCCAGGTGCTGCGCTTCGGTGTACGGGCCGGCCTTGGCCGTATGCCCGCTCACGGCCAGGTCGCGGTCGGCGTACTTGGACAGGATCTGGCCGATGGCCCGCAGCTTGGCCTTCTCGCCGGGCAGCAGCTCGAAGGAGTTGGCCTGGAACTGGATGTTCTCCAGGCTCACGGTCACCCCCGCCTCCTCGGTCCGCACGGTGGTGTCCGCCACGCCCCGCTCGGTGAGCTCCCGCTGGATGTCCGCGGCCACCTTCTCCTTGTCCAGCTCGGCGGACTCCAGCAGGCGCCCCCGCGCCGTGCCGACGTACTCCACCTTCTGCCCGTTGGACAGGTCGAAGACGATGTCGAAGCTCTCCTCGTAGGAGGCCGGCTGGCCCCTGGCCTGGTCCCACCAGTAGGTCTGCTCGGACTGGCCGCTGACCCGCACGGGCACCGCCCCGCGCCCCGGACCCAGGCCCTGGAAGCGGTGGAACACCGTGTAGCTGATGCCGATCACGTCCAGCTCCCGGCCCTCGCGCTGCTCCCTGCCCCGGTAGGTGTACTGCACCTGGACGGGAAAGCGCACCGGTTCGCGGATGCCGTAGCTGCGCCGCAGGTCGTGGGCCTCCTCGCCCGGCGCGGTCCAGCTGTCCCCGGGGCGGACCTCCTTCTCGGGGAACAGGGGCACGCTGCGCACCACCGGCATGAAGTAACGGGCTCCGATATCGTAGCCCCCGCGCCCGTCCCGCCAGAACACCGACTCGTAGTCCTCGGCCCAGGCGTAGGAGGTATCGGCCCCGAAGGCCCGCTCCGAGGTCTGGAAGGTGCAGGCCAATTGCCCGGCCCCATCCCGGACCTGCAGGGTCTCCACGGAGATCTTGTTGAGGATCTCGGCCCGGTGCGACAACCGCCCGTCGACCCAGACCTCCTCCTCCACCTCGGTGAGCAGGCGGTACTTCTCCCCGCCCTGGTACTGGAAGCGGAAGGCCTGGCCGGCGGCCGGAAGGGCGGCCAGCAGCAACGCGAGCAGCAGAAGCGGGGGGAATTTGGATTTCACCATAAACCTCTCTATAATAATATCGTCCCCGGAGGGGCATTTCAAATTGACAAGCCCCCCGCCTTCACGCTATCCTGACAGGAAACCTGATCTTTTAAAAGGAATATCGAAGGAATTATGGCACCGCAACAACGAAATCGTTCGTTCGGGAGTGCGGAGCTTTGGGAGCCGCTGCGGAAAGCCGGGTACGCCCGGCCGACGCCTCTGCAGCGCAAGGTCGTCCCCCTGATCTATGCCGGCCGCGACCTGGTCGTGGAGGTGGAAGGGGACACCGGCAGGACCGCCGCTTTCATCCTGCCGATTCTGGTCAGGCTCAGGCGAGGCAGAGCCGGGATCAAGGCGGTGGTTGCTACCTCCAGCGCGGAGGATTCGCGCAAGGTGGAGCGCGAGTTCCAGCGTTTCAGCCGCTTGCAGGCGGGCAGGAGCGCGTTCGTTTTCGCGCTGGGCGCGGAGGAAAAGGACAGGGGCGAGCATCGCAGCCTGTCCAAGCAGCCGGACGTGCTGATTGGCACCCCCAGCCGGATCATCGACCATATCCGGCGGGGAAACCTGGATTTCTCGCTCCTGCAGAGCGTGGTCATCGACCGCCAGGAGCCGGAGCCCGGGTTTGCCGACGACCTGAAGTTCATCTTCTCCAAGCTTCCGACGCGAAAACAGGTCATCCTCTTCTCACGCGCCCTGGGCCCCGAGGCCGACGGCCTGCTGGAGCTGTTTCACCGCCCCGTGCACCTGTCCCTGGCCGACTGGAAGCAGTCGGAGGAGCTGGTCGCGGAGTGGTTCATCGAGACCGCCCAGGCGGAAAAGCCCCGGGCCGTGGCCGCGCTGGCCCTGGCCGAAGGGGCCGGCGCCCTGCTGGTGCAGGTCTCCGGCAAGGAGTTCGCCCAGAAGCTGGGCCGGGAGCTGGCCGCCCGAGGGGTCCAGGCCCAGGTCCTCTGGGAGGCCATGCGGGAGGCCGAGCAGGAGCGCATCCGCGGCGAGTTCGCCGAGGGCCGGCGGCCCGTGCTGGTCAGCACCTTCGAGGCCGTGCGGCGGCACAGCCTGCGCTCGGTGACCCACGTGCTCAACGCCGACCCGCCCCCCACCCCTGAAACCTACCGCCCGACCTCGGTGGTGCTGGAGAAGATCATCAGCCTGGGCACGGCGGCCCAGCACCAACAACTGCAGGAGAAACTCAAAGTGAAACCAGAAAAAGCTTCCCTTCCGGACGACGATCAGGTGCTGGCCGGAGCGATTGGAGAAATACTGCGGCGCGTGAAGTCCGATGAGGACCCGGCCGAGTTGGCCCGCTACCTGCGCCTGCTGCGCCGCCACGCGCCCCTGGGCCGCCGCGCCGAGGTGGCCGCCTATTTATTGAAGCAGGTCTACGGGGCGCTGGCCTCGCCGGCTGCGGGCCGCAAGCCGCAGGCCGCGCCGGGCTTGCGCGCCCCTGCCGCGGGACGAGCCCCCGCCACCGGGCGCTCTCCTGCCGCCGGCCGGACCGGCGCGGGCAGCCGAGCCGCGGCGGGCTCAAGGGCCCAGGGGGGAGGACGCACCCCCGCGGGCGCCGGCGCCCCGGCCGCCCAGGGCCAGCGGCGTCGGGGGGCGGGCGGCGAGAGGGAAGCTCCGCCTCCAGCCGAGCGGGCCCGCGCCGAAGAGGGCTTCACCCGCCTGTTCATCAGCGTGGGCAAGAGCCGCGGGGTGTACCCCAAGGACCTGGCAACCCTGTTCGGCGACACCCTGCGGGTGGACCGCGACCGGATCGGGGACATCCGCGTCCTGGACAACTACTCCTTCCTGGAAATCGACTCCGCCCTGGCCGAGCAGGCCATCGCCGAGCTCTCGGGCCAGGAAGTCAAAGGCAAGCAGATTTCGGTCAACTACGCCCGCAAGAAGGACGAGTAGCTGCACCCGTACTCCATAGAAGCTCTCCCGGAGCTTCTCGCCTCCCTGGCCCCTGCCGGCCCGCTGGAGGTGGAAGTGGGGTGCGGCAACGGACATTTCCTGGCCGCCTACTGCTCGGACCATCCGGAGGTGGCCTACCTGGGCGTGGAGCTCAAGTCCAAGCGCTGCCTCAAGACCGTGCAAAAAATCGAGCGCCGCGGCCTGAAGAGGGCCTACGTCCTGCAGGCCGCGGCCGAGCAGGTGCTGCGGGCCCTGCCGGACGGTTCGGTCGACCGCTACCACGTCTACTTCCCGGACCCCTGGCCCAAGGCCCGCCATCGCCGCCGGCGCTTCCTGCGCGGCGAGAACCTGGCCCACCTGCGGCGCACCCTGCGCCCCGGCGGGGAGCTGGCCTTCGCCACGGATTTCCTGGACTACTTCCTCCAGGCCAAGCTGCTGTGCATCCTGGAGCCAGGGCTGGAGCTGCTGCCTGACGGACCGGGGCGGGACATCTTCGTCTCGGTGTACGGGGAGTTCCTGGCGAGGAAGGGGCGGATCGTGCACGCCTTCGTGGCCCGCCGCCGGGGGCCGTAAAGCTTCAGCCCAGCAGCCTGGCCAGCAGCAACAGCACCACGAACAGGTTGATCCCCAGCCCCGTGGCGAAGCAGGCCGCCGCGGCCAGTTCGTACCAGCGGGCGGTGCGCTCGCACAGGGCGGCCAGTGCGGCAGGCTCCCCGGGGATGCGCAGCAGCTCGGCCATGGGATCCGCGGGACGCCGCAGCGTGCGCCGCCCCTCGCTCTCCTCCACCGCCCCGAAAAGCCAGCTTCCCCCGGCGTTCGGGTGCCGGCTGCATTGCCTGGTCTCCGGCTGCCCCTGCACTTCCAGCACGCCCTCGCGGCACATCAGGTAGCGCTCCCCGGTGGGCAGCTGCGCGGTGCGCTCCCCGGGGATAGCGGCGCCAGGCGCTCCCCACCCCCCGTTTCCGGGAAATAGCGCAGAGGCAGGCGCAGCAGATCGCGCTCGGCGCGCAGGCGCCGGGCCATCTTCCAGAACCAGCGGTACAGGTAGTACAGGGCCACTCCCGGCGGCAGGAAGGGGGCCGCGGGCGCCGCGGCCAGGCTCAGCACCGCCAGGCCGGGCAGGCCCGCCTGCGAGGAGCGCAGGGAGAGGTAGGCCAGCAGGGCCAGGCAGAGAAAGCCGGTGAGCAGGGAGGGCAGGGTGAAGGGGTTCCAGTACTCGTTCCTCTTCCGCCCGCCCCAGATGGCGCGCTTCAGGATGCTCTCCCGCTCCCCATCGTAGAACACCAGCAGCAGCGGGGTCCCGGGGCTGGAGCGGAAGACCCCCCGCCCCTCCTCCAGGAAGAGGCTGCCTCCCACGAACAGGCGCATCCCGGAGGGCAGGCTGAACACCCGGCTCCAGGGGGCCACCGCCGGCTCTTCGTCCGGAAGCGGCTCCGCCTGGCCCCCGCCGGACAGGGAGGGCAGCAGGTACAGGCGCACCCCTTCCAGGTCCGCCTCCACCGTGAACTGCCCGGTGTTGATCCAGATCCGGTCCCGCCCCTGGATGGCCTCCAGCTCGCCGAAGACCCGGAAGTCCCCGCGCCGGCCTTCCACGCCGCCCAGGTCGGAGTAGCGCAGGAAGGGGGCCAGCGAGGCCTCCAGCATCCGCCGCCGGAACAGCCGCCACTGCCAGCGCACCCCGAAGGCCCCGACGCCGGGGATCAGGGCGAAGAACAGCAGCGCCGTGCCCAGGGCGGCCAACACCAGCGCCAGCGCGCTCACGGCCGGCAATCCGTCGAGTTGTCAAAGCGGGGCAAATCCATTAGGCTCAAGGCTACCATGGTTGAGCGTCTGATTGTAGGGCCGATGGACACCAACTGCTACATCTACTCCAACGGCAAGAAGGAGTGCGTGATCATCGACCCCGGGGCGGACGAGGAGAGGATCATCTCCAGCGTCAACATGCTCAAGATGGTGCCGGTGGGCATCGTGCTCACCCATGGCCACTTCGATCACACCGGCGCCCTGGGCACCTTGAGGGAGCACTACCGCAAGGAGAAGATCGACGTGCAGGTGGCCGTCCACGCCGCGGACCGCAAGTTCCTGGGACGCACCGCCCGGAAGGCCAACCTGGACGCCCTGTCCTCCCTGGGTGCCTCCGAGACGCAGGAGTTCCAGGACCAGTTCGCCGGCCTGCCCGAGCCGGACCTGATCCTGGCCGAAGGGGACAAGGTGTTCTCCAGCGGCCTGGTCGTGCTGGAGACGCCGGGGCACACGCGCGGCGGCATCTGCCTCTACAGCGAGAAGGACTGCCTCCTATTCTCCGGAGACACCCTGTTCTTCATGGGCATCGGGCGCTGCGACCTGCCGGGGGGCAGCGAGAAGATGCTGCTGGAATCCATCCGCGCCAAGCTGCTCACCCTCCCCCCCGAAACCCGCGTGTTTCCCGGGCATGGCCTGGATAGCACCATCGAGCGGGAGATCAAGGGCAACCCGTTTATCCGTTAGTTCAGGCGACCAGCTCGAAGAGCATTCCCGGCTCGTAACCGCTCTGCAGGCGCGAGTAGGAGCGCAGTGCGGCGGCCTCGGGCCCGCGCTGGCCCTCGGCGAGCAGGCGGTCGATCAGCTTGTCCAACACCCGCAGCTTGAACAGGGAAACCCCGCCTTCGGGGGAGGGCACCGCGCGCAGGTGCTCGAAACGGGCGTAGGCGGACTGGACCGGGGACACGGGGACTTCCAGCTCCCCACCCCGGAGGTTCTGTACGCGGAGGATGTTCAGGAATGGCCCCGGCGAAGCCACAGCGGCGATCATCACAGCTCCTCACTTGCGATTATCGGCGCGGGAGCGGGGGCGGATAACAGCTAGCGGTTGCGGCGCTCCTCCGAGGCCTGGCAGTCGATGCAGCGGATCGCGTCGGGCATGGCTTCCAGCCGTTCCTTGGGGATCTTCTTGGCACAGCTCTGGCAGACTCCGTAATGCCCGTCGCGCACGCGCCCGAGCGCCGCTTCGATGCGCTGCAGGCGCTTCATCTCCACGGAGCCCAGCGACTCCAGGATGCGCCGGTCGATGTCGTCGGAAGCGATGTCCGCCAGGTCCTTGGGTTTGATGTCCTCGATGAGCTCGTGAAACTCGCTGTTCTCCACCGCGAGCTGTTTAAGAATCTGCTCCTTCAGGGACAGGAGCGATTTACGCATTTTCTCTTTAAAAACTTTTTCCATTTAAGCTTCCTTCCGCCGCCAAAAGCATGTCAATCTGCCGTAATTCCAAAAATTTGTCAACCTGTTGACAAAGCCGGTGCCCGCCCCTACTATCCTCCCCGGGGGTAAAGGTTGGCAAAAGAGGAAGCGATAGAAGTCGAAGGCATCGTCAAGGAATCCCTGCCCAACACCATGTTCCGCGTGGAGATCAAGAGCGGACACGTGATCCTGGCCCACCTTTCCGGAAAAATGCGCAAGCATTACATCCGCATCGTGCCGGGCGACAAGGTCAAGGTCGCCCTCTCCCCCTACGACCTCAGCAGGGGCCGCATCATCTACCGGGAGCGCTAGGCTTTCGGCCGTATCCGCACCCAAGTCGCCCCCCGTCCCCCGCTCCTGCGATCGGCCCTGCCGAAAGCCCCGGTATGCGGGCACCTTTCCAGAAAGCTCCGCACGACCCCTTCCAGCACCGGCCGCCCCGGGGAGTGATTGCCCTTGCCGTGGATCAGCAGCACCTTGGACAGGCCGGTGGCCCGGGCCTCCAGCACGAAGGCCGCGATGGCTGCCTCCGCCTCCGCTGCGCTCAGGCCGTGCAGGTCCAACTCGGCCTGGGGAGGAAGGTCCGGGTCCTCGCGCCGCGGGCCGGGCCTCTGCTCCTCGGCGGCCAGCCGCTCGGCCTGCGCCGTCAGGTCCGGCGGAAAGCGCTCCAGCGCCGCGTCCATGTCCACGCGGGGCCTTCGCTCCTGCCGCGGCCCGTCTTTTTCCCGCGGCTGGTCCTTCTCCCAGCGCTCCAGGATCTCCCCGAAGTCCATAACTTGAGGAAAGTATTGATAAGAGGACCGGAAGTCAACTAGCTGCGGTAATCCGCGTTCTCGCGCACGTACTCGTAGGAAAGGTCGGCACCGTAGGCTTCCACTGCCTGCGCTCCCCGCCCGCCCCAATCCACTTCGATCTCCACGCAGCGCCCGTGGGCCGGATAGCCCTTGTGCGCCGGATCGCTGGCGCAGGCGGCGAGGTAGCGGGCCAGGCGCCGCTCCTTGGCCGGGTCCAGACGGAAGGCCCCCGCCTCGTACAGCACCGTCCCGCCCATGGCCACCCGCAGCCGGCGGAAGTCCACCGTCGAGCCGCCGGGGGCCGTGCCCAGGTAGTCTCCCATGGAGGAGAGCAGGCGCCCTACATTCGGGTCGTTGCCGAACACGGCGGACTTGACCAGCGGAGAGTTGACCACGGCCTTGGCCAGGCCCAGGGACAGGGTCGGGTTGGGACCGCGCACGCGCACGCGCATCACATGCCCCACCCCCTCGCCGTTGCGCACGATGTCCTCGGCCAGCCCGCGGCAGACCTCCAGCAGCCCCCGGCGGAACTCTGGCCTGGGGGCGGCCGGCTTGCGCCGCGAGCTGAAGGCCACCACCATGTCGCTGGTGCTCTGGTCGCTGTCCACGCTGATGCGGTTGAAAGTGGCCTCGGCGGCGCGGGCCAGCTCCTCTCTCAACAGTGCGCGGGGGATCTCCAGGTCGGTGAGCAGGAACACCAGCATGGTAGCCAGGTTGGGCTCGATCATCCCGGCCCCCTTGGCCACCCCGAGGATCGCCCCCTGCCCCACCCGGGCCCGGCGCAGCTTGGGCCAGGAATCGGTGGTCATGATGGCCCGGGCCACCGGCAGCAGGCTGCGGCGCTGCAGGCCCGCGGCCAGCGTGGGCAGGGCGGCGCGGATGGCGGCCGCCGGCAGGCGCCAGCCGATGACCCCCGTGGAGGCGGCCAGCAGCTCCCGTTCCGGGGAGCCCAGCAGGCCGCCCAGCTCGCCCAACACCGCGCGCGCATCCTGGACTCCCGAAGCGGCGCCTACGTTGGCCACTTTGTTGTTGATCAGCACCCCGCGGAGGCGCGGCTCGGCCAGGCGCCTGCGCCCGATCAGCACGGGCGCGCCGGCGAAGCGGTTGCGCGTGAAGCAGGCCGCGAAGCTGGTCGTGGGCTCGTCCAGCAGGATCAGGGAGAGGTTCATGGGATAGGTGCCGGGCTTTTCGGCGGGCGAAAACTCCAGCGACGTGGTGGCCGCGCAGAAACCCGCGGGGAGCGCCGCCCGGCGGGCCAGGGCGCCGAGGTACTGTTCGGAGGATCGGTAGGCGGGCATATGCCGGCCAGTCTATCGGGGTGTCCGCCCCTCGGCAAGCGGCCGGCTACCGGCGGACCCGCAGGCGCAGCAGCAGGGGCAGGTGATCGGAGACGCCGCCGGCGGCGAAGCGCCGGGGGAAACCGGTGCGGGCCTCCAGCAGGAAGCCCGCGCGCACGACCCGGAAAGCGTTCCGCGGGCGGGTGAAGCCCCGCCGATCCTGCAGCCCGGGGGACAGCAGCACGTGATCCGGGGTCTGCCAGGCTCCCCGGAACACGGCGCTCCCGCGCCGCTCCGCCGGCACCTCGACCCAGGGGTCGTCGAGGCCGGCCGCCCGGGTCCAGGGCTCCAGCTCCTCCAGGTTCTGGTTGAAATCACCCAGGGCGAGCAGGTCGGCTTCCGGCTCCTCCGCCAGGACCCGGCCCACCCGGCGGGCCAGGACCTCCGCCGCGGCCTTCCGCCCCGGCTCGGTCTCCCGCACTCCTTCGCTCTTGGCCTTCCAGTGGTTGTTCAGCACCCGCAGGCGATGGCCGCGGTATTCCACCTCGATCTCCACGATCTGGCGCAGCGGCTCCTGCCGGAAAGACCCCACCGGCAGCGCCCGGACCCGCAGCACCGGCAGGCGGCTCAGGAAGGCCACGCCGGTCACGACCCCCGGCTGGGGAACGAAGACCTGGTAGCGATAGCCCAGCCCCTCCAACCCGCGGGCCAGATCGGCCAGGGCGCGCTCGCTCTCCACCTCCTGCAGGGCTACCAGGTCCGGGCCGCCCGGGCGGCAGGAGCGGATGGCCCGGGCCACGGCCGCCAGCTTGGCGGAATAGCGCTCCGCCCCCCAGCGCGCACCGCGGTATTCCGGGTACTCCAGGCCGGAGTCCAGGTCATCGAAGAGGTTCTCTACATTGTAGGAAAGAATGTCGATGCGGCCGCCGCAGGCCGCCAGGAAGGCGAGCCCGAGTAGAACGAGCCCCCGCTTTACGATCCCAGCTCCTCCCGGCGGCTGACGATGCGCGCGATCAGGCCGTAGCTCTGGGCCTCCTCGGCGCCCATCCAGTAGTCGCGGTCCGTGTCCTTCTCCACCTTTTCCAGCGGCTGGCCGGTCTCCTCGGCGATCAGCTTGTTGATGCGCCGGCGCAGGCGGTCCAGCTCCCTGGCGTGGATCTCGATCTCGGTGGCCACCCCGCGCATGCCGCTCAGGGGCTGGTGGATGAGATAGTGGGAGTTGGGCAGCCCGAGGCGCCGCTCCTTGGGAGCGGCCAGCATGATGATCGCCCCGGCGGAAGCCACCAGACCCATGCCGATGGTGGTCACCTGCGGCTTGACGAAGCGCATCATGTCGAAGATGGCGTAGCCGGCGTCCGCGTCCCCGCCGGGGGAGTCGATGAACACCCGGATCGGCTCCTCGTTCTCGGCCTCCAGCAGGATGAGCTGGCGGATGACCCGCTCGGCCAGGGTCTTGTTGACCTCGCCGGACAGCAGGATGTTGCGGGTCTTGAGGCTGCGCTCGAAGAGCCCGAAATCCGGCTCCTTCTTCTTCTCCTCCTCCTGGTTCTCTTCCTCTTGGAGCAAAGGCCGGCGCGGGTCGCGGGAATGGCTCATAGTGGGTTGAATATAGCCATAGCGGCGCGCAAAATCAACCCGAGGCCGCCGGGCCCGCGAGCGGCCGGCGGCCGGCGGCCGCCCGGGCTGGAGCCCATTGCCCGCGGGCCAGCCGCCGGGCTACAATCACAGTCATGCAGCAGGCGCAGGTGCGTTTCGCGGTGATCGGCGGCAGCGGACTGTACGACCTCCCGGGCGCCCGCCTGGTGGAGGAAGTGGATGTCCCCACCCCGTTCGGTCTTCCCTCCGACCGGATCGCGGTCGTGGAACTGGGCGGCCAGCGGACGGCCTTCCTCCCCCGGCACGGGCGCGGACACCGCCTGCTGCCCGGCGAGGTGCCCTCCAGGGCCAACATCTGGGCCTTGAAGAGCCTGGGGGTGGAGCAGATCCTGGCGGTGAGCGCGGTGGGTTCCCTGGCCGAGGATTGCCGCCCCGGGCATTTCGTGCTCTGCGATCAGCTCATCGACCGCACCCACGGGCGGGAGTCCAGCTTCTTCGGCGAGGGGGTGGTCGGGCACGTGTCTTTCGGCGAGCCGTACTGCTCCGGCATGCGGGAGTCGGTGGCGCGGGTGCTGGAGGCTTCCGGCCGCCCCTTCCACGGCAGCGGGACCCTGGTGTGCATGCAGGGGCCGGCCTTCTCCACCCGGGCGGAGTCCCACCTGCACCGCGGCTGGAACGCCCAGCTGATCGGCATGACCGCCCTGCCGGAGGCCCGCCTGGCGCGGGAGGCGGAGATGTGCCTGGCCCTGGTGGCCATGGTCACCGACTACGACTGCTGGCGGGAAGCGGAAGAGGGGGTGAGCATGGCCCAGGTCCTCCAGACCATGGCCGGGAACACCCGGAGCCTGCGGGAGCTGCTGCCGGGGATGCTCTCCGCCCTGGCCGGCCGCGAGGACTGCGCCTGCCGGCACGCCGCCGCCGGGGCCATCGCCACCGACCCCGCCCTGATCCCCTACCAGACGAGGCGCCGCCTGGACCTGCTGTACGGCAGGTACTGGAGCAAATGAAAGCGGCCTTCGTCGCCCTGGTCGGCCGGCCTTCCAGCGGCAAATCCACCCTGCTAAACCGCATCTGCGGCGGCAAGGTCTCCATCGTCTCCCCCGTGCCGCAGACCACGCGCAACCGCATCCGCGGCATCCACAACGGCCCCCCCGGACAGCTGGTGTTCGTGGACACTCCCGGCTTCCACAGCTCGGAGCGCAAGATGAACCTGCGCCTGCGCGAGCTCACCACCAGCACCCTGCGCGAGTCCGAGCTGGTCCTGTACCTGGTGGACGTGACCCGTCCCCCGGGGGAGGAGGAGCGCGCCCTGCTCTCCAGCCTGCGCCAGGCCGAGGATCGCCTGGTGGTGGGTCTGAACAAGATCGACGTGCAGCCCAACCACCGCGCCCTGGCCGAGAAGGAGCTGGCCGCGGCCTTCCGCTCACCGCGCCTGTTCCCGCTGTCGGCCTTGAGCGGCGAGGGGCTGGAGGCCCTGTTGAGCGCCCTCTGGCAGCTGGCCCCCGAGGGCGACCCCATGTACCCCCCAGAGTACTACACGGACCAGACCCCCGAGTTCCGCATCGCCGAGATCGTGCGCGAGAAGGCCATGCGGGACCTGCGCGAGGAGGTGCCCCACGCCCTGTACGTGCACATCGAGGACCTGGAGATGCGCCGCGAGAACACCGAGCTGTGGGCCCGCGGTTTCATTTTCGTGGAGCGCGATTCCCAGAAGGGCATCCTGGTGGGCCGGGGCGGGGAGCGCATCAAGGCCACGGTGCGGGACGCGGAGGCGGAGCTGGGCGAGTTGTTCCCCTACACGGTGAAGCTGGACCTGCGCGTGAAGGTCCGGCCCAAGTGGCGCCATGACGAGGCCCTGCTCTCCCGCCTGATCCGCTGACGTGGGCATCGCCGAGATCCTCCGCGCCGAGCTGGACGATCCGCGCACCGACTTCGTTTTTCCCACGGAAGTGGCGGCGCGCTTCTGGCTGCGCCGGGCCCTGAGCTTCGCCGGCGGGCGGGCCTTGCGGGCCGACCGTTTCCTGTCCTGGGACCAGTTCGATCGCCAGGCGCTGGACTACGGCCGCGAAGCAGCCGAGGCGGGCGAGCGGCGGGCCGGGATGGCCGAACGGACCCTGTTCGCCGCCAGCCTCCTGGAAGACAATCACCAGCGCGGCCTGTTCCGCGAGCTGGTGCCCCCCGGCGCGGAGCCCCTGGCTTTCCTGCCCGCCATTCTGGAGCTGCTGCCCTGCCTGCATCATCTGGAGGAGCTCTCCGGCAGGTGGCCGGCCGGGAGCCGGGGCAAGGGCCAGGAGCTGGCCCTGCTGGCCCGCGAGTACCGCGGCTACCTGCGCCGCACGGGGCTGTACGAGCCGGCCTTCCTCAAACCCGGCTGGCGCGAGAACGGCCGGCGCTACCGCCTGTTCTACCCGGAGGCGCTGGAGGAGTATCCCGGCCTGGAGCGCATCGTGGCCGCTTCCAACCGCGTGGCCATCCTCCACCTGGGCCCGCCGGAGCAGGTCCCGCCCATCCGGGCCTTCGCCGATGGCCGGCAGGAAATGGGCTGGGCCCTGACCTCCATCGCCGCGCTGCTGGACCGGGGCGTGGAGCCTGAGGACATCGCGCTCACCGTCGGGGACCTGCCCGCGCTGGCGCCGCACCTGCGCCGCCAGGCGGCCCTGCTGGAGGTGCCGCTGGGCATCCGCCTGCGGCGGCCCCTGCTCCAGCTTCCGCCGTGCCGGGCCTTCGAGCGCATGAGGGCCTGCCTGGACTCGGGGTTCAGCCTGGCGGCCATGCGCGACCTGCTGCTGGACGGCAGCCTGCCCTGGAGGGCCCGGGGACGGGGGCGGGACCTGGTGGAGCTGGGCAGGGAGCAGCGCGTAGTGAAGAACCTCCCCGGTTCAGATGCCTGGCAGCGCGCGCTGCGCCCGGCCGACAGCAGCGGCCTGCGCGCCTACCATCGCAAGCTGGCCGCCGCGCTGCGGCGCATCGGGGAGGCGCCGGACTTCCGCGGGCTCAAGGAGGAACTCACCGCCTTCTCCAAGAGCCTCCTCGAGCCCTCCGAGTGGAGCAGAACGGAGCTGGCCGCCTGGCAGTTCGCGCTGGACACCCTCGACAGCCTGGAGGAGGCGCGCGCCGGCGTGGGCGGCCTGCCCGCCGCGCCCTTCCGGCTCTGGCTCGCCTACCTGGCGGGCACGCGCTACGGCGCGCCGGTCCCGGAAGCCGGGGTGAACACCTACGGCTACGGGGTTTCCGCCGGGATCCGTCCCGCGCACCATTTCGTGATCGGCGCCTCCCAGGCGGCCACGCGCTGGGTGGTGAAGAAGCTCCCCGGTCTGGGCAGCCACGAGGAAGCCGCCCTGGGCGAGCTGGAGCACGACCTGTCGGACACGCGCCTGGCGCTGTACGCCCTGTCCGGCGGCCAGGTGCATTTCAGCTACGCGCGGCAGGGCTTCCAGGGCAGCCATCTGCCGCCGGGCTTCTTCGTGGCCGCCCGGGCGGTGCGGGAAGCGGAAGAGCCCGCACCGCACCCGGACCTGCTGGAGGAAAGGCTCTGGCTGGGCGGCCCCGCGCCGGAGTCACCGCCCTCGCCCCCGCGGCGGGCCGGCTTCCGGCGGGCCCTGCGCACCTCCCTGGCCCCCAAGGGCCTGGACCTGACCCGCTCCCCCCTGGCCCGGTCCGATCTATTGCAGCGCGCCCTGGAGGCCCTGCGGGACAAGGAGGGCCTGCTGGGCGTTTCACCCACCGGCCTGCAGCTGTTCCGGCAGTGCCCGTTCGGCTTCCTGCTGGAGCGCCTCCTGGGGTTGCAGCAGCGGGAGGCGAGGCCCCTGGCGGTGGAGCCCATGGAGTTCGGCAGCCTCATGCATCGCGTGCTGCAGGTGTTCCACGAGCGCGTGCGGCGCCTGGAGCCGCAGGCCTGCCTGGCGCCGGAACGCCGGGAGACCTACCGCCGCTGGCTGGCCGGAATCGTGCGCGGGGTGTTCCGGGCCTGGCCGGAGCCCAGGCCGGTGGCGCCGGCCTGGCGGGCGGCCCGGCAGGTGGCTGAGGAGCTCTGCTATCGCTTCCTGGACCGGGACCTGGAGGAGCTGCCCGGCGCGCGCGTACTGGCCACGGAGCGCTTCCTGCGCTCCCCCCGCCCGCAGGCCGGGATCGTGCTGCGGGGGGTGATCGACCGCGTCTCCGAGTGGGGCGACGGCCTGCTGGTGACGGATTACAAGAAGAAGGGCACGCCCACCCAGGCCCAGATCTTCGGCGAGCGGCCCGTCTCCTTTCAGATGCCCTTCTACGCGGCGCTGCTGCGCGACGCCGGCCAGCCGGTGCACAGCGCCGCCTACTATTCGATAGAGGAAGCCCGCTACATCTGGGTGAGCGGCGGCCGGCGGCCCATGGCCGACGGCCCGGCCATGGAGGCCGCGCTGGGGCGCCTGGAGCTGGCTGTCGCCGAGATGGCTTCCAGGCTGCGGGCCGGGGATTTCACCACGCCGCGGACCTGCGCTTCCTGCGGCCAGCGCGGCGTCTGCCGCGCGCGCTTTCTGGGAGAGGCCCATGGCCGTCCGCTTCGATAGCGACCAGCTGGCCGCCGTCCAAGTGGAGGGCAACGCCGTGGTCATGGCCGGGGCCGGCTCCGGGAAGACCTCGGTGCTGGCCGAGCGCTTCGTCTGGCTGCTCGCCGAGCGCGGGGCGCGGGTGGAGGAGGTGCTGGCCCTGACCTTCACCCAGAAGGCGGCGGCCGAGATGTTCGAGCGCATCCATCGCCGGCTCGCCGAGGAGGGAGAGGCGGCGCTGGAGAGCCTGCGGGCCTTCGACCGGGCCCGCATCAGCACCCTGGATGCCTTCTGCGCCGAGATCGCCCACGACGCCTCCGCCCTGTTCGGCCTGAGCCCGAAATGGACCAGCGACGAGGAGGCCTCCGCGCGCCTGGCCCGGGAGCTGGCCCTGGACTTCCTGCTGGCCCACTGGCGGGAGCCCGCGCTTTCGGCGCTCCTGCGGATCTGGGATTTCCAGACCCTCTGGCAGGACCTGTTCACGGAGCTGGCGGTGCAGCACTTCCACCTGGCCGGCGGGGAAAGCCTGGAGGAGGCCGGCGAACGCCAGCTCGCCGAGTGCCGGTCCGCGGCTTCACGGCTGTGGGCGGGCAGCGCCGAAGCCCGCCGCGGCCTGCTGGGCCTCCAGGCGCGCACCGCTACCATCCGGGACAACCAGGAAGCCGTCCGCTGCCTGGAGCAGGTGGGGGAGCTGCTGGAGCAGGAACGATACGAGGAGGCGGGCCGGCAGGTGGGCGGCTGCCGGCTGAAAAAGGTGGGCGCGCGCTCGGCCGAGGACCTGGCGCTGATGAACGGCTGGGTGGACCGCCTGCGCGAGGAGCTTCTCCCCGCCCTGGTCGAGCTGTGCGCCACCCTGGCCCTGCGGGACACCCTGCGGGGGGCCTTCGCCGCCCTGGAGCGCTTCCGCCTGCAGTTCCTGGCGGCCAAGCGAGAGGAGGGCCTGGCCACCTTCCGCGACGTGGCCGAGATGGCCGTGGCCGCCCTGCTGCGCGACCCGGCGCTGCGCCGGCACTACAAGCGCCGCTTCCGCTTCATCCTGATCGACGAGTTCCAGGACAACAACCGGCTGCAGAAGGAGCTGCTGTACCTGCTGGCCGAGCGCGAGGAGCTGTGCGCCGAACGGGTCCCGCTGCCGGAGGAGCTGGAGCCGGACAAGCTGTTCTTCGTCGGCGACGAGAAGCAGTCCATCTACCGCTTCCGCGGCGCGGAGGTGAGCGTCTTCGCCACCCTGGCCCGGGAGCTGGAGCGGGCCGGCGGCCGGGGCCTGGCCCTGGACCGCAACTACCGCAGCTCCCCCGGGCTGGTGACCTTCTTCAACGACCTGTTCGCGCGGGTCTTGAGCGGCGCCCGGCGCGACTTCGAGGCCCACCACCGCCCCCTGGACAGCCCGCGGGAGTCCGGGCCCTTCACCCCGGAGGTGCACCTGCTGCTGCAGCCGCGCCGCGGCGAGCAGGAGGAAGCCGAAGACCTGGCCTCGCGCGAGGAGGCGGAGGCCTGCGGAGGTGGCCCGCCTGATCCGGGAGCGCGTGCAGCGCGCCGACCTGCCGGTGGAGGACCAGGAGGGGGTCGTGCGGCCGGCGGGCTTCGCCGACTTCGCGGTGCTGCTGCGCTCCACCGCCAACCAGGTGCATTTCGAGCGGATGTTCCGCCACTTCGACCTGCCCTACACCACCCCCAACGTGCGCGGGCTGTTCCTGGAGGCGCCGGCCAACGACCTGTACCAGCTCCTGCGCCTGGCCCTGTACCCGGGGGATCGCGCGGCCTATGCGGGTTTCCTGCGCTCCCCGCTGGTCAACCTGTCCGACGAGGGCCTCCTGGTCCTGCTGCTTTCCCGGCAGCCCGCCTTCCACGCTCTGGAGGACCTGGGCGAGGAGGACCGGGCCCGGGCCGAACGAGGGCGGGAGCTGGTCGGGTTCGTGGGGGCCCACGCCGACCGGATAGGGCACGGGGAGCTGCTGCACCGCCTGTGGTTCGACCAGGGGTACCGCTATCACCTGCTGGCCGACCCGCGCACCCACAGCCACCTGGATTTCTACGACCACCTGCTGGAACTGGCCGCGCGGGCCGAGGCCCAGGGGGACACCCTGGCCGCCTTCAGCGAGGAGCTGGGGGAGAACCTGGGGCAGCAGCGCCGCCTGGAGGAGATGGAGGTGCTGCCCTCCCGGCCGGCCGCGGGCGTGCAGCTGCTGACCATCCACAAGTCCAAGGGCCTGGAGTTCCCGGTGGTGGTGCTGGCCGACACGGGCAACCGCGGGCGCTCCGGACTGGAGAGGCGCCCCTATTACCTGAGCCAGTCCTTCGGCATCACCCTGAACCTCGGGGAGGGCAACTGGTTCACCCGCGTCGGCGAGGAGGAGACCGCGGCCCAGGAGCTGGCCGAGGCGCGGCGCCTGCTGTACGTGGCCCTGACCCGGGCCCGCTCGCACCTGATCCTCTCCGGCACGCTCAAGCGCTCCAACCATGGCGCGCACCTGGAGATGCTCCTGGCCGGCCTGGGCCTGGATCCCGAGCAGCCCTTCGCCGCGCGGACCCCCTCTGCCGGCTACGACCTGCGCATCCGGGAAATCCCCGAGGTGCCCCTTTCGGCCATCCGCGAGCGGCCTCCCCGCCTGGAGGTCCCCTCCCTGGCCGGCCTGGCCTCCTGGTACGACCGGCCGCCCCTGCATCGTCCGCCGGAGCGCCGGGAGTTCAGCGCCACCGAGCTCAATGACCTGGTGGAGGAAGGCCAGCTGCCGGGTTTCCCGGCCCTGGAGGGTCAGAGCCGGGAGCTGCCCGCCCTGGGCGATCGATCCCCTGCTGGCCGGGCTGGGGCTGGAAGCCCTCTTCGGCACCCGCACCCACGACCTGCTCTCCGCCTGGCTGGGCCAGCCGGCCGGTCCTCCTCCGGAAGCCGATTGGCGCGGCCTGGCTCCCGAGCACCGGCAGGCCTGCCAGAGCGCGGCGGTGGAGCTGGCCCGCCGCTTCCTGGGCTCGGAGCTGGGGCGCCTGGCGGCGGCTTCGCCGGAGCGCGAGACGGAGGTGCCGTTCCTGTACCGCTGGGAGGGTGGAGGAAAGCCCCTGTACCTGAGCGGCCAGGTCGATCTGCGTTTCCGCACCACCGACGCGGTGTACCTGGTGGACTTCAAGACCGACCGGCGCTACCGGGAGGGAAAGTACGCCGCGCAGTTGGGCCTGTACGCCCTGGCCTGCGCCGGGTGGAGCAGCCTGCCCGTCCGGCCCGTGGTCTTCCTGCTGCGCAGCGGCGAGGCCGTCCCCGTCCGCGGCGACTGGAACTGGCCGGCCCTGTTCGCCGCCCTGCCACGGCTTCCCGCCGGGGGCTAGGCCTCGATGCCCAGAGCCTTCTTGAGCAGGAAGCCGATGAAGAAGGAAAAGGCGGCCACCCCCAGACTGATCGCCCCCATCTCCAGGAAGCGCCGCTTGAAGTCCACGTCCTTGGCCACCGACAGGTAGTAGTTGAACAGGCCGATGATGGCGATCACCACGGCCAGGGTGATTCCCAGGCAGAGAAACTTGTTGGACAGCAGCAGGAAGGGCAGGATGAGCACGATCACAGTGGCCAGGTAGGCCGCGCCGGTGTACAGCGCCGACTTGGCCGCGCGCGGGCTGCCCTCGGCCTTGGAGGACAGGTAATCCGAGGCGGCCATGGAAAAGGCGGCCGAGATGCCGGTGATCAGGCCTGCCAGGGAGATGATCCGGGTGTTGCCCAGCGCCAGGGTGAATCCGGCCAGCGCCCCGGTCAGCTCCACCAGGGCGTCGTTCAACCCGAGCACGATAGAGCCGACGTACTGCAGCAGCTCCTCATCCAGCATGTTCAGAAGAGCCTTTTCGTGCTTGGATTCCTCCTGTCCCAGCTTCCTGGCCTGCGGGAACTCCGCGGCCAGCCCTTCGTAGTAGCGCGAGCCGGTGCCTTCCTTGCGCTCCATGCGCTTCAGCACGAAGGTGAGCCCGAAGGTCCGGGCCAGCAGGACCACCCAGAACACCTTGAAGCGCGAAGGCCTGGCCTCCTCCCCCGCTGCCTTCCTCCAGATGGCGGCGTGCTGCTTTTCCTGCTCCCCGATGGAGACGAGCACCTTGGCGTTCCGCGGGTCCCGGGCGGCCTCCGCCAGCCGCTGGTAGATGACCGACTCGGTGATCTCGACCTTCTGGGCCCTCATGGCGATGCGCGCTGCAGGCTCGTTCATAGGGGGATTATCCGCGGGCCCGGCGGCCCGTTCAAGGCTTTAGCGGGAAAATCGCGTTGCGGCGGAAAAGCTGCAGGGCGAGGTGGTTGAGGTCCTGCCGGCTCATGCGCTCGCGCTCCAGAAAAAACCTTCCGATCGGCTTCTGCAGGGAGCGCTGGCGACGCAGCACCGCCGTCACTTCCTGGGGGGTGAGCAGCTGCAGGCGGCAGGCCGCCGCGCCCGTTGGCTCCAGGCCGGATTTGCAGCGCAGGACGTAGAGCACCTCCTCCAGGGTCATGGCCCGGAAATCGCGGGCGATCTCGCCGAACCTGGGCCGGCCCTGCCGCTGCCAGACGATCGAAGCGATCAGGTTCTGCCAGGAGATCAGCCCGGAGAAGTAGAGGAACTCGCTGAAGCGCAGCCGGCGCTGGGGCAGAGGCCCCCGAAAGAAGGCCGGCCGCCGGGCTCCGGAAGACGCGGCTCCCGCGGCTCCCGCATCGGGTCCTTCCCCGGGTCCCTGCGGTTGCGGCCGGAAGCCTTCCCCGCCCCTGGTTTTGAGATAGGCGCTGAGCTGTTCGTAGGCCCAGAGGCTCTGGATGAAACGGGAGCTGTCGAAGGCCGCCGGGTTGCCTCCCCGGCGCAGCGCCACGTCCGGATGGGTGCTGAGGGCCAGCCGGCGGAAGGCCCGCTTCAGCGTGGCCGCGTCCAACCGGCCGAGCAGGGGCTCGCCGACGGCTCGGGCCTGCGGGCCCAGCAGGATGGCGCAGGCCTTCAGGAGGGTCTCATTCATCGCCCTCTAGTATCGGCATCCGCGCCCTGCGCCCGAGGACCGGCGGGAGGGGGCAGGACGGGCGGCCCGGCGGCCTCCTGGTACCGGACCACATAACGGCCGGGAGCTTCCCGCTGGATGCTCTGGATGCAGTCCAGGACCAGCCCGGTCTCCTGGGCGGTGACCACGGCCATCCCGTAGCGCCGGTGGCAGTGCCTGCTTCCGCCCCTGGAGGCCTGGTACGCTTCTATAAAAGCCTGGTGCTCCGCGAGCCTGCGGGCGACCCTGTCCCGGGCCAGTTGGGGCACGCGCTCGCATTCCTGGTCGATCAGGACGCTGAACCCGGCGTCGATCTCCACGCCGATGCTGTTCCGGCCGGCGGCCATGGCGGCGAACATCGTGGTCCCGGTGCCGAGGAACGGGTCCAGCACGCGGTCGCCCCGGACCGAGTACATGTGGATCAGCCGGTAGGCCAGCTCGAAGGGAAAGGCCGCGCTGCGCTGCCGGCCGCCCGCCGAGGGACCCAGCGCCTGCCGGATGCCCTTGAGTTCCCAGAGATCGGAGAACCACTGGTTGCGCTCCTCCCAGAACAGCGCGCTGCGAGCGCCGGTTCTCGGATTCCGGGCCGGCCTCGAACCGCCGCTTGCCGCCCTTGCGGAAGATCAGGATGTACTCGTGCTCCAGGGTGACGTAGGCCCCGGCGGGCAGCATGCCCGAGCCCATGAACTTGTTCGGGGCATTGGTCTGCTTGCGCCAGAGGATCGCCGGGAGGGCCTGGAAGCCCTGACGCTGCAGGCTCTGGGTGATCCGGGCCTGGTTGGCGTACAGCCGGAAGCTCCCTCCGATGCGTCGGGTGGCGTCCCCGACGTTGAGGCAGAGCCAGCCCCCTGCCTTCAGCACGCTCCAGAGCTGCCTCCAGACCTTCTCCAGCTCGGCGTGCATCAGCTCGAAGGCCACCGGCCCGTCCTGCCGTTCCAGCGCGGTGGCCACCTCGGGATTGAGGCGGGCGAACAGCTCGTCCCACATGCGGATCATCGGGTACGGGGGGGAGGTGACCACCAGGTCGACGGATTCCCGGGGAATCGCGGACAGGTCGCGGGAATCCCCCAGCAGGAGCCGGTGCTCGGTCTGGACCACCTTGTCCAGTTCTAGGCGCTCCGGCCCCGACCGTCAACTCGCCAGGGACCGGGCCAGGGTCGCCAGGGTCTGGAGGCCCCGGTCGATCCGCTCGGAGTAAGGCAGGCCGCAGCTGACACGGATGCAATGCCGGTAGGCCTTTCCGCTGGCGCAGATGGCCCCCGGCATCACGGCGATCCTCTTCTCCAGGGCGCGGCGGAACAGCTCCAGGCTGTCCACCCGGGGATCCAGCTCGACCCAGAGGGTGAGCCCCCCCTGCGGTGAGCTGATCTTGGTTCCCTTCGGGAAATAGCGGGCGATGGCCAGGGCGGTGTTGCCCACCTGATTCTTGAGGTGGGTGCGCAGGCCGCGCAAGTGCCGGTCGAAGCTGCCACCCTTCAGGTACCTGGCCGCCGCCCACTGGGTCAGCCCCGGCGCGCTGATGGCCTGATTGGTTTTCAGGCGGCGCACCCGATCGAAATACCCGCCGGCCATGATCCAGCCGACGCGCAGCCCGGGGGAGAGGCTCTTGGAAAACGACGAGCAGTACAGCACCAGGCCTTTGCGGTCGAAAGCCTTGAGCGGCAGGGGGCGGGAGGGGCTGAAGTGCAGCTCCCCGTAGACATCGTCCTCGATGATCGGGACGTTCAGGGCGTTAAGCCGCTCCACCAGGGCCTGCTTCTTCCCGTTATCCAGCACGAAGCCCAGCGGGTTGTTGAAGTTGGCCACGAGGATGCAGGCCTTGACGTCGTGCTCCCGGACCGAGCGTTCCAGCACCTCCAGGTCCAGACCGCTATGCGGATCGGCCGGCACTTCCAGGGCGTGCAGATTCAGGTCCTCGATGATCTGCAGGAACCAAGGGAAGGTGGGGGATTCCACCAGCACCGTCTGCCCGGGCTGGGTCGCCGCCTTCAGGCCCAGGGCCACGGCTTCGATGCAGCCGTTGGTGATCACCAGCTGCTCCGGGCGGACCGGGCCGCAAAGCGGCGCCAGGCGGCGGGCGATCTGCCGCCGCAGTTCGGCCTGGCCCTGGTAGTGCTCGTAGCCGGCCAGCCCGGCCTCAAGCTGGGCCAGGGTGGCGCCCTTGAGGATCGAGCCGATTTCCTTCAACGGCAGCAGCTCGGGGGCGATCAGCGCGCCGCCCAGCTGCAGGATCCCGGGGTCGCCCATGGCCTCCACCAGGGTGAAGGCCAGCTCGTTGACGCTTACCTTCCTGGGGGCCAGGCGCCAGACGGGAGGCTGGGGAGCGGGCAGCAGCCCCTCGAGCAGCGGCCGGACGAAGTACCCGGAGCGCTCCCGCGGCTGGATCAGGCCTCGCTTTTCCAGCTCGATGAAGGTGTGGTAGACCGTCGAGACGCTCAGGCCCGTCTGCGCCCGCAGGTCGCGGATGGAGGGCAGCCGGTCGCCGGCCCGGAAGGTACCGGAGCGGATCTGCTTTTCCAACAGGTCGGCCAGTCCGGCGTAGCGGAAGGCCGGGGAAGCGAATCTGTTATGCCCGGAATTCATAAAATCTGCATCTGTTATACCAGGTAGCAGATTTGCTATGATTTGTCCATATGGACTGCGCGACGCTCCTGGCCGCCCGGACGGGCAACATGACGGTGAGCGCCATCCGCGAGCTGCTCAAGGTGGTGTCCCAACCCGGGATGATCTCCCTGGCCGGCGGGATCCCCGCCCCCGAGAGCTTCCCGCTGGAGCTGCTGGAGCATCTGTATCGGGCGGTGCTGGAGAAGCACGGGGCCGCGGCTCTGCAGTACGGGGCCTCCGAGGGCTTTGCGCCCTTCCGGCAGGCCCTGGTGGGACACCTGGAGCCCCTCGGCATCCGGGTGACCGCGGAGGACATCCTCACTTCCAGCGGCTCGCAAGGCATGCTGGATGCCCTGGGCATGGTGCTGCTGTCCAAGGGGGACAAGGTGGCCGTGGAGTCGCCTACCTACCTCGGAGCCCTCCAGGCCTTCGCCCCCTACGAGCCGCGCTACCTGACCATCGAAACCGACGAGGACGGTCTGGTGCCGGAAGCCCTGGAGGCCGTCCTGCGGCGCGAGAGGGTCAAGTTCCTCTATCTGGTGCCCACCTTTCAAAACCCCACTGGCAGGACCCTTTCCCCGGAGCGGCGGACGGCGGTGGCCGACCTGATCCGCCGGCACGACGTGCTGTTGGTGGAGGACGATCCGTACAGCGCCCTGCGCTATCGGGGCGATCCGCTGCCTTCCCTCAAGAGCCTGGCCCCCGAGCAGGTGGTCTACCTGGGCACCCTGTCCAAGGTGCTGGCCCCGGGCCTGCGCGTAGGCTACTGCGTGGCCCCGCGGTCCCTGCGGAAATGGCTGGTGATCGCCAAGCAGGGCATCGACCTGCATACCGGCAGTCTGAGCCAGGCGCTGGCGGCCGAGTACCTGAGCGGCGGCCATTTGCGGAACCACCTGCCGACGATCATTTCCCTCTACCGGCCCAGGCAGGAAGCCATGCTGGAAGCGCTCGAGCGCTTCTTCCCCCCGGGCTTCCGCTGGTCCCGGCCCCAGGGCGGCATGTTCATCTGGGCGGAGGGGCCGCCGGGCCTGGACATGAGCGAGGTGTATCCCCGGGCCGTGGCCCGCAACGTGGCCTTCGTGCCGGGGCGCTATTTCTATGCCGAGCCGGACAGGGGCATAGAGACCCTGCGCCTGAACTATACCATGGCGGACGAGAAGAGCCTGGCCCGGGCCATCGCGATCCTGGGCGAGGTCCTGGGCTCCTTCAGCCCGCGTAGCGGTTGAAGCTGCGCACCCGCTCCAGGCTCTTGCGTCGCTTCGGCCGGATCTCAACTTCGGCGGGGTAGCCCAGGGCGATGAGGATCTGCACGCGCCGGCCCGGCGGCACGCCCAGCAGCCTTTTCACCCGGCGCTGGTTGAACAAACCCAGCAGGCAGGTCCCCAGGCCCTCTTCGGCGGCCTGCAGGCAGAAGTGCTCGGCGGCGATGCCCAGGTCGATCAGGCGGTAGTCCCTCCCGGCCAGCCAGCCTCCCAGCCGGGAGACCGCCTTGCCCGGCTCGCGGATCACGGCCGTGAAGGCCGGGACCTCGCGGGTGAAGCGGTTGTAGCCGGCCCTGCCCAGCTCCCTCACCAGGGCCGGGTCGTCGGCCACCACGAAGCGCCAGGGCTGGGCGTTGGAGGCCGAAGGGGCCAGGCGCGCCGCCTCCAGGCAGCGTTCGATTTTGTCCCGCTCCACGGGCCGGGATTGGTATTGGCGCACGCTCTGCCGGCGCCGGACCAGGTCCAGGAAACTCATGGACAGCCATCATACCCTTGTGATACATTCTGCGCAATCCGCATGAATATTCACGGACTCTGGCCGGTGTTGACCCTGTCCTTCGTCGTGGCCTTGAGCGGGGCGATCATGCCCGGGCCCCTGTTCACCTACACCATCGCCAAGACCGTGCAGGCCGGCCGGCGGGGTTTCCTGGTCGGCTTGTGGGTGAGTCTCGGGCATGCGGCGCTGGAGGCCCTGCTGATCGTGGGCCTGCTGGCCGGGCTTTCCGAGCTGCTGCACAACCGGGTGGTGATCTGGATCGTGGGCGGCCTGGGCAGCCTCCTGCTGCTGTACATGGGCGTGGGGCTGCTGCGGGACGCGATCCGGCGCCGTGTCCCGCAGCTTGCCGCCGACGCAGCGGCGATCCCCACCGGCCTGCAGCGCCTGCCCCCCGTCGTCGGCGGCGTGCTGGTCTCCATGTCCAATCCCTACTGGTGGATCTGGTGGGCCACGGTGGGCTCGGCCTTCATGATGCAGTACGGGATCGGCTGGGGCACCTGGCCCCTGCTGGCCGCCTTCTTCGTGGGGCACGAAGCGGGGGACCTGGCCTGGTATCTGACGGTCTCCTCCCTGCTGCACTGGGGCCGGCGGCGCATCTCGCCCGGATTCTACCTGGGGATCCTGGCCGCCTGCGGGATCTTCGTCATCGCCTTCGCCGTCTTCCTGGCGGTGTCCCTGGCTCGCCGCTTCTAGCCCGGCGGCCAGCGCATGTGCCGCCGCCCCAGGATGTGGGCGTGCAGGTAGTCCACGCTCTGGTTGGCGTCCTTCCCGCAGTTGATCACCACCCGGTAGCCGGAGTCCGCCAGCCCCAGGCCGCGGGCCACGGCGGCCACCGCCTGCAGGAAGCGCCCCGCCTCCTCGGCGGACAGCTCGCCCAGCTGGTCGAGGCTGGTCACCTTCTTCTTGGGGATGACCAGCACGTGCACCGGGGCCTGCGGATGGGCGTCGTGGAAGGCCAGCACGTCCTGGTCCTCGTGCACCACGCGCACGGGCAGCTCCCGGCGCAGGATCCTGTCGAATACCGTGTCGGCTTTCATGGCGAGAGGCGAATATAGCACGCCTTGACTTTCCCTGTCTTTCAGCCTACCTCTGAGTGCGGGGAGGCGAGCCGTGCTGGATTTCGCCCGAGGCTTCCTGCTCACCGTGGAGGTGGTTCCGCCCAGGGGTCCGGACCCCTCGGCCCTGCTGCAGGCCCTGCGGCCCCTGGCGCCTTTGAGCTTCCAGGCCTTCAGCGTGGCCACCCACCCGGTGGCCCGCCCGCACATGGACGCCCTGGCGGCCTGCGCGCTGCTGGAGCGGGCCACCGGCAGGCCGTGCATCCTGCACTGCACCCCCCGGGACCACAACCGCCTGGCGCTGCAGGGCCTGCTGTGGGGCGCCTGCGCCCTGGGGATCCGGACCGTGCTGGTGGCCGGGGGCGACCGGATCGCGCTGTCCGAGCGGGGCTTGAGCGGGGTGCGGGACCTGGACGTGTTCGCCCTGATCCGGCTGGCGGCGCAGGCCGGGCTGCAGGTCGGCGTGGTGCTCAGCCATCGGGATGGGGCTCGGGGCCTGGCCCGGGAGGCCCGGCGCCTGCGAGCCAAGGCGGAAGCTGGTGCCGCCTTCGTGGTCACCCAGCCGGTGTACTCCGGCGTGGAAGCCGAGGCGCTGGCCGAGGCCGTCCGCCCGGCGGGCCTGCCGGTGCTGCTGGGCGTGCTGCCCCTGCGCACCGCCCGCCACGCCGAGTTCCTGGACCGCCGGGTGGCCGGGATCCGGGTGGCCCCGGAAGCACTGCGCCGCCTGGGCCAGGCCGCGGATCCTGCGGAGGAAGGCCTGGCCCTGGCGCGGGAGATGCTGGAGGCCGCCCGGCGGAACTTCGCCGGAGCCTGCCTGATGCCCCCCTTCGGGCGCTACGAACTGCTCAGTCGGCTGCTGCCGGCCTGAGCCTTACTCGCCGGCCGGCTGCTGCCGGCCTAGGGCCGGCTTCTCCAGGCGGCGGAGCTCTTCCTCCAGGTCCTCGATTTCCGTTTCGCGGCGCACATCGATCTCCGAGGACAGGACCCCGGCGCAGGTGGCCTTGGAGCGGGCGCGGCGCAGCTCTTCCAGCTTTCGCCTCATCTCGGCGATCTGTTCGCTCTTCATGACCAATACCTCCTATGGGCCGGTCTTGCTGTCCAGGACCTGCACGAAAGCCCGCACCTCCGTGCCCTGGCCCTTCAGGTCCACGACCAGGTGCCATTCGGCCAGGTACGGGGGCTGCAGGCTGACCACCGCGTCCTGCGCGGCCTCCCCGGCGCTCTTGTAGGGCCTGCCGGCGCGGTACTTATAGAAGTTCAGCGTGTCCAGGAGGCGCACGTTGGCCTTGGCGCTCAATTTCACGTGGATCAGCTTGTCGGGGCCCGCACGCATCTTGTAGTGCAGGTAGCTCATTTCAACGATTTTTCGATTTTGGCCCAGGTGTCCCGCAGGGTCACCGTGCGGTTGAACACCAGGCGCCCGGGAGCGGAATCCGGGTCCAGGCAGAAGTAGCCCTGCCGCAGGAACTGGAAGCGCTCCAGGGGGGCGGACTGCCCCAGGCTCTCCTCCACCCGCGCCCCGTTCAACACCTGCAGGGAATCCGCGGCCAGGTGCGACTTGAAATCGCCGCCCTCCGCCTCCTCCCCGGGGTTTTCCACGCTGAACAGGGGACTGTACAAACGCACCTCGGCGGGCAGGCTGTGGGCGGCGGACACCCAATGCAGCGTGCCCATGACCTTGCGCCCGTCGGAGGTCCACCCTCCCCGGGAGGCGGGATCATGGGTGCAGTGCAGCTCCACCGGCTCGCCGCTGGCCGGGTCTTTCACCACCCGCGTGCAGGTCAGGTAGTAGGCGTGCTTCAGGCGCACCTCGCGCCCCGGAGCAAGACGGAAAAACTGCTTCGGGGCATCCTCCCGGAAGTCCTCCCGCTCGACGTACAGCTCCCGGCTGAACTTCACCGTTCGCTTTCCGGCCGCCGGGTCCTCCGGATTGTTCTCCGCCTCCAGCTCCTCCACCTTCCCTTCCGGGTAGTCGTCGATGATCAGCTTCAGGGGGCGCAGCACAGCCAAGACCCGCCGCGCGGTCTTGTTCAGGTGCTCCCGCAGGAAGTACTCCAGCAGGGCGATGTCCACGACGCTGTTGACCTTGGACACCCCGATGCGGTCGCAGAAGGCCCGGATGGCCTCGGGGCTGTAGCCCCGCCGCCGCAGGCCCGAGAGGGTGGGCATGCGCGGATCGTCCCAGCCGCGCACGTGCTGCCCCTGCACCAGCTCCAGCAGCTTGCGCTTGCTCAAGACCGTGTAGCTTAAGTTCAGGCGGGCGAACTCGATCTGCTGCGGGTGGCAGGGCACCGGCAGCTGGTCCAGGAACCAGTCGTACAGCGGGCGGTTGTTTTCGAACTCCAGGGTGCAGATGGAGTGGGTGATGCCCTCCAGGGAATCCGAAAGGCAATGGGTGAAGTCGTACATCGGGTAGATGCACCACTGGTTGCCGGTCCGGTGATGGGAGGCGAAGCGGATGCGGTAGAGGGTCGGGTCGCGCAGGTTGATGTTCGCGGAAGCCATGTCGATCCTGGCCCGCAGCACGCGCGAGCCCTCCGGGAACTCCCCCTTGCGCATGCGCTCGAACAGGTCCAGGTTCTCGGCCGCCGGGCGGTCGCGGAACGGGCTGTTGCTGCCCGGGCTCGGTCAGGGTGCCGCGGTACTCGCGGATCTGTTCGGCGGTGAGGTCGTCCACGTAGGCCTTGCCGTCCCGGATCAGCTGCGACCGCGAACTGGTAGAGCCGGTCGAAGTAGTCCGAGGCGTAGTACAGGCGCTCGGCCCAGTCGAAGCCCAGCCAGCGCACGTCCTGCTCGATGGACTCCACGTACTCCACCTCCTCCTTGGTGGGGTTGGTGTCGTCGAAGCGCAGGTTGCACAGCCCGCCGAACTCCGCGGCGATGCCGAAGTTCAGGCAGATGGACTTGGCGTGCCCGATGTGCAGGTAGCCGTTGGGCTCGGGGGGAAAGCGGGTGTGCACCCGGTTCCCGTTCTTGCCGCTCTTGAGGTCCTGGACGACGATGTCCCGGATGAAATCCCCGCCTGCCGCCGGCGGGGTACCGCCCGCTTTCATGGTGTACGCTCCTGCGGCATTCTAATCCAATCTGCTGGCCTTCTTCTATACCTAGGCCTCAGGCCAGCCTCAGGCTCCTCACGGCCAGCTCCATGGCCGCCCGGGCGTGGATTTCCAGGGTGTCCAGCCAGGGCACCGGGGCCGGCCAGCCCTTCAGCAGCAGCGGCAGCTCCGTGCAGCCCAGGATCACCGCCTGCGCTCCGCGGGCGGCCAGCTCCTCCGCGATGTCCAGGCAGGCCCGCCGCGAATCGGGCTCCAGGCGGCCCAGGGCCAGCTCCTGGAAGATGATGCGCTCCAGGGCTTCGCGCCGGGAGGCCGTGGGCGTCAGCGTGCGCAGGCCGCGGGCCTCCAGGCCCCGGGCGTAGAAACCGTCCTCCATGGTGATCCGGGTGCCCAGCAGGCCCACAGTGGCCAGGCCCAGCTCCAGTGCGGCCCGGGAGGTCTCCTCCACCACGTTCACCAGCGGGATGCGCAGGTTCCGGCTCACCCTCCCGGCCAGCTTGTGCATGGTGTTGGCGCAGATCAGGAGCAGTCCGGCCCCGCCCCGCTCCAGAAGGGCGGCCTGGGCGGCCAGCAGCTCCCCCAGCTCCTCCCAGCGCCCGGCGCTCTGCAGATCGGCCAGCTCCTGGAAGTCGAAGGAGTACAGCAGGCAGCGGGCGGAGTGCAGGCCCCCGAACCTCTCCTGGGCCAGGAGGTTGAGGCGCCGGTAATACTCGAGGGTCGATTCCCAGGTGATGCCGCCCAACAGGCCGATGGTCTTCATTCCGATAGACCCGCAGCTGTTCCAGCACCAGGGCGGCGACCCGGGGCTCGATCTCGGCGCTGGCCTTGCGGAAGCGCTCGGCCACCCCGCCGGCGTCGAAAACCCCGTCCTGCACCAGCACGGGGCTCATCTTGTAGGCCAGGGGGATTTCCCCGTCGTCGATCCGGGTGTGCAGGAAGCGGTGCGGGCGGTGCCAGGTGAGAGCCCTCTCGCGCCCGCCCTTGTCGTAGCAGAGCTGGAAGCCGATGACTTGAGCCTCCTCGTACCACACGATCAGGTCGAAGTACTCGTCGGCGAACCAGCGCCGCAGCCCCTCGCCGGGGATCTGGCGCACGTCCTTCTTCTCCACCAGCACGCTCAGGCCTCCTCGAAGGTCCCCGACTCCCGGTTCTTGCGCACGCGGTCCGCGGGGAAGATCCGCCCGTTCATCGCCACGTAGACCCCGGCCGGCAGGATCTGCACCGCGGTGATGCTGGAGCCCAGGTTGAACACGGCGTCCGAAGCGGTGAAGGAGTACGGCACCATGGCCCCGGTCAGCACGATCGTCTTGCCCAGGCCGGCTTCCCCCAGGATCTTGCCGGTTTCGATCATGGTGTCCGTGCCGTGGGTCACCACGATCCGGCTCTCCGGGGCCCTGCGGCAGGATTCCAGGATCTTCAGCCGGTTGGCCAGATGCATGTCCAGGCTGTCGATGAGCTGGTTCAACTCCAGCTCGATGGGCAGGGTGCAGCGCACGTAGCGGAGGATCTCCGGGAGGTGGGTGTCCTTGAAGGTCAGGATTCCCCGGATCTCGTCGTAGTGCTTGTCGAAGGTGCCTCCGGTGATGATGATGCGGACGGCTTCCATGCTCCCCAGGCCTCACCTCCCGCGGATTCCCGCCAGCAGCGCCGCCACGCGGTCGTGGAACTCGCGCGGGCATTCCACGTGGCCGAAGGCGTCATTGAAGGTCCAGGCCCCGTGATAGTCCGGGTCCTTGTACACCTTGACGAAGCCGGGGATGCCCTCCGCCGTCAGCAGCGCCTCCAGGAGGTTGGCTTCCACTTCATTGTTCACGTACAGCGCGCGACATCCCGGTACCATTGTAGAGCTTCCCACCCCGGCAGGCAAGCCGCAGGCGCGCGCCGGCTCAGGCCAGGCCCACCAGGCGCAACAACTGCAGCACCACCCAGTTCACCGCCCTGCCGACCGGCAGGATTTCCACGTTCAGGATTCTTTCCAGCACGATCAGGCCCAGCAGGGCATAGGTGCCGTAGCGGAAGTACACGGCCGCCCCCGCCGCGCTCCTGCCGGCGAGCAGGTTGCCTACCACGTGCGACCCGTCCAGGGGCGGGATGGGCAGCAGGTTGAACAGCCCCAGCGAGACGTTGATGGCGATGAACGCCAGGAAGACCGAGGTGACGGTCTGGAAGCTCTCGCGGGAGCCGAAGGGCACCAGGGCCACCACGGCCTTCAATAAAAGGACCAGCAGCAGGGAGAAGGCCAGGTTGGAAAACGGTCCGGCCAGGGCGATGAGGATATCGTCCCGCACCGGCTTCTTCAGATTGGCCCGGTTGATCATCACCGGCTTGGCCCAGCCGAAACCGGCCACCACCAGCATGATGAAGCCGAACAGGTCGACATGCTTCAGCGGGTTCAGGGTCAGCCTGCCCATCAGCCGGGGGGTGTCGTCACCCAGCCGCAGCGCGACCCAGGCGTGGCTCAACTCGTGCACGGTCAGCCCGATCAGGATCGCGGGCACTATTTTCACCAGCTCCGCGGGCGACAGGCCGAACATCAAAGCCCTTCCCGTTCCATGGCCACGTACCAGCCCCACACCTCGAAGTTCAACAGGCCAGCCTTCACAGCAGGGTCCTGGGCGGCGAAACGCCGCAGCTCCTCCTTGCCCAGGCCCGCCACGGGGATCATCATCCCGCCCAGGGCGCCCTCCACGAATGGCCCGCCCTTCTCCAGTTTGCCGCTGGCTTCCAGTTTGCGGTAATGCTCCACGTGCTCCTGGACCCCGGGCTGCTCCCGGAAGGGCACCCCCGCCCGCCACAACGGTCCCGGCAGGTGCACGATCAGATAGCGGACCTTCGCCTCTTCTGCGCTCATGTCTCCCCCGATAACAGGGACTTCACCCGGCCCACCTCCCCGCTCTCCAGGCGCACCTTGATGCCGTGAGGATGGTGCGGGGAGCTGGTCAGGATATCCCGCACCACGCCTGCGGTGAGCCGGCCGGTGCGCTGATCCTCTTTGAGCACGATGGCCACTTTCAAACCGGGCTTGATGTCCGCCCGCGCGGGCAGCTGCATTTCAACCTCCAGCGGCTCATGGCCTGATAGTACTCCAGCACCTTCAGCGCGAACCGCGCGGACACCGTGGCCGGGCCGCCGCCGAACTCGATGCCCACGTCGATGGCCTCCAGAACCTGTTCCCGGGCGGCCCCGGCGAGCAGGGCCTGATGGATGTGCCATTCCATGCAGGACTCGCAGTTGATGACCACGGCGACGCCCACCGCGATCAGCTCCTTCTGCATCGTGGACAGGCTGCCCGGCGCGTAGGCCGCCTTCTCCATGTCGAGGAAGGCCTTGTACACACCCGAGCCGCCCTGCACCAGGCGGCCATGGGCTTTCTTGCGGTCCGCGATGATCTTCTCGATTTTCTGCCGGTCTTCCGGGTCCATGGAGCCCCATCATAGCCCGGCGGCCCGAAGGCTTCAACCGGCCCCCCCTGGGTCAGCCAGTAACCACCGGCTGGGTACCTGGGTAGCCAGGGGTGCCCTGCCGCGCGGGTTCCCCGGCGCCCGCCGCCGGAAAGCCACCGGTTGGCGAAGGCAAATGCCTTCCCCGAAAGCAATAAGCACATCGCCGCGAAAGGCCTCTTTTTACCCGCTATGGCACGCCAATTGCTTCAGGGGAGGGGATCGTTGATCAGTCCCATCCAATCGAGGAGGTTTCGATGAAGAACTGGAAAGTGCTGTTCGTCCTGGCGCTGGCGCTGGTCCTGGCCATGCCCCTGTTCGCCGGCGGCGGCGCCGAAAAGGGCTCGGCCGAGGCCGTGACCATGGCCTTCATGCCCGGCATCGCCGATCCTTTCTATTTCACCATGGAGCGCGGCATCAAGGCCAAGGCCCAGGCCTTGGGCGTGAACCTGATCGTGGGCGAGTACCCCAGCACCTGGGGCCCGGAAGCCCAGGTGCCCATCCTGCAGGCCATGATGGCCAAGGGCGGGATCGACATGCTGCTGATCGCCCCCACCTCCGTCGACGCCCTGGTGGCGCCTCTGAAGAAGATCTACGACAGCGGCGTGCAGATCATCACCGTGGACACCTTCCTCGGCGACGGCGACTACTCCAAGCCGAGCAACTACTCCTTCCCGCTGGCCTACATCGGCTCGGACAACGAGCTGGGCGGGCAGCAGGTGGCCGAGCACCTGGCCAAGCTGATCGGCGAAAAGGGCAAGGTGTTCTGCGAGTCGACCAACCCGGACACCTCGTCGGTGGTCGGCCGGGTCAACGGCTTCAAGAAGGGCATCGCCGAGTTCCCCGGCATCCAGCTGGTCGGCGTGGACTACTGCCTGGACGTGCAGCAGACGGCCATGCAGCAGGTGTCCGCCGCCCTGCAGAAGACCCCCGACATCGTGGGCATCTTCGGGGTCAACGTGTTCAGCGCCCAGGGCTCCTACCAGGCGGTGGTGAACGCGGGTCTGACCGGGGCGGTGAAGATCGCCTCCTGGGACGCCACCGAGACGCTGATCGAGGCCCTCAAGGCCGGACAGGTCGACCTGGTGCTGGCCCAGAAGCCCGCCGAGATCGGCTCCCTGGCCGTGGAATGGGGCTTCAAGTTCCTGACCCAGGGCACCGCAGATCCCCAAGAAGGTCATCCCCGGCTTCGAGTTCTTCACCAAGGAGAACGTGAACGACCCGGGCATGCAGCAGTGGATCTACAAGAAGTAGGCGATTCCGCGATCGCTTGAAGCAAGCGCCGGCCCGCCGGCCGAGGCGCCGGCCTTTCCACCCGTGAGGGTACGCCATCGAAGGCTCGGGAACCTGGAGCAATGGGCGCTGATGGCCGCATCGGCCATGCCGGCCCTGCTGGGCAGGAACTGGGCCCTGGCCTTCCTGCTGCTGCTGCTGGTCGTGTTCTCCTTCACGGGGCCAACTTCTTCACCCTGGCGAACTCTGCAGAACATACTCTACTCCTCCACCATCTACCTGCTGCTGGCCTGCGCCGAGACCTTCGTCATCATCTCGCGGCGGCATCGACCTTTCCGTGGGCTACGTCATGGGACTGGCCTCGGTGGTCGGGCGCGTCGGTCATGCGCAACCTGTGCGCATTCCCAGTACGGCATCCAGTGGCCCCCCCTGGCGGCCATCCTGACCGGGGCGGCTGTGGCCCTGGCGGTCAGCCTGCTGTGCGGGTTGGCGAGCGGCCTGCTGGTGGCCCGCTGGAAGGTGCCGCCCTTCATCGCCACCCTGGGGGTGCTGGGCGTGGCCTACGGGTCGACCCTGCACGTGAGCGGCGGGGGCTTTCCCGTCGCCTTCCTGCCCCCGGGCCTGAGGGGCCTCGGCAATGGCTACCTGTTCTATTATAACCCCGCCCTGCGGGCCTCCAGCTTCTTCGCCCCGCCGGCCGGCACCCTGGATTCGCAGATCAAGCAGCTGGTGCGGGTGTTCCCCAACGTCCCTGGTCCTGGTGATCCTCCTGCTGGCCGTGCTCTGGTACCTGCTCAGGCACACCCGCTTCGGCCGGCACACCTACGCCATCGGCGGCAGCCTGGACGCGTCGGTGCGCGCGGGCATCGACACGCGCCGGCACCTCACCCGCGTGTATCTGCTGTCCGCCCTCCTGGCCGGCCTGGCCGGTCGTGGTGGACGTCTTCCAGACCGGCACGGGCAACTTCACCCCCATGGGGGCCAACTTCGAGCTGTTCGCCATTGCCGCGGTGATCATCGGCGGGGCCAGCCTGATGGGCGGCAAGGGCCGCGTCCTGGCCTCCGCGGTCGGGGTGCTGATCCTGCAGGTGCTGGACAACGGCCTGAACCTCTCGGGCCTGGAGCCTTTCTACCGCTACATCGCCACCGGGCTCATCCTCATCGCGGCGGTGGTGATCGACCAGCTGTTCCCCGACCTGTTCTGACGGAGGCCCGAGCATGCCACATCCCCTGGGACGATTCCTGGCCCGCCGCTGGGCGCTGCTGTTCCTGGCCCTGGAGCTGGCCGTCTTCAGCATCGTCGGCCGCGGCTTCCTCAGCCTGAACGGCATCCAGATCGTGCTGTTCTACGGCACCTCGCTGCTCCTGCTGGCCACGGCGGAGACCTTCGTCATCGTCACCGGGGGCATCGACCTGTCCGTGGGCTTCGTCATGGGCTTCGCCACCATCGTCTCCGCCAAGCTGTGCGCCTCCCTGTTCCGGGCGGGCCTGTCCCCGGCGCTGTCCATCCTGCTGGCTGCGGTGGTCACCCTGGGCATCGGGCTGGTGCCGGGCCTGTTGAGCGGCCTGCTGGTGGGCCGCCTGAAGGTGCCGCCCTTCCTGGCCACCTTCGCCACCGGCGGGATCGTCTACGGGATCTCCGCCCTGCTGATCGGAGGGGTGGCGGCCAAGGAGGTGCCCCTGCTGGCCAACGCCATCGGCAACAGCTACCTCTTGTACTGGGCCCCGGGCCGGGGCCTGTCCCTGTTCACCCGGCCGGAGGTGGCCCGCGGTGTCCGCGTGCTGGAGCTGGTGCCCAGCATGGTGGTGCTGACCGCGATTTTCGTGGGCATCGGCGCATATCTATTGAAGCGCACCCGCTTCGGCCGGCACGCCTACGCCATCGGCGGGAACATGGACGCCGCCATCCGGGCCGGGATCAATTCCGGAAGACACCTGGCGGCCGTCTACATGATCTCGGCGTTCTTCGCCACCCTGTCCGGGGTGATCTACATGCTGGAGTACGTGACCGGCAAGGCGGACGCGGGGGTCTCCTTCCTGCTGGACGCCATCGTGGCGGTGGTGATCGGCGGGGCCAGCCTGTACGGCGGCACCGGCACGGTCGGAGGCACGATCCTCGGGGCGCTGATCCTCGCCGTGCTGGAGACCGGCCTGCGCATGGCCGGAGTCCAGACCTTCGACAAGTTCATCGCCGTGGGCCTGATCCTGATCCTGGCGGTGCTGATCGACCAGTTCTTCCCAGAGCTGATTCACAAGGAGGACTAGGTGGGCTACCTGCTGGAGGTGCGCAACATCATCAAGCGTTTCGGCGGCCTCACGGCCGTGAACGATGTGAGCCTGGGGGTGAACGCGGGCGAGGTGGTGGGCCTGCTGGGGGACAACGGCGCGGGCAAGTCCACCCTGATCAAGGTGATTTCCGGGGTCTATCCGGCCGACGGAGGGCACGCATCCTCTTCCAGGGCAGGGAGGTCGAAATCGACTCCCCCATGGACGCCCTGGCGCTGGGCATCGAAACCATCTACCAGGACCTGGCCCTGGCGGAGAACCTGAACACCCCCGCCAACATCTTCCTGGGCCGGGAGAAGCTGAAACGCTGGCTGGGCCTCCTGCCGGTGCTGGACCACGCCGTACATGCAGGACGAAAGCCGGAAGGTGCTGGAGCGAGCTGGACATCGAGATCCCCTCGCTGCGCAACCGCATCCGGGCCCTGTCGGGCGGGCAGCGCCAGGCGGTGGCCATCTGCCGCTCGATCTACTGGGACGCCAAGCTTCCTGATCATGGACGAGCCCACCGCCGCCCTCGGGGTGGCCGAGCAGCGCAAGGTGCTGGACCCGTGCGCCTGCTGAAGTCCCACGGCATCGGCATCATCGTCATCAGCCACCAGATGCACGACATCTTCTCCGTGGCCGACCGGCTGGTGATCATGCGCCGCGGGGAGAAGGTGGCCGAGCGCCTGACCCGGGAGACCAACCCCGACGAGGTGGTGGGCCTGATCGTCGGGGCCGAAACGGTAGTATAGGCGGCAGGCGCGAGCCGCACCGGGATGAGGCTTTTCTATAAAACCCTGCTTTTCTTCGTCGGAGTCATCGCCTTCCAGTCGGCCCTGACCATCCTGCTGGTGTCGGGCCTGACCCGCAGGTCCAACCTGGCCGAGGCCCGCCGGGAGCTGGCCGACGAGGCGGCGATCATCTACGAGAGCTTCAACTCCTGGAAGCGGCAGCTGTGGGCCAGCCTGATCGCCATCGGCAACGACCGGCGCCTGGCCCGGAGCCTGGATCCCTCCGCGGCATCGTCGCCTCGCCTACAGGAGGCGATTCTGGTGGCCAAGGTGGACTGCCTGATCCTGAAGCGGCCCGGGGCCCAAATCCTGGAGGTGCTGCCGTCCGGCTACCTGACCTTCACCGCCGCCGACCTGGGCGCCCTGCAGCGGGTGAAGCCCCACCCCTACCTGGAGCTGCGCATCCTCCACGGCACCCTCTGCCTGGTGGGCGTCACCATCATCCCGCTTTCCGGCTCCCGGCACCTGGAAGCATATCTGGTAAAGCGCCTGGACCAGGAGTTCTGCGCCCAGCTTACCCTGAACCGCAAGTCGCGCGTGGTTCTGCTGCTGGGGCAGCGCGAGCTGGCCGGTTCCGGCCCACCGCCGGCGCCGGCCTTCGACCCGCGGGCGATGCCCAGCTCCTACCTGGAACGCTACAACCAGCGCCTGGGCGGGGAGCGGCTGAACCTGGCCTTCCAGCGCATCGGCCGCCTGGAGCAGGAGGAACAGGGTGAAGAGCTGTTCCTGGGCACCTTCCTTTCCAACGAACCCTACAACCGGCGCATCCTGCAGGCCGGCCAGGGGGTGCTGCTGATCTCGGCGGCGGGCGCCCTGGCCACCTGCCTGCTGTCTCTGTATCTTTCGCGCAACATCACCCACCCCATCGCCGAGCTCCTCGCCGGCATGGAACGCCTGAAGGCCGGCGCCTACGACACCCGGGTGGGAGCCCGCGGCGGCTACGAGATCCAGCGCCTGTTCGGCGGTTTCAACGACATGGCCGAGAAGCTGGCCGGCAGCCGCGCCGCCCTGCAGGACAACCTGCAGGAAACCGTGCTGCTGAAGGAGTACAACGAGAAGATCATCAACTCCATCCAGGCCGGGCATCGCCATCGTCGACCGCGACCTGCGGGTGGAAAAGGCCAACCGGGCCTTCCAGGGCTGCTTCGGCCTGGACGGCCGGCAGGTGCTCGGAGCGCGGCTGGAATCCCTGGGCATCGACCTGTTGGACACCCCGCTCCTGGAAAGGATCCGCTCGATCCTCAGCGGGCAGCAGGACAGCTTCGCCGAGGTCAAGCGCTCCGGCGGCGGGCGGGTCTTCGAGATCAGGCTGTATCCCTTCTTCAGCCCCGGGGCCGGGCACCCGCAGGCCTCCGGCTGCATCCTGATGGCCGACGACGTCAGCGCCAAGACCGAGCTGGAGCAGAAGATCTTCCAGGCCGAGAAACTGTCCTCCATCAGCATGCTCTCGGCCGGCATGGCCCACGAGATCAACAACCCCCTCGAGCTCGATCCTGACCAACGTGCAGAACCTGCTGGAGGAGGAGCCCGGCTCCACGCGGCGCGTATCGCTGAAGTGGATCGAGCAGGAGACCCGTCGCATCGCCCGGATCGTGCAGGAGCTGCTCAACTTCGCCTCTGCCGGCAGCCCCCAGGCCGGAGGCTGCGCGCTCAATCCGGTGGTGGAGCAGACCGTCAGCCTGCTGTCCCGCAGCCTTCCGGAGGGCATCCGCATCGACACCCGCCTGGCCGCGGAGCTGCCGCCGTCCGCGGCCAGCGCCGACGAGCTCAAACAGGTGGTGCTGAACCTGGTGAAGAACTCCATCCAGGCCATCGAGGGCCGGGGGCGCATCCTGGTGCGCACCTGCCTGGGCCGACGGGACGGCGGCCTGTCCCTGGTGGTCAGCGACACGGGCCGGGGCATCCCCCGCGCGCTGATCCCGCGCATCTTCGACCCCTTCTTCACCACCAAGGACGGAGGCACGGGCCTGGGGCTTTCGGTGGTCTACGGGATCGTCACCAAGTACGGGGGAGCGCTCACAGTGCGCAGCCGCGAGGGCCGGGGAACGCGCATCGCCCTGAGCCTGCCCAGCACCGTGCAGGAGGAGCTTCCTTGAACAAGGCCTCGATCCTGATCGTGGACGACGAGGAGGGCATCCGCCACGGGCTGGAAAACCTGTTCCGCCGCCAGGGCTGGACGGTGCACACCGCCGACGGCTTCGAGGCGGCCCTGGCAGTGGCGGGCCGTTACGCCCTGGACGTGGCCCTGGTGGACCTGCGCCTGCGCACCGGCAAGAATGGGATCGACCTGCTGGTGGAGCTCAAGCGCCAGGAGCCCGACCTCATCGTCATCGTCATCACCGGCTACGGGAGCATCGACACCGCGGTCGCCTCCCTGAAGAGCGGCGCCGCGGACTACTTCCTGAAGCCCATCGACAACAGCAAGCTGCTGGAGGCGATCCGCCGGCACCTCCAGCTGCGGACGCTGCAGAACGAGAACCGCTTTCTCAAAGACGAACTGGACCGCCGCTGCCTGCCGCACCAGTTCCTCACCCGCGCTCCGGCCCTGCTGGCCCTGCTGGCCAAAGCGGACAAGGTCAAGGACAGCAGCGCCACGGTGCTGATCACGGGGGAAAGCGGCACCGGCAAGGAGGTGCTGGCCCGCTACATCCATTTCACCAGCAACCGGGCCCAGGCTGGCTTCATCGGCCTGAACTGCGCCGCCCTCTCGGAGAGCCTGCTGCTCTCCGAGCTGTTCGGCCACGAGCGGGGCGCCTTCACCGGAGCGGTGGAGCGGCGCAGGGGCAAGTTCGAGCTGGCCGACGGCGGCACCCTGTTCCTGGACGAGATCGGGGACATGTCCCTGGAAATCCAGGCCAAGGTCCTGCGGGTGATCGAGGAAAGCTCCTTCGAGCGGGTCGGCGGGACCAAGAGCATCACGGTGGACGTGCGCATCATCGCCGCCACCAACCAGGACCTGCCCTCTCTGATCCGCGCGGGCCGCTTCCGCGAGGACCTGTTCTACCGGATCAACGTCGTGGCACTGCACCTGACTCCGCTGCGCGAGCGGCGTGAGGACATCGAGCTGCTGGCCCGCCATTTCCTGAAGAAGTTCTCCGAGCGCTACCTGCGCCCGCAGCCGCCGATAAGCGCCGAGGCTTTCGCCGCCCTGCAGGTCCAGCAATGGCCCGGAAACGCCCGCGAGCTGGAGAATTTGATCAACCAGTTCGTCCTGCTGGGCGCCATGCCGGGCAGCCCGGGAGGGCCACAGCCCCCGGAGGCCGAACCGGAGACCAGCCTGTCGGGCCAGCCCCTGAAGCAGGCCCTGGCGGAGGTGACCGGACGCTGCGAGCGGCGGCTGATCGCCGACTGCCTGCGGCGCAACGGCGGCAACAAGTCCCGCAGCGCCCGGGAGTTGGGGATCACGCGCAAGACTCTGGCCCGCAAGATCGCCCTCCACGGCCTGCAGGGCGCGGGCTAGCGGCGCCGTTAGCCGGCGACCGCCGCCAGGGCTCAAAGGCCCAGCCGCTGCTCCAGCAGCCCTTTTATGTGGCGGTTGAGCTCCCACAGGTCGGCCACCGGCTGGCGGGTGTAGGGCAGCGTGGGCATGTAGTCCGGAGGGCCGAACTCCGGGCAGATGGTGAGCAGCTCGGCGCCCTCCCGGCGGCGGCGGTCGACGATCCTCTGCCACCAGCCGAGGTGGGCCTCCACGGCCCGCTGCCACTCCGGGGCCCGCGGGTCGCTGACCTGCGGTCCTTCGGGGTGTCCCACCCTGGCGTGGATGTGGAAGCTGCGGTCGATGGCCCTGGCCAGGAGCTGCTCCTGGTCCTCCAGCAGGGACTCGTGGACGCAGCACCAGTGGGAAAAGTCCGCCGCCAGTTTGAGGTCGGGCATCCGCTCCAGCAGCGCCGCGGTGGCGGTGGTGGAGAAGGTGGCCCGTCCGCGATGCACCTCGTGCACCACCGGCAGGCCCAGCTCCTCCTCCAGTTCTGCTGCGCGACGGAGGACCAGCAGGTTCTCTTCCGTGGTGAACCAGTCCTTGCCGCTGTGGGAGTTGACCAGCATGGGCCGCAATTCGGCGGCCCGGCGGTACTGGTCCTCGAAGCTCGCGGCGTGCTCCTCGGGCGAGGAGCCGCGCGTCCACTGCTGGGCGATCAGGGAAAGCCCGAGATCCTCCAGCAGGGCCGCCAGCTCCCGGCGCTGCCCCCCCTCCTCGGGCACTCCCATCTCCACCCCGTCGAAACCGCCCTCCCGGATCCGGCGCAGGTTCTGCTCCAGGGTCGGCAGAGACATCCCCCACAGCCCGTGAAAGTAGCTGAGCCGAAATCCTACTGCTCGTACTCCGGCCACGTGTAATCCCCCTCCTCCCCCTCCCCCGATTCCACCATCTCCTCCTCCGCTTCAAAGGCATTTCCCACGATGCTGGTCTGGACGAGCTCCGGCTCGCGGCTGTCGGGAGGGGAAAGGGCCTTCACCTGATTGCCTTCGATCCAGCAGCCGCGCAGGGACACCCCTTCAGCCTCCGGGCCGATCCAGAAAAGCTCGCTGCCCGTGTTGCCCTCGATCCGACAGGAGTCCAGCCGCACTTCCCGCGAGGAATCGATCCATATCAGCGGCCGGGACTGGTTGCCCTGCATGTCTACCCGATCCAGCAGCAGGTTCTGCACGCCGGCGGCGGACAGGGCGCCGTAAGTACAATCGCGGATGGTGGAGCGCAGGACCGTGACCGCGGTGCATCCTTCCAGGTCCAGTCCCACCACCCCGCTGCCGAAAAGCTGGCAGTCCTCGATGAGCACCCGGCTGCAGCCCTCCAAGCGCAGGACCCCGCCGACGCACTCCCCCGCCTCGGTGTGGCCCAGGGTCAGGTCCTGGAGGCGCAGGTCGTGGCAGTCGCGAAAAACCAGGGTGTAGGCGTAGCGCGGCGAGGCCAGGAGGTTGGCCCCTTTCTCCCCCCGCAGGGTGAGGTGGCGCACCCCGGTGACCACCAGCTGCAGGCCGTCGAAGACCGGCTCCCAGCTCACGGCGGGGTTGGCCGCCTGGGCGGCCTCACTCACCCGGTACTCGCCCTCCGCCAGGACCAGCAGGCGGTCGGAACCGATGGCCTGCGCCAGCTCGCGCCCGTTGTGCACCCGAACCTGATTCTGCGCCCCAAGCCAAGCGGCGGTCAGCAGGAGGATTAGAATCAAACCGGCTTTCATGCTCCCATTGTACAACGACGCAGGACAATTCCGCCAGGCGGCGGTGTTCAATGGGAATAGCCTATGAACGGAATCCATGTGACGGGTCTGTCCAAGAACTACCTGCTCGGCAGGACCGTGGTGCACGCGCTGCGCGAGGTCAGCCTGGATCTGGAAAGCGGCAGCTTCGCCTGCATCGCCGGCCCCTCCGGAAGCGGCAAGACCACCCTGCTGAACCTGATCGGCCTGGTGGACGAACCCACTTCCGGCTGGATCCGCATCGGGGGCGAGGACGTGCGCGCCCTGGGCGAGGCGGCCCGCACCCGCTACCGCAGCCGGCACCTGGGCTTCATCTTCCAGTCCTTCAACCTGCTGCCCGTGCTCACCGTGTTCGAGAACGTGCGCCTGCCGCTGCTGCTGCACCGCGAACTGCCCGCCCGGGAGAAGCAGGAGCGCGTGGAGGAGCTGGTGGAGGCGGTGGGCCTGACCGCGCATGCCCGCCACAAGCCCTTCGAGCTTTCCGGGGGGCAGCGCCAGCGGGTGGCCATCGCCCGGGCCCTGGTCACCCATCCCAGCCTGGTGCTGGCCGACGAGCCCACGGCCAACCTGGATACGGAGACCGGCGCGGAGGTCCTGGACCTGATGCAGCGCATCCACCGCCAGAGGAACACCTCCTTCCTGTTCTCCACCCACGACCCGCGGATCATGGAGCGGGCCGGGCGGATCATCCGCCTGCGCGACGGGCGGGTGGAGGCCGCCTGATGCTGGAGCGCCTGGCCCTGTGCCTGCGCAACCTGGGACGCCACGGCTGGCGCACCCGCATCATCGTCTTCATCGCCTTCTTCGGCGCCTTCCTGAGCTTCGTGTTCGAGAACCTGGTCGAGGACATCGCGGTCAAGCAGTCGGACATGTTCGCCCGGGGCACGGCCGGGCATTTCCGGATCGTGCACCGCGACGTGGAGACCCGCAACAGCTTCGGCTACTACCACTGCGAGCCGGCGGACATGCTGCAGCCCGGGCAGGTCGAGTCGATCCAGGCCTTCCTGGCCGCCCAGCCGGAGGTGAGCGGCTGCGAGGAGCGGATCGTTTTCTTCGGAGTGCTGTACGGGGACCAGGACGAGGAGCACGGCTTCGCGGCCATGGCCATGGACCTGGAGCGCTTCGACCGCAACTTCACGGACCTGTTCTACGCCCAGGGCCGCCCGGTGGCCCGCGGCCAGGCGGACGTCTGCGCCGCCTCCTGGTACGACTACGAGGAGAACAAGACCGTGGCGGTGGGCTCCTCCTACGTGATGCTCCTGCCCAGCCCCGACGGCGGTTTCGTGGACCGCCTGGTCACCGTCCAGGGCGGCATCGACTTCAAGAGCCTGCCCCGGGAGAACATGGGCTTCGGCGGGTTGTACTTCGACCTGGAGGCCTTCCGCTCCATGGCCGGCTACGCCCAAGCCTCGGCCACCGAGGTGATCGGCTTCCTGAAGGACGCCCGCAGCGAGAAAGCGGTCCTGGCCCGCCTGCGGGGCTTCCTGGCCGAGCGGCACCCCGAGCTGCAGGCCGTCTCCTGGCGGTACTACGCGCCGATCTTCGGGGAGATCGTGCTGGGCTTCTCCGTGGCCCTGAGGTTCGTGGAAGCGGTGCTGCTGGCCATCTGCATCCTGCTGGTGGTCAAGCTCACCTCCTTCGCCGTGCTGGAGCGCTACGGAGAAATCGGCACCATGCGGGCCATCGGCTTCAGCCGCGCAGACATCGTATTCCAATTCACCCTGGAGGGCTTCCTGGCCATTGCCGCTGGAGTGGCCGCCGGCTTTGCGGCCGGCGCGGTGCTGATCGCCGTGCTGCACCGCACCGGCGTTCCCAACACCCTGACCTTCTTCCAGTACGTGATCGGCAGGGGCTTCAACCCCTCCTTCCACCCCGCCAAGATCCTGCGGGCCGCCGCCGTGTTCCTCAGTGTGGCCGTGCTGGCCCCGCTTCTTCCCGCGCTGGGCGGCGGGCGCCTGCCCATCGTGCGGGCCCTGGAAAGGCGGTAGGCGATGGGGCTGTTCGGCTACGTGCTGCAGAACCTGGCCAAGCGCCCGGCCCGCACCGCTTTCGTGGCCGGCGCCGGATTCCTGGCTTCCCTGGTCCTGGTGTTCTCCTTCGCCCTGGGCACCCGGGTGAGCAGGCACGTCCGGGTGGACACCCAGGCCAAGTGGACCGGGCACCTGTGGGTCTCCGCGGCGACGGATTTCCAGTTCAAGGAGCAGGATAGCGAACGCTACCGCTCCCAGGCCGAGGCGGTCCGCGAGGTGCTGGAGGGACATCCGAACACCGCCATCCTCACCCCCTGGGTGCAGAGCTCCTGCGCGATGCAGGCCGGATCGTCGCGCCATACGATCATGCTCCTGGCCACCGATTTCGATCGGGACCGGCCTCTGCGCGAGCAGACCGAGCTGGCCGCGGGGGATTTCCCCGGCGCCGGGGACGACTACGGCTGCCTGCTGTCCACCTACCTGGCCGGGCGCTACGGCCTGGAGGTGGGGGACTCGGTCACCCTGCTCATTCCCTCGGTGTTCGGCGCGCGCAACGCCATGGATTTCCCGATCGTGGGCCTGTTCCGGGCCTCCGCCCCCTGGTACGAGGACTGCGCCATGATCCGGGCCGGGGATTACGCGGAGCTGGCCGAGCTGGCCGGCGGCCTGATGCCGTTCTACAAGGCCTACGTACAGGACGAGGCCGGCATCCCGGCCATGACCGCGGCCCTCAACGCCCGGCTCAGCGACTTCCAGGCCAAGGGCTACCGCGACGACCAGTTCGTGCGCTTCCTGCTTTCCCTGGGCCTGAGCAACATCCTGTTCTTCGGCTTCCTGGCCATGATCATGTTCCTGGCCCTGTTGATCGGCATCCGCTCCGTGATCATGACCAACATCTTCGACCGGCGCGACGAGATCGGCACCCTGCGGGCCATCGGCTTCCCGCGCCGCACCGTGCAGGCCCTGTTCCTCGGCGAGACCCTGCTGGGCCTCGCGGCCGGCTACCTGCTGGGAGCCCTGGCAGTGGCGGGGCTGGCCGTCACCTTCCGCTTCGTGATCGTGCGCCCGCCGCTGCTGATGCTGCAGTACATGTTCGGCATGACCCGCCTGGCCCTGGACATCAACCTGCTGACCCTGGGAGCCCCGCTGGCCCTGCTGCTGGGCATCCTGCTGGCCTCCACCTGGTGGACGGTGCGGCGCGAGACCGAAAAGCAGGCCGTGGCCCAGATGTCCGGCCGATAGAAGGAGGATTCATGAAAGCGCTTCTCCTGCCGGCCCTGCTGGCTTCGCTCCTGTGCGTGCCGGCAGGCGCCCAGAGCTTCCCTGAAGGGGAGGTGGAGGCCTACATCCGGGCCGCCGACCAGCTGGTGCTGCCCCTTAACTGCAAGGCCCGGATGGCCATGACCGACTCTTACGGAGGCGGCCAGGAGAAATCCAGCGAGGGTTTCTTCATCCGCAAGGACAACAAGGTGGTGTTCGTGAACACGGCTCCCGCTTCACAGAAGAACTTCGCCCTGCTGCGCAGCGAGGACCTGTTCTACCAGCGCTTCGCCAACACCAACAAGGTGGTCAAGACCAGCGCCACCGCCTCCTCGCGCGGCGGGGAGACCTCCAACCTGGACCTGACCCGCTTCAACACCACCCTGGACTACACCGTGGCCTACCTGGGCAGAGAGCAGGTGGAGGGCAAGGACTGCTACAAGTTCGAGCTGAAGGCCAGGAACCGCAAGCTGGCCTACGGCCTGGTGCAGGCCTGGATCGAGGTGTCCAGCCGGCTGCCCGTGAAGCGCTCCTACTACGCGGTGGCCGGCAAGGAGCTGAAGTACTACCTGGTGCGCTCCGCGACCCTGAAAGGCGGCCGGGTGGCCGCCATGGAGTTCCTGTACGTGGATGCCCTGCAGCCTGACGAATCCAGCCGCCTGCGCATGTTCGACATCACGCCCCTGGACAAGGTTCCGGAGCAGTTCTTCACCAAGGAATACCTGGAGTCCGGGCGGCTTTACCCCTACGATTTCTAAGAGGTCTCGCGCATGAAGACATCCGCCATCGCCACCGCCCTGCTGGCCTGTCTGCTGCTTCCAGCCGCGGCCCAGGAGCAGACTCCGGGCCCCGGTTTTGCTCTGGCCGGGGACCTCACGGCCGCCCTGAACCTCTCCGCCCGGGAAGCGCTTCACGGCCCGCTCGAATTCGAGGAGGTGACCGCCCCTTCCGCCCTGCGCGCCGTGCTGTCCTTCGCCCGGGGCTACCGGGCCCTGGGCCTGCTGGACTTCGCCTTCACCGACTCCAACCTGCTGGCCCATGCCGATGGGGCCCTGACGGAAACCCTGTCCTTCGAGGTGAACCAGTTCTACGCCGATCTGAACTTCGGCGACCTGTTCTACCTGCGCGCCGGCAAGCAGCGCCTGAAATGGGGGGCCGGCTGGGTGTTCAACCCCTCGGATCCGGTCAATCCTCCCAAGGATCCCACCCAGGCCCTGCAGACCAATGAGGGCCTGCCGGCCCTGAAAGCCGAGCTGATCACCCCGGTCCTGTCGCTGGCGGCCTTCAGCGCCGTCTACGACCGCCCGGAGGATTTCGGCTTCGGGGGCAAGCTCTCCAGCTCGGCGCTGGAAGGCTGGGATTTCGCCCTGTCGGCCTACTGGTCGCCGACGGAATCCTGGACCGCGGCCCTGAACCTGTCGGTCGCCCCGCTGTACGCCCTGCCGGGCTGGGACACCATCCAGCTCTGGTTCGAGGGCAGCCTGTACGGCGAGCCCCGCTATCCGGCGCTCGCTCCGGCCCCCGCCCCCACCGGCCTGCAGCACTCTCTGCTGCTCGGCGCCTCGGCCACGCTGCCGGTGGTCCGCACCGCCCTGCTGCTGGAATACTACCACCTCTCGGAAGGGCTCACGCGCGCGCAAGGCGAGCTGGTGGCCGCAGCGGACATCACCCAGCTGGGCCTGCGCCCAGCCCGGGTGGGAAGGGACTACGCCTTCCTGTCCGTGACCCAGGGCACGATCACGGACAACGGTCACCCGGTGTTCGACCACATCGGGCTTTCCAGCACCGTATTGGTGAACCTAACCGACTTTTCGATGTTCATGCGGCACGGGATCATCACCACTTTCGTGGAGGACTCCTCCCTGGAGCTGTCCGTGGCCTGGACCGCCGGCGGCCCGGATAGCGAGTTCGCCAACCTGGTCGCGGCGGTGAGCGGGGAGCTGACCCTGAAGATCTATTTCTGAGCTCTGCGCGCGTCCCGCAGGTGCAGCAGCGCCAGCAGGGGGTGGGCCAGCAGCATCCGGGGGCCGGCCCAGCGCATGACCCGCCGGATGCGCTCCCTCTGCTCGGCCCGGTAGCAGTGCACCCGGCACTTCGCGCAGACCGGCTTGCCGGGACCGAAGGGGCAGCGTTCGATGCGGTGCAGGGCGTAGTCCAGCAGGGCGGAGCACTCGGCGCAGGGCGACGCTTGCGGTGAGTGCTGACCCCGGCAATACAGGCGGATCATCGCCGCCACGGTCCTCTGTTCCCTGGCCAGCCTCGTCAATTCCCCGCCTCCAGCGGCTCCAGCCGCCCGGCCAGCTCGCCCAGGTAGGCCTCCATCTCCCGGATCCTGCGGATGGCCAGCATGCGGCCGGCAGCCTCCTGGGCCTCGGCGATCGACAGGCGCCCCAGGCGCCCCCGAACCTCTTCCAGCTTCGCGGGGGCCACGCTGAGGGTGCGGATGCCGACTCCCAGGAGGAAGGGGATCATCAGGGGATCCGCCGCGCTGTCCCCGCACACGGACAGCTCGCCGAGCTTCCCGCCCACCCCCCTGGCCACCTGGGCGATGGAGCGCAGGACAGTGGGATGGTGGCTGCGGTAAAGGGAACCCAGCCGCTCGTTGGTGCGGTCCACGGCCAGCAGGTACATGATCAGGTCGTTGGTGCCGATGGACAGGAAGTCCGTGGCCTTGGCCAGCTCCTCGATGTCCATGACCGCGGAAGGCAGCTCGACCATGGCCCCCAGCCTTGGGGAGGGGTTGTGCGGCAGGCCCTCCGCGGCCAGCTCCCGCAGGCACCGCTCCAGCTCGGCGCGGGCTTCCTCGACCTCCTCCAGGGTGGACACCATGGGCAGCATGATGCCCAGCTCCCGGTCCTGCCCGGCGCGCAGCATGGCCCGCAGCTGGTCGCGGAACAGCTCGCGGTTGGCCAGGCTGAAGCGGATGCCGCGCACCCCGAGGAACGGGTTGCGCTCCTCCTCGCGCCCCTGCATCAGCTTGTCGCCGCCGATGTCCGCCGTGCGCAGCAGCACGGGGCCCGACGGGACCGCCGTCACGATGCGCCGGTACAGCTCCACCTGCTCGTCCTCGCTGAGGAAGTCGTTGCGGATGATGAAGGGGAACTCGCTGCGGTACAGGCCGATCCCCTCGGCTCCCCGCTGGGCGGCCAGCAGCGCGTCCAGGTACAGGTTGACGTTGGCCAGCAGCCGGACGGGCGTGCCGTCCGCGGTCGCCGCCCCCGCGGCCTTCGCCGGCTTGCGACCGGCAGGCCGGCCTTCCCCGTGCCCCTCCGCGGCCCTCCGCCGCCGCTCGTATTGCTCCTCCAGGACTTCCGGCGCCCCCACGTGCAGCTCTCCCCGGCCGGCGTCCAGCAGCAGCGGCGTTTCCGGGGCGATCTCCAGGATGCGCGGGTCCTGGGTGATCAGCACGGGCAGCGAGAGGGAGCCGGCCAGGATCGAGACGTGCGCGGTGAGCGCGCCGCCCAGCAGCACCAGGCCCTCGACGCGCTGCGCCGCCAGGCGCACCAGGTCCGAGGGGTACAGGTGCCGGGCCAGGGCGATGAGCCCCCGGTAATCCGACACCGCTTCCCGCGCCCCGGACAGGTTGCGCAGGAGCCGGTAGCCCAGGTCGCGCACGTCCTGGGCCTTCTCCGCGATCCGGGCCTCGCTCATCCGCGAAAACTGCCGGGCATAGCCGTTGACCACGGAACGCACCGCCGCCTGCGGGCTGGAACCGCCCTGGATCATCTCCTGCATCGCCCCGGTGAAGCTCTCGTCGTTGAGCATCAGCAGATGCGCCGCGAAAAGCAGGGACAACACGTCGGAAAAAGGGGACTCGGTGCGCCGCAGCTCCTCCACCTGGCGCCGGGTCAGCGCCAGGGCGTCCTGGAAGCGCTCCAGCGCCCGGGCCCGCGGCTCCGGAGGCTCCGCTTCCTGCGGCGCCGGCTCGAAGCCGGCTTCGTAATGCAGGGCCTTCCCCAGGGCCAGGCCCGGGGCGGCGCCCTCGCCGCGGATCGCCTCCGTACGCGCCTCTGCCCGGGACTCCCGGGCCTCCAGGAGCGTCGAGGCGTTGTGCAGCACCGCCGCCAGCTGGGAGGCCACGGCCCGCAGGGCGGCCTCTTCCTCCACTCCGACCGTCCCGCGCTCCTCGAAGCCCAGCACCAGAGCGCCGATGCGCGCGGGGCCCAGGGCGATGGGCAGGGCCAGGGCGAGGCCCCGGGCCCCGGCTGGCTGAACGCCGGACGGCCCGCTCCCGGAAGGCCTGGAGGGCCAGGGCGGGGCTGCCCGTTTCCGGCTCAGCTCCGCTGCGGGCGAGCGGGCGCAGGGCCGGCCCGGCGGCCCCGTGCTCGGCCAGGTAGATCAGGCAATACCGGGCGCCGCTGTGCTCGCCCACCAGCCGTGCGGCGCGCTGCAGGAAGCCGGCGACGTCCGACTCGTTCTCGAATAGGGCCGCTTCCCGCCCCACCGCCCGGGAAAGCTCGCTGCCGACGCCGGAATCCATCGGTGCTTCAGTCGCGATTCCAGCACGTAGCGCAGCTTGTTGGAGTAGTAGGCGGCCAGGTGCGGGTTGTGGATGAACACCTCGTTGCGGTCGTGCTCCAGGGTCCGGTAGGCCTTCAGGGGGATGACCGGGTTCTCGGTGAAGTTGAACAGCCTGGCCACATGGTTCAGCATCCGGTCCAGGGGCTGGAGCTTGCCGCCGGCGTCGTACAGCGGCGAGCAGTCGATCTTCTTGGCTCTCAGGATGCGCAGGTTCTCGTGGATGTTCTTGCGCAGCTCCTGCTTGGAGATGGCGAAGCGGTCGTTCAGGGAATGGAAGATCAGGGTGGTCTCGTAGACCCGGATCAGCCTGCCGATCTCGTGCCGCATCCGTTCGGCGAAGTCTCGAGCCTTGCCGCCGAAGGCCGCCGGGATGCCCTGGCCGAACTTGACGCAGACCCGGCTTTTTTCCTGGCGCAGCCCCTTGGAGAAGGGCGCCTTGAAGAAGGTGTAGTAGTGGTCGTAGATGTACTTGGCGATCTTGGTCCTGCGCGTGGAGGCCTTGAACTCGCGGAACAGGATGTCCTCCGGCACCCGCTCGTAGGTCACCGCCACCGGGATGTACTCGGCGTCGGTGATGCCCAGGCTGTCCAGCACCTTGCTGATGGTGATGAACACGTAGGGGGACAGGGGATTGAACAGGCCGCTGTAGGAGCGGCCGTACTTGACCTGGCCGGTGTACGGGTCGGTCTCGTAGCCGGGGAAAACCAGCAGGTTGTAGCCCTCGCGGCCCAGGATGCGGGCCAGCTGCTTGGGGTACAGCCGGCTGTACTGCTCGCGGGTGACCCGGATCGGGCGCTGGCCCAGGGCCCGGGCCAGCAGGTCGTAGATCCAGTGCGTCGAGTAGAAGGACTTCTCGTGGCGGACGCTCATGAAGGCCCCGCAGCCGCGCAGGATCGGATCCAGAGGACCCACGAAGAGGTTGTCGCCGGCCTGGATGGTCGTGCGCACCCCGGCGCGGAACATCCTGTTCTGCAGCAGCACCCAGTCGTACTCGCTCTGGTGGTCAGGAACGAAGATCAGCCGCCGGCCCTTGCGGGCCTTGGCCAGCACCGACTCCAGGCCGTGAGAACTGCACCTCGCTGAAACAGCCGGGCAGCAAAAAGCGCTCGCAGACGTAGGACACGGCGTTCAGGGTGTGCTTGTTCCAGTTGTGGTGCAGCAGCCGCAGCAGGGTGCGCTCGGGCGTCTTCTTCATGTTTTGCGGGGCCTAAGTATAGCGGGGCGGCCGGCGGGTGTAAACTGCTCAGCCGGCGGAGCGCAGGCGGGCCTCGTAGCCCAGACGGGCCACGATGCGGATGATCTGCTCCAGGGACTGCGGATCCCCGCCGTAGCGGACGTGGATTTCCTGGCTGTCCGGATGCACCCTGACCTCCTCCACCCCGGGCACCTTGCGCCCCATGTGCTCGATGGCGAAGCTGCAGGAGGCGCAACGCGCCCCGTTGACGTCCAGCACCGCGGTGAGCGTTCCCATACCTGAATAGTACGCATCCCGCCGCCGGACAAGGTTTCAGAAGTTGATGACCAGGTCTTCCTCCGGCAGGCGCTGGGTGAGCTTGCCGAACAGGGTCTGCGTCGCGGGATCGTAGACCCAGCCGTCGCTGTACCGGGAATATTCGGGATCGGATTTCCAGAGGATCTCGTGCAGCATGACGCTCTGCATCGCCGGGATGCCCTGGAGCAGGAAATAGTGCGACCCGCCGACGGGGAAGCCGAGGGAGAGGCGGTACTGGCCGGAGCCGACCTTGATCTGCGCCGGCAGGGCTGCCGTGTACAGCCAGGCGCCGGGGGAAAGCTGGCCGTACAGGGAGTATTCCTCGGGCAGATAGCGGGCTTCGGCCAGGTAGCCGTAGAGCCTCTCGGGGGGCAGCTGCCCCTCCAGCGCCCGGAAGCTGCCGGCGAGCACGCCGCCCCGCTCCGGTACGAAGCCTTCGGAATCGGCCAGGGACAGTGCCGAGTGCAGCAGGCTGCGGCCCACCAGGGCCAGCGAAGGACGGGAGGTCAGCCCGGCGGCCCGCAGGAAAAGGCGGCCGGCGCGAACCGAGTCCAGCACCTCCACCTCCTGCTCGGCCCCGGCCAGGAACAGGCCCTCGCGGGCCTGCAGCACCGCCGGCAGCAGGGAGGCGTCGATGAGCTCCGAGGCCTTCTGGGCGAAGGGCTGGCCGAGCAGCTCGGCCGCCTCGGTGTAGATCTCCAGCAGGGACAAAAGGCGCGGCAGCGGCGCGCTGTCGCGGTCCGCCGCGTCGGCCAGGCGCAGCACCTCCTCGGCCAGGGAGAACGGCCCCCGGTTGACGATGACCCGCAGCAGGCCGGGGGTGTCCAGCACCGCCGGATCGGAGCGGCGGACCGCCTCCGTGACCTGGTCGATCAGGGCCGCGGCCTGCTGGGCGCTGGCGGCCTGGAAACCCTGCAGGTAGCCCACGTAGGCGGCGATCCGGCTGGAGGGCCCGGACGCACCGGACGCCGCGCGCGCCCGCACCGCCGCCGCCACCGCCGGGAGGAAGCGCCGGTAGTCCCCGCGCCGCGCCGCCTCCGACAGCAGGCAGGCTCCCAGGTCCTCCGCGATCGCCGGGTCCCCGGGGGTGCCCATGATCACCTGGTTCCAGTAGCGGTAGGCGTCGTCCAGGAAGCGCTGCAGGCCCGCCTGGTAGCGGGCCTCGTCGGCCAGGGGCCCCCGGCGGGAGAACCAGTAGACGTAGGGTTCGTCGTGCGCCGGGTCCGCCAGCTCGAAGGCGACCGGCGCCCCCTCGGCCTGCAGGTTCACTTCCAGCCGGCCGGCCCGCAGGTCGAAATCCGAACCGGCCGGCAGGGCCACGTAGCGCAGGCCGGACCTGCCGGACAGACGCAGCAGCGGGATGCCGCGGACCCGCTCGGCCCGCTCCTCGCGGAGGTCCAGCGGCAGCGACAGGACGTGCAGCCCCTGGAGCGCGGCGGGGATGAGCGGCCGCAGCTCCACCGTTCCCGTCCCGGCCAGGGTGAAGCTCAGGCGCAGGTCCTCGCTGCAGGCCAGCTCCACCGACTGGCCGGTGCGGTTGTAGGACAGGACGCGCAGCCGGCGCGAGCGGGCGGGCCCCGGGTCCCGCAGCAGCAGCCGGCCCCCGGGAAAGCGCAGGCGCACGCCGTTGCAGCTCACCGTGAGGTCGCGGATCTGCTTTGCTCCGCCCAGGGATTTGGACCAGCTGCCGCGCAGGCCGAGCGCGCCCAGGTTCTCCTGGAAGCTCTCCCGGGCCCGGAACTGCATGAGCACGAAAAACACGATCACCAGCACGTAGACCGCGGGGATGACGTAGTACAGGGCCGGGAGAGGCTTCTTCATGATTGCGGGGGATTGTAGCATCGCCCGCCGGAGCGATTCAACCTTGCCCAAATCCCGGTGGAAGTCTATAGTTAGCACTCCGCCCATGAAGCGATACCCGCCGCCCTTCGTGTTGCTTGCCGTGTTGCCCGCCGCCCTGCTGGCGCTGCTGTTGGGCTGCGCCGGCGGCGCGCGCGGGCGCCGGGAGCCGAATGAGGACATCCGGGCGCTGCTCGAAGCCGGCGACGCGCAGGGGGCTTTGGCCCTCTACGACCAGGCCCGGGGAGACCGGCCGGCCGGGCCCGGCGAGCGCCTGTTCCGGGTGCAGCTGCTCCTGGCGGCGGGACGCAGCGAGGAGGCGCGCGTGGAGCTGGAGAGCCTGACCGCCGGGCATCCCGACCTGGCCGAGGCCCTGGCCACCCTGGGCAAAGCTGTGCCAGGAGGCCGGCGAAACCGACCGCGCCCGCGGGCTGTACGAGCGGGCCATCCTGGCGGAGCCGGACAACTTCACCGCCCGCCACGGACTGGGCCGCATCCGGTTCGAAGAACGGCGCTACCCCGAGGCCCTGGCCCACTTCGACCGGGCCCTGGCCGCGGAGAGCGGATTCTCCTTCGCCTTCGCCGATCGGGCCCGGACGCGCGCGGCGTTGGAGGACTGGGCCGGAGCCGCCGCCGACCTGGACCAGGCCATCCGCCTGGACCCCCTGGACCCCTGGAGCCGCCTGGACCGGGGCAAGCTTCACCTGCGGGCGCGCCGCCCGCAGGCGGCGGAAGCCGACTTCAGCCGCTGCCTGGAGCTGGATCCGGACAACTTCCTGGCCCGCGTGCTGCGCGCCGGGCTGCGGGAGGAACAGGGACGCGACGCGGAGGCCATCGCCGACTACGAGCAGGCCCTGCGCCTGCGGCCGGATTACGATTTCGCCTACGCCCCGCTGGCGGTGCTGAGCTACGCCAACCGGGACTGGGAACGGGCCGGGGAGCTTTTCGACCGGGCCTTTCGGGCGGAGCCCGGCGAGCCGGCCTATGGCCTGCTGGCCGGGCTGTGCCGTAAACAGGCCGGCCGGGAGCGGGAAGCCGGCGAGGCCTTCCGCGCCCTGGCCGCCGCCCTTTCCCCGGACAGCTGGGAGCATCAGGCCGCCCGCTACCTGGCCGACCCGGCCCGGGAGCTGGCCCTGCTCGCCTGGCTCAGTCGGGAACCCAACCGGGTGAAGCGCGGCCGCCTGCTTTTCTATCTGGCCTCCCAGTTCCTGCTGGAGGACCGGGTGGCCCCGGCCCTGACCTATCTTTCCGAGACCTCCGCCCTTGAGCGCAGGGACCTGCCGGAGCGGCGCCTGGCCGCGGCCCTGCTGAAATCCTACGGATACGAGGAAGACCAGTGAGCAACGAAACGAACGAAGCCCCGCAGGGCAGCCTGCGCCGCCTCCGGCTGGGAGAGCGGGAGTTTCTGCTGCTGGGCACGGCCCACATCTCCAGCCGCAGCGTGGAGGAGGTGCGGGCCCTGATCCAGGAGGAGAAGCCCGACCGGGTGTGCGTGGAGCTGGACGCGGCCCGCTACAGCTCCCTCACGGAGGGCAGCGGCTGGGGCCGCCTGGACATCGTGGAGGTTCTGAAAAAGGGCAAGGGGTTCCTGCTGCTGGCCAACCTGGTGCTCTCCTCCTTCCAGCGCCGGCTGGGGGCGGGCCTGGGGGTTTCCCCCGGCGAGGAAATGCTCACCGCCGTGCGCCTGGCCCAGGAGGCGGGCATCCCCTTCAGCCTGTGCGATCGCGACATCCAGCTCACCCTGCGGCGAGCCTGGGGCCGGACCTCCTTCTGGGGCAAGAACAAGATGCTGGCCGCCATGCTGGCCACGATCTTCTCCAGGGAGAAGCTCACCCCCGAGGAGATCGAGAAGCTCAAGAGCCGGACCACCTTTCAGAGCATGCTGGACGAGCTGGCCGGCTACCTTCCTACGGTCAAGGAGGTGCTGATCGACGAACGGGACCGCTATCTGGCTACGCGCATCTTCCAGGCCGAGGGCCGGCGGGTGGTGGCTGTAGTCGGGGCCGGGCATGTGGAGGGCATCGCCCGCAGCCTGGAAGCCCTGCAGGCCGAGACCCAGTCGACTGACATCGCGGCGCTGGAGCAGCTGCCCCCGAAGCGCCGCCTGGTCAGTTACCTGGGCTGGCTCATCCCGGCGGCCATCGTGGGCCTGCTAGTGGCCGGCTTCTTCCGCTCCGGCTGGGAGCTCTCCCTCACCATGCTCTGGAAGTGGGTGCTGGTCAGCGGCACCCTGTCGGCCCTGGGCACCCTGCTCACCCTGGCCCACCCCATCACCATCGCGGCCGCCTTCATCGGCGCGCCGATCACCACCCTGAATCCCTTCATCGGCATCGGCCTGGTCACCGGGGTGGTCGAGGCCTTCCTGCGCAAGCCGCGAGTCACGGATTTCGAGAACCTGCACGACGACCTGGCCACCTTCCGCGGCTTCTACCGCAACCGGGTCACGCACATCCTGCTGGTGTTCCTGTTCTCCAGCCTGGGGGCCATGGTCGGCAACTTCATCGGCATCCCCTGGCTGACCAGCTTGTTGAGCAAATAGCCCGAGCGGGGATAGAATGCCCCATGGTCACCGAGGAGATGATCCGCCACCTGCCCAAGGTGGAGCTGCACGATCACCTGGACGGGGGGCTGCGCCCGGCCACGATCATCGAGCTGGGCCGCCGGGCAGGGGTGGAGCTTCCGGCCCGGGAGCCGGCGGAGCTGGCTTCCTGGTTCCACCGCGGCGCGGACCGCAAGAGCCTGGCCCTGTACCTGGAGGGCTTCCAGGTGGTCCTGTCCGTGATGCAGACCGCGGAAGCCCTGGAGCGCATCGCCTTCGAGGCCCTGGAGGACCGGGCCGAGGACGGCATCGTGTACGTGGAGCTGCGCTTCGCCCCGATGCTCTGCACCTCCGGAGGCCTGAACCTGGAAGAGGTCGTGCGCTCCGTGCTGGCCGGCCTGGAGCGGGGCCGGGCCAAGACCGGAGTGGAGTTCGGCCTGATCCTGTGCGGCATGCGCGACCAGACCGTCGCCCTGGAAACCGCCGAGCTGGCCGTCTCCTTCCGGGAAAAGGGGGTGGTGGGCTTCGACCTGGCGGGGGATGAGTACGGCCATCCGCCCAAGAAGCACCTGGACGCCTTCGAGTACATCCGCCGGATGAACTTCAACATCACCATCCACGCCGGGGAGGCCTTCGGCATGGAGTCCATCTGGCAGGCCATCCAGTACTGCGGGGCGCACCGCATCGGGCACGCCACGCGCCTGCGCGAGGACATGGCCATCCACGGCACGCGCATCGAGAAGATGGGCTCGCTGGCCCACTTCATCCGCGACAAGCGCCTGCCCCTGGAGATGTGCCTGTCCTCCAACGTGCAGACGGGTGCTGCGGCCTCCCTGGACGACCACCCCTTCCCCGTGTACTACCGCAACGGCTTCCGGACCATGCTCTGCACGGACAACCGCCTGATGAGCAACACCACCCTGAGCAAGGAGATGCACCTGGCCGTGACCCACTACAACCTCACCCTGGACGATCTGGAAAAGATCACCCTCAACGCCATGAAGAGCTCCTTCCTGCACCACGACGACCGCATCCGGATCATCTACGACGTGCTCAAGCCGCGCTTCGCCCGGATGCGCGCGGACATCACCGCCCACGGCTGAGCATGCTGCCCGACAAAGTGCGACAGGTGCTGGAGGCGCACAACCTCTCGGCCATCGAGTTCGAGGAAGGCTCCACGCCCACCTCGGTGCTGGCCGCGCAGAAGCTGGGGGTGGCGGTGGGCAACATCGCCAAGAGCCTGCTGTTCCTGGGCAAGGACGGCCGCTACCGCCTGCTGGTCTGCCCCGGGGACCGCAAGGTCTCCAATTCCAAGCTCAAGGCCGCCCTGGGGGTGAAGAGCCGCATGGCCACCGCCGAGGAGACCCTGGCGGCCACGGGCTTCAAGCCCGGCGGGGTCTGCCCCTTCGGCCTGGAGGGCATCGAGATCCTGCTGGACCGGAGCCTGGCGGACTACGGCACCCTCTACCCCGCCGCCGGCACCGACTCCTCCGGCGTGCCCCTGGACTTCCAGACCCTGCAGCGCATCACCGCCGGGCGCCTCGTGGACTGCTCCGACCCTCCAACCGGTGGCCCCTAGGCGCGGCTATTCGGCCGCCCGGACCTGCCGCAGAGCCCCCCGGCGCGCTGGACGACGGCCAAGATGTTCGGCTACGGGGCAACGGTAACGACCACGTGTCCTTTCTTGTGCCCCTTCTCGACGTACGTGTGGGCCTCGACGATCTCCTCCAGCGGATAGCGCCTGTCGATGACCGTCCGGACCTTTCCGGCCTCGATGAGTTCCTTGAGAAAAACAAGGTCCTCGGGACTCCCACCTCCAGAACCTGAATCCCTGTTGACGTTGAGATAGACGCCTGTCTTCCTCAAGGGCCTCTTGGCCCGCGAGGAAGAGAGCTTGTCAACGGCATCGAAGACAACGTCATAGGTCTCGTCCCCCTCGGTGAAGTCCTGCTGCGTGTAGTCGATCACCCTGTCGGCCCCAAGAGATCTCACCACCTCCAGATTGGCGGTACTACAGACCCCGGTAACATCCGCCCCGAATGACTTGGCGAGTTGCACCGCATAGGTGCCTATGCTTCCAGAGGCACCGTAGATCAGAACCTTCTGCCCGCTTTTGATGTTCGCCTTTCTGAGGACACCCAATGCCGTGACTCCTCCGGTTGCAGCGCCGGCAGCGGCTTCCTCAAAGGTCATGTTGGCCGGCTTCGTCGCCAGCATCCCTTCCTTCGCGGCCGACTTCCTAGGCTTCTCTGGTAAGCATACGTACTCGGCATAGGCACCGAGGCGCCAACCGGTGAAGGCGAAGACGTCGTCGCCCCGCTTGAAGAGGGTCACATCCTTGCCGACCGACTCGACCTCTCCGGCCAGCTCCATCCCGAGAATCGGGTTCTTCGGGCGAGCGAAGCCAAGGACCAGCCGCGCCATGAACCGTTGCCCCCGAGGAACATCGAAGCTTCGAATCCTCACGTCCCCACGGTGCACCGTCGTCGCCTGCACCTTGATCAACACCTCGTGATCCTTTGGAACAGGTTTCTCTACCTGTTGGAGTTCAAGAACATCGGGAGGACCGTATCCCGTGCACACGACTGCTTTCACGAGCTTCCTCCCGCCCCACCGGCAGAGGCGTTGAATCCCTTTGCGATAAGCCATACCGCAAGGACCATTTCCTGCACGCCCAATGGAATATCAAGCACGTTCGTGATCGTCGATGAAGGTCCGAAGAGGCCTGCCATACTCAAGACGCCTCCGGCCAAATAGGGAATAACTGCAATGAGCCCCCAACCCGATATCCATCGGGGAATGAGTTTCGATTTGTACAACAGATAGTAAAACATCAACGCGCCAAGACAAAAAACGATGGTCAAAATCGAGCCAATCTCATTCCCATCCAGCAATACAGTGCTCAACGCATGGAAATTGGAAGCATCCGGGGTCCCGACTCGATACACTTGGCTCAGCGGAAGCAGGAGCAACCAGCTGACTACCGTTGCCATATAGCCGACGGTTTCAAGCCCTCCTCTGAAAACAACATATCCAAGAGCCAAGACTTCATTATGCTTCTTTAGAATGGGAAACATCATCACCGGAACCATGGCAAGTGCCAGGCCCATAGTCAGCAAAAAAAGGCTCCGAGGTATGATCGGGTTTCCATTCGCGGAGACACTAATCAGAGAATCCTGAGCATTTTGGATAGGACCGGTAAAAACGCGGCTTAGTATGCCAGAAACCGTTCCCACTATGTATAACACTCCCACAATTATCGCGGTCTTTCTGTACGTAGTCATTTTCTTTTCCTTTCCTTGAATCAGAGTGTTGTTATGCCCGCCTGAAATCTATCCGGCTCCTCGAACGAGGGGCATGTGCGCGGAGTCCTCGAACCACACTTCAGGTACTTGCGCTGGGCGCCCACGCTCACGAGCCAATCGCCGCGGTAGAGGCCGTTCTCCGGCGCGCCTATCCGCTCGAGAAGCGCGACGGCCTTCCTGTCCCCGCGCCGCTCGGCCTCGCTTAGCGTGAACTCGTAGCAGAGCCTCTCGTTGTCGCCCATGCTCACCCACTGGCCCATGCCGATGTAGGCATGGAAGTCCTCGGGGTAGCGGGAGGCGAGGAGGGCTCCAAGGATGGTACCCCAGGAATGGCCGAGAAGATAGATTTTCTCCTTGCCGAAGCTCTCCTTCAGGTAGCCGACGAGTTCGTGCGCGTCGGAGAGGATCGCCCAGCTTGACGTATTCCATCCGGGCGACCGAGGCGGGAAGGAAATGTGCAGTGAGTAGTACAAGTGGCACCATACAAGTGTTCAACACTGCGACAAAGGCTTTTGCTCCTCAGGTACTGCCATTTAATTCCCGTGACCGGGGGGAGATCACGCCAATAACGCCGTTGCTTTGAGCGTTTTGCCCTGCTGCCGGAACGCGCGAGGCAACCGGCTCTCCTTGACTTTTAGCCGGGGCTGTTCTACCGTGGGTCGAATCATCGCGTTAGGGAGGTCGTCATGGCGGACCTGAGCGTCACCTACATGGGGCTGAAGCTCCGCAACCCGCTCATCGTCGCCGCCTCCAGCCTGACCGGCACCGCGGCCAAGCTCAAGCGCTGCGAGGAGGCGGGGGCCGGGGCGGTGGTGCTCAAGAGCCTGTTCGAGGAGCAGATCGAGGTCCAGACCGCCCAACTGGAGAAGGAAGGCGACTATGGCCACCCAGAGGCCGCCGACTACCTGCGGCAGTTCGGCCTGCGCCTGAACCAGGACCAGTACCTGAAGCTGGTGAAAGACGCCAAGGCCAGCCTGTCCATCCCGGTGATCGCCAGCCTGAACGGGGTGTCCCCCCGGGGCTGGACGGCCTACGCCGCCAAGCTGGCCGCGGCGGGCGCCGATGCCATCGAGCTGAACATCGCCCTGCTGGCCTCCAACTACGAGCACAGCGCGGCGGACATCGAAGGCACCTACCTCAAGATCGTGCAGGCGATCCGCGCCCAGGTGAAGCTGCCGGTGGCGGTGAAACTGGGACCCTACTTCACCTCCCTGCCGCAGACCGCCGTGGCCCTGCGCCGGGCCGGGGCCGCGGCCCTGGTGCTGTTCAACCGCTTCTACCAGCTGGACTTCGACATCGAGAAACTGGCGCTGGCCCCGGGCTACCACCTCAGCTCCCCGGATGAGATCCACCAGAGCCTGCGCTGGATCGCCCTGCTTTCCTCCGAGGTGGGTTGCGACCTGTCCGCCTCCACCGGCGTGCACGACGGGGCCGGGGTGGTCAAGATGCTGCTGGCCGGGGCCAAGACCGTGCAGCTGTGCTCCACCCTGTTCCTGAAAGGGATGGGCCGCCTGCAGGAATGCCTGAAGGACCTGGAGGCCTGGATGCAGCGGCACGGCTACGCGGCGATCGAGGATTTCCGGGGCAAGATGAGCCAGGAGGCCAGCGCCGACCCGCAGCTCTACGAGCGGCTGCAGTACATCAAGGTCTACGTCGGCCTGGAGTAGGCCGAGGGCGCCCGCGCCGCAGGCCGCCTGCGGCCGGCTAGGCTCCACCACCCGGCGCTCCAGCAGCGGGCTGATGCGGGTCACCACCTCGTAGTTGATGGTTCCCGCCCAGGTGGCCAGGGTCTCGGCGCTGATCCTCTCCTCGCCGCTTCCGCCCAGCAGCACCACCTCCTCCTCCAGCCGGGCCTGCGGGATGTCGGTCACGTCGGCCATGCACATGTTCATGCATCACCCGCCCGATCACCGCCGCCCGCTTGCCGGCCACCAGCACGTGGGCCGTGTTGCCCAGGGCCCGGTCGTAGCCGTCCGCGTAGCCCACCGGCAGCACGGCCAGGCGCGTGGCCCGGGTGGTCTTGAAGGTGCAGCCGTAGCCCACGAAGCTGCCTTCCGGCAGGGTCTTCAACTGGGCGATGCGTGTCTTCCAGCTCAGGACCGGCTTGAGCTGCGGCATCGGGCGGTGGCCCAGCAGCGCAGAGAGATAGGTCTCCCGCGAGGGCCACAGCCCGTAGACGCCGATGCCGGCGCGCACCAGGCCATGGTGGGTTTCCGGGAAGAGGATGCCCGCCGCGGTGGAGGCCGTGTGCACCAGGGACGGCTCCAGCCCCAGGGTCTTCAATAAGCCGCGGGCTTGCTGGAACTGGGCGATCTGCCGCTCGGCGTAGCCATGGTTCAGGGTGTCCTCGATGTTGGCGAAGTGGGTGGACACGCCGTCCAGCTCCGCGCCGGGCAGGGCCCGCAGCCGGCGGGCGAAGTCCTCCAGCTCGCCGGGCAGCACCCCCTGGCGGCCGGTGCCGGTCTCCACCTTCAGGTGCACGCGGATGGGCCGGCCCCCCAGGCGCTCCCGGTCCAGCCGGGCCAGGGCCTCCAGGCTCTCCAGGTTGTAGAGGGTCAGGTCCAGGTCGTGGGCCACCGCCTCGCCCAGGGCGGACAGGGGCACGTGGCCCAGCACCAGCACGGGACGCTTCTCCCCCAGGGCCCGGATCTCCAGGCCCTCCTCCAGGGAGTTCACCGCGAACCAGTCCGCCGATTCCAGCAGGCGCACCATGGGGGCCACCCCGTGACCGTAGGCGTTGGACTTGACCACCGCGCACATCTTCACCCCGGGGGCGGCGCAGCGCCGCAGCTCGCGCAGGTTGTGGTCCGGCGCGCCGCGCTCCAGCTCCACCCATACCAGGCTGCTCATGGGGCTTAAGGATACCGGAGGAGGGCGGGCTTATCAACCGCGGGCCGCCGGGCTATGATCATCCCGTGAGCCCCACCCCCGAGCTGCAGTCCCTCTGGCTGCGCGACGACGCCCAGGCCCTGTGCATCATCGACCAGCGCGCCCTGCCCTTCCGGCTGCGGGTCGAGGAGCTGGCCAGCGTGGAGGAGGTGTGCACCGCCATCCGCGAGATGCACCTGCGCGGCGCGCCGCTGATCGGCGTGGCCGCGGCCTACGGCATGTACCTGGCCGCGCTGGAGGCCGCCCGCGGGGCGGGCCCGGAGCGCCTGCACGAAGCCGCCCGCCTCCTGGTGGCCACGCGCCCCACGGCGGTGAACCTGGCCTGGGCCGTGCGGCGGCAGCTGGGCGAGCTGGCCGAGAGCCGGGACCCCGACGAGAGCGTGCGCCTGGCCCTGCGCACCGCGCGGGTCATCGAGGAGGAGGACGTGGAGCGCTGCCGCCGCATCGGCGAGCACGGCCGGCCGCTGCTGGCGGGGATCCTGGCCCGCAAGACGGGCCCCTCGCCGCGCGTGAACGTGCTCACCCACTGCAACGCCGGCTGGCTGGCCTGCGTGCGCCACGGCACGGCCACCTCCCCGATCTACGCCGCCCACCGGGCGGGCATCCCCGTGCACGTCTGGGTCGACGAGACCCGCCCGCGCAACCAGGGCGCCCGCCTGACCGCCTGGGAGCTGGAGCGGGCCGGGGTGCCGCACACGGTGATCGCCGACAACGCCGGCGGGCACCTGATGCAGCACGGGCAGGTGGACCTGGTGATCGTGGGCGCCGACCGGGTGAGCCGCCGCGGGGACGTGGCCAACAAGATCGGCACCTACCTGAAGGCCCTGGCCGCGCGCGACAACGGCCTGCCCTTCTACGTGGCGCTGCCCACCTCGACCATCGACTGGGACATCCGCGACGGCCTGCGGGAAATCCCCATCGAGGAGCGCGACGCGCGCGAGGTGCGCTACGTGGAGGGGCTGAGCGGGGGGCAGCCCGCCGAGGTCCTGGTGACCTCCCCCGGGAGTCCGGCGGCCAACTACGGTTTCGACGTGACCCCGGCGCGCCTGGTCACCGCCCTGATCACCGAGGAGGGGGTGCTGCCGGCCAGCGAGGAGGCCCTGGCGGCGTTGGCCCCCGGCCGCAGCGCCGGGAAGTAGGCAGCCCGCTACTGCGGGGTGACGGGGCTGGCCGGCGCGAAGCAGGCCCTGGCCGCCTCGGCCAGGGTAGCCGCCGGGCGGCCCAGTCCGGGCGGCATCCCGCTCGAAGGGGAAGCGGCCTTCGGATCGGGATCCGCCGGGTGGACCAGGCGGGTGAAGGACATCTCGGCCGCGGCCCGGGCCCGCCGCTCCAGGTGCGGCACCGGCCGCAGCTCGCCGGCCAGGCTCACCTCGCCCACCACGGCGGTGCCGGCGGGCACCGGCTGGTTGAGGCGGGCCGAATACAGGGCGATGGCCAGCGGCAGCTCGATGCCCACCTCCGTGACGCGCAGGCCCCCGCCCACGTTCACGTACAGGTCCTGGTCGGCCAGGCGCACTTTCAGGTGCTTCTCCAGCACGGCCGCCATCCGCGAGACCCGGCCTGAATCGATGCGGTCGGAAAACACGCGCGAAATCCCGCCCTTGGCCGGGACCACCAGGCTCTGGATCTCCACCAGCAGCACGCGCGTGCCCTCGTACACCGGCGCGGCCACCACCCCCGGCGGCAGCTCGCCGTCGCGGCGGGTCAGGAACAGGGCCGCCGGGTTCTCCACCTGGGTCAGGCCCGCCTCGCCCATCTGGAAGATGCCGATCTCGTCCACCGAGCCGAAGCGGTTCTTGACCGCCCGCAGCAGGCGGATGCCCGTGCCTCCGGTCTCGAAGTAGAGCACCGTGTCCACCATGTGCTCCACGACCTTGGGGCCGGCAATGTAGCCTTCCTTGGTCACGTGGCCCACCAGGAACAGGGCCGCGCCGTGGGTCTTGGCCCAGTCGATCAGCTCCTGGCAGCACAGGCGCACCTGGTTCACCGTCCCGGGCACCGTGCCGATGTCCTGGGAATAGACCGTCTGGATCGAATCCACGATCAGCACCACGGGCTTCAGCCGCTCGCAGGCCCGCAGCACCACGGCGAGCTCGGTGGCCGGCAGCACCTCGATCCGGCCGCCGGTGATGGCCAGGCGCTCGGCGCGCAGGCGGATCTGGGCCGGGGATTCCTCTCCGGAGACGTACAGCGTCCTGCCCCCGGTCTGCACGCGCGAGGCCAGCTGGAGCATCAGGGTGGATTTCCCGGTGCCCGGTTCCCCGGCCAGCAGCACGGCGGAGCCCTTCATGATGCCGCCGCCCAGCACGCGGTTGCACTCCCCGATGCCAGCGTCCAGGCGCAGGCCCTCCTGGATCTGGATGGCCTCCAGCGGCACGCTCTGCGGCTCCTCGGCCCCGGCGGCGGGGCGCGTCGGGGAGGCCGGCGCGGCTTCGCGCAGGCTGTTCCAGCTGCCGCATTCCGGGCAGCGGCCCAGCCACTTGGGTTCCTGGTGCTGGCAGGCGGAACAGACGAAGGAGGATTTGGCTTTCGCGCTCAACGAGGCAAGCTACACCGCCGGCCCCCGGCCGTCAAGGCGCGGGCCCTGGCAGGCGGCGGGCGACTCGGGTAGTATGGCGGCATGCGGATCACGCAGGCGGACTATCGCACGGTGCGCATCGTCGCCGGCGGGCTCACCGTGCTGCTGCGCTACAGCCTCTACCAGGACGGGGACGAGCGGCTGCCGGAAAGCATCGCCTGCCGCGGCGACCAGGTCACCGCCTACTTCCTGGCCTCCACCATCCGCGACTTCATCGCCCCCGAGCGGCACGGCCTGTCCATCCAGCGCAGCTGGACCGTGCTGCAGGAGGGGCGGGTGGGTCTTTCCTTCTGCCTGGAGTTCCCCGAGCTCACCGGGGCCGCCTGGCTGCTGCCCGGGGTGGCCCGCGGCGAGTCGGTGCCCCTCGAGGCCGAGCCCGCCGACGGGTCGCTCACGGCGCTGCCCGCGGGGCTGTACCTGCTGGCCGGCAGGGCCTCCGTGCTGCTCTTCGCCGACCCGCCGGCCGCGGAGCGCCGGGGCAGCAGCGTGGAGCTGGCCCGCCTGGTCCAGGAGGAGGAACCGCTGGTGCGCGTGGAGCTGCACCGCCCGCCCCGCGCCGGGGCCATGCCCGGCCGCAAACCCGCCCAGCGAGGCCAGGCCGCCCTACGGGTCAGCGGCAGCCTGGAGCAGGCCGCGCGGCTGAATCTGGTGATCTCACCGGCCCGGGAGCTGTTCGCCCAGGGCCTCTCCGCCGCCTTGGACCGCCTGGCCGTCTGGCAGCCGCGTCCGGCCGGCGCACCGGCGAACCTCGCGCCCGCCTCCCTGCAGGCCCGCACCCGGGAGGAAATCGCCGCCTGCCGGCAGCAGCTGCTGGTGGACCAGGGCGGCACCTGCGGGCTGCGCCTGTCCCCGGGCCTGGAGACCCTGTCCACCAGCGCCGGCGCGGGGCTGGCCGCCCTGCTGCCCGGGCTGTTTCCCGGGGAGAAGGAGATGGAAGAGCTGGCCCTGCGGCTGGCGGATTTCGTGCTGCGCGCCCAGCTGCCCACGGGCCTGTTCTGCGAGCGCTACGACCTGAAGCGCCGCTCCTGGCTGCAAATCGACGGGAGAAAAACTCTCCCACCCGCGGTTCCGGCGGGGCAGAGCGCGGACACCGCCTGGGCCCTGGTGGTCCTGGTCGGGCTGCTGCGCCGCCGCAGGCTGCCCCACCTCCGGTACCTGCATGCCGCCGCCCGCGCCGTGGGCGCGCTGGCCGCGGCGGCCGCCGCCAGCCCGGCCACCGAAACGGAAGCCCTGATCCTGCCGGAGCCGCTGGCGGAGCTCTACCTGCTCACCGGCAAGGACGCCCACAAGAAGACTCTCGCCGGGATCCGGGAGCGGTTCTTCTCCGTGGACCGCGAGCCGGCGGCGGAGGACACACTCCAGCCGGCCTTTCTGCGGGCCCGGGCCGCCGCGGCCCTGAGCGCCGCCGGATTCCTGCCCAAAGGACCGGAAGCCTGCCTGTACTCGCTGCTGCCCTGGATCCACCTGAACCCGGGGGAGAGCCCGGGGCAGGCGGGTCCGGTGCCCTGCGGCGGCCTGCACGAGACCCTGGGCGCCCGGAGACTGCTGTTCCGCGGCTTCGAGCTGGCCCACCTGCTGGCCCGCCTGGGCGCCCGGCTGCCACAGGGCACGGCTTTCCTGCGGGACCTCGTTCCGCGCCTCTTGGATTTCACCCTTGGGCAGCCGGTCGGAACCTCGTGCCTGTGCCTCGGCGAGCCGGCCGGGCAGGCCGTAGGCCCCGTGGACTCCCGCCTGCTGGTCCGGGAGCTCACCGCGCGGCACCGCCTGCTGGAGGAGTTCCCGCAGTTCTTCCCCAAAGGTCGAGCACAGAACGAGTAGTACCCGCCGGATTTCCTGGCACTGTATCTCGAATTGTGTTATTTTCCTGCCATGGCTGACTTCCCTTCCCGGCTGCGCGAGCTGCGAGCCCGGAGGAAACTGCGGCAGAAGGACCTGGCGGCAAAGCTGGGCGTAGCCCAGACCACCGTGGCCAATTACGAACAGGGCTCTCGCTTCCCCGGTGAAACGACCCTGGAGAGGATCGCCGATTTCTTCGACGTTTCCATGGACTACCTGCTGGGCAGGGCCGAATCGAGCCTCCGCCCCGCGCCCCCCGCCGCTCCCCGCGAAAAAGACTCCGCGCAGCTGAGCCCCCTGGCCCGGCGCTACCTGGACACCCTGCTCTCGGGCAACCGGGAGGAGGCCGGCCGCCTGGTGCTGCGGGCGCTGCAAAACGGCGATTCCCTGCGCGGGGTGTACCGCGAGGTGTTCGAGCGCACCCTCCGGGAAGTGGGCGCCTTGTGGGAGCAGGGCAGGATCGACGTGGCCCGGGAGCATCACTTCTCCCTGTCCACCCAGCAGATCATGTCCCAACTCTATCCCCAGCTGCTGGAAGCCAGAAAGAAGACGCGCGGCCCCACCTGCCTTTCCCTGGCGGTGAGCGGCGAGTACCATGAGATCGGCAGCCGGATGGTCGCGGATTTCCTGGAGATGGAGGGATGGAAAGCCGTTTTTCTAGGGAGCAATCTTTCCCTCCAGGACATCCTGCAGGCGGTCAGGGACCACCGGCCGGCCGTCCTCGCGCTGTCCGCGACCATGGCCTACAATGTGGATTCCGCCGCCCGCCTGGTCCGGCTGGTCCGGGAATCCCAGGAGCTGCATTCCGTAGGCATCCTGGTCGGGGGCCAGGCCTTCCACCCCGATCCGGAGTTGTGGAAACGGACCGGCGCGGACGGTTACGCCGCCGATGCCGACCAGGCGGTGAAGGAGGCTTTCCGGATCGCGGACACGCGCCGGGCCGGGCGGTAGGCCCTGCTGCGAGCGATAAAAAAGCCGGCCCCATTGCGGGCGGCCGGCTTTACAGTGCCGCGGCAACCGCCGCGACCGGGGCTCTACCCGGAACTTCGCGTGCCCGTCCTTCATCAACCCCAGGATGGCGCCCACTTCGGCCTTGAGCTGCTCCAGGTCCTGCGCCCCGCAGGCCCCGACCCCGCGGAAAGCGGCCCGCACCGCCTCCCCGTTGATCCGGTCCCATTCGGCCTTGCTGCCCTTGGGCGGATCGACTGCCTCCAGGGCCTTGAAGTTCGCGGCCAGCTCCATCAGGCGCAGCGCGCTGGTGTAGAAATCCTCGGCGCCCACCGCCGTGTTGATCTGCCCGACCAGCGCCCCGTTGGAGCGCATCTTCTGCACGACCAGGTCCTTGTTGTATTGAGCCGACAGGGTGGGCACCAATACCACCAGGAACAACAGGGTCAGGGTCAGGGCGATGCTTCGCTTCATGCTTTGTCCTCCTGTGAGTTGCTTTCGAATGCTTGATAGGAAAATACCTATATATTAGTTTTCTGGTCAAGAAAAAAGCCGCGGCGCAGCGGCAGCGTGCTGCACGGCGGCGCTGCGCGGCCACGGGCAGTGCAGCGGCAGCGCGGACGCGGCCGCGGGCGGTCCGGCCGCCGCCCTCAGGTCTCGTGGAAGCGGCGGGCGATGGGGATGCGGCGGCCGGTGCCGAAGGCCCGGGGAGTGACCTTCAGGATCGGGGCGGCCTGGCGGCGCTTGAACTCCGCTTTGCCCACCAGGTCCAGCACCCGGCGCACGGTATCCGGGTTCTCCCCTTCGGCGGCGATTTGCTGGGCGGTGGCGTTGTCCAGCAGGTAGCGCTCCAGGATGCGGTCCAGCTCGTCGTACGGGGGCAGCGTGTCCTGGTCGGTCTGGTCCGGCTTCAGCTCGGCGCTGGGCGGCTTGGTGAGCACCGCCTCGGGGATGAGCCGGCGCTCGCGGTTCAGGCGGCGGGCCAGCGCGTACACCTCGGTCTTCAATAAATCCCCGATCGGGGCCAGTCCTCCGCACATGTCCCCGTAGAGCGTGCAATACCCCGTGGCCAGCTCCGACTTGTTGCCCGTGGCCAGCAGCAGGGAGTGGAACTTGTTGGCGTAGGCCATGAGCAGCAGGCCCCGCAGGCGCGCCTGCAGGTTCTCCTCGGTGATGTCGGGGGCGGCGTCCCCGAACACGGGCTGGAGGCTCTCCAGGCTGGCGGCGAAGGCCGGCTCGATGGACACCCGCTGCAGGCGGATGCCCAGGTTGCCGGCCAGCTCCTCCGCGTCGCTCAGGCTGCCGGGGGAGGAATAGCGGGAGGGCAGGGCGAAGGCGGTGACCCGCTCCGGTCCCACCGCCCTGGCGGCCAGCACCGCCACCAGGGCGGAGTCGATTCCCCCGGAAAGCCCCAGGTGGACCCTGCCGATGCCGCACTTGGCCAGGTAGTCGGCGATGCCCAGCTCCAGCGCCCGGGCCAGCTCCCCGTAGCGGTCCTCGGAGAGGGAGAGCTCCGGTCCCGGCCGGGCGGTGTCCACCAGCGCCAACTGCTCCCGGAAGGCCTCGCCCAGGAACACCAGGCGGCCGTCGCCGGCGGTGCAGAAGGACTGGCCGTCGAAGATCAGGCTGTCGTTGGCCCCCACCGTGTTCACGTAGACCACCGGCACCCCGGAGCGCTGGCCGATGCCGGAGGCCAGCTCCAGGCGGATGCGCGGCTTGCCCGAATAGAAAGGGGAAGCCGAAGGGGCCAGGATCAGGGAGGCCCCCCCGTCCAGCAGCTCCTTCACCGGATCCACCGGGTAGCGCATCCCGGCGGGCATTTCCGCCTCCCACCACATGTCCTCGCAGATGGCGATGCCCAGGCGCTCGCCGCGGAAGGGGATCACCTGCCGGGAGACGGCCGGCTGGAACCAGCGGGCCTCGTCGAACACGTCGTAGCTGGGCAGCAGCGTCTTGGTCTGGGTGGCCAGGATCTCCCCGTCGGCCAGCAGGGACACCGCATTGGCCAGCGGCTTGCCGGCCTCGCCGCGGTTGCGGTCCACGTAGCCGACCGTGACCCCGATGCCCCGCGGGCAGGAGCGCCGCAGGCGGCGCAGTCCCTGCAGGCCGGCCTCCACGAAGGAATCCTGGTCCACCAGGTCCAGCGGGGGGTAGCCGCAGATGCACATTTCCGGGAACACGGCCAGCTCGGCGCCCAGCTCCCGGGCCCGGGCCGCGAATTCCAGGATCTTGTCCACGTTTCCGGCGAAGTCGCCGATCACCGGGTTGATCTGCCCGATGGCGATGCGCATCCTACCTGTCCTCCTCCAGCGCGGCGCGTTCCTGCTCCAGGTGGGCGAGCAGCTCTTCCAGGGTCCAATCCAGGGAGGTCGGGGTGCTCACCGCGAAGAGCGGCCGGCCGCGTGCCTTCTCACGGAAAAAGCCCAGCAGCGCCCGCACGCCGGAATCCGAGATGTTGTGGAACAGGACCAGGGGCTTCCGTCCCACCTTCCCGGCCGTTTCCGCCGCTGCCTCCGGGCTTTGCCCGGCGAGGATCCGGCGGAGGACCACCCCGCCCTGCTCCGGCCGCGCCTTCAGCGCGGGCGGCACCCCGAGCGAAGCCAGGCCCTCGTCGATGCGCCGCTGTTCCTCCGCGGAGAAGCCGTACACCAGGATCCTGGCCTTGCCTTCCATTACAGCGCTGCTGCCCGTGCTAAATATGTCGCGAATCGGCGGCCGAAGCAAGGCGCCTCCGGGGCCGCCCCCGGCCGCCCCCTGGCCGGCCTAGGGCCGGCGTTGACCGGGGCGGAGGCCCCTGCTAAGATGCGGGGAACATGGGACAGGTCGTGCTGGTCAGCGATGTGCAGACACCCCTGGGTGAGGAGCTGGCCCGGCGCTACCTGGCCGAAGGGGCCAGCGTGGCCGTGACCCGCTCCAACCTGAAAGCCCGCGAAGCCCCCCTGGTTTCCGAGAGCGATGGCTTTCTGCTCACCGACTGGAACCGGGGCTCGCCCATCTCCGCCCGCAACGTGCTGCTGGCGGTGGCCAACCGCTTCGGCCGCATCGACGAAGCCGTGGTGGTGCAATGGCCGTTCGTGGAGGCCCGACTCCTGCCGGATACCACCTACGAATCGATGGAGCGGGCCGTGGACGCCTGGCTCAAGGGCCCGTTGTTCCTGGTGAAGGGCCTGCTGGAGGTTTTCGCCCGCAACGGCGGCGGGCGCCTGGCCCTGGTGGACTATGCTCCCCGGGAGGCTGTCGGCGGCAGGCCGCCGCTGGAGGCCGCGCTGCGGGGGGCCTTCAAGGCGCTGGCCCAGTCGCTGATGGAGAGCGGCGGCCCGAGCGGTGTGACGGTGCACTGCTTCGAGTCCGTCGAAACCCTGGCGCGGGACTTCGCCGGCTTCATCGTGGAAACCCTCGCCTCGCGCGGGGATAAGCCGGCCGGCAAGTGGCTGCGCTTCCAGCCCGGACGCGGGCTGCTGTCGCCGCTGCGCGGCCTGATGGGCTCCTGAAGCAGCTCTAGAAGAACATCGACGAGGCGAAGCGCACCTGGAAGTCGGGCCGGGCGGCCAGCTCCAGGAACTTGCAGCGGCGGTGAATCCGCGCGGCCCGGTCCCGGTATTCCCGGGATACCAGGGCCAGCGCCGCGCCGCGCAGGGCGGCGTTGCCCACCACGTCCACTTTTTCCACGGGCAGCTCGGGGATCAGGCCCAGGCGCATGGTCTTGCGGATGTCCAGCCCGGAGCCGAAGTTGCCGGCCAGGCGGATGCGCGCCAGGCTCTCCGGGCTCACCCCCGCGGCGTCCAGCAGCAGGTCGATGCCCGTGCGGATGGCCCCCTTGGCCAGCTGCAGCTCCCGGATGTCCCGCTGGGTGATGAACACCCGGTCGGACAGCCGGAAGGCCAGCATCTTCTCCTCCCGGAAAAGGCGCGCGGCCAGCTCGGGGCGGGCGACCTCCTCGGGCGGCAGCAGGCGCCCGCTGGGCTCCAGCAGGCCCGCTTCCAGCAGCTCGACGACGCCGGAAATCAGGCCGCTGCCGCAGATGCCCTTGGGCCGGCCGCCGCCGACCACCGCCAGGTCCAGCCCGCCGTCGGGCAGGATGCGGAAACCGGTGACGGCCCCCTCCAGGGCCCGCATGCCGCAGCTGATCTGGGCGCCCTCGAAGGCCGGGCCGGCGGCGGTGGAGGTGGTCAGCAGCTCCCCGGCCTTGGAGAGCACGATCTCGCCGTTGGTGCCGATGTCGATGGACAGGGTGACTTCCGGCTCGCGCTCCAGGTCCAGCGCCAGGATCATGCCCACGGTGTCCGCGCCGACGAAGGCGGAGATCAGCGGCAGGGTCTCCACCCAGCCGCAGCCCTGGAAGCTCCAGCCGAACTCCTGCGGGCGGCGGCGGACCAGGCCGGAGACCAGGGGGATGTACGGGGCCATGGCCAGCTGCTGGGGATTCAAGCCGTGCAGGATGTGGATCATGATCGGGTTGCCCACCACGGCGGTGCGCACCACCTGCTGCGGGTCCACTCCGGCTTCCGCCTCCAGCTGCCGCGCGCACTCCTCGATGGTTTCCAGCGCCGCGGCCCGCACCTCCTCCCGTTTTTCCTGGAAGTTGTGCGTGCGTGAGATCACGTCCGCCCCGTAGGCGGTCTGCCGGTTCAGCAGCGCCTTGCGGGCCAGCAGGCGTCCGGTTTCCAGGTTGTGCAGCGACACGTCCACCGTGGTGGTGCCCAGGTCCACGGCGAAGCCGTACACCGGCTCCGCCGCCTCCCCTTCGGCTGGAGCGGGGCGCAGGCACAGCAGGGCCTCCTGCTCGAACACTGCTTCCACCTGCCACTGTCCGGCGCGCAGAGTGCGGGCAAAGCCCTCGACGGTCTCCGCCTGGACCGGCGGCAGGACGGCCGGCGCCTGCCCCGGGGGGTCTTGCAGGGCGTCGGCCAGGCGCTCCCAGTCGGCGCGCTGATCCTGCAGGCTGGGCGGCTCCATCCTCAGGCGGCGCCGGTGGATGAGCTTCTCGCCGTACACCGGGGCGGGGCCCTCCACCGCGGCCGGGTCCTTCCAGGCCACCTCGATGCCCTTCTCCTCAGGGATGCGGATGGTGCAGTCCCCCTCGATCTGGACCTGGCAGGCCAGGCGCAGCCCGCGGGCCAGCGCCTCCTCCGGCAGCTTCTTCCGCCCGCCCTGACCGCTTTCGGTGGGCGGCTGGATCTCCACCGCGCACTGCCCGCACAGCCCCCGGCCGCCGCAGGGGAAATCCAGCAGGATGCCCTCCTGCAGCAGGAGCTCGCGAAGCGGCGCGCCCCGCCGGGCGTGAAACACGATCTCGCCGGGGAGGATGGTGACCTGGCACATGGCAGCGAGTATAGGGGAATCCGCCGACGGGCTGCAAGATGGAGCGAGCCTTGACGCCCGCTCGCCGATGCCGTACCTTACGCCATGCCCGCGCTGATCCGAAAACCCTCGCCGGCCGCCTCGGCCGCCCTGGCCGTCCTGCTCCTCGCGGCAATGGCCCTGCTGGGCGCGGCGGGCTGCTCGGTCAGCCAGCGGGTGACCCTGGAGCCGGAGGGCTCCGGAACGGCCGAGGTGCGCATCCGCCTGCAGCAGGTCCTGCTGGACTACCTGCTGGACCTCTCCGAGGTCAGCGGCTCCAAGGAAAAGGGACGCATCTTCGACGTGGAGGACATCCGCAAGGGCTTCGCCTCGCGGCAGGAGGTCACCCTCCGCCGCATCGAAAGCGCCGGCCCCGACCGGCTGGAGATGGATCTGGCTTTTCAGTCCATCGAGAAGCTGTTCGCCGCGCCGGATAAGCCCCAGACCATCCTGTCCTTGAAGAAGGGTCCCGAGGGCACCACCCTGCGGGCGCACCTGGACCGCAGGAACTTCTCCCAGCTTCTGGAGCTGGCCCCCTTCCTGAAGAACCCGCTGTTCGAGGGCCTGGGCCCCCAGGAGAACGACGACGCCACCGAGGCGGAGTACCTGGAGCTGATCGACCTGGCGCTGGGCGAAGGCGGCGCCGCGGCCCTGAAGGCCTCGGCCATCGAGACCACCATCCTGGTCAAGGGCCGGGTCGTGGCCCAGAGCGGCGGCACGGCGGTCCCCGGAGGGGTGGCCTTCCGCATTCCCCTACTGCGCGTGCTGCTGCTGGACAAGCCGCTGGACTACTCCCTGACCTTCAAGTAAAGGCCCTGCCAGGACCCGGCCCGCCGGGAGCGGGAGACAGGAGCTGGCCGGGATGGTTGACCTGCACGGTGTATCCCGGCTTCGCGCGCAGCGCCTGGGTCAATTCCAGAACATAGCCCGCGGACAGCCCGGCAGACAGATACACCGGTCCGTCGAACAGGGAGGAGCCTTCTTCCAGCATCCCCGCCTGGCGCGCTTCCGCCGTGAGGTCCTGGTAATCCGTCCACAGGTAGATCCCGATCGTGGCCCAGACCCCCAGGGGAATTTCGAACTCCTGCAGCAAGGCCAGCGTCTCGGCCGCGGTTTCGGGAGTCTCGCCAGGCGCGCCGAACAGCAGCGATGCACCGAAGCCAATCCCCGAGCGGCGCAGGGCGTCGAGGGACTCGCGGACCTGACGGGCGGTGTAACCCCGCTTCATCCGGCGCAGCACCGTGTCCGAGGCGGATTCGATGGAGAGGTTGACGTAGAAGCAGCCCGAATCCTTCAGCAAGCGGCAGAACTCTTCGTCGATTCCGACCGGCCGCAGGTCTCCGGTGCCCCACTGGAAACCCAGCGCCTGGGCGCGGAAAGCCCGGCAAAGCGCTTCGGCGTGCCGGCGTGGGACGTTGAAGTTGTTGTCGCAGAACATGATCCTGCCGCCAGGCGCGTGGTTCAGGGTGTGGCGGACCTCGGCCAGCACCCGTTCCGGCGACTTGAGACGGTAGCGTTTGCCTTCCAGTTTGCCGTAGGGGCAGTAAATGCAGCCGGATGCGCAGCCCCGCTTGGTGAAAAGGGCCGGCAGGACCTTCTGCCTCGCGTATTCCGCCCAATCGAAAAGGTCGTAGGCCGGGAGCCCCTGGCGGTCCAGGTCTTCGACCCCGCGAGGGGGAACGCAGCGGAACCGACCGCCCCGGCGCGTGATGCAGCCGGGCACGGCGCCGGCGTCGCCGCCTTCCGCCAGGGCCTGCAGGAACAGGGGGAAGGCGACCTCCCCCTCCCCGCGGATGCCGTATTCGAGGTCCAGGTATTCCAGCCAGTCGCGCGCATAGTAGTTGAAACCCGGGCCCCCCAGCGCGATCCGGGCCGGCGAGCTCTGTCGGACAGCTTCCACGATCTCTTTCACCCGGGGGCGCAGGTCCAGGTAACGGGTGCCGAAGGCGGAGGTCGGGTCCTGGACATCGCCGTGCACCAGGCGGATCGAAATCCCCACCACCTCGGGCTGAAAGCGGTGCAGCCGGACGCTGATTAGCTGCCGCAAGTCGGCGGCCCCCAGGCTATCGCAGACCTCCACCGCGTGGCCCGCTTGGCGCAGCGCCCCGGCCACGTACGCGGGTCCGGATGGAGCGGCCGGCAGGGTGTTGGAAGAGATGACCAATACGTTCATCGCTGCGGATTACTGCCCCAGAGACGACTCGAACGTCCGACCTGCGGTTTAGGAAACCGCTGCTCTATCCGGCTGAGCTACTGGAGCCAGGGGCCGAAGGCCTTTTGCAATGTAGCGGCCCCACCACCCCCTGTCAATCGCCGGCGCCTTGACCCTCCGGCCCCGCGCGGGTATAAATCCTAACACTGTAGTTGGCGAGGAGGTTCCATGGCCAATCCCGTCGAACGCTGGGTCGAGGAGCAGGCGCGGCTCACCAAGCCCGACAAGGTGCACTGGGTCCAGGGCACCCGCGAGGAGCTGGAGCAGCTGGTGGAAGAGGGCATCCGCCAGGAGAAGACCGGCCCGCACCACACCTTCCGGGCGCTGGCCTCCTCACCCTACCCCGACGCCTTCCTGCACCGCAGCCATCCCAACGACGTGGCCCGCACCGAGCAGCTCACCTTCGTCTGCCTCCCCAAGAAGGAGGACGCCGGCCCGAACAACAACTGGATGGACCCGGTGGAGGCCAAGCGGATGGTCTCCGGGCTGTTCGCCGGCTGCATGAAGGGGCGCACCCTGTACGTGATCCCCTACATGATGGGCCACCCGCAGTCCCCGTACGCCAAGCCCTGCATCCAGATCACCGACTCGATCTACGTGGTGGTCAGCATGTGCATCATGACCCGCGTCGGGCAGGAAGCCATCCGGCGCATCGGCGCTCAGGAGAACTTCGTGCGCGGGCTGCATTCCATCGGAGAGCTGGACCCGGCCAAGCGCTTCATCATGCACTTCCCCCAGGAGCACCTGGTCATGAGCATCGGCTCCGGCTACGGCGGCAACGCCCTGCTGGGCAAGAAGTGCTTCTCCCTGCGCATCGCCTCCTACCTGGGCGAGCAGGAAGGGTGGCTGGCCGAGCACATGATCATCATGGGCCTGGAGGAGCCCGGCGGCGAGATCACCTATCTGCTGGGGGCCTTCCCCTCGGCCTGCGGCAAGACCAACCTGGCCATGATCGAGCCGGTCTTCCCCGGCTACAAGGTGCACACCCTGGGCGACGACATCGCCTGGATCAACGTCGGACCCGACGGGCGCCTGTACGCCATCAACCCGGAAGCGGGCTTCTTCGGCGTGGCGCCGGGAACCTCCGACAAGACCAACCCCAACATGATGACCACCCTCAAGGGCGACAAGTTCTACCCCACCCTGTTCACCAACACCGCCCTGGACCCCGCGGCCAACAGCCCCTGGTGGGAGGGACTGGGCGAGCCCCCGCGGGACCTGCTGGACTGGCAGGGCAACCCCTGGCAGGCCGGCAAGCCGGCGGCCCACCCCAACTCCCGCTTCACCGTGTCGATCCGCAACTGCCCCAACCTCTCCAAGGAGTACGACAACCCCAAGGGCGTGCCGATCTCCGGCATCATCTTCGGCGGCCGCCGCTCGAACACCATCCCCCTGGTGTGCGAGGCCACCGATTGGGAGCACGGGGTGTTCCGCGCCTCCACCAACGGCTCGGAGACCACCACCGCGGCGGCCGGCCAGGTGGGGGTGGTGCGCCGCGACCCCATGGCCATGCTGCCCTTCGCCGGCTACAACATGGGCGACTACTTCGCCCACTGGCTGGCGGTGGGCCGGCGCCTCACCCAGCCGCCCAGGATCTTCACCGTGAACTGGTTCCGCAAGGACGCCGACGGCGCCTTCGCCTGGCCCGGCTTCCGGGACAACTCCCGCGTGCTGAAGTGGATGGTGGACCGGATCAAGGGCCGGGTCGGGGCCCGCTCCACGCCCATCGGGCTGCTGCCCAACCTCCAGGACCTGGAGATGAAGGGCCTCGCCCTGCCCCCCGGGCGCCTGGAGAGCCTGTTCGAGCTGAAGCGCGGCGAATGGGAGAAGGAGCTGGCCGAGGTGGAAGAGTTCTACGGCAAGTTCGGCGGGCGAATCCCGCAGGCGCTGCGCGGGCAGATGGAGAAGCTCAAGGCCGGAGTGGCCCGGCTGTGAGCGCTGCGGGAGCGGGTGCTCCCCCGGATTTCCAGCCGGTTCTGGTCAGCATCGCCGCCCCCGACGGGGAGACCGCCCGGCGCCTGGCCCGCCTGCTGGTGGAGGAGCGCCTGGCCGCCTGCGTGCAGATCGTCGATCCCATCCGCTCCGTGTACCGCTGGCAGGGCGCCGTGCAGGAGGAGCCGGAGGCGCTCCTGCTGGTCAAGAGCTCCCGGGACCTGGTCCCCCGCATCGCTGAGCTGCTTCGCCGGGAGCACCCCTACGAGCTGCCCGAGCTGGCCGCCGTGCCGATCCAGGACGGCTCGCCGGCCTACCTGGCGTGGCTGCGGCAATGCCTGCAATAAAGCCGCAGCAGCGGGATGGCGCGCCCTTCCGTGTCCGCTACCCGGTGCGCATCGGGGACATCAACTACGGCGGACACCTGGGCAACGACAAGTACCTGCTCCTGTTCCACGACGCCCGCCTGGCCTACCTGGCCGGCCTGGGCGCATCGGAGAAGGACATCGGCGGCGGGGTCGGCCTGATCATGAGCGAGGCGCACGTGCGCTTCCAGGCCGAGGTCTTCCTGGGCGACGAGCTGGAGGTGAGCGTGCTTCCCCGCGACGTGCAGGCCAGCCGCTTCACCCTGGACTACCAGGTGACCCGGGTCGGCGACGGGGCGGCCGTGGCCGAGGGCTACACGACCCTGGTGGCCTTCGACTACGAGAAGCGGCGGGTGACCCGCCTGCCCGAAGCCTTCCAGGCCGCCCTCGCGGCGCCCGGCCGGGCCTAGCCTCGCGCCGCGGGCGCGCGGCGCGCCGCCACGCGCAGCAGCTCACAACCGCCGCAGGAAATCCCGCGCCCAGTCCAGGTCCTGGCCCTCGCCGGCCAGGGGAAGGTAATGCAGCGTCCGGTGGCTCCCGCCCTGCACGCGCCGCAGCGGCTCCGACGGCAGGCCGAGAAGCTGCTCGTCGGAAAGGATCCCGTCGGCCCGCAGGCTGCGCCCCAGGGGGGTGTCGGCCAGCGGCAACCGCCGGCCCTCGCCCAGGTACACCAGGTCGGCCATGTCGAACATGGCCATGAGGTGGGTGCGGGACAGGTGGTAGGTGCGGCGCACCCGCTCGGACCACGGCGCCCCACCCAGCCGCTCCCCGTCGACCAGCGGTGTCTCCGCCCGGGAGGTGATCTCCAGGTAGATGGCCCGGTTGAGGGCGGCGAAGAAGCCCGGAGAGCCGTCCGCCGAGCGCACGACCACCACGAAGACGTTGGCCTCGGGGGTGTAGCGCCGCAGCACGGCGGGCAGGCCCGGATTGGCCACGACCTCCCCGCCGATGCGCTTGAACTGCTGTCCCCAGCAGGCCAGGAAATCCGCGGGGGGCACGAAGGTCTCGAACAGCTCTTCGGCCGGAGTCCGGGTGGCGGCCTGGAAGGCGCCGACCAGCGGCAGTCGGTCGGACGGCTGGCCGAAATGCCTGGCCAGGCGCTCCCCGATTTCGGGGTAACGGTCGAGCTGCCCGCGCGGATCGGAGGCGAAGGCGAGCTGCGTGACGTAGTGCCTTTTCAATATCCCGTCGCTTTCAAACAGGCTGCCGTTCAGGTTGGCGGTGTAGAGGATCGTGTCGCCCCGGGCGCGGATGCCGGCCACGATGGCCCGCTCGTAGAGCACGGTGTTGGTTTCCGGGCGCACGTACACCACCGCGTAGGACCCGGCGCCCGGGCCGAAGCCCTCTTCCGGCGGCCAGGCCACCAGGATGTCCGGTTTCACGGGCGGAAGGCCTCCACCTCCAGGCGCACCATCTCCACCGTCACCACCCCGTCCGCGCCGGGTGGATGATCGCGCAGATAGCGCTCCACGATCCGGGACACCAGCTCCTCGCGCCGCTCCGCGGGAACGGCCTGGGTGTACGGCAGCCAGGTGGTGCGCACCCAGCCGGCCAGCCCCTCGGCTCCCCGCTGCCGCATCTGCTTGGGCAGCAGCTGCACGCGCCGGGCCTGCAGCCCTGCCTGCTCCAGCCAGCCGCGGTACTCCTCCGGCCCGTGGAAGGAATAGGGGAAGGGCAGGCCGCCCAGCCAGGCCGCCCAGGGCCGTTCCCGGGCCAGCTCCTCCAGGGTGGCCAGGATGGCCCGGGCATTGCCCCGCCCGCCCATCTGGAACAGCAGCCGGCCGCCGGGCTTCAGGGCCCGGGCCACCCCCCGCAGCACGCGCAGGTGGTCGCGCACCCAGTGCAGCGTGGCGTTGGAGAAGACCAGGTCGAAGCGCGGCTCGAAGTCCAGCTCCAGGGCGTTGCCCAGCAGGAAGCGCAGGTTGGGGTGCCGGTCCGGAGGGTAGGCCCGCAGGGCCTGCTCCACCATCTCCGGGGAGCTGTCCAGGCCCAGGACGCTGCCGCCGGGCACCCGGGCGGCCAGGAGAGCGGTGACCTTGCCGTCGCCGCTGCCGATGTCCAGGACCGCTTCCGTGCCGCGCAGCTCCAGCTTGGCGATCAGCTCCTGCGCCCACTGCGCCTGCGCGGCGGAGTGCCGGGCGTAGTCCTGCGAATCCCAGCGATAGCCCGGCTCGCTCATGGTTCCCGGCGCACCAGTGCCTGCGGCCAGCCGGCGGCCGCCAGGCGCTCCCTCAGGGAGGCCAGCTCCGCGGCGCGCACCCCCCGCAGCACCACCCGGGTGACGCCGCCTTCCGCCGGCTCCAGCTCCGCGGCGAAGCCGGCGGCGGCCAGACGGGCCCGCAAGCCCTCGGCGTTGGCCGGCTGCCGGAAGGAGCCCAGCTGCAGCCGGTACAGGCCCGACCCCTGGCGGGTCGGCGCGCCGGGCTCCCCGGCGGCCAACACCTCCAGGCGGACGGCCGCCACGCCCCTGCCCGCCAGCCCGATGGCCCTGGCCGCGGCCAGGGACAGGTCGATGACCCTCCCGGCCACGAAGGGGCCGCGGTCGTTGATGCGCACCTCCACGCTCCTGCCGTTTTCCAGGTTGGTGACCAGCACGCGCGTGCCGAAGGGCAGGCTGCGGTGCGCGGCGGTGAGCCGATGGGTGTCGAAGATCTCGCCGCTGGCGGTGCGCCGACCCTGGAACTTGCCGCCGTACCAGGAGGCCAGGCCTTCCTCGGCCAGGGCCGAGGGCGGCCACCAGCAGCAGCAACAGCGCGGCCGCGAGAATTGCCCTCACACTTTTTCCTATCGACCGCCGGTGACGGATTGTTGAACAAGCCCCTCCCCTTGGGCTACTCTGGTAGCCTATGGCGCAAGCGGAGCAGGCGGTTCATTGGGCGGACCTGTACGCCGAGCAGGTGATCCGGGAGAAGGGCGACAAGGAGCTGTACGTGGCCGCCTCCGGCATCACCCCTTCGGGCACGGTGCACATCGGCAACTTCCGCGAGATCATCAGCACGGAGCTGGTGGTGCGCGCGCTGCGGGAGCGCGGGCGCAAGGTGCGCTTCATCTATTCCTGGGACGACTACGACGTGTTCCGCAAGGTGCCGAAGAACATGCCGGGGCAGGAGACCCTGGCCGGCTACCTGCGCCAGCCCATCACCACGGTCCCGGACCCCTACGGCGCCGAGGAGAGCTACGCCCGGCACAACGAGCGGGAGGTCGAGGACCTCCTGCCGGTGGTGGGCATTGCCCCGGAGTACATCTACCAGTTCCGCGAATACCGCGCCTCGCGCTACGCGGAGGGCATCCGCACGGCCCTGGAGCGCCGCGAGGAGCTGCGGGCCATCCTGGACGAGCACCGCACCGAGGCGCTGGCCGGGGAATGGTGGCCGATTTCCATCTTCTGCACCCGCTGCGGCCGGGACACCACTTCGGTCAGGGGCTGGGACGGGCAGTACGGGGTGTCCTACGCCTGCAAGGCCTGCAAGAACCAGGAGGACCTGGACCTGCGTTCCACCGGCGCGGTGAAGCTGCTGTGGCGGGTGGACTGGCCCATGCGCTGGGCCCACCAGCGCGTGGACTTCGAGCCGGCCGGCAAGGACCACCACTCCGAGGGCGGCTCCTTCGACACCGGCCGCCTGATCGTGAAGAAGGTATACGGCCAGGAGGCCCCCGTCAGCTTCCAGTACGACTTCATCGGCATCAAGGGGCGCACCGGCAAGATCTCCTCCTCCAGCGGCGAGGTGGTGTCCCTGCGCGACGTACTGGAGATCTACCAGCCGGAAGTGGTGCGCTACCTCTTCGCCTCCACCCGGCCGAACACCGAGTTCGCCATTTCCTTCGACCTGGACGTGCTTAAGATCTACGAGGACTACGACCGCTGCGAGCGGGTCTATTTCGGCGCGGAGGAAGCGCCGGAGAACCGGGCCGCCAAGGAGAAGCGCACCTACCAGCTCTCCCAGGTGAGCCAGGTGCCCTCCTCCCCGCCCACCCAGATCGGCTTCCGCCACCTCTGCAACCTGGTCTGCGTCTACGAAGGCGACCCGGAGCGGGTGCTCGGCGCCCTGAACCTCACCACTTCCGCGGAGGACCTGGCCAAGGTGCGGGCCCGCGCGGTCTGCGCCTGGAACTGGGTCCAGAAGTACGCCCCGGAGAGCTTCCGCTTCCGGCTGCGCGAGCCGGACAGCCCGCCCCCGGCCTTCGCCGAGGCCGAGCGCCGGGCCCTGCGCCTGCTGGCCGCGGAGGTCGGGGAGAAGCTGGCCGGCCACGACGAGAAGTCCCTGGCCGAGGCCATCTACCGCATCGCCAGAGAGGCGGGGCTGGAGCCCAAGGAGTTCTTCAAGGTCGTCTACCGCGCCCTGATCCAGAAGGAGCAGGGGCCCCGCCTGGCCGGATTCCTGCTGGTCCTCGGGCGGGAGCGCGTGCTCCAGCTTCTCGGGAGCTTCTGAGGGGCGGCCGCGCGGTGGGCGCCCTCTGGAAGAACCGCGGCTTTCTCCTGTACTTCCTGGCCGAGACCGTCTCGACCTTCGGCTCCAGCATGCTGTTCATCGGCATCAACTGGTACGTCCGGGAGGTCCTCCGGCAGCAACGCCGCCGTGGGCGCCGTGCTCTCCCTCTCCATCGCCAGCAGCTTCCTGCTGTTCCCCCTGGCCGGCACGGTGGCCGACCGCTTCCCCCGCCGCTCCACGCTGCTGGCCATGACCCTGGGCCGGGCCGGGCTGTACCTGCTGTTCCTGCTCCTGGCCCTGCTGGGCCGCCTGGAGGTGCGGACCATCTACCTGCTGGTGGTGTTGAACGGCCTGGGCTGGGCCTTCCACACCCCCGTGTCGCGCGGCTTCCTGCAGGAGATCCTGGACCGAGGCGAGCTGGTGGGCGGCAACGCCTGGGTGGAGATGAGCCTGCAGGCCGGGGCTTTCCTTTCCGCCGGCTTCACGGGCATCGTCCTGAACCTCCTGGGCATCCGCGCCGTGCTGGGCATCGCCGTCGGCGCCTATCTGGCGGCCAGCCTGCTGCTGGCCGGCATCCGCTACACCCCGCTGCGGGTGCGCGACGCCGGGGAGCCTTTCTTCGCCCAGTTCTCGCGCGGCTTGCGCTACCTGGGCGCGCGCCCGCGCCTGCTGTGGCTGGGGCTGCTGATGCAGGTGCCCTTCGTGGTGGTGATCGTCTCCAACGTGGTCCTGCCGGGCTACGTGGAGAACGTGCTGGGCGCGGGCGCGGTGGCCTTCGGCCTGGCCGACATGGCCTACGGCCTGGCCGCCTTCTGCTCCAGCCTGCTGCTGTCGCTGTTCGCCGCCAGGCTGCCCCGCTTCCCGCTGCTGATGGGGCTGTACTGCCTGGTGCTGGCCGCCCTGGCCGGGCTGTACCTCAACCGCCTGGCGGCGCTGGCCTACCTGGGCATGTTCCTCTTCGGCCTGGGCAACACCCCGCTGAAGATCCTGCTCACCTCCACCCTGATGGAGATCGTGGACAAGGAGCAGTGCGGCCGGGCCATGGCCCTCTGGACGGGGATCTCCTCGCTTCTGCAAGTCGGGCTGTCCTTCAGCCTGGGCTCGGCCCTGGACCGGGTGAGCGAGAACCACGGGTACCTGGCCCTGGGCGCCGTGATGGCCGGCGGCCTGGCGGGCGTGGCGGTGCTGCTGCCGCGGCTCAGCGCTCGCAGATCTCCTTGAGCCGCGAAAGCGCCTTCGGCCACAAGTCTTGGAACATCTTCTCGAATTCCTCATTCGAATCCAGGTCCACCCGCACTTGGGTTGCGCCCGCTTTCTCGGTGAAGGTGTAGTCTTCATAGGCCGGCGCCCAGGCTTTCGCTTCCGGGCTTTCGGTATCCTCCACGCCGTCCTTGACGAACCCCAGATGCCGGATCGAGAGGAATTCGAATTCCCTGTTTTCCGCGATCACGGCAGTCATCCCCTCGCCAGGCGGAGAGAGAAACTTGATTTTCGAGCCCTTGTCCCAGGAACCCTCATAGTAGCATCCCGGGCCGAAGGCTTCCGTCCACTGGCGATAGGTGTCCTGCTCGAGCATCTTCTTCCACACGCGCTCCTTGGGCGCCCGGATGGAAATCGTGAAATGCAGCTTTTTCATGCCTAATAGTCGTTTGGCAGGGGCTGGAATCGACAGTTGCTGTGGACAGAGGGTCCCAAACCTGCTGAAATACCCATAGCCATGGATTCGGGGGAGATCAAGCGCCAGGTCGGAAGACAGGCCGCGGAGAGCCTGGTGGCCAGCGGCATGAAGCTGGGCCTGGGCACGGGCTCCACCGCCATCGAGGCGGTGCGGCGCATCGGGGAGCTGGTGCGCGACGGGGCCCTGCGCGACCTGAAGGTGGTGCCCACCAGCTTCCAGACCGAGATGGCCTGCCGGGAGCTGGGCATCTCCCTGTGGTCCCTCAACGATCCGCTGATCGCCGGGCGCCTGGACCTGACCATCGACGGGGCCGACGAGGTGGACCCCGCCTGGCGCCTGATCAAGGGCGGAGGGGCGGCCATGCTGATCGAGAAGATCGTGGCCCACGCCTCGCGGGACTACGCCATCATCGTGGACAGCTCCAAGATCGTCGGACGGCTGGGCGAGAAGGCGCCGGTGCCGGTGGAGCTGGTGCCCGAAGCCCTGCTCACCGTGAGCAGGGCCGTGGAGGCGCTGGGCGGGGTCCCGGCCCTGCGCATGGCCAAGATGAAGGACGGGCCGGTGATCACCGACCACGGCAACTTCGTCCTGGACGTCCGTTTCCCCGCCGCTTTCGACCCGCCGGCGATGGAGCGCGAGCTGGCCCTGATCCCCGGGCTCCTGGCCCACGGCATCTTCACCCGCCCGGTGAGCGACCTGCTGGTCGGCTGGCCGGACGGGCGCGTCCAGCACAGCAAGGGGGGCTGACCCGGCGTTTGACAGCCCCACCGGGCCGCGTTAGCCTGGAGGGCATGGAAAAGAAGAAACTCTCGATCCACGAGCTGGCCAAGATGAAGCGCGAGGGCCGCAAGATCGCCTGGCTCACCGCCTACGACTACCCCACCGCCCGCTTCGCGGAGGAGGCCGGGCTGGACCTGCTGCTGGTCGGGGACTCGCTGGGCATGTGCGTGTACGGCTACGAGGGCACGGTGCCGGTGACCATGGACCAGTGCATCGTGCACTGCCAGGCGGTGCGCCGCGGGGCGCCCAACACCTTCGTGATCGGGGACATGCCCTTCATGAGCTACCAGCAGAGCGACCAGGACGCCGTGGCCAACGCCGGCCGCTTCCTCAAGGAGGCCATGGTCGACGCCATCAAGCTGGAGGGCGGCAAGAGGGTCCTCAGCCGCATCCGGGCCATCCTGGACGCCGGGATGGTGGTCTGCGGGCACATCGGCCTGACCCCGCAGAGCTCCGGGCAGCTGGGCGGGCACAAGGCCCAGGGGCGCACCACGGAGTCGGCCCGGGCGCTGATCGAGGACGCGCTGGCCATCGAGGAGGCCGGGGCCCAGTTCCTGCTGCTGGAGGCCGTGCCTCCGGAGGTGGCCGGCTTCATCGCCCGCCGCTTGAGCATCCCCGTGTACGGCATCGGCGCGGGCCCGGAATGCGACGGGCAGCTGCTGATCGTCTCCGACCTGATCGGCCAGTTCCAGGCCTTCACCCCGAAGTTCGTGAAGAAGTACGCGGACGTGGCCGGCGTGGTCACCGCCGCCATGAAGGCCTACACGGCGGACGTGAGGAAAGGGGCCTTCCCGGCCGAGGAGCACTGCTACCACATGCTGGAGGGAGAGGAAGCCGGCTTCCGGGAGCTGGAAAGGAAATACGGCAAATGAGCGCCGCGCGCGGAAGCCAGACTCTGCGCCGGAAGCTGGCCATCGAGGGCCGGCGCCTCAAGGAGCTGAACCGCTACCTGCTGGACCCGGACAACCCGCTGGTGAACCGCCTGCTGGCGGTCGTCGAGCGCTTCGGCGGGCCGCGGGCCATCAATGCCCAGGCGGCGGAGGCCGGCAAGCCCGAGAACCTGCGCGCCCGCCTGAAGGAATGTGGCTCGCCCTACCTGCCGGACCTGGATTGGCTGCAGGCGCAGACGGGACGACGGGCGCCTTCATCGCGCTGCCGGAGTACTACCGGAAGGTCCGCGGGCTGCCTGCCGGCGCCCCCACCGGCGTGCGGGAAGCGCGGGCCGTCACCCTGGAGATCAGCGCCCTGCAGTACTTCCCCTGGCTCATCGCGGAGGCCCGCCAGGCCATCGAGCAGCGGGAGCTCATGCCCGGGCGCTACATCCGCGTGCGGCGCATGGCCGAGCAGGTGGAGGACTGCGGGGACACCCTGGCGGTGGCCGCGGCCATGCGCATCGCGGGAGCCAGCTACGTGGAGACCCTGGACACCAAGGGCACCGACGGCTCCAACGTGCACCTGGGCGGACCGGAAACCATCACCGGCTACTTCGGCGGCATCGGGCAGCCCAACGACTATCCCGTGAAGTGGATCGAGGAGTACCTGGGCTATTACACCCGCTACGGCGTCCGCCAGGTGCTGAACATCAACCCCGGCACCGTGCTGGCCGCCTATCTATTGTACAAGCTGGGCGTGGACTGCGAGTTCAAGATCTCCGTGTTCATGGGCAACGACAACCCCTACTCCGTGCTCTGGACCCTGCTCACCGCGCGCCTGTTCTCCCGGCCCGACGGCTCCTCCAGCCTGATCGGCTTCAACTTCTCCAACTCGGTGAACGCGGACACCATCCGGGAGTGCGATCGCATCCGCGCCGCGCTGGGCCTCACCGATCAGGTGCGCTTCGAGCACCACATCACCGAGACCTACAAGTCCATCGTGCGCCAGCCCTACCTGCGCCGCGAGGAGCTGGTGGAGGTGGCCCGCACCGTGCCCAACATCTCCGCCAAGCACGAGGGCGGGGACCCGGAGGTGGACGCCGCGCGCGCGCACCCCAGCGACGACCTGGACTACTTCCTGCCCAAGGCGGACATCGAGGCACGGGGGCTCATGCCGGCCCTGCTGGACAACTACCTGGACAAGCACCAGGCCCTCAACCGCACCGCCGAGGCGCTGGTGCGCGACGGCACCGGGGTGGTGGCCGCCCCGCTGCTGCACGGCCAGGCCTGATGCCAAGACGAAACGAGGGCCTTCCACAGGCCCTCAGACCGCTGCGGAGTTATTTGGTCGCCGTGAAAGTGCCGTTTCCGATGTCTTTGGCCCCGCCGTTGTATGCGCCAGTTCCATCATAGGTGCCGCTCAGAGTGGCTCCGCCGGTCCACGCCGAATCGTCGAGGGTAATATGGTCCGCGTCAGGATCGGCATCACTGGCCTCATTCATTTCAATCGTCACTCCAAAGCCGAGCCAGCCGGTCCAATCGCTTGCCTCCACGATGTAATCGTATGCTCCGCCGCCAAAACTTGCGGTTCCCGTATAGGCTTCCACCCCAAATGCCGAGGCAAGGTAATTCAGGGTGATGGTCCCATCGCCCAGTATGCGGTCGGTGCCCGCTACGGTATCAGTGGAGGTCACCGTCCAGGTGCCATCCAAAGGATGTGCCACTGGCGTGCAGCTTGACAGCAAGATCAGGCCAGTAGCCAATACGAGTCCAATCAGTAAAAACTTTTTCATCTTGCAGCCCCCTTCCTTGGTCCCTATGATAATCTTATCGCAAGCGGCGCAGGACTACTAAAGGAAAAATAAAAAACCTGGCTGAGGCTTACTGCGTATATTGAAGGTATGTCCCTGAAAAACCGTACCGCGGTCATCAGCGGAGCCGGCGGAGAGCTGGGCGCTGTGCTGGCCCGCGATCTGGCTTCCCGAGGAGCCAACCTGGCCCTGCTGGGACGGAACGCCGGGAAGCTGGAAGCCCTGCGCTCCGCGCTGGCACTGCCGGAGGCCAGGGTCCTGGTCCAGGAAGCGGACCTTGCGAACCCGGCCGCGGCCGGCGCGGCGGCCGCGGCGGTGGCGGGGAAGTTCGCCCGGGTGGACGCTCTGCTGCACCTGGCCGGCGGCTGGACGGGCGGCAAGACCCTGCTGGAGGCCGACCCGGCCGACCTGCGCAGCATGCTCGATCAGCACGTCTGGACCTCCTTCCACGCCGTGCGGGCCTTCCTGCCGCTCCTGCTGGCCAACGGCTGGGGTCGGGTGATCATGATCGGCACGCCTTTCGCCGCGCGGCCCAATGCCAGGGGCGGCCCCTACGCCATCGGCAAGGCCGGCCAGGAGGCGCTGCTGCTGGCCCTCTCGCAGGAGCTGCGCGGCACGGGCGTCACGGCCAACCTGCTGCAGGCCCGGACCATCGACGCCAAACGGGAGAAGCTCTCCGCCCCCACCGCGGCCAACGCCTCGTGGACGACCCCCGAGGAGTTGTCAGCCGCGGTCCTGTTCCTGCTGTCCGAGGAGGCCGGGACGATCAACGGGGCGAGAATCCCCCTGTTCGCCGGCTGACGCGCGCCTGCCTGGTTGCAGCCGGCCGGCGACCGGGTGTATGCTCATACCTGATTAAAATAGTCATATTGGAGGTACGAGCGATGTTCGTCGACTATCTGACCGTGATGCTGATCAACCTGGTGGCCGGGCTGCTCCTGCTGGCCCTGCACCTGGTCGCCTTCATCCAGCGCAGCCCCAAGAAGCTGGCGCCCGGTTTCCTCCTGACCGGATTCATCGGCACGGCCACCGGCCTGCACATGACCCTGGCCTGGCCGCTGCCGGGCGGGCACAACATCGCCTTCGGTGAAATGTCCCTGCTGTTCGGCGCGTTGTTCTTCTTCGCCGGTCTGGCCCTGCTGCGGGACTGGGACCTGCTTTCCCTGGGCATCTACGCGGTGCTGGCAGGCGCGGCCGCCGTGGTGGTCGGGGCGCGCATCCTGGACAAGGGAATGACCAAGGAGCCCCTGGTGACTTTCCTGGGCTACCTGCTCACCGGGGCCGGCGGCATCCTCGTGCTGCCGGCCTGGCTGCTGCGCAAGAGCGCGGCGGTCCGCGTAGTGGTGGCCTTGGTGCTGGCCGGCGCGGCGGTGATCTGGGCGCTCACCGGCTACGCCTCCTACTGGGGTCACCTGGAGAGCTTCTCCAAGTACTTCCCCGGGGGGGCCCCGCCCGCCCCGGCCCAATAGGGGTCGGCCCTCAGCCTCCGCTCGCGGTAGTGTCCTGGCTCAGGCTCAGCGCGGTGCTGGCCCCGAAGAAACCGGTGAGCAGGATGTTCAGGCCCCGGCGCAGGGACTGGAAGGAGAAGTGCTTCCGGGCCAGCTCGTAGTTCTTCTCCACCATGGCCCGGCGCCGGTCCGGGTCCTGCAGGACCTGGCGCACCTCCTGCACCGCCCGCGGGGTGAGGAAGCCGTCGATGGCGATCACGTCGAAGCCCTTGGGCTCGATGTCCGTGATGTAGACCTCGTAGCGGTTCACCAGCAGCGGCTTGCGGAAATACACCGCCTCCAGGAAGGCGTTGCCGAAGCCCTCGTACAGGCTGGGGTAGGTGATCAGGTCCATGTGCGGGTACACGTCCCACAGGGAGTACAGCTTCTTGCCGCCGCTGGTGAAGCGCCGGCTGTCGTGCAGGCGGTTCTGGATCAGGTACAGGGGCACCTCCTGCCGGCGGGCCGACTCCTTGATCCACTCCAGGTACTCCACCCCCTCGTCGGCGTGGGAATGCGAGATCAGCAGCTTCACCCCCGGCAGGCCCAGCATCTCGGCCAGGTAGATGGCCTGCTCGATGCCCTTGCGGGAGACCACCCGCGTAGGCTGCAGGATCAGGAGGTCCTCGGCGGTGAAACCCAGGTCGGCGCGGAACCCGCGGTTGAAGTCGTCCAGCCTGCCTTCCTCGCGCTCGAAGTCGATCACGTTGTAGATCAGCTGCGAGGAGATGCTGCGATGGCCGGCCAGGTCGCGCTGGGCCCGCGAGTTGATCACCACGTGCCGGATCGAGGGCAGGTCCGGCGGGAAGGCCATGTCCAGGATGTCCTTGACCGAGTTCAGCAGGAAGCGCGGCCGCTCCCAGTAGAAGTCGTGGTGGTGCCCGATGGTGGGGATGCCGGTCTCGGCGATGAGCTCGGCCAGGGCCATGCCCAGGGGCAGGTGCACCGGGATGGCCAGGGCATTTTCCGCCACCAGCAGGTCCAGGTGGAAGCGCTCCACGAACTCGTAGAGCCGGTTCTTGAGGTACTCCTTCATCCGGTGCAGGGTGTCGGTCACCTCCCGGCTGCGGGTGGCCTTGCCGAACAGCTCGCTCTCCAGCGCCAGGATGGCCGGGTGCCGGAAATAGGCCTCCGGCACCAGCAGGCTGCGCTCCGGGTCCGTGTCCAGCTCCCCGGCGAACCAGTAGCAGCGGTGGTGGAAGCGCTCCAGCAGGGAGACCCATTTGGTCGTCTCCAGGGACACCCCGTCCAGACCCTGAAACCGGGTGGAGACGAAACCGATGTGCAGCACCCGGGGATTCCTTGCCTCAGTCTCCATGCAGCAACCTCACATTCTCTACCGTGGCGAAGCGCCGGATGATCCGCTCCCACACCGCCGCCTCATCCGGGGCGGAGGATCCGGCGGCCGTCGGCCCTGCGAACGAGCGGCAGATCCCGTCAAAGGCCGCGGCGAACCGCTCCAGCCCGAAGCGCTGCTGGATGCGCCCGGCCAGCTCCGGTCCGGGGGGCTCCGGCGCGACCCCCCGCGCTCCTTCCGCCAGCAGCCGCTCCAGCGCCTGAAGCGGACCGCGGTTCAGCTCCCGCAGCCGGGCCGCCAGCCGGGCCTCCCGGCCCGCGGCCCGCAGCAGCTCCAGCTGCCCGGCCGCCGGCAGGAAGGAGAACTCCACCTCGCTGTGCCCGCAGGCCGACTTCAGCCGCCCCTCCAGGTCCCGGGTGGTTTCCGCCGGCAGCAGGCCGCTCCCGGCCAGCCGGTCGAGCTTCCGCCGGTAGGCCTCCAGCAGCCGCCTCCTGGCCCGCGCGGGCAGAGGCGCCCGCACCTCGCGATACAGTTCGACCGGACGGCCCGCGAAAAGGTCCCGCATCCCCTCCAGCACGTCCAGATCGCGGGCCAGCAGCGGCCGGCCCCAGGCCAGGCTTTGCAGGAACAGGTAGCCGAAGCCTTCCTGCACGCTGGAAGAAAGGACCAGGTCGCTCGCGCGGAACAGGTCCTCCAGGTGCAGGCCTCGCGCCTGCAGAAGCGCCCCGGCGCCGAACACCCCCGGGGCCCAGCCCCGGGCGAAGGCCCTCTGCACGCGGCGGGAATACCCTCTCTCCTCCGCGGAGATCCCGGGCAGGGTCACCGCCAACCCGGCGGGCTCGGGCAGCAGGCGGCAGAGCAGGGCGGCTTCCAGCACGTTCTTGCGCCGGATGCAGCGCACCGGGTACAGCAGCAGGGGCCGGTCCGCCAGGCCCAGGGCTCTGCGCACTTCGACGGCCGGCGCCGCGGCCCGACCGTCGTCCGGCTCCAGCGGGTTCTCCAGCAGGTGCAGGTGCTCCCCTGGGATCCCCGCCTCCCGGAGCACGGCCAGGTCGCGGCGGTTGATCAGGGCATAGCGCACGGAAGGCCCGCTCGGGTACGGCGGGGCGGCCAGCGAGCGGCGCAGGCGGCCCAGGTTGTCGTAGCGCCCGCATTCCGGGAAATCGTGGATCTGCAGGATCATCCTCTGCCTTCCGGAACGGGCGACCTCCAGCAGGGCCTGGGTGAAAACCGGGTTCCGGCCCAGATGGTGGTTGTGCACCCACCAGATCGCCTCATCGGAGCCGAAGCGGTGGAGCAGCGACTCGCCCAGCCGGCGGCCTTCGGCCTCCACGGCGGCAGGCGGGGGGTCGCGGCCATCCCGGTAGCCCAGCTCGGGGCAGACCCGGACCGCCGGCGCATTGCCCTGCCAGCCCGCCTCGGGGAAGGCGGACCCCACCAGGGTGACCTGGCGGATGCCGGCGCCGTGATCGCGCAGGGCCCGCAGCGCCGAGCGCACCACGCTGGAAACGCCGCCGGGCAGGAAATGGTAGTGGAAGACGACCAGGTCGGTCACGGTTCTGGCCTTTATCCTACTCCCCCGGCTCGCCATTCGGCAACCGCGCTTGCCCGCTGCCGGCGGCCTTTCTATATTTGCGATGGGGGCTCCACGATGTCCGTTTTTTTCTTGCGGCGCGCCCTTCTGCTGCTGGCCCTGGCGGGCAGGCTGGCCTGGCCGGTCGCCGGCCGCCCGGCCGATGAGGAGCAGCTCTGGCGGCTGCTGGCCGGCGGCGGACAGGTCGTGCTGGTGCGCCACGCCGTCACCACCCCTGGGGTCGGTGATCCGCCGGGCATGCGGCTGGAGGACTGCTCCTCCCAGCGCAACCTTACCGACGAAGGCCGGGCCGAAGCCCGCCGCCTGGGGGCGGCCTTTCGAGAACGCGGCATTCCCGTCCAGCGCCTGCTTTCCAGCCCCTGGTGCCGCTGCCTGGAAACCGCCCGGCTGGCCTTCGGCTCCCCGGAGGTCTGGGAGCCGCTGGGCAACCTGTTCGGGCGCCCGGAAAACCGGGAGGAGCAGGTCCGGCGCATGCGCGAGCTGGTGGGCGAAAAGATCGCGGGAGGAAACCTGGTCCTGGTTTCGCACGGCTCCACCATCTCCGCGCTCACCGGTGTGAACCCGGGCACGGCGGAGATGGTCATCCTCACCCCGCGCGGCGCGGGGAGCTTCACCTTAGCCGGAAGGCTCAGCGTCCCCTGAGGCCTGGATGCGGCCCCGGATGCGCCTCCGGAAGTCCCTCAAGGGGCCGGCGGAAACAGGGCCTCCCCGTTGCGCCAGGCGATCTTCTCGCCGACCTCCGCGGGGAGCTGCCGCAGCCACCCCCGGTTGAAGCGGGCGGTCTCCTCCAGCGATTCCCAGCGGGAGACGATCCAGGTGTCGGTGCCCACCAGGAAGCGGTCGGGAAAGGCCAGGAACAGTCCGCGCCACTCCGGGTCCAGGCGCCCGCCGGGGGCCACGTCGTAGCGCAGGGACAGCTCCACCCAGAGATTGGGGTGGCCCTCCAGCAGGCGGCGGGCCGCCGCGGCCGGCGAGCCCAGGCCGGCGTGGGCCCACAGGAAGCGGGCCCGCGGGTAGCGGACCAGCAGGGCCCGCATCCCCTCCTCCCCCGTGTGCACCTGCACGGGCAGGCCGCGCTGGACGGCCAGCCGCACCGCCCGGTCCACCACCGGCGCCTCCGCGTCGTCGGCCTCCAGATGCACCTCCCCGACGCCCCGGTAGGCGCGGCGCCCCAGCTCCCGTTCCAGGACTTCCAGCAGCGAGGCGTCGCGATGCCAGCCGGAGGAATCCCCGGATTCCCGGTACAGCCGCAGCAGAGGTACCACCCGCTCCGGGGCTTCCGCGTGCAGCCGCCAGGTCCCCTCGTCCGGCGTGCTGGAGACCAGGGCGCGGCGGATGCCGGCCCGGTCCATCATCCGGAGGATCTCCCCGGGCGGATACTGCTCCCAGGCCGGACGACTGTAGTGCAGGTGGGCATCGAAGAGCGGAAGCTCCTGGGCCCGGGCCCCCGCCGGTGGGAAGATCACCTGCAACACCAGCAGCAAAAGGCCCCACGGGGCCGGTCGTGTTCTCATTGGGTTCTCCTGCTGCAGAAAATACTGCGCCTGCGGAGCAGGGGGAAGGCGCGGCGCTTGCCGCCCTAGGAGCGGAGCCGTACACTGCAGAGGTCATGCGCCCACCCCTGGCCCGCATCCGCGAAGAGCTGGCCTTCCTGTACGGCCGCGCCGACGCCGCGGGGGCCGCGAAGCGGATCGGCGATCTGCTGGAACGGTGGAAGGGAAAGCTGCGCCCGCCGGAGGGAGTGGACCCGCGGGAATGCCTTCGCCGGCGCCTCCGGCTGGACCAGAGCGCCTGCCTGCTCATCGCCTACGGCGACCAGTTCCGGGAGCCCGGCGCCGCGGCCCTGGACACGCTGGAGCGGGCCCTGACCCTGCTGTTCCACGACCTGCCGGCCGGTGTGCACATCCTGCCGTTCTTCCCCTGGTCCTCCGACGACGGCTTCTCGGTCCTGGACTTCCGGGCGGTGGACCCGGGGCTGGGGGGCTGGGAGCAGGTCCGGCGCATCGCCGGGCGGGGCCTGCTGATGGTGGACCTGGTCCTGAACCACGCCTCGGCGCAGGGCGAGTGGTTCCGGGGCTACCTGCGCGGCGATCCGCGCTGGCGCGACTTCTTCCTCGAGGTGCCGGATGCGGCCGACCTGTCCGGGGTGTTCCGCCCGCGCGCCCTGCCCCTGGCCACCGAGTTCCGGACGGCCGGCGGGCCGCGGCGACTGTGGACCACGTTCGGTCCGGATCAGGTGGACCTGAACTACGCCAATCCCGCCGTGCTGCTGGAGATGCTGGACGTGCTCCTGCTGTACGCGGCCAACGGCGCCCAACTGGTGCGCCTGGACGCGGTGGCCTACGTCTGGAAGCAGCCCGGCACCTCCTGCCTGCACCACCCCCGCACGCACGGCCTGGTGCGCCTCTTGCGCGCCGTGCTGGACGCCGCCGCCCCCTGGGTGCTCCTGCTCACGGAGACCAACGTGCCCCAGCGGGAGAACCTGAGCTATTTCGGCGACGGCCGCGGGGAAGCGCAGCTGGTGTACCAGTTCCCGCTGCCTCCCCTGGTCCTGGACGCGTTCCTGCAGGAAGAGGCTTCCAGCCTGCGGGCCTGGGCCGCGGCCCTTCCGGCCTGCGGCCCCCACACCGCCTTCTTCAACTTCCTGGCCTCGCACGACGGCATTGGCCTGCTGCCCGCCGCCGGCCTCCTGCCGCCGGAGCGCATCCAGGCTCTGGCCGGGGCGGTGCTCGAGCGCGGCGGGCGGGTTTCCTTCAAGAGCAGCCCGGCAGGAGAGGTTCCCTACGAGCTGAACATCTCCTGGCTGGACGCCGTGGCCCGCCCCGGCGAGCCGGAGGCGCGCCGCGCCGCGGCCTTTCTGGCCTCGCAGGCCATCCTCCTGGCCCTGGCCGGGGTGCCCGCCATCTACGCCCACAGCCTGCTGGGCACGCCCAGCGACCGGGAAGCGGTGGCGCGGACCGGACAGAACCGGGCCATCAACCGGCGCAAGCTGGAATACCGGGAGGCGGAGGCGCTGCTGGAAGAGGCCGAGCGCTCGGTGGCGGGCCGCGTCCTGGCCGGCATGCGGCGCCTGCTGGCCGCGCGCACCGTACACCCGGCGTTCCATCCGCACGGGGCCCAGCGGATCCTGGGCAGCTCGGCTGGCGGGGGCGCCCTGTTCTGCCTGGAGCGCGCCTCGCCGGACGGCCGGGAGAAGGTGCTGTGCCTGCACAATGTCAGCGGGAAGCCGGAGGTGTTTCCATTGGCGAGCACGCCGCCGGCCGGGTGGGTCGACCTGATCAGCGGCCGGCGGGTTGTTCCCGGGCGGGACGAGGGCGGCCGGCCCCTGATTCCGGTCGGCCCCTACGAGGCGCTGTGGCTGGCCGCACGCGGGCCGCAGGCGGCCCCGGCCATCGCCGCGCCCGCGCCGGACCGCGAGGCGCGGGAGCACCTGCGCATCTTCCGCCGCCTGCTTCACCCGCTGCACCCGGTCCCGGCCGGGCTGGCCCCGCGCGGGCGGCTGCGCCTGCCGGTCCGGGCCGTGCTGTTCGATCTATATGGAACCCTGTGGGCCAGCGCGGCGGGGGACCTGGACCGCCGCAACCCGTCGCCAGCCCCCGCCCCGCCCGGCTTGCCCGAACTGCTGCGGCGCTACGGCTGCCCGCTGTCCCCCCAGGAGCTGGCCGGGGCGCTGGCCGCCGCCATCCGGCGCGAGCACGAGCGGCAGCGGGCGGAAGGCGCCGACTTCCCCGAGGTGCGCATCGAGCGCATCTGGGCGGAGCTGCTCGGCCTGGATCCGACCCAAGGCCCGGGCCTTCGCCGTGGAATACGAAGCGCTGGTCAACCCGGTCTGGCCCATGCCGGGCTTGCGGAGCGCCTTGCGCGGGCTGCACCAGCAGGGCCTGCTGCTGGGCATCCTGTCCAATGCCCAGTTCTACACGCCTCTGCTGTTCGAATGCTTTCTGGGCGCCGGGGCACGGGAGCTGGGTTTCCGGGAGGAGCTCGTCCTGTATTCCTGCGAGCTGGGCCTGGCCAAGCCTTCCCCCAGGCTCTTCGAGATGGCCCGCGAGCGGCTGGCGGCCGCGGGGGTGCCGGCAGCCCGGGTGCTGATGGTGGGCAATGACGCGCTGCGCGACCTGGCCCCGGCCCGGGCGGCCGGCTTCCAGACGGCGCTGTTCGCCGGCGACGCCCGCTCGCTGCGGGGAGCGGAGCAGGCCGCGGAGGCCGGCGCGGTTCTCACCGACCTGCGGCAGCTCCCCCGCCTGCTGAAGCGCGGCCGATCGCCGGCTGACGCCGGCTGACCTAGAAAGCCACCCGGGCGCCCAGGCCCACGGAGAAGGCGCTGCCGCCCAGCTCGTACTGGGAGGTCGTGCTGTTGAAGCGCGGCAGGGTCGTGTACTCGCGCAGGTCCGCTCCCAGGAACGAGCTGATCGACAGGCTCAGGGTGAAGTTGTTCACCGGCACCCAGGCCAGGTCGGCCAGGGCGACGAAGGACAGGTCGGAGAAGTTGCCCAGGCCGCTCAAGTTGAGGGTCAGGTTGGTCTTGAACAGCCGGTTGATGGTGACGAACAGCGCCCCGTAGTACGTGCCGTAGTCTCCCGAATGGTAATAGGTGCTCAGGAATTGGGCCAGGTTCACCGCGCTCAGCACCTCGAACATGTCCTCCCCGTAGCCCAGCCCGTTGTAGTAGAACTCGGTGTTGACCACGATGCGGTCCTGGATGTCCCCGGCTTCGAAGGAACGGCTCAGGCCCACCGAAATCCGCGGCACCAGCTGGTCGCGAACCGGGTCTGGCAATCCACCGGTGGTCATCTTGTCCACGGGAAATCCCCAGGACAAGGTCCCCTCGCCGTGGAAGGAGAGGTCCCAGAACAGCGGCGCGGACAGGTCGAAGCCGAACACGGGAATTTCCGCAGGCTTGGCCCAGCCGGAGAAGGCGAACTCCACGCTGCCGAGCAGAAACTCGGCGCGGGCGGCCATGGCGATGTCGGACAGGTCCTCGACATTGTTCAGGTCGAAGAAGGTGTAGAGGTGGAAGGCGCGGGCGAAGACCACGTCGGCGCGCAGGCCGAAGACCCCCTCGCGCAGCGCCTCCAGGTCGGAAAAGCTCTTGCGCTGCACGTTGATCAGGTCGGTGGGGTTCCAAAGCAAGCCCCGGCCCCACTGCAGCACCTGCTTGCCGGCCCGGAAGTATACGGCGTTGGCGAAGTTGAAGTCGATGAACACCTCCTTCAGGCCGATGAGGGTGGCGGATTCCTCGGTGACCAGGAGGAGCGTGCCAGGCAGGATCAGGCTCCGTCGTCCGAGCGCCAGCAGCGTGAAGCTGTGAGGCACCGGCGCCCCCCCGACCGCATAGCCGATGCTCAGGTCCAGGAAGGCCCGGAAGCCCTTCTTCAGGCGCGCGTCCAGCAGGAAGTCGCCCTGCACCAGCAGCCCCAGCTCGTTGTCCTCCTGCCCCAGCTCCCCGCGCAGGAACTCGCGGGTCAGCAGGTAGGAGCCGGAGGCCTCCAGATTTCCCGAGAAGCCCAGGCGCTCCTGGTCCAGCTCTTCGGTCAGGTTCTGGACTTCCGCCTCCCCTTCCGCGGCCTCCACCGGGGCGGAGCCGAAGAAGTCTTCCTCCGAATCCTCCTCCTGCGCCCCGAGCAGTCCCGCCGCGCCCAGGCCAAAGCACAGGGCGCCCGCCAACAGCGTGCAGCGCGTGAAGCTCATTTGCTCAAGGTCTCCAGGTACTTCTTGTCGAACTTGTAGTCCTCGACCCGCTCGAAGGCGATGCCCTTGATCTCGAACAGGGAGGTCCGCCCCTTCTCCACCTCGTCCATGAACTTCCACAGCAGGGGCACGTAGCGGCCCTCCACCTCCTTGTAGTTGGTGAAGAAGGAGGTCTCCAGCAGCGTCCCGGACAGGCTGTAGCTCTCCCGCTTGAGCTCCAGGAACTTGTCGCGCGTCACCCACATCACCAGCTTGGGGAACTTCACGTCGTTCACCTTGGCCGTCACCTCCAGGCGGTAGACCGGGATCTTGGCCCCGCCCAGGGTCTCCTCGCTCAGGACCTCCTTCCCGTCGGCGCCCAGCGAGGGCTGGTACAGCTCCTTGAACTTGCGCGTCTCGATGTCCCCGGCGCTGGTGTTGGAGCCGCCGATCTTCTCGTCCCGGCCGATGTGGGTGAAGGTGCGCGTGTTGCGGCGGTACATCCACATGTTGTCCCCGACCCGCAGGTAGCCGTTGCCGCGGTCGGTCTCCGGCTCGGCGATCACGATCAGGAAGGCGTCGTCGCGGTCCCGCCGGTAGTAGCACGCTCTCGATCACCTTGGTCCCCTGGTCGGGGTCCTTGGTGGTGATGCGGGCCTGCGCGGTCATGTCGCTGCGCACCTCGTAGTTGGTGTCGATGTAGTCGATGATCTGCTGGATGGAGGGCGGCGCCGCGAAGGCCCCGGAGGCGGCCAGCAGCAGGGCTGCGGCCAGAAAAGCAAAGCGTTGACTCTTCATGCAATCCTTCCTATTCACTGGTTCTACTCGTAATGGCGCAGCGCGTCGGCCGCGCGCATCCGCGCCGCCCGCCGCGCGGTGAAGAAGGCGATCAGGAAAGCGATCACCACGATGATCACGAAATTGGAGACGATGGCCAGGGCGGTCGGCACGAAATGCAGGTGCTTGTTGACGAAGAAAAGGCTGAAGGGATTGTCCTTCAGCTCGAAGGAGAAGGAGGAGAGCAGAGCGATCAGGCCGAAGCCCAGCAGGATGCCCACCGCCGCGGCCAGCACGGCCAGGAACACGATCTCCAGCACGAACACCGAGCGCACGTCCGCGCGCTGCATGCCGATGGCCCGGTTGGTGCCGATTTCCCGCGTGCGCTCGCGGATGCTCATGCGCATGGTGTTGACCACCCCGATGAGGATGACGAAGAACAGCACCAGCACCGCGACGATGGAAACGGTGTTCAGGCCCCGCTGCAGATCCACGATGGCGCTGGCCGTCTCGAACATGGTCTGCACGTCCATCCGGGCTCCCTTCCAGGACTCCCGGTTCAGCTTGAACATCTTCTTCTGGGAGGAGCTGGTGTCGGGGCTGCGCTCCAGCACCTCCCACTCCGGCAGCAGGGCCGGGAACAGGCCGGAGTCGCGGGAAGCCACCGCCGGCTCCTGGGGCAGGTTCCAGAAGAAGGTGTCGTAGAACACTTCCTCGTTGGCGAAGGCCGCCTGCCCGGCGAAGCCCGGGACCGGCTCCACGATCCCGGTCACCACGCAGCTCCCGCTCGACGGCCTGGGTGGAGAACTTCGGTGCGTAGCTGTAGGCCAGTTTCGTGCCTTCCGCCGCGCCCAGCTTCCGGGCCAGCTCCGAGGAAAGCACGATCCCGTTGCGGGCCCCCACCAGGCCGCTGAGATTGCCCCGCAGGAAGCGCAGGTTCTGCTCGGCGGTTTCGCGCGCCGCCCGGTTGCTGTTCAGCATCAGGGCGAACACCTCGGCTTCCGCCCCGCGGCTCCCGGCCGCGAGGCGGCCTTTTACGCCGGCGGCCTGGGGAGCCAGTGCGTCGTGCAGGCGGTTGGCCATGGCGATCACCTTCCGGGAGTTCTCGGGGTATTCGGTAACCACCGAGAGGCTGTTCACCTCCTGGGGCTGGAGGTTCAGCTCGCGGCGCAGCACCTCCGCGTCCACGAACCCGGCCATGTCCATGAACATGTTTTCCGAGGGGATGATGCCCACGATCTTGAACTTGGTGGCCTGGCTCTGGCCGTAGACGGTTTCGAAGCGAGCCGTGACGACGTCGTTCAGGCCGACGTTCAGTTCCCGGGCCGAGTTCTTGTACAGGATGATCCCCGGAAACACATCCGGCTTGTAGATGTCCCTGGGGTCGCCGGCTTCCAGGGCGGTCTGCTCGTAGAAATCCGAACCCCGGTCGATCCCCACCAGGAAGACCATTCCGGTCCGGCCGTTGCCGATGGTCCGGCCGAAGGCGCCGACCCCTTCGTCGATGGACTTGATCCCCTCGACGTTCTGCCGGATCAGGCCGATGAGGCGGTCCTTGTCCCGGATCACGTCGGTGCGGCGGCTGGTGTACTGTATCTCCTGCACGGCGATGTGCCCGGTCATGAACACCAGGATGCGGTTGAACAGGATGTCGCTCAGGCCGCTGGTGAAGGAGGTGGTGACCACCAGGACGCACATGCTGACCGCGATCCCGATCCCCAGCAGCAGGTTGCGGCGGAACTGCCGCACCAGGTTGCGGAAACTTATCGTGGCCACCACCCGGGCCCCGCGGACGCGGGCGGCCAGATTGCGAACGAAACGCTTCATCTCCAGGCTTCCTTCCTGTCGCCTAATGGCGATTGATCGCGTCCAGCGGGGTGATCCGGCGCGCGACGAACAGCGGGTACAGGACCGCCAGCACGGTGACTACCCCCAGGGCCGCGATCCCGCTCACCACGCCCCCGACACCGAGGGTCGGCTGGAACACCTCGCCCCCGAACAGCAGCTCCAGGATCTCGCTTTCCCCCGAGCTGATGCCCAGGGGGTGGAAGATCCAGGCCACCAGGGCCCCGATCAGGATCCCCGCCCCCCCGAAGATGGCCGACAGGGCCAGGGTCTCCGACAGGAACATGCGGGTGATGAAGCCCTTGCGGGCCCCCACCGCGCGCATCATCCCGAACTCCTCGGTGCGCTCCATGGCGGTCATGCTCAGGGTGTTCATGATGATGATCACCGCCACGAAGAACAGCAGGATCACGAACACGTTGATGACCACGCGCAGGATGTCGGAGATCTGGGCCACCTGGCCGGAGGCCTGCTTCCAGCTCAGGACCTTCACGGGCAGGCCGTTGTCCTTCATGAGCTTACGGGTCCGCGCCACCGCCGTGCCCAGGTCCTCCCCCGGCTTCAGGAGCACGGAAACGTAGTTGTAGGCGGCGTTGTCGTAGTTGATCTTGGCGGCAGGCCTGGCCTCGGCGTGGATGGTCTTCTCCAGCTCGGCGACCGTGGAGCTGGAGCCGCTGACGAAGATGTCGGCCGAGCCGAAAAGGTCCTCTTCGCCGGAAGCCAGCAGAGCCTCCTGCTCGGGGGGCAGCTCCTGCACCACGTCTGCCGCCGTGTAGTAGCCGAAGATCTGGCGGAAGCTCTCGATGTCCATGATCGAGATCTCCTGCATCAGGTTGTTCAGCGACTTGAAGCGGGTGATGGCCCGGATCGGCAGGGTCAGGTCCGTGGAGTTGGGCTCCCCGAAGCCGCCCAGCGCCAGGTCGCTTCTCTGCGGCAGGCCGGGCAGCTCGGACCTGGCCTCCTTGCTGAGGTTGTCCCTGTTGAGCTCATAGCCCGCGGGGACCAGCCAGTAGCCCTGCATCTTGTGCTGGTTTACGCGGCTTTTCTCGTTGACCAGCAGTCCGTGGTCGCCGTTGGTGAGCAGCTGCCCTTCCACCGCCTCCACCGGGTTGCCGAACACGCGCTGGAAGTCGTCGAAGTTGCAGCCGAAGGTGAGCAGGAAGTTCATGCCGGACCCGCCGAGGATGGCCACCCCGCCGCGGGTCATGGGGATGTAGTCCTTCACGTAGTCCTGCTGGCGCAGCAGCGCGCTGATCCGGTCGTAGTCCCGCAGGATCTTCAGCGGCTTGGCCATGGGGGTGAACAGCACGTTGTCCTTGGTCTCCTGGTCGGAGACCAGGATGATGTGCCCCGTGAAGCCCCGGACGATGTTCTCCTCCACGCCCTTCTGCATGCCGATGGCCGTGGCGTTGCCCAGGGTCATGATCAGCGCCCCCAGGAACAGGATGCTGCCGATGATGATGCTCTTGCCCTTGTGCCGGAGGATGTTCCTCCAGGCGATCTTGAAGACCAGCATCGCTCCCCCCTAGCTCGCCATCAGCCCGTCTTTGATCTTGAGCACCCCGTTGGCGTATTTCAGGATGTCCGGGTCGTGGGTGGAGAACACGAAGGTGGTCTTCTCCAGCAGGTTCAGCTCCTTCATCTGCTTGAGGATCATCTCCCCGGTCTCGGAGTCCAGGTTGGCCGTGGGCTCGTCGGCCAGCACGATGGCCGGCTTGGTGACCAGGGCGCGGGCGATGGCCACCCGCTGGCGCTGGCCGCCGGACAGCTCGAAGGGCTTCTGGTTCATCTGCTCCTTCAAGCCCACCTCCTCCAGCAGCTTCTCCGCCCTGCGGCGGATCTCCTTGTTCGTGAGGTTCTCCTTCTTCATCAGCAGCAGGGGGAACTCCACGTTCTCGCGGGCGCTGAGCACCGGGATCAGGTTGAAGGTCTGGAAGATGAAACCGATGGTGTGCAGGCGCAGGTCGGTCAGGCGGCGGTCGGAGTGGGTGGTCACCTCCTTGCCGTGGATCTTCACCGAGCCTTCCGTGGCGTTGTCGATGCAGCCGATGATGTTCAGCAGGGTGGTCTTGCCGCTGCCGGAAGGGCCGACGATCGAAATGAAATCCCCCTCCTTGATCGCCAGGCTGACGCCCCGCAGCGCGTGCACGGTCGTCGCCCCCAGCGGATAGTCCTTCTTCACGTTCTCCAGCTCGATCACGTTCAAAGCTTCCTCCTCGTGGCCAGGGCTATGTTGAATATAACAACGATGGGCGCAAAAAGTGCCCTCGGGGGTGGAGGCGGGGTAAAAGAGGGGTTTAGCGGCCTGCCCGGCCTGCTCCGACGTTCCTGCGCCAGTCGGAAGTCGCCGTCCCGCCCAGGGTCACCTCCAGGGAGGGGCCGCCGGGCTGGATGCTCAGGACCGGGCGCGAGTACAGCTCCAGCCACTTCCAGGGCCGGAAGCGGGCCTGGAGGCCCAGCTTCAGGGTGCCGGTCTTGTTGGCCAGGGCGTTGAGCGCGGGGTCATTTGCGTAGTAGTCGATACTCCCCAGGTCCACGTTCGGGTTGGTGAACAGCAGCTCCGCGAACAGGCTGGTATAAAGGCCGCGCGGCCAGCGCCAGGCGGCCTCCAGGTTGGTCCAGATCGCCCCCGGCCCGTACGGGGAGGTCAAGGGCAGGAGCCGGGTGCCGTGATCCAGATACAACCGGTAGATGGCCCGGGCCAGGCGGGCGTCGCTCTCGTCGTCGAAGTTGCCCCACAGGTAGTGGGTGTAGCCCAGCTCCCCGTACAGCTCCAAGCCTGCCGCTGGCCAGGCGCGCGCTGGTACTCGAAGCCGGCGATGGCCCCGGGTATGGTCGGAATGGGGGCGTCGCCCACGCCGAACAGGTCGGCGGCGTTCACGTCGTCGAAGCCGAACTGGGCCATCACCCGGAAGCCCGGGAACAGGGCGGCCTCCAGGTCGAAGACCAGGCTCAGGTTGAACGGCCGGTACTGCGTGGCGTGCCAGCTGGTGACCGGGAAGAAGTCGGCCAGGGCGAAGGCATTGTTCGGCCGCACGAAGATGCCCAGGCCGGTGACCGCCGCGCGCACGCGGCCGAAGTCGTACTCGAAGCGGTGCAGGTTGGCGAAGATGATGTTTTGCTCGAAGGTGATTTCGGCAGGCAGCCCCGCCAGATCCCCGACGCCTTGCCGGTTCTGAAGACTGCTGATCATCAGGTCCATGGTCAGCCGGCCCACGGGCAGCACCAGGCGCAGCAGGTCCAGGAAGGGCAGGCGGGAGGAGGGCAGCAGGGCTGTGCGCAGCGGGCCAAAATGCACCTGGTCGCGGCCCAGCTCGATCTCCAGCGGCCCCGCGTTGTACCAGACGAAGCCCTTGCCCAGCTGGTCGTTCTCCAGCGCCACCGGGTTGCCCTCCAGCGAGCCGGGCAGGTTCCAGTACGACAAGCCGGAGGCATACTCCCGGCGCAGGAAGGGCTCGATGAAGAAGGCCGCCTTGTCCAGGCGGGCCCAGGACATGCCCAGCTTCCACAGCGGGGCGCGCTCCAGGTACTCCGGCAGGCTGCCCGGGGAAGGATAGCTGCCGATGCGGGCATAGCCCTCCAGGGTGACGCGGTTGACGAAGGCCAGCTCCGTGACCCCTTCCGCATAGCCGAGGTCCAGCAGGTAGGCCTCGGCCTCCTGCCGGAGCGCCGGCTCTTCGGCCAGTACGGCCAGGCGGCGGGCGAAGCCGGCCAGGGAGTGCTCGGACAGCGGGAAGCCCGCCGACGGGAAGGCCTGGCCCGCCTGCAGGTACAGGCTCTTCAGGGCCAGCACCTCGGGGGAATCCGGAACGTAGGTGACCTGGGCCGGCAGGGGAGTCAGGGCGGCCAGCAGGAGGAGAATGGCGAGGAAGCGGCCTGCGTCCATGGCTTCATTATCAATGGATACCCGGCCGATGCAAGAGCGCACCGCGCCTACCCGGCGGGCGCGGCGAGGCGGCGCAGCGCGGCCCGCAAGTGGTTCATGTCCGGGGGCTTGGAGATCACCTGGTCCACCCACTCCGGCTTCTCCCCGCCATCGGAGAAGCTGCCCCAGCCGGAGAGCAGGATCACCGGGGTGCGAGGAGAAGCCTGCTTGATCTCCCTGGCGACCTGGAGCCCGTCCATGTTGGGCATGGACAGGTCGGTGACCACCACGTCGTAGCCGCGGCCCTCCACCTGTTCGGCCCGAAACCTGCGGACCCCCTCCTCCCCGCTGCGCAGGCCGGTGACCTGATGGCCGCCCGCCTGCAGCAGCTCCTGCATCGTGCTCAGCACCATCGGCTCGTCGTCGATGAACAGGATGCGCAGCTCCTCCCGGCCGGTGGGGGTCCGGCTGGCGGCTTCCGGCGCCGCCTCCAGGGTCCGGCGGGGGAAAAGCAGGCGCACGGTCGTCCCCTTGCCCGGCGAGCTTTCAATGCGGATGTCCCCTCCGTGGCGCTGCATGACTCCGTACACCATGGCCAACCCCAGCCCGGTGCCGTTGGCCCCCTTGGTCGTGTAGAACGGCTCCAGGCAGCGCTCCTTCTGCTCCTCGTCCATGCCCAGGCCCGTATCGGCCACCTCGATCACGAGGAAAGACTCCTGGACCGCGGCCCGCAGGCGGATGCTCCCCCCCCGCGGCAGGGCGTCCACCGCGTTGAACACCAGGTTCATCAGCGCCTCGCGGATTTCCCCGGGCACGCCGGCCAGCGGGGGGATCGCCTCCGGGGCCTCCAGCCGCAGGTCCACGACCAGGCCGTGGCGGTTGGGCATGTCCGCCCAGCGGGGGCGGGTCAGCTCCACGACCTGGTCCAGCAGCTCCCGCAGGTCGATCGGCTGCAGCGCGGCGCTCTCCTCCCGCTTGCGGTAGAACTCGCGCATCCGCAAGGTGGTGGCCTCGATGTCCCTGGCGGCCTGGCGTATCGTCTGGAGGTAGCCGCGGGCCCGCTCGCTCAGCCCGCTCTCGCCTTCCAGCAGGGCCGCGGAATACAGGGCGATCGGGGCCAGGGTGTTGTTGATGTCGTGCACGATGCCGCTGGCCATCTGCCCCATGGCCTTCAGCCGCTCCTGCTCCATCATGGTCCGCCGGGAAGCCTGCAGCTCGCGGGCGCAGGTCCCGCTGGCGGACCGCCAGGCCGAGCTGCGCGGCCAGCGCGGCGAGGAAGCCGCGCTGCCCCGGCTCCAGGGAAATCGGCTCCGGGAACAGCATGAACAGCGTGCCCAGGCGCTGGGCCCCCGCGGCCAGGGGAAGCAGGACCACGCCATTCAACCCCGCGACCCTGGCTCTCGAAAACGTCTCCAGGTCCAGGGTGGCCAGTTGCGCGACCTGGCCGGCCGGCAGGGAGTCCGACCCGCCGGCTCCAGCCGCCCGGCATGGCCGTTCCGCCGGTCCAGCTCGAGCCACGAGGCCAGCCAGCGGGTCGCGGGTATGCAGGCAGGCCACGCACTTCCGCTCCCTTCTCCCCGTCCACCAGGCTGACGCCGCCGAAAGGAAAAGCCAGGCTCTCCGCCAATCCTCGCAGCGTTTCCTCCAGCGATGTCCCGCAGGTCCCTTTCCCCGGCAATGGAGGCGGAGAGCCTCGGCCAGGGTGCCGATCCAGCGCGCGTGCTGCTCCAGGCAGCGTTTGAGATTCACTGTGAAGAGAAATGCAAGAATCGTGCCAGCGCCTGCTCAGACGCTGGAGGAGTCCTTCTTTTTGCGGGAGAGTCTCTTGCTCAGGGCCTGCTGGCTCAGTCCGAGCAGCTGCGCCGCGATGCTCTGGTTGCCCTGGGAGCGCTGCAGGGCTTCGTCGATCAGCATCTGCACGCCCTGCTCCAGGGTCGGCAGGCGGTCGGCGAAGGCCAACGGCGTTTCCGCCGGCTGCGACGGGAGGGCCGGCGGCAGGGCCGATTCTTTCGCGGAACAGTTCCAGGGAGAGCACGCCGCCCCGGTGCCGGCTCACCGCGTCATAGATCATGGACTTCAGCTCCCGGATATTGCCGGGGAAATCGTAGGTGGCCAGCAGCGTATAGAGCTGGGGCGGCGGGGTGGGCGGCTTCTTGCCCAGCTCCGCCGCCGCCTGGGCCAGGAAGTGGTCCGCCAGGAGCGGGATGTCCTCCTTGCGCGCCCGCAGGGGGGGAATCTCCAGCCGGTGCGTGGACAGGCGGTAGTAGAGGTCCTTGCGGAAGCCTCCTTCGCCAACCAGGGCCGGAAGGTCCCGATTGGTGGCCAGTACGACCCGGGCGCTGGAGCGTTTCACGCTGTCCGAACCGATGGGGAAGTACTCGCGGGCCTCCAGCAGGCGCAGCAGCTTGACCTGGGAGGCGACGCTGAGCTCCCCGATCTCGTCCAGGAACAGGGTTCCCTCCGCGGCCTGCTCCACCAGGCCCTTGCGGTCCTGGACCGCCCCGGTGAAGGCCCCTTTCTTGTGCCCGAACAGGGTGTCGGAGAACAAGGAATCGTCGAAACCGGCCACATTGGCGGCCAGGAAGGCGCCCTCGCGCCCGGAAAGGTTGTGCACCACCAGGGCCAGCAGGTCCTTGCCCGTTCCCGTTTCCCCCGTGATCAGGACCGGCTGGCTGGAGGCGGCGATGGCCTCGAGGTAGAGAAACACGGAGAGCATGGCCTGGCTGCGGGTCAGCACCGCCGCGAAGGCTTCCGGATGCTTCAGCCGCCGGTCGAAGAACTGGTTCTTCAGCAGGTCGTGCTCGCGGTGCAGCTCCCGGAACTCGAAGGCCTTGCGGATGCCGTTGACGAACCGGCTCTCCTCCACGGTCTTGACCAGGTAGTCGAAGGCCCCCAGCTTCATGCACTCCACGGCCAGGGAGACCTCGTCCCTCCCCGTGACCACGATCGTCGGGATGTCCGGGTAAGCCTTGCGGATCTCCGAAAGAAGCTCGGTGCCGGGCAGGTGAGGCATGATCAGGTCCAGGACGACCACCTCCACCTGGCCGCGGCCGATCGTCTCCAGCACCTTCCGGCTGTCGGAGCAGGTGAGCACGTTAGCCAGGCCGTTGGCTTCCAACAGGGCCTTCCAGCTATCCAGGACGTACTCCTCGTCGTCCACCAGCAGGACGCAGGGATGGAGGTTGTCCTCTTTGGCCATCCCGGATACCATAGCGAAGCCTACAAGACTTGTCCAATGGCTGCCTGGATTGGGACATTTTTTGTGAGGCTTTTCGGCCGCCGCGCAGGGCGCGGCTTCACGGATTCAGGGCATTTGACATGAAAAGCCGCCTTTCCTATCATGGGTGAGCCCGTATCGGTCCGGCAGGCAAGTTGGTATGGATCTTGCATCCCCTACTATCGAGCTTCTGCCTTTACGGCAGGAGAAATTTACTCAATCGCGGGAGGCAAGGATGAACGAGACCAGAGTGAACGGACCCCTGACGGCCACCTACGAAGCCGTTTGGCAGCGGATTGTGGGCTACGTGGAAAAGGGGCTGGCGCTGTCCGAGCAGGAAGCGAGGACCCTAGCCAGGCTGCCGGTGGCCAAGTACATCGCGGCCATTCCCTACGCGGCGCGGTGCAGAAACCCCGACCGCCTGGCCGTGATGCTGGTGACCCTGTTCGTGGTGGAGGTCCGCGGCGGCTCGCCCTTCGATACCCGGCCCAGCGACCAGGACGGAAGCCTGGCGCGCATCGAACCCTACTTCGCGCCCCTGTACCAGGCCGGCGGGGACGCCCAGGTCATCGACAAGGCCAAGTACATCCTGGGGATGAAGACCTTCTCCCACTGGATCGAGGAACCGGTGGAGCACCCCAGCGGGCTGGACTTCACCATCCCGCGGGCGGAGCTGAAGGCCCTGGCCGAGGCGCTTCCGGGCAGCGACCTGCTGGACAGCATCCTGACGGTGGAGGACGGAATGATCAACACCTGGCACGCTCCACCCCCTGAGGAATGAGAGAATTCAGAATCCAGCGGCGGATAGGAGTCATCGTATCCGCCGCTAGCTATTGCAGTCATCATTCTCAACTTTGTTACTCGAGGTACCTTTCATCGAGAAGTACAGCCTATCAGCCATACTTACTCATCCAAATGTGTGGCTTTTCCTGATCATCGGTATGTCTTTCCTGCCTTTCCATCCGGATCAACACATAAGCTATTCCGAATCCTTCAAGTTGCTGCTCTTTCTTTCGCCTATGGAATATTCGACGATCATCTGGAACAGCTCTGCAGGACCTAACGGGCAGATTTTTATCGTTATTGGTGTCCTGCTGGCATCGCAGTACAACCTGCTCAAGGACAAATTCACTGATCAAGATCGTTCTGCTTCTGCTTGTAGTAGTGTCATCCGGGCGTCATCTCCCTGATCTGCTGAGACGAGCACTTCGAGCTTATACAAGATAGTCGGCCATTTGGTCGGCTCCCTCGGCCTGCTGCTGGTCTTCGGCGCCATCTTCTCCGAGGAGATCAAGGAGCTGCTGTCGGAGAACCGCAAGCTGCAGAAGTCCATGGAGACCCACAAAAGCTTCGTGCAGGTCGGGCAGAACGTCACCGGGCTGGTGCACAACTTCAAGGGCGTCACCCAGGGGCTGGAGAACTACAGCTACCTGATGGAGAAGGCCAGCAGCCAGTTGGGCGAGGAGCAGCTGGTCGGCTACTCCCGCAAGATCCGGGAGGGGGTCAAGACCCTGAGCCGGAGGATCGACAACATCCTGCTGGCCACGCGGGCCCTCAACGACACGGAGCTGCGGGTGGTCGAGGTCAACCGCCTGCTGGAATCCATCGTCGAGCTGTTCAACACCATCCGGGATTTCAAGCACAACGTCACCGTCCGCTTCGAGTTCCCCGGGGAGGTGCGGCTGCGCTGCAACGTCAACGAGTGCTCGCAGATCTTCGAGAACATCATCCGCAACTCCTGGGAGGCGATACTGGAGAGGCGCAAGAGCGACAACAGGCACTACGGGGAGCTCTACGTCGGCGCCTCCCAGCTCGAGGGCTCGGTCACCGTCCTGTTCCGGGACAACGGCATCGGCATGGAGGCCTGCCAGCGCTGCCTGAACGCCGGCCAGGGCTGCCTGGACTGCGAGCGGTGGCGGGTGGGCAACACCACCAAGGAGGGGGGAGCCGGCTTCGGCATGGTCTACGTGGTGGACAAGGTCAGAAAATACGGCGGCAACCTGAAGGTCCGTTCCGAGCCGCTGAAAGGGACGGAAGTCGAGGTAAGCCTGAGGAGCCTATGAACGGACGACTGGCAATTATCGAGGACGAAACCGAGGTCCGGGAATCGGTGGCGGCCATGCTGTCCACGATCGGCCTGCAGGCCGAGAGCTTCGCCGACGCCGGCCAGTTCCTGGCCTCGGTGGCGGCCGGCGCGGCCTACGACCTGTGCATTGTGGACATCAACCTGCCGGGTATGCGCGGCGACGACATGCTGGTGGAGCTGGGCCGCAACCGCCAGGCGCGCGACACGGTGATCCTGTTTCTCTCCGGCCTGGAAGCCGAGGAGCTGGAAATGGCCAGGCGCCGGCTGAGCGCCTTCTTTGCGGTGGTCGACTATTCCTGCAAGCCGGTCGACGCCGGTTCCCTGCTGCGGCGCGTGGAAAGCCTGATCGCCCAGAAGGCCGCCTCCTGAGGCGGGCGAGTGGCCTTCCGGCGGCGCATCTGCTATCCTGGCTAGCCATGAGCATCCACATCGGCGCCCAGCCCGGCCAGATCGCGGAGGCCGTCCTGCTGCCCGGCGATCCCCTGCGGGCCCAGTTCGTGGCGGAGAAATACCTGGAAGGCGCGGCCTGCCACAGCCGGGTGCGCGGCATGCTCGGCTACACCGGGACCTACAAGGGCCGCCGGGTTTCGGTGCAGGGCACGGGCATGGGCATCCCCTCGATCTCCATCTACGCCCACGAGCTCCTCCACGACTACGGGGCCCGGCGCCTGATCCGCATCGGCACCTGCGGGGCCATGCAGGAGGGGATCCGCCTGGGCGACGTGCTGCTGGCCCAGGCGGCCGGCACCGATTCGGCGGTCAACCGTCTGCGCTTCGGCGGCGCCGACTTCGCCCCGGCCGCCTCCTTCGAGCTGCTCCACAGGGCCTGGCAGCTCGCCCAGGACCGGCGGATCGCGGTGCGCGTCGGCACCGTGCTCACCAGCGACACCTTCTACTCCGACGACCCGGACTCCTGGAAGCTGTGGGCCCGCTACGGGGTGCTGGCCGCCGAGATGGAGAGCGCCGCGCTGTACACCGTGGCCGCCGGCTTCGGCGCCCAGGCCCTGGCCATCCTGACGGCCAGCGACAGCCTGGTCACGGGCGCCACGGCCACCACCGAGGAGCGCCAGCAGGGCTACACGGCCATGATGGAGCTGGCCCTGGAAACCGCCATCTCCTAGCTCCGCCGGGCCCGGGACCGTTCCTTGACGCCTCGCTCGGGGCCGCCCTATGCTGGCCTAAATCGGGAGGCGCCATGGTCAAAGCCTGGGAAGACACGATTTCCATCCCCACCTACGAACGCGGGCCGGAGGACCCCAACCCGCCGCTGCTGATGGGCAGGCGCAACCCCATCCACCCGGGCAGCTCCATCATCTACCCCTACCCGCTGCAGGAGACGCTGTACAACCGCCAGGCGGAGCGGAAGTGGCGCATCTTCTACCTGGAGAACGAGTACCTGAAGCTGGGCGTCCTGCCGGAGCTGGGGGGCCGCTTGGCTTTTCTGTTCAACAAGAGCACGGGGGAGGAGGCCATCTATCACAACCACGTGCTGAAGTGGGCGCGCATCGGCATCCGCGGGGCCTGGGTGTCCGGGGGCATCGAATGGAACTTCCCCAACGGCCACACGGTGACCAGCTCCTCCCCGGTGGACTGCGCCGTGCGCTCCAACCCCGACGGCAGCTGGAGCCTGCTGTTCGGCGACCTCGAACGGGTTTCGCGCATGCGTTGGAGCGTGGCGGTGACCCTGCACCCCGGGCGGGCCTGCTTCCAGACCGAGATGCGGTTGTGCAACCGCACCCAGCTGCCCAACCGCTACTGGTTCTGGGCCAACTCCGCCGCGCCGGTGGGCAAGGGCATGGAGTACATCACCACCGCCACCAAGGTGTTCACCCTGAAGGACGTGATGAGCTTCCCGGTGCACGCCGGGGTGGACATCCACTGGGACCGCAGCCACGTGGAGGCCCAGGACATGTTCTGCCTGAACCCGCGCCAGGAGTTCGTGGGCTGGTACAACCACGACCTGGGCAAGGGGATGGTCAACGTGGCCGACCGCACCGAGGCCCGCGGCACCAAGTTCTTCACCTGGGGCTCGAGCGACGACGGGGGCATCTGGGAGGGGCGCCTGACCGACGAGGACGGCCCCTACGCCGAGATGCAGAGCGGGCGCTTCCCCACCATGGGCATCTGGGAAATCCTCTCCCCCTGCTCGGAGGAGTCCTGGCGGGAGCTCTGGTACCCGGTCACCCGCATCGGCGCCCCGGTGTTCGCCAACCGCGAGGCGGCCCTCTCCTGGAGCCAGTCCAAGGGCGCCGCGCGCCTGGGCGTGCAGGTCACCCGGGTGCACGAGGGGGCGCGCCTCTCCGTGCGCCAGGCCGGGCAGCCGCTGTGGCAGAGCACGCTGCGCCTGGATCCCGCCTCCCCGCAGGTGCTGGAGCTGCGCCTGCCGGGCCTTAGGGCCGGCCAGGACCTGGAGGTCCTGTTGAGCGATCCCGCCGGACAGGTCCTGGCCCGCTGGCTGCGGCGAAGCCGCCGGGAGCCGGAGCGCCCGGTGAAGGGGTACCTGAAAATCGAGCCCACGCGGCCCGGCCAGCGCGCCGAGGAGCAGTGGCTGAACGGGCGGGACTACGAGAAGCTGGGGGACTTCCCGCGGGCGGCGGAGCGCTACACGAGCGCCCTGAAAACCGAGCCGGGCTTCTCCCCCGCCCTGATCGGCCAGGGGGTGCTGGCCCTGCGCCAGGGCCGGTACGACCGCGCCCGCGAGCACTTCCAGGCGGTGCTCCTGGACGACCCGGCCAACGAGGCCGCGCGCTTCTACCTGGCCTCCTGCCACCTTGCGCAAGAGAGCTTCGCGGAAGCCATGGAGGAGCTAAGGGCGGTGCTGCGCAGCCGGCCCTTCCGCGCCGGGGCTTCGTTCCTGCTGGGCGGGCTGTACCTGGGACAGGGCGAGCTCGACCAGGCCCTGGAGCAGCTGGAGAAGTGCGCGAGGCAGTTCCCCTGGAACCAGGACGCCGCCGCCTTCCTGGCCTGCGCGCTGCGCGCTCACGGCCAGCCGGCGCGGGCCCGGGAGGTCGTGGAGGAGGTGCTGGCCCGCGACCCGCTGCATTTCCTTTCCCTGGCCGAGGCCTGGTTCCTGGCGGACCGCGCGGGGAAGGCCGCCGAGCGGCTGGCCGCCACCCTGCGGGGAGAAGCCCAGTCCTACCTGGAGCTGGCCTGCGACTACGCCCGCTTCGGGCTGTACGCGGAGGCCGGCGAGCTGCTCTCCTTCTACGCCTCCCGCTGCCCCAAGGGGAAGGCCGACGCCATGGCCTGCTACCACCTGGCCTATTACCTGGAAAAGACGGGCCGCAAGGAGGCCCGCTCCTGGTTTCAGCGGGCGGCCGAGGCGGATCCGGCCTTCGTGTTCCCCCACCGCCTGGAATCCGAGCTCATCCTGCGGCGGGCTCTTGAGCTGGATTCCCGCGACGGCCGGGCGGGCTATTACCTGGGCAACCTGCTCTGCTCCAAGGGCCGCGTGGAGGAAGCCGTCCGGCTTTGGGAACAGGCCCTGCCCCGCCAGAAGAGCCTGGCCGTGCTGCATCGCAACCTGGGCCGTGCCTACTGGAAGGTCCAGCGCGACCCGGACCGGGCCATTGCCCGTTACCGCGCCGCGATCGCCGCCGCACCCCAGGACTACAAGCTGTACTACGAGCTGGACTGCATCCTGGTGGACTGCGGCCTGGCCGAGGAGCGGCGCGCGCTGTGGGCCGGCCTGCCCGCGGACCTGCTGGCCCACGACGTGATCGCGGAGCGCGTGGCCATGTTCCACGCGGACTGCGGGGACTTCGAGCGGACGCTCAAGATCCTGGGCGAGGGCTGGTTCTATCCCTGGGAGATATACAAGGGCGTGCGCCTGCTGTACGTGGACGCCTGGATCGGCAGCGGGATGCAGCTTGAGCGGGAAAAGAGGTTCAAGGAGGCCGCCGCCGCCTACCGGGAGACTCTGAAGTACCCGCGGAACATCGGGGTGGGAGAGCCGTACCACAAGGCCAATGCCGAGGCGCTGTACCGGGTCGGCCTGGCCCTGGAGCGCGCAGGGGACAAGAACGGCGCCCGTCGGGCCTGGCAGCAGGCGGCTCGCGAAAAGCGGCCGGCCTGGAGCTCCTTGAGCTACTACCAGGCCCGGGCCCTGCAGAAGCTCGGACAGCGCGGACCGGCGGGCAAGCTGCTGGACGGCCTGCTGGACTGGGCCCGGAAGGGTCTGGAGCAGGGACGGGGAGAGCCGGCCGAAAACCACTATCTGGCCGGGTTGGCCCTGAAGGGTCAGGGCCAGCGCGTGCGCGCCCGGCGCCACTTTCAGGAGGCCCTGGCCGCCGACCCCGGTCACCGCCGGGCCGGCTGGGAAGCCCGCGGCTTTACGGCAGATTAGGAGCTTACGGCAGTCGCGGTTTGCAGAGCAGCTCGCAGACGGCCAGCTCCTTGATCTTGCGGGCGAAGGCGGGCCGCAATACCACGGCCGTGTCTGCCCCCTCGTCGGTGCCGCCCAGGGCCACCACCTCCCGCCCGATCTGGATCCAGCCGGCCTCCGCGGCCATGATCGACACCTCCACGGCCACTTTCAGTCCTTGGGAGAAGCGGCGCAGGGTCTCGGCCATCACCGTGCCCGGCGTAACGCCGCCGAAAAAGCCCTCGGCCACCCCGTCGGCCAGGCCGTGCTGGACGGTGAGCAGGCGCACCCCCTGGGCCTCCACCCGGCGGCGCTCCTCCGGGTTCATGGTCCAGCCCTCCGGGCCGAAAGCGGCGGAGATGGACACGGCGATCAGCTCGATATTCGCGCCCCGGAAGGCTTCGGCGGCGGCCAGGGCCGTGCTGCCGTGCGAGGAGGCCAGCACCACCTGCCGGATGCCCAACTCCTCCGCCCGGCGGCGCGCGATGCGCAGGGCCTCGGCGGTGTTCTGCGGTCCCGGCTTCTCGAAGTATACGGTCTGGACTTCCATGATCCTCCTCCCCGCTCAAAGGGCGATGGGGTAAGTGCGGTATTTCTCGGCCGCCCGGTAGAAGGCCCGGATGTTGGCCATGGGAGTGCCGGGCTGCACGTTGTGCGAGGAGCACAGGATGTAGCCTCCGCCCGGAGCCAGCTGCCTCAGGCGCAGGCGCACCTCCGCCTCCACTTCCTCGGGGCTGCCCAGCGGCAGCACCTTCTGGTCGTCCACCGCGCCCCAGAAGCTCAAGTGTTTGCCGTAGCGCTTCTTCAGGCGCGCGGGGTCCATGGCCAGCGGCTGCACGGGGTTGAGGATGTCCACCCCGGTTTCCACCAGGTCGTCCAGGATCGGTTCGATGTAGCCGCAGATGTGGGTGGCGATCTTCAAGCCCGGGTTGGCCTTCTTGTAGGCCCCGAACAGCCGCCCGTAGCGCGGCTTCACGAACTCCCGGAACAGCTCGGGGGAGATGAGCATTCGGTCCTGCACCCCCACGTCGTCGCCGGCCAGGATGAGGTCGCAGCCCAGTTCCACCAGCTTCAGGCCGGCGACCAGGTTCCAGTCGGCCACCAGGTCGGTGAGCGCGTGGGCGTAGTCCTTGTTCAGCAGCATGTCGGTCAGGAACTGGTCCATGCCGCGCAGGTACCAGGGGCCCTCGAAGGCCGAACCCAGCACCCCGCCGACGATGGCGTGGGTCCGGCCCCAGCGCGCCACCAGTTCCGCCACGCCGGCGTACTGGGTGGGCTCGTGGGGATCCGGCGGTCGGTAGGAGGCCAGCCGCGCATCCTCGCCGGCCAGGGGGTGGCCGACCATCTCGGTGTAGCTGCCCTGCCCTCCCGGGAAGTCCACGCGCCGCCACAGGATGCCCCAGGCGTCCACGTACTGCGCCTCGTCGGACATGTAGAAGGAGGCCACCTGGCCCACGATCTTCATCAGCAGGTCGTGTCCCAGCGCCGCGCGCAGCTCGAAGGGGTCCTCGATGCCGCGCTCGCGCTTCAGGGCGGCTTCCACCTCAGGGGTGATCCACAGGTCCAGCGGGCAGCGGTCCGGCTCCTCGTGGGCCAGGGCGGCGGCCAGGCGTTGCTTGGGGGTCATATTTGAGCAGTCAGTATAGCAGCTCGGGCTACGGGTTGACAAATGGGCGGGGCCTTACTATCATTCAGGTCGTTCGGGGGGCGTAGCTCAGTTGGCTAGAGCGCCTGAATGGCATTCAGGAGGTCGTGGGTTCGATTCCCGTCGCCTCCACTACCGAGCAGATGAGCAAGGAATTTGGCGCCGGGCAGCTGGACCCTGAGATAGCCGATCTCATGGGGATCGCCGCGGCTGGACCGCAGGCGAAGCCGGAATTCCCGCAGCTTTTCCAGGACGGGCCTGCGGTCGAGAAGCAGCAGGCCGAAAAAGTCGACACCAGCCGCAAGACCTTCGAGTTCCAGACCAAGCTGGAGGAAGCGCCCAAGCCCTTCTTCCAGGACAAGAACTACTACAAGAAGCTTCTCGGCGAGCAGGGCGAGCAGGGCAAGCGCGTGCACGAGCTGCTCACCCAGTTCGCCGCCACCGAAGACCCCCAGACCAAGTCGGTGCTGCGGGCCCGCCTGGCCACCGCCTACTGGGAAATGGCCACCCAGATCGCCGGCAGGATCGGCGCCAGCATGCCCGTGCACCAGCGCCTGCTGCTGCGCTTCGGCATCCTGTCCCCGAGCCTGCTCTCCGAGGAGCAGCGGGCGATGCTCTGCCGCCTGAAGCTGGAAAACCGCACCGGCGAGCCGGTGCACTACCAGGATGAGTGGCTGCTGAAGATCGCCCAGGGGTCGGTGAACCCCTCGGCCACCGACGAGGTCAAGCGCGCCAAACAGGACGCCGGCTCCAAGACCCGCGAAATCATCGAGAAACGTCGCGGGCAGCGCCAGGCCGAGCTTAGCCTGCTGGCCAACAAGGTGCGCCAGCTGGAGCAGGCCGAGGGCAGCCTTTCGGCCTGCGTGCAGGCCATCCTGCGCCACCAGACCCGGGAGGAGTTCGGCGGCCTGAAGGACGCCTTCAGCGCGGAGCAGCGGGAGTCCCTGGTCCAGGTCCAGAACATCCTGCGCAGCCTTTCCAACCTGGACCGCGAGGTGCGCGAGAGCTACTCCACGGTGGAAGGCATCGACAAGGAGCTGCGGGAGCTGGAGGAGAAGACCAACGGGGAGGGGCCGGCCGTGTCCGTGGACCGGGCCTCCGTGATGGCCGAGTTCGGCTCCCTGAAGCAGATGTCCAAAATGTGCGTGGGCCGCCAGGGCAATCACTTCCCCATCCTGGCCAAGCAGTACTTCCGGCCCAATATCAAGGAGATCGCCACCCGCGAAAACGTGATCAATGCCATGGCCCGCGTGGAGGCCCTGGACATCAGCCTGTTCGAGCGCACCTTCAAGGGCCAGACCAACCGCATCGTGCCGCACGTGCTGCTGCTGCCCAACTACGGGGAGACCGGCATCTGCTGGGAGCCCTTCGAGCGCTTCAACCGCGCCTCCAGCCGCGGGCGCATCGCCATCCCCATGTTCCCCAAGGACCTGGACTACGCGGTGCTCGCCGCCCTGGCCGACCTGCGCTGGCAGGTGGCCAAGGAGAAGGCCCAGCACTACTGGATGGAAGAGGGCATCACCGGCAAGTACTACCAGTGGTTCGACGAGCAGAAGCAGCGGGGCGACGTGAAGGACTTCTTCATCCGCGACTACGTGCTGTGGATCACCAAGGAGTCTCAAGGCACGCAGAAGCTGGACCGGGAGGTGCGGGGCATCTTCTGGCGCAACATGCCCTTCCCCCAGGCCGTCAAGGACAATCTGAAAAACCGCGGCTTCGTCTACAGCGAGCTGTACAAGAAAGACCAGAACATCGCCAGCGTCCGACGGATATTGATCCGGCTCAGGACTGCGGCCCATCTTTCCTCGGAGCTCGCCGCTTGAACAGCGGCAGGAAATACTTCTCCATGTCGATCTTGCGGGTGATGAGCTTGACCACCTGGTTGTAGATCAGGAAGGAGCCCACCATCGCGGCCAGGAAGACCACGATCAGCAGGATGGACATCAGGCTCGGGCCCAGGCGGTCCCCGAAGATGGCCGAGAGGGCCAGCATGGCCAGCAGGATCAGCACGAAAAGCAGCACCAGGTTGAAGATCGTGGCCGCCAGCATGAACAGCGCGGTGTTGAGCTTCTTGTTCATTCGCTCTTCTTCTCCCGGGTGAACAGGAAGCTGGCCAGCAGCAGGATGCCGCCCACCACCAGGGTGGAGTCGGCCAGGTTGAAGGTCGGCCAGCGCTGCATGCCCAGGATCCCGTAGAACTTCACGTCGATGAAGTCCACCACCTCGCCCTGCCGGAAGATGCGGTCCACGTAGTTGCCCAGGCCCCCGCCCAGCACGGCGGCCAGCACCCAGCGCTGGAAGCGGGTGATGTCCTTGCCCACCAGGTAATAGACCAGCAGGATTCCCGATACGATCAGGGGGAGCAAACGCGCCAGCACGAAGCGCCCGCCGCCGCCCAGGCTGCGGCCGATGCTGAAGCCGATGTTGGGGTTCTGCACGTAGACCAGGCGCAGGAAGTCCCCGATCACCTCCACCGGGCGGCCGTACGGCAGGGTCCGGGTCACGATCCACTTCACCAACTGGTCGACCGCGATCACCCCCGCGGTGAGCACCAGGGGCAGCAACTTGGCTCTTGGCGTCGCGCAAAAGGTACCTCCTTACAATCCGGTCGGAATGTCCAGGAAACAGGTCTCCAGGCCGTGCTCGCGGTCAGCCACTCCCCCACGCTCTTCACCCCCCACACCTCGGTCAGGTAGTGCCCCCCGAACAGGGCGTTGATGCCCGCCTCCAGGCAGGCATGGTAGATCGTGTGCGAGGGTTCCCCCGAGATGAACAGGTCCAGCCCCTCTTCGATGGCCTGGAGGGCGTCCTGGGGGGCGCCCCCGGAAACGATGCCCACGGTGCGGATGGCCTGGGGCCCGAAGGGCAGCAGACCCAGCGGGGCGTGGGCGCCGCAGCAAAGCGAGGCCACCCGCTCCAGGCTCAGTGACTCGGGCAGCTCCCCCCGGCAGCCGATCTTCACCCCGCGATGCTCGCCGAAAGGCTGGACCTCCCGCAGGCCCAGGCGCCGGGCGATCCCGGCGTTGTTGCCCAGGGTGGAGTGGGCGTCCAGCGGCAGATGCACCGCGTACAGGGCGCAGTCCCCGGCGACCAGCTCCCGGATCCGCCGGTACTGAAAGCCGGTGAAGGCCACGGGCTTGCCCCAGAACAGGCCGTGGTGCACGAACAGCACGTCGGCCTTCCACTCCACGGCCCTGCGGATCGACTCCAGGCAGACGTCCACGGCGCAGGCCACCCGGGCGGCCTCGCCCCGCGAGTTGGCCACCTGCAGCCCATTGTAGGCGGAATCCTGCGGGGTCGCCGTTGCCAGCTCCAGGGCCCCGCGCAGAAGCCGGTCGAACTCCGTCAGGCGCATGTTGAGGCGCATTATACCAGCGCGGCTTGACAACGCCAACCCTGAAAGGTATCCTCATCCCAGCTCAATGGCTCCGCAGATCGACGTCGAACAAATTAAAAGGGCCGCCCAGAACGCTACACCCCTGACCTTCAAGACCTTCACCTTGCCCCACGAGACCGAGGAGTACCTGGAAGAGGTGCTGATCGCCCTGCTGGCCGAGCTGGGCAACGTGGAGATCAAGGACCAGCTGGCCTACTGCCTGCGCGAGCTGGCGGTCAACGCCAAGAAAGCCAACACCAAGCGGGCCTACTTCCACGAGAAGAACCTGGACCTGAACAACCCCGCCGATTACGCCCTGGGCATGAAGACCTTCAAGGAGCACACGCTGGAGAACATCCAGCACTACCTCCAGATGCAGAAGGAACAGGGCCTGTACATCAAGGTGGTCTTCCAGGCCAGGGAGCGCAACTTCGCCATCTCGGTGCGCAACAACGTGGAGATGACCAAGACCGAGCAGATCCGCATCTTCGACCGCATCGCCCGCTCGCGGGCCTTCAGCTCCATGGAAGAGGCCTTCGCCACGGTCCTGGACACCTCGGAGGGGGCCGGCCTGGGCATCGTCATCCTGATCCTGATGCTCAAGAAGATCGGGCTGGACGAGGACGCCTTCCACATCGAGGTGGAGAACGGGGAGACGGTGGCCACCCTGGCCATCCCCTTCTCCGAGGTGCGCATCCAGAAAATGGATCTGCTCACCCAGCAGATCATCCGGGAGGTGGAGAGCCTGCCCCAGTTCCCGGACAACATCATATATCTGCAGAAGCTGATCTCGGACCCCAACTCCGAGCTCACCGACATCGCCCGGCAGATCTCCACGGACCCCGCCCTCACCGCGGATCTGTTGAAGCTGGTCAACTCCGCCCAGTTCATGCTGCCCAAACGGGTGGACAACATCGTGGAGGCGGTCAAGCTGGTGGGGATGAAGGGCCTGCGCAACCTGCTCTACACCCACGGGACCCAGAAGATCCTGGGCACCAAGTACGACGAGATGCGCTCCATGTGGCAGCACGCCTACCGCACGGCCTTCTACGCCTACAACCTGGCCAAGAGCTTCCGCAAGCGCAAGGACATCCTGGACGACGTGTACGTGGGGGGCATCCTGCACGACCTGGGCCAGATCATCATCGCCAGCCTGCGCCCCGAGCTGCTGGAGCGGATCAAGAAGTTCTGCAAGGAGAAGGAGATCCCCACCAAGCTGCTGGAGAGCTTCTCCATGGGACTGAACCACGCCGAGGTCGGTGCCCTGGTGGCCAAGAAGTGGAACTTCCCGGAGCAGCTGGTGGCGGCCATCCGCTTCCATCACTCGCCCCTGGAGGCCCCCGAGGACTACCGCGACGTGGTGTTCAGCGTGTACCTGGCCAACTGCATCGCCGACCTGGAGCGCGAGCGCATCGTCCACGACCAGCTGGACTCGCGGGTGCTGATGGATTTCGGCATCAACGAGGACTCGCAGCTGGACCGCATCCAGGGGCGCCTGGCCGCCGCCTTCGAGCAGCAGAGCTCCCGTTTCTGATCCCCCGGCTCCCTTCGGCGCCCCGCCGGGGCTTGACGGATGCCGCCTAATATAGTATTTTTACTATATATCAGATCTCTGGAGGTTGGAAATGTCGGTAACCCTCTACAGCACGCCCAGCTGCGGCTTCTGCACCAAGGCCAAGAGCTTCTTCCGCGAGAAGCACATCCCGTTCACGGAGTACAACGTGGCCTCCGACCAGCGCAAGGCCGAGGAGATGGTGCGCAAGTCCGGCCAGATGGGAGTGCCCGTGATTGATATCCACGGGAAAATCATTGTAGGTTTCAACCAGCCGGAGATCGAGCGCGCCCTGAAGCGCTGAAATCCTCCGGGTGAGGAGGTCCGCCATGCCGGCAGTGAAGACGACCCTGGAGTGGAGCGGCGACATGAGCTTCGCCGCGGAGCTGCACGGACACCGCCTGACCGTGGACGCGGACCCCAGGTTCGGCGGCCGGGATCGGGGTCCCCGCCCCAAGACCCTGGTGCTGACCGCCCTGGGCGGCTGCACCGGCATGGACGTGGTTTCGCTGCTGAAAAAGATGCAGATGCCCTACGACGCCCTGTCCGTCGAGGTGGAGGGGGAGTCCCGCGAGGAGCACCCCCAGGTCTACACCCGCATCCATATCCGCTACATCCTGAAGGGCGGCGCGCTTGACCGGGACAAGATCGACAAGGCCATCGGCCTGTCCCTGGACAAGTACTGCGCGGTCCACGCCATGCTCTCCAAGACCGTGCCCATCAGCCACGAGGTGGTGCTCAACCCCGCCTGAGGCCGGGCGCCAAGCGCCGCGACACTTCCCCCCGTTTTTCATTGCAGGGGGTGAATACCATGAAAGCCGCAATGGGGCGGGTCGAAGAGGCCCGCCCGGTGCTGGAGGGCGAGCGCCTGAAGGCCCGCCTGCGCGTGGCCATGGCTGCCGGACAGACGCTGGAAGCCTGGCTGCCGGATCGGGAGCTGGCCGCCCTGCTGCCCCGCTCGATCCTGGTGGGCTCGGAGCGCCGCGCTCCGCCGGAGCTGCTGTCCACCATCGAGCCCATGCTCGCCCGCCTGGCCATGGGCCGGCAGGTGCGGGTCTGGAGCTATCGGGAGCGCAGCTACGCCTCGTTCCTGCCCTGGCGCGCGGTGCGCTTCGCCGCGGATCCGCCGCAGGCCTAGAAAGCGCCCAAGCGGGCGGCCCAGGCCTGCAGCAGGATCCCGCAGGCCACCGCGACGTTCAGGGAGCGCTTGGCCCCGGCCATGGGGATGGAGACGCGGCCGGCGTCCGCCAGGGCCAGCGCCTCAGGGCTCAGTCCCAGCTCCTCGGAGCCGACCAGCAGCACGCCCCGCGCGGGAAAGGGGAACTCGGAAAGCGGCGTGCCCTGCAGCTCCAGGGCCACGATGCCGCCGCGGCCGGCCAGGGCCTCCAGCGGGGCCACCTCCCACGGCAGCACCTCGGTCGCCCCGCGGGCGGTGCGGGAGGCGCGCGGGTGCAGGGGCGAGGCGGTCCAGGGGGAAAGCAGCATCCGCTCCACGCCGAAGGCTTCGGCGGTGCGGAAAACCGAGCCCACGTTGAACGGCGAGCGCAGCTCCTCCAGGTAAACGGTCAGGGGCAACGTAAGGCGAGCACTGGCGTCCAGCCTTCCTCCGGTGTCCAGCAGGTCCCATTCCGCGGGCTCGGCGCCCAGGAAGGCCAGCAGCGCGTGCCGGGCCCGGTTCAAGGCCCGCCGCAGCTCCGGGAGCGGAGCCGCTGCCCTGTGGCGGCCTCCAGGGCCAGGGCCTGGGCGCGGAGCTCCGGGCCGGCCTTCGCGTCCTCCGCCAGGAGCAGGGCCAGGCCCCGCCAGTATTCCGGTCGCCGGCGGCTCCCCCCGCTCCAGGGACAGCTCGGCCTGCTGCAGCAGCAGCGCGAGCTTGCGCCGCCGGGTGCGGGGCGGGAGGCTGGCCAGCTTGGGGAGGCTGATCACGGTCTGCAGCTAATAGGCCGACTTCAGCAGCTCGTACAGGTCCTCGGCGGAGATGGAGCGGGGCAGGTAGTTCATCATGTCGAAGCCGCGGGCCGTGCTGGCCGCCTCCACCATGTCGTCCAGGTTCAGGTCGAAGTCCCTCAGGCGGGTGGGCAGGCCCAGGGAGCCCAGGATGCGCCGCACGGCCTCCACGGCCCGGGCGGCCCCTTCCACCGGCGCCGCGGCGGACACCTCCTCGCCCAGGAAGCCGGCCACGGCGGCCAGCTTCTCCGCGGCCACCCCGGCGTAGAACTCCATCACGTGGGGCAGCAGGATCGAGGACACCCAGGACTTGGGCACCATGAAGCGGCCGTTGATGGCGTAGGACAGGGCGGCCCCCACGCCCGTGCGGCTCACCGTCAGGCCCAGGGCCACCAGCAGCCCGGCCGTGGAGGCGTTCATCCGCACGCGCAGGTCGTCAGGGGCGTCCCGCAGCGGGCCGATGGTCTTGCCGATCATCGCCAGGGCGGGCAGAAAGAAGGTCTCCGACAGGAAGTTGTTCCGCGAGCTCAGGTACCCTTCCACCCCGGCCAGGAAGGTGTCCATCAGGGTCGTGGCGGTGAACTTGGGCGGCAGGGTGGCGGCTAGGCGGGGGTCGACGATCACGGCGCGGGCGGGGCCGGCGGGCACCCGCCCCAGCTTGGCCGAGCGGTCCCGGGCGTCGGTCACCAGGTACTCGCCGGTCAGCAGGAAGGGGTCGCGGCAGGTCGTGGGCACGGCCACGTACGGCAGGCTCACCGGCTTGGGCAGCATGCCGGACAGGTAGTCGTCCATGTCCGGCTGCCCGGCGGCGACCATGGCGATGCATTTGCCCACCGACAGGGTGCGCACCCCGCCCAGGCCCACGACCACGTCGGCGTGGGCGCCGCGGGCCAGCTTCACCCCGTCGTCCACCACCGCGCTGGTGGCGTTGGGCACCACCTCGTCGTAGACGATGTACTGCAGGCCCTTCTTCTCCAGCAGGGCCTGGATCCGGTCGATCACCTTGCCCTCGTACAGGATGGCTTCGGTGACCAGCAGGGCCCGCTCCCCGTACTCGCTCACCACCGCGGCCACGCGGTTGGCCACGTCCAGCCCGAACTTGATCTCCGTGGGCACGCTGAAGGATAGATCCGGCATTCTATCGTCCTTTCTGCAAAGAAAAAGGCGGAAGACCCCTTCGGACCCTCCGCCTGCCTTCATCCAACACGCGCGCGCTACCGCATGCTCAGGTGATCTCGAAGTACTCCATGAGCCGGCGCGCCACGCCGTCCAGCACCTTGTCGGAAATGTAGTTGGGGTCCTGGAGGCGCTTCTTGATCTCCTCCACCAGCTCCCAGCGGATTTCCGGCGCACCCTTGGCCAGCTCGGTGGCCTGGTAGACCTCCGCCTTGGAGCGGGCCTCCTCGGAAACGTGGATCGTATCTTCCCCGTCGCTCTTGCGGGACTTTTCGGGACCCTTGGCCTTCTTCAGGTTCTGCAGAGGATCAACAGGTCCAACTCGGTCGATCGTCATCCAGGGTTTCCTTTCACATTCAAGTATCGTCAGCCCTCCGGATCAACTTGATGTTTTTTATCGGGCCGCACGAACACCGTGAACTCTCCCAATAGTTTCGCCCTTCCGGCCAGTTCCGTCAAGAGTTCTGCCGGACGGCCCTCCAGGAACTCCTCGTGCACCTTGGTCATCTCGCGGCCCAGCAGGCAGCGGCGCTCCGGATCCAGGGCGGCGCAGGTCCTCCAGCAGCTTCAGGATCCGGTGGGGGGACTCGTAGAGCACCACCCCGCCGGGCCGGGCCAGCAGCTCCTGCAGCGCCCGCCGGCGCCGTCCGGCTTTGGGGGAAAGGAAGCCGGCGAAGCTGACCGCCGGGCCGGCAAACCCGGCCACGCTCAGCATGGCCGACAGGGCCGAGGGGCCGGGCACCGGGCTGACCGTGATTCCCCGCTCCCGGGCCATGGCCACCAGGTAGGAGCCGGGGTCCGAAATCCCGGGGGTGCCCCCGTCGGTGACCAGGGCCACGCTCTGGCCCGCGGCCAGGATCCCCAGCAGGCGCGGGGTTTCCTTCTTCAGATTGTAGGAATGAAAAGGGGTCAGCCGGGCCTTGATGCCGTAATGGCTCATCAGCTTCAGGGTCTGGCGGGTGTCCTCGCAGGCCACCCAGTCCACCTCGGCCAGCACGCGCAGCGCCCGGTGGGTGATGTCCTCCAGGTTGCCGATGGGAGTGGCCACGATGTACAGGGTGGACATCCGCTCCACTCTACTCCGCCGGCCCGGGCGCGTCCATGCCGCGCGACCAGGCCAGGCTGCGCAGGATGCCCTCCGCGCCGCACTCCAGCTCCAGCGACAGCACCGCCTGGGGGCAGTGCCGCCGGAAGGCGCCGTAGAGCTCCGCGAAGTCGATGCTGCCCTCCCCCGGGGCCAGGTGCCGGTCGTCGTCCCCCGCGTTGTCGTGCACGTGCAGGTGCACGATGCGCGGGCCCAGCCGCTCGACCCAGACTCGCGGCGGAAGGGTGGTGAAGGCGTGGGCGTGGCCCACGTCCAGGCAGAAGCCGCAGGGGTAGCCCTGCAGCGAGTCCAGCAGGGCCAGTGCCGGGGCGGGGTCGCTCTCCTCGACGTTCTCGAACGCCACCGTCACCCCCAGCGCGGCGAAGCGCTCCAGCCAGGGCTCCCAGAAATCCCGCGCGGCCCGCGCCCAGCTCTCCACCCGCTCCGGGCGGCAGAAGTAGGCGGGGCAGCGCAGGTGCAGGACCAGGTGCTCCGGACGCAGCCTCCGGCACAGCTTCAGGGTGTCCCGCACCCGCCGGCGGGTGGCCTCCAGGATCAGGTGGTCCCAACTGGTGTAGCTCAAGTCCAGGAACGGACCGTGCAGGTGCCGGCGGCGGTCCGGATGCCGGCGGGCCAGCGCGGCGTAGAAGGCGGCCCGCCGCCGCCACTCCGCGGCGAGCGCACGCCGCGGAGGCCGAAGCTCTGCAGCTCCAGGTCGAATTCCTGAGGGGCGCCGGCCAGGGCTTCCGCGGTTTCGGGGTACACGCACAGCGCGTGGCGCATCGCCCGAGATTGTAGCAGAGGCGGAACCCGATTGCCACGAAGTCCCCGGGCGTCTTACTATCATCCCATGCTCGACCTGAAATACATCCGGGACAACCTCGAGGCGGTGCGGGAGAACACCCGCCGCCGCAACTCCACCGCGGACCCGGACAAGGTGGTGGCGCTCTACGACGAGCGCAACCGCCTGCTGGCCTCCAGCGAGGCCCTGCGCGCCCGGCGCAACGCCAACGCCCAGGCCATGAAGGCCAAGGTCGGCCCGGAGGAGCGGCAGCGCCTGATCGAGGAGGGCAAGTCGCTCAAGGGCGAGATCGCCGCGCAGGAGCAGGCGCTGGCGGGCGTGGAGGCGGAGCTGGCCCGCGAGGCGGCCCGGGTGCCCAACCTGACCCACCCCCTGGCCCCGGAGGGCACGGGCGAGCAGGCCAACCGCGAGCTGAAGCGCTGGGGCAAGCCCCCGGTGTTCTCCTTCCAGGCCAGGGACCACCTGGAGCTGGGTCAGGCCCTGGACCTGGTGGACTTCGACACCGCCGCGGCGGTCAGCGGCCAGAAGTTCTATTATCTGAAAAACGAGGCTGCCTTTCTCGAGCTGGCCCTGGTGCGCTACGCTTTCGACATCCTCCAGAAGGAAGGCTTCACCCTCACCATCACCCCGGACGTGGCCAAGGAGGAGATGGTGGAGGGCATCGGCTTCTCCCCGCGCGGGGAGGAGTCCAACATCTACACCATCGAGGGCACGGGCACCTGCCTGATCGGCACCGCCGAGATCACCCTCGGGGGCTACTACGCGGGCCGCATCCTGGACCGCGAGAGCCTGCCCATCAAGGTGGCCGGCCTGTCGCATTGCTTCCGCCGCGAGGCCGGGGCCGCCGGGCAGTTCTCCAAGGGGCTGTACCGGGTGCACCAGTTCACCAAGGTGGAGATGTTCATCTTCTGCCGCCCGGAGCAGTCCGAAGCGCTGCACGACTACCTGCTGGCCCTGGAGGAGAGGATCTTCCAGGGGCTGGAAATCCCCTACCGGGTGGTGGACACCTGCGCCGGGGAGCTGGGCGGCCCGGCCTACCGCAAGTTCGACCTGGAGGCCTGGATGCCCGGCCGCGGCGAGGCTGGAGACTGGGGCGAGATCACCAGCACCTCCAACTGCACCGACTACCAGGCCCGGCGCCTGGCCATCCGCTACAAGGAGGAAGGCCGGAACCTGCACGTGCACATGCTGAACGGCACGGCCGTGGCCGTCACCCGGGCGCTGATCGCCCTGCTGGAGAACGGCCAGCAGGCCGACGGCTCGGTGCGCCTGCCCGCGGCCCTGGTGCCCTACGCCGGTTTCCAGGTGATCGGCCCGCGCGCGCGCGCCTGAGGTCGCCGGACCGCAAAGCATGAGCGCGCGCGATCCCGTGGCGGTCCTGCAGGAGGGCGGGCATCGCGTCTACTACGCCAGCTTCTCCGCCCTGGACCGCTTCTTCCGCCTCCCGCCTTCCCCGGGCGCCCGCTACCTGCTGACCGACTGCTCGCTGATCTGCCTGGCCGGCGTCTTCGAGGAGCTGGAGTACGGCGGGGAGCGGCACGAGGACGCCATCGTCTCCTGGGAAGGCCGGCAGTACGCCTTCCGCTGCTACGACGAGGACGACCCGCCCTCCCCCCGCCCCTTCTCGGTGCAGGAGCTGCTCTACGATCCGCAGCGGGACGTGTTCCTGGACCCGGAGGGCGTGTACCCGGACCTGCGCCAGGACGCCCTGGCGCCCCGGGGAGCCTGCCTGCCGCTGGTCCGTCTGGCCGAAGCGGCCAAGCTGGTTTCCCGCTACCACTATCGCGCCGCCGCGTCGGAGCTGGGCCTGGAAGGACCGCTCCCCTCGCCCGGGGCCGCCTACCAGCGCGACCTGCTGCTGGGCGTGCTGGAGGGGGCGCAGCCGCAGAAGGGCCTGGCCCTGCTTGCACGAGAGCGGCTTCGTGCAGGCCTTCTGGCCGGAACTGGCGCGAATGTCGGTCGTCCCCCTGGTGAAGGACTACCACCCGGAGGGCGACGGCTGGGAGCACACCCTGGAAACCTTCAAGCACCGCAAGCAGGCGGACCCGGTGCTTTCCCTGGCGCTTCTGCTCCACGACGTGGGCAAGCCCGACGCGCCCGGCACCCAGGAGCGCCCGTACGATCGGCACGCCGAGCTGGGGGCCGAGGTGGCCGCCGGCTTCCTGCGCCGCCTGGGCTTCGCCCAGAGCCTGATCCAGGAGGTGTGCTTCCTGATCCGCTACCACATGATGCCCGGGGCGCTGAAGAAGCCTGCCCCTGTTCCGCTCCGAGAAGATCATGGATTCGCCCCTGTTCCCGCAGCTGCTGGAGCTGTTCCGGGCCGACCTGTCGGCCTCCTACGGCAGCCCGGAAAGCTACTACGAGGCCTGCCAGGTGTACCGCACGTATCTGAAGCACAAGGCCAATCCCTACCGGCGCAGCGACGGCTCCAAGGGCTCCAGGCCCCGCAGGCAGACCCTCGGGATGAAGGCGCCCGCGGAGCCGGCCCTCGTGGACGCCGGCCGACCGCGGCGGACTGCCCCATGAACCGCGGGCGGACGCTGGCCGCCGGCGCGCTGCACTTCAGCGCGGACCTGTACTCGCTGTTCTTCCCGATCTACATGGTCGTCGCCGGCCTGGACCCGGCCTGGGCGGCCATGATCTTCGCGGTCAGCTCGCTGGCCGCCAACGGCCTGCAGCCGGTCATGGGGCTGTGGGCGGACCGCGTGCGCGGCAAGCTGCCCGTGTTCCTGGGGCTGGCCGTCGGCGCGGTGGGCATGTCCCTGATCGGCCTGACGCGCAACTACGCCCTGCTGGCCCTGCTGGTGGTGGTCGGCCGCCTCGGGATCTCCCTGTTCCACCCGGCAGGCTCCAACATCGCCGGAGCGGCCGGCGGCGGGCGCAGCGAGCTGGCCTTCTCGATCTTCATGGCCGTCGGCGTCGTCGGCGGTTCGCTGTCCCAGCCCTACTTCTCCCTGTTCACGCAAGCCTTCGGCAACCCGGCCTCGCCCCTGCTGGCGCTGCCGGCCCTGGCCGTGGCCTTGCTCTACCTGTTCCGGGGAAAGATGACCATCGCCGGGCCGCGCCAGTCCGTGGACCTGGCCCAGGCCGTGCGGGTCCTGCGCGGGCGCCTGGCCCCGCTGACCCTGCTGCTGTCGATCATGATCCTGCGCTACGGCTTCACGGTGGCCGTCGGCTTCTTTGCCGCCAAGCTCTTCGCCGACTGGGGCTTCCCGCGCGCCGCCTACAGCTCCGCGGCCACCTTCTACCAGCTGGCGGCGGCCGCCTCCGCGCTGGTGTCCGGCGTCGATCGCCCGGCGCGTGCGGCCGCGCACCCTGTTCCTGGTCTCGCAGCTGGCCTTCCTGCCGTTCCTGGCCCTGCTGCTGTGGTTCGGCGGGCGCGGCGCCCTGTGGCCGGCCCTCGCCGCCCTGAGCGTCGTCGGCTTCGTGCTGAACCTGTCCCAGGTGGCCAACATCACCATGGGCCACCGGCTGCTGCCCGAAATGACCTCCACGGTGAGCGGCATCCTCATGGGCTTCGCCTGGGCGATCGGCGAGTTCTCCCTGCCGCTGGGCGCCGCCTTCTCCGGGGCCTTCCCCTGGGCCCCGGGCCTGGCCTCCGGCCTGCTGGTGCTGGTCGTCCTGCCGCTGCTGGCCACCCTGCTCACCCTGTTCCTCCCCAACGATCCTCCCGCGGGTGTATAATGCCGCCGGAGCGCGACAGGAGGCGGCCAATGAAAGTGATCGATCTGCCGGTCGAGCAGGAGCAGGCCTACTTCCTGTGCCTGGAGGAATGGTCGGAGGAAATCCGCGAAGCCGGCGACCACAAGGCGAAGTGGTACGAGCGGATGCGCGATCAGGGCCTGCGCGTGAAGGTCGCCGTGGACGACAGCGGCACCATCGGGGGCATGATCCACTACGTGCCGATCGAGAAGGTGGCCGTGGAAGGCCAGGGCCTGTACTACCTGTACTGCATCTGGGTGCACGGCTATGCCCAGGGTCGCGGGCGACTTCCGGAAGCAAGGCATGGGCAAGGCCCTGCTGGCCGCGGCCGAGCAGGACGCCCGCGGCCTGGGCGCCAAGGGATTCGTGGTCTGGGGCCTGTCCCTGCCCTTCTTCATGCGGGCCGCCTGGTTCCGCAGGCAGGGCTACCGCCGGGTCGACCGGGACGGAATGCAGGAACTGCTCTGGAAGCCCTTCAGTGACGATGCCGTGCCGCCCCGCTGGATCAAGCAGAAAAAGAAGCCCGCCGCCGAACCGGGCCGGGTGACCGTCACCTGCTTCAAGAACGGCTGGTGCCCCGCCCAGAACCTGGCCTACGAACGGGCCAGGCGCGCCGCCGCGGAGCTGGGCGAGCCGGTGGTGTTCCGCGAAATCGACACCTTCGACCGGGAGGTGGCGGCCGAGTGGGGCATCAGCGACGCCCTGTTCGTGGACGGCAGGCAGATCCGCACCGGACCTCCCCCCAGCTACGACAAGATCCGCAAGGCGATCGTCAGGAGAATGGCCGCTTTGAGGAGGTGAAGGCATGGCCGGAAGCGAGCTGGCGAAGAAACTGAAACTGAAGCCGGGGGCGCGGGCGGCGGTGATCGGGGCCCCCGAGGGGTACCTGGCCGAACTGGAGCCGCTGCCGGAAGGGGTGAATCTCGGCCCAGACCGACCTGTCCCGGGACCAGGGCTGGGAGGCGCTGGAAGGCACGGAGTTGAAGTGGGTCACCCTGGTGTCGATCAACTCCACCTGGTCGGCCTTCTGCCTGCGGCCGTACCGCCCCGGGGAACCGCGGCAGAAGAGCCGCTGGCCGGGATAGTCTGAAGCCGGGCCGGTATGCGCGTCGCCCTGGTGGGATCCACCGGCGTGTTGGGCAGGCGGGTCATCCCCCGGCTGCAGGAGCGCGGCCACCGCGTGCAGGCCCTGGTGCGGCGCCCGGAACAGGCTGCGGCGCTCGGCCGGGCCGGCGTGGTGGCTTTCCTGGGCAACATCCTGCAGGCGGATTCCCTGCCGCCCCTGGTGGACGGCTGCGAGGTGGTCCTGCACCTGGCCACCGCCGTTCCCCGTCCCGGGATGGCCTTCGACTGGTCGAGAAACGACCGCATCCGGCGCGAAGGAACCGCGGCGCTCCTCAAGGCCTGCCGGCAGGCGGGGGTGCCCCGCTACGTTCAGCAGAGCATCACCCTGCTGTACGGCGAAAACGGCCGGCGGATCGTGGACGAGGACTGCGAACCCCGGCCCTTCGCCGAAGTCCAGTCGGCCGTGGAGATGGAGTCGCTGGTGCGGGAGACGGAGCTGCAGTGGTGCATCCTGCGCGGCGGGTTGATGTATGGGCCGGGCACGGGCAGGGAAGAGCAGTGGCGCGAGCAGGTCCTTTCGGGGGCCTGGCGGATGCCGGGCGACGGGAGCGACCTGCTGTCCCTGATCCAGGCCACCGACCTGGCGCGCGCGGTGGTGCTGGCCGCTGAGGCCGCTCCGCCGCGGAGCCTCCTCAACGTCGTGGACGACCGGCCCGTGACCCAGCGGGAGCTTTTCAGCTATCTGGCTGCCCGCCTCGGGGTGGCCGCCCCCGCTCCGGGCGGAGAACGCTACCTGCCCTCGCTGGCCTGCAGCAACGCCCGCCTCAGGAAGACCCTCGGCTGGCTGCCCGCCTTCCCCACTTTCCTCTCAGGCCTGGAGCAGATGTGAAGGCCGCCGGCGGGGCGAGGGGAGGCCGGCCCTGATCCTGGAGACGGCGCGCCTCTGCCTGCGGCCCCTGCGGCCCACCGACCTGTCCTTCCTGGTCGGGCTATGGACGGACCCCGAGGTGACCCGCCACATGGGGGGGCCGCGGAATCCGGAGGAGCTGGCCCGCGGCTTCGCCGCAGACGCCGGAAACCCCGAAGCGGAGAAGCTCGACCTGTGGCCCGTGGAGGAGAGGCCGTCCGGCCGGCTGGTCGGCCATTGCGGCCTGCTGCCCAAACAGGTGGAAGGGAGGGAAGAAACCGAGCTGGTCTACGTGATCGCCGCCGAGGATTGGGGCAGGGGATATGCCACGGAAATCGCCTCCGCGCTGCGGGACCAGGCCTTCGGGCCCCTGGGCCTGCGCCGCCTGATCGCCCTGATCCACCCGGAGAACCTGGCCTCGGAGAAGGTGGCCCGGCGCCTGGGGATGCGCCTGGAGCGGGAAATCACCCGCGGCGGCGGCCCGCGCAGGCTGTATGCCCTGGAGGGCTAGCGCTCGGCCAGCCAGTCCTTGGCCTGCTCGAGGCTGTCGAACAGGGAAATGGACCGGCCGGTGAGTCCCACCACGGTGTTGTAGATCAGCTTCTTCAAGCCCGTCACCCCGACCACGGCCGAGGCGGCCACGTGCGGCGTATTGTGGCTGGAGAAATCCTTGATCATCGCGCTGGTGGTCCTGCTCATCTCGGTATTGGTCACGTCCGTGAGCAGGAAGGCGGAAGCGGGCGGCAGGTCCTTGATCACCGCCTTGGCTTCCTCGATGGCCGGGGCCAGCTCCGCGCTGCCGCAGCCGGAAAAGTCCACGTGCAGGATCTTCTTTCCCTTGTGCTCCACAAAACGCGTGCGGTTCATGGCCGCAGTATCGCCGATTCCGCGGCTTCCGGCAACGGGACTTTGCGCCCGGGCGCGGTTTGGGATAGTATGGCCGCGTTCGCGGAGGAAGAGCGATGCGGGAACTGGAAGAGCTGTTTGTCGAGCATGGTTACCGGGATTTCCGCTGGATCGACCCCGCCCGGATCGTGGTCGCCCAGTGGGTGCGGATGAAATGCCAGTTCGGCTGCCGGGAATACGGCCGCAACGCCAGCTGCCCCCCGAACGTGCCCGCGGTGGCCGAGTGCGCCCGTTTCTTCGCCGAGTACCGCCGGGCGGCCGTGTTCCATTTCCCCAAGGCCCTGGAGAACCCCGACGAGCGCCACGACTGGAGCCGGCAGGTCAACCGGGAGCTGTTGGAGCTGGAGCGGGCCGTGTTCCTGAAGGGCCACCCGCGGGCCTTCCTGCTGTTCATGGACAGCTGCGGGTTCTGCCGGCAATGCGCGGGCAGCCGGGAGGAGTGCAAGGAACCCCGCGCCGCCCGGCCCACCCCGGAGGCCATGGCGGTGGACGTATTCTCCACGGTGCGCCAGGTGGGCTACCCCATCGAGGTGCTGCCCGGGTATGAGCAGGCGATGAACCGCTACGCCTTTCTGATGGTGGAGTAGAAGGGAAAGGCCGCCAGTGGAGTTCAGAACGCACCGCCATGGCGGAGAAACCGTCCACGAGGCCTGCGGCGACGGGATCCTGGTCGCCGGTCCCCAGGACGCCCTGGACCTGATGATGGGCAGCGGAGCCCGCCGCCTGGTCCTCCACGCGGCGCAGCTGCACCCCGACTTTTTCGACTTGAGCACCCGCCTGGCCGGAGAGGTTCTGCAGAAGTTTACCAACTATCAGGTCCAGCTGGGCATCGTGGGGGATTTCTCCGCCTACCCCAGCCGCGCCCTTCGGGATTTCATCCGGGAAAGCAACCGCGGGAATCAGGTTGTTTTCACCGCCTCCCTCGAAGAGGCGCTGGTGCGGCTGTCGGCAGACTGAGACAGGAGGGCGGCATGGCGGAATTGAAGACCAAACCCGGCGACGGCAGCGTGCGGGATTTCCTGGCCGCGATCACGGACCTCGAGAGGCGGCGCGACTGCCAGACCATCGCCAGGATCATGCAGAAGGCCACCGGGGCCAGGCCGCGCCTGTGGGGGGACAGCATCGTCGGCTTCGGCGACTACCACTACAAATACGCCAGCGGCCGGGAGGGGGACTGGTTCCTGACCGGCTTCTCGCCGCGCAAGCGCGAGCTGACCCTGTACCTGATGTCCGGCTTCGACCGCTTCGGGAAGCTGCTGGACAGGCTGGGCAGGCACAGGGTCGGGAAAGGCTGCCTGTACTTGAAGAGCCTGGAGGACATCCAGCTGCCGGTGCTGGAAGAGCTGATCCGCGCCTGCGTGGAGCACCTGCGAGGAGGCCGCTGATGCATTACCTGCTGTTCTACGACGTGGTGGAAGGATACCCCGAAGCGCGCAAGCCGTTCCGCTCGGCGCACCTGGCCTACGCCAGCGAGGCGGTGGCCCGCGGGGAGCTGGTCCTCGGCGGGGCGCTGGCCGATCCCGTGGACACGGCGGTCCTGCTGTTCCGCAGCGCCTCCCGCGAGGCGGTGGAGCGCTTCGCCGCCGGAGACCCTTACGTCCGGAACGGTCTGGTGAAGAGCTGGCGCGTGCGCGAGTGGACCACCGTGATCGGCCCGGAAGCCGCGGTGCGAGTGTCATCTTGAGGGGCAAGTCCGCGGTTCTGTTCCCCTCGGCGCTGCTGTTCAACCTCACCTGCGGCTTGAGCAGCTTCGGGATCATCTTCTACGCCCGGGACCTGTTCCACGCCTCGGCCGGCCAGATCGGCTGGCTGGCGGCCATCCAGCAGATCGCCTACCTGGCCGGCTGCCTGGCCTTCCCTCCCCTGTTCGGCCTGCTCCTGCCCAGGCACTACCTGCTGGCGGCCGCGGGCGGCATGGCGCTGCTGTTGGCGGGACTGATGGCCGCCCGCGGCCTGACGGGCTTGTTCGTGCTCTACGGGCTTTCCGGCCTGCTGATCGCCGTGTTCTGGCCGCCCCTGATGGGCTGGCTTTCCCGGGGCCTGGAGGCGCAATCCCTGGGAAGGACCCTGCGCAACTTCAACCTGACCTGGAGCAGCAGCCACATCTTCAGCCCCTACGTCGCGGGCCTGCTGCTGGAGCGGGGCCGCGCCCTGCCGATCTGGGCCGCGGCCGGCCTGGCCGCCGTGGCCTGCCTGTACCTGTGGATCGCCTGCCGGGTGCTGCCGGAGGTCAGGATGGACCGCGAGCGGGAGCCCACCGGCAGGCGGGATCCCCAGGTGCCGGACCGCAGCACCCCGCTGCGCTATCCGGCCTGGGTCGGACAGGTGTCCGGCTACCTGGTGATGGGCATCCTGTCCAGCAGCTTTCCCCTGTTCCTGCGCGACACGCTGGGCTTCGCGGAGAGCCGCGTCGGGCTGCTGCTGCTGGTGCGGGCGCTGTTCTCCACCGCCTGCTTCTGGGCTCTGGGCCGCACCAGCTTCTGGCATTTCCGCCGGCTGCCGATGATCCTTGGGCAGATCGGGCTGGCGTCCCTGACCCTGGGCCTGGCTTTCGCCCGCTCCTTCCTGCCTTTGGCGCTGCTGCTGGCCCCTTTGGGCGCGCTGACCGCGCTGGCCTACAACGAGAGCCTGTTCCACGGCATGTCCGGCAGCCCGCGGCGGGCCGCCCGCATGGCCATCAACGAGGCGGCCCGCACGGTGGGCTTCGTGGCGGGGGCCACGGGGGGCGGCCTGCTCCTGCAGCACGGCTCCTTCCGGCGGACCATGCTGATCGCGGCGGGAGCCATCCTGGCGGGGGCCGCCACGCAGACCCTGCTGGCCTGGCGCGCCCCGGCCCGCGGCCGCGCCTGACATGCCGGGCCGGACCGCCGGACAGCTCAGCTTCCGCCCCGTGGACGGCTCCACCTGGGCGGACTTCGAACGGCTGTTCGAAGCCCGCGGCGGGCCCAAGTACTGCTGGTGCATGGCCTGGCGGGCCACCGCGGAAGAAGCCCGCCGCCTCGACGGGCCCGGCCGCAAGAAAGCCATGCGCCAGCGGGTGCAGGCCGGCGTGCCGGTGGGCATTCTGGCCTACCTTGTCGGCCGGCCCGTGGCCTGGTGCTCGATCGCGCCGCGCTCCACCTACCGGCCTCTGGGCGGCCCCGAGGAGGAGCCGGGCCAGAACCTCTGGTCGCTGGTCTGCTTTTTCGTGACCCGGGCCGTGCGCGGGCAGGGTCTGGTGGGCTCGCTGATCCGCGAGGCGGAGGCCTACGCCCGGGGCAACGGGGCGACGATCCTGGAGGCCTACCCGGTGGACCCGGAATCGCCAAGCTACCGTTTCATGGGTTACGTGGAAAGCTTTCGCGCGGCCGGATACCGGGAGGTGGGCCGCGCGGGCAGCCGGCGGCACGTCTACCGGAAAGCGCTGGCCGGCTGAAGCCTCAGGGGCGCCGGTGTAGCGGTCCAGCAGCAGGGCCTTCAAATCCTCGAACAGCGGCTCCAGGGGCAGGCTGCGCTTGGGCAGGCCCAGCACCGCCGCCAGCGGCGCGGGCAGCTCCGGCGGGGTCCCGGTGGCCTCCTGCACGATCTCCGGGAACTTGCCCGGATGGGCGGTGGCCAGCACGACCAGCTCCCCGTCGAAGCCGCTTTTTTCCCGGAAGCGCTCGGCGGCCTGCACTCCCACCGCGGTGTGCGGATCCAGCAGCAGGCCGTGCTCGGCGTGCACGCGGCGCAGGGTGGCCCGGGTCTGCTCGTCGCTCACCCGCTCCCCGTGGATGCAGGCGCGCATGGCCTGCGGATCGCAGCCGAAAACCTCCAGCAGCCGCTCGAAGTTGCTCGGATCGCCCACGTCCATGGCGTTGGACAGCGTGCGCACCGAGGAGCGGGGCTGGAACCTGCCGGAGTCCAGGTACTCCGGCACCACGTCGTTGGCGTTGGTGGCGGCCACGAAACCTTCCACGGGCAGGCCCCACTTCCAGGCGTACACGCCGGCGGTCAGGTTGCCGAAGTTGCCGCTGGGCACGCAGAAGCGCACACGCGCCGCCGCCCGGCCGGCGGTCCGCCGGCCCTTCTTCCCTCGGGCGAAGCCGTAGACGTAGTAGAAGGCCTGGGGCAGGAGCCGGCCCAGGTTGATCGAGTTGGCCGAGGTGAGGGGGATGCGCTCGCCGAGCTCCGCGTCCAGGAAGGCCAGCTTGGCCAGGCGCTGGCAGTCGTCGAAGCTGCCGTGCACCTCCAGGGCGGTGACGTTTCCGCCGAGGGTGGTGAGCTGCTTTTCCTGCAGCGGGCTGACCCGCCCGGAAGGGTAGAGGATCACCACGTCGATGTTGGCCCGGTTGTGGAAGGCCCGGGCCACCGCGCTGCCGGTGTCCCCGGAGGTGGCCACCAGGATCACCGCCCTGCGGCCCTCGCCGGCCAGCAGCTCCTCCATGGCCGCGGCCTGGAAGCAGGCCCCGAAATCCTTGAAGGCGCAGGTGGGCCCGTGGAAAAGCTCCAGCAGGCGCAGGCCGGGGGACAGCTCGCGCAGGACCGGCTCGAAGTCGAAGGCCCGCCGCACGATGCGGCCCACCGCCTCCCGCCCCAGCTCCTCGCCCAGCAGGGCGGAGCTCACCGCCTCGGCCACCTCGAGGAAGGAGGCGCGGGGGGAGAAGCCGGCCAGCAGCGAACGCAGGTCCGGCTGCAGCGCGGGCTGGTACAGCCCGCCGTCGGGGGCCAGGCCGCGGAACAGGGCTTCGCGGAAGCGGACCGCGGGTCCGGCGCCGGCGGGCACGCGCGTGGAACGGAACTGCATCACCCCTCCTGCCCCCGCTCCAGGCATACCGGGCCGACCGGGTTGATCGCCGACACGAACAGGTCGCACTCCAGCCCCACCCGGCGGAAGGTCTCCTGCATGGACTTGCCGGCCGCCCAGGCCGTGTCCAGGGAGGCGCACAGGGCGAACATCGACGGGCCGGAACCGGAGATGGAGCAGCCGAGGGCGCCGCCGTCGAGGGCCGCGGCCTTCACCTCGGCGAAGCCGGGGATGAGCAGGGCCCGGCGCGGCTCGGCCACCACGTCCTGCAGCGAGCGGCCCAGGAGCGCGAGGTCCCCCTCGTACAGCGAGGCCACCAGGGCGGCCAGGTTGCCCCACTGGCGCACGGCGTCGGCGAGGCGGATCTCCTTCTTCAGAATGCGCCGCGCGTCCTCCGTCCTCATCTCCGTGTGCGGGTGCACCACGGCGCAGGCGAGGCCTGGCGGCACGGGCAGGCGCACCACGTCCAGCGGCTCGTAGCTGCGGATCAGGACGAACCCGCCCAGCAGCGAGGGCGCCATGTTGTCCGCGTGCGCGGAGCCGCAGGCCACCTGCTCGGCGTGCAGGGTGAAGGGCAGGAGCTCGCGGGGGCTCAAGGGCTCGCCGGCCAGCAGGTTGGCGGCCACTACGCCGGCCACCGCGCTCGCCGCGGAGCTGCCGAGACCCGAGGCCAGCGGCATGCGCTTCTCCAGCACGAGGTCCACGCCGAACGGCCAGCCCCTGGACTCCAGGAAGCGGGTCACGGCCACCGCGGCGGTGTTCTGGGCCGGGTCCAGCGGCAGCCTGCCTCCATCCCCCTCGACGGCCACCAGGTCCACCCGCTTCCCGGCCTTGCGGGTCAGGTGAACCGTGTCCCCGGGCCGCTCCAGGGCGAAGCCGAGCACGTCGAAGCCGGAGGCCACGTTGGCCACCGTGGCCGGGGCGAAGACCTTCACCGAGGCCAGGCTCACGCCCGCTCCCCCGCCGGGTCCGCCGGTCCCAGGAAGGCGCTCGTGGATGGTGCGCAGGGCCGCCGCCTCGGCCTTCTTCTCGACGACGAAGGAGATGTTGCGCTCGGAGGAGCCCTGGGCGATGACCAGGATGTTGACCCCTTCCCGGCCCAGGGCGCTGAACAGGCGCCCCGCGATGCCCGGGGTGCCGCGCATCCGCTCGCCGATCACGGACACGATGGCCAGGTCCCGCCGGCTCTCCAGGTTCTGGATCTGCCTGGCCTCCAGCTCCGCGGCCAGCTCCGCTTTCAGGCTGGTCAGGGCCCGGGCGGCCTCCTCCTGCCGGCAGACCACGCAGATCGAGTGCTCCGAGGAGGCCTGGGAGATCATGATGATGTTCACCGCCGCGCGGGCCAGCGCGCCGAAGAGGCGCGCGGCGATGCCCGGCATGCCGATCATGCCGCCGCCCTCGACGTTCACCAGGGACACCGGCTCGATGGAAGCGATGCCGGCGATCAGGCCGCGGGCCCGGCTCGGGGAGCGGCAGATCAGCGTGCCCGGCTCCTCGGGCCGGGCCAGGCCCAGCACGCGCACCGGGATGCCCGGCTCCATGGCGGGCACCAGGGCCTGGGGGTGCACCATGCGGGCCCCGAAGTAGGAGAGCTCCATGGCCTCCTGGTAGCTCAGCTCCGGGACCACGAAGGCCTCGGGCACGAAGGCGGGGTCCGCGCTCCACACCCCGCCCCGCTCGGTGTACAGTTCCAGGCTTTCGGCCTGCAGGGCGGCGGCCAGCAGGGCGGCGGTCAGGTCGCAGCCGTCCTGCCGCAGCATGACGGTCACCCCGCGCTCGTCCACCGCCGTGCCTCCGGGAACCACCAGCAGGCCTCCAGCCGAAGCGGCCAGCTCCCGCAGCGCGGCGCAGCTCTTCTCATAGTCCAACCGGCCGCCGCCGGGTCCCTTGGAAACCCAGCTCAGGCCCGGGGTCTCCGACAGGCGGGCCTCCACCTTGTGGCGGCGCAGGTACTCCACGGCCAGCAGGCAGGAAGCCCGCACCCCCAGGCTCAGGATCAGGTCCTGGGTGCGCCGGCTGCACTCCCGCACCAGCTGCACGCCGTGCAGGATGTCCTCCAGGTCGGCCAGCAGGATCTGGATGGGGGTGAGCACCCGGGACTGCTCGCGCGCGGGGAACAGGGCCTGGATGACCCCGACGTGCCGCTCGCGCACCCGGTTGATCTCCTCGATGTAGCCGGCCTGGCCGGCTTCGGCCTGGGCGGCGGCGGCCAGCAGCCCGTCCCGCACCCCCTCCAGCGCCGACAGGGCCAGGCAGGCTTCGGGCCGGGCGCTCAGGAGGCGCGCCAGGGCTTCGAGGCTTTCGGGACCCTTCAGGGAGCTGTCGGCGACGCTGAGGATGCGCATCAGGCCGCTATGGTAGCGGGAAGGGCCTGAAAAGAAAAGGGGGGGCGCCGGGGCTACCCGGGCTTCGCGCCGCCAGGGCGTCGCCCCAGGCCCAGCAGGTAGACCTCGCGCGACTCGCTGCGCGATGCTTCCGGCTTGAAGGCCCGCGCCCGGGTGAAGCCCTCGCGCAGCCGGGCCAGCAGCGTGCCCTCCTCCCCTCCCTGGAACACTTTGATCGCCGTGCCGCCGCCTGGCTTCAGCAGCAGCAGGGCCAGCTCCAGGGCCCGGCCGGCCAGCTCCAGCGAAGCCTGGGCGTCCACCAGGTGGGAGCCGCTGGTATGCGGAGCGGCGTCGCTCAGGACCAGGTCGTAGGGTCCCCACTCCGCCAGGCGGGCCTGCACCTCCGCGGCGAACAGGTCGCCGCGCAGGAAGCGGAACTCGGCCCCGGGGGCCGGCTGGAACGAAGGTTCGTTGAGGTCCACGGCCACCACCAGCCCCCGGCCGGCCAGGGTCTGCAGGCAATACCGGCTCCAGCTCCCCGGGGCCGCGCCCAGGTCCAGGATGCGCGCTCCCGGCCGGATCAGGCGGAAACGCTCCTGCATCTGCTGGAGCTTGAACACGGAGCGGGCCGGGAAGCCCTGCTCGCGGGCCCGGCGGCTGTAGTGATCCTCGGTCCTGCGCATATACGGCAGGCATTGTAGCCATCCGGGGCCTGGGAGGGAAGCAGCCGATAAAAAACGACACCGAAATAGGAATATCTTCGATACCGCGGCCGACCGGGAAAGATTAGGTTCAGTCGTGAGCCCACGGGCGAAAGGAGATGATTAATATGAAAAAACGGGTTCCGGTCCTTCTCCTGGTGCTCCTCGCGCTTTCCTCCTTCGTAGGGGTGCAGTGCTCGCTGGACCAGTTCTCCCAGTCCGACCTGGCCGAGGGAGCCCGTGGCATGGGCCCCGGCGGTGGAGGAGGGGGAGGCGGGGGCGGCATGGGCGGCGGCACCGCTGTCATCGATCCTCCGCCCGGCGCCCCGTTTGCCGATCGCGCCCGTGATGGCGACCGCGTAGCCGGAGTGCTCGACGTCAACCTGGATTGCCGGGTTGCTCCGGTCAACGTCAACGGCACGATCGCCAACCTCTGGACCTACAACGGCCTGTATCCGGCGCCGACCATCCGGGTGCGCTCCGGCGACATCCTGCGCGTGCACTTCACCAACAACCTGCCCGATGGGCACGAACATCCTGGGACACGAGCGCGACATGACCAACCTGCACACCCACGGCCTGCACGTGTCCCCCTCGGGCAACGCGGACAACATGATGGTCATGCTGATGTCGGGCGACTCCTTCGACTACGAGTACGACCTGTCCAAGCAGGAGCCGGGGACGATCAACTTCTACCATCCCCACATCCACGGCAACGTGGCGGAGCAGTACTGGAACGGCATGGCCGGAGTGCTGGAAGTCGTCGACGAGATTCCCGCCCTGGCCGCCTACGAGACGCACGTGATGTTCCTCAAGGACATCACCCTGAGCGGCAACGTCCCGCAGCCCTATACCAGCATGATGGACTACATGCACGGCAAGGAGGGCTCCCTCATCATGGTGAACGGGCAGGTCAACCCGGTGCTCGACATCCAGCCCGGCCAGGTCCAGCGCTGGAAGATCGTCAACGGCAGCAACGCGCGCTTCTACAAGCTGCGCCTCGAAGGCCACACGCTGCAGGTGATCGGCACCGAAGGCGGACTGCTGGACAAGCCCTACGCGCTCTCCTCGATCCTGCTCTCGCCGGGCGAGCGCCTGGACGTCCTGGTCAAGGCCAACCAGGTCACGAAGAACTACCGCCTGCTGTCCCTGCCCTACAATCGCGCAGGGCAACATGGCCAGCGCGCAGGTCACGCTCCTGACCATGGCCTACAAGGGCTCCCGATTGAACCAGGCGGTGCCTTCCGTCGTGAACCCCATGGCCGCGCGCATCTGCCCCGATGATCGCCAAGACCGAGCAGATGACCCTCAGCATGGGCCAGGGCAAGGGCTACATCAACGGCATCTCCTTCCAGATGGTGGGCGAGCAGATGATCTCCCACGAGATCCACTCCACGCTGGGCACCTACGAGGTCTGGGAGATCGTCAACGCCAGCGGCATGGACCACCCCTTCCACCAGCACGTGAACGCCTGCCAGGTGCTGTCCGTCACGGGCGGGGACGCCGGCTACGCCTCGTTCTACACCACGGCGCCGGCCTGGAAGGACGTGGTCATCGTGCCCAAGTGGGGCAGCGTCCGCATCCTGGTGCCCGGTCATGGACTATGCGGGCATGACCATGTTCCACTGCCACATCGTCGAGCACGAGGACATCGGCATGATGGGCATGTGGCACATCATGGACGAAATGATGCCGATGTAGTTGGATACGGCCGCGGCGAGCCTGGCCCGCCGCGGCCGCCTTTGCCGGTTGACGAACCGGCGATCCGGCCATACTTTGAAGGCATGAGCCAGGGTTCCCTGCTGCGCCGGCCGCTGCGCTACCGCTACTACAACGCCGCCCTCACCTTGATCATCGTCAACCTGGCCATGTTTTTGGCGACGTTCATGTACCGCAGGCTGTTCGACTACCTGGCCCTCACCCCGGTGCTGGTCGTGCGGGACCGGGCCTGGTGGCAGGTGGTCACCTACATGTTCCTGCACGGCGGGACCTGGCACCTGCTGTTCAACATGCTGGCCCTGTACATGTTCGGCACCCCCCTGGAGCGCCATCTGGGCTCGGGGGAGTTCCTGCTGTACTACTTCGTCACCGGGATCGGCGCCGGATTGGCCACCCTGGCCGTGAACTGGTACACGGGCCTGGGCTACGTCGCGGTAGTGGGCGCTTCCGGGGCGATCTTCGGCCTGCTGCTGGCCTTCGCCACCTACTTCCCGGACACGCGCATCCTGTTCATGTTCTTCATTCCCATGCGGGCCCCGGTGGCCGTACTGGTGTTCGCCGGCATCGAGCTTTTCTCCATGTTCACCAACACCCGCAGCGGCGTGGCCCACATGGCCCACCTGGCCGGGCTGGCGGTGGGCTGGCTGTACTTCGTCGTGCGCCTGGGCGTCAACCCCGCGCGCGTCTTTTTCCGCCGCCGCTGGTAGCCGATACTAGGAGGGAATGCGCCCTCCGGTCCCGAGCCTGGCGGCCCTCAGTCTGAGCCTCATTCTGCTGCTCCTGCCCGCGGCTTTCGCGGCGGCCACCGCCTACGACCAGCTGGAGCTGGAGGTCTGGTGCGAGCTGGAGCCCATGATCCAGGAATCGGAAGACTACCCGCTCAGCGCCGACGCGGCCCGGCAGCGGGTGCTGGAGGAAGCGCGCATCCTGCTGTCGGTGATGATCTACGGCGCGCGCTTTTCCTACACCCCCCCGGATGCCCAGCGCCGGCAGGCCGAGCAGTTCCTGCTCACCCCGGTGGCCGAGCTGAACTGGGGGGACTCCCGCCTGCGGATCGCCGAGGCGGAAGTCCGCGACGCGCGGCTGTACGCCCGGGTGCGCTACGACCTGCAGGACTTCCAGGCCGCCCGCCGCCGGGCCTGGCAGAGCAACGCCATCCCCACCGCGGGCGGGACCGGCCACGCCAGCCTTTTCGCCTCCGCCGCCCCCGCCGGCAAGCGCCGCTCCCTGGAAGAGGCCCTGAAGGAGTCCGTCCGCAGCCACCTGCGGCCGGTGCTGTTCAACAAGCCCCGGGAGGTGCGCGGCGAGCTGCTGCTGTGGGAGGCGCCCCGGGTGATCGTCGACGCCGGGGACTACCTGACCACCGTGAACGTCAAGCTGCGCGTGCGGGAAATCCGTCCGTATAGCCTCTTCTGAGCAAACGCGCTACCTTATCGGTATGCGCTCGCCCCGTCTCCTCGCCGCGCTCCTCTGCCTGCTCGCGCTCGCCCTGGCCCTGCTGGGCGCCCAGGAAAGCGAAACCCGCGAGCTGGTCGCCGCCTACGCCCCGAAGAAGCTCACCCTGGATCCGGTGCACATCTACACCACCATGGAATCGGAGCTGGCCACCGCCCTGTACGAGGGACTGGCCGGCTACCACCCCCTGACCCTGCAGCCGGTCCCCGGCGTGGCCGCCAGCTGGGAGCTGAGCCCGGACAAGACCGTATACCGCTTCCGCCTGCGCGAGGAGGCGCTGTACAGCAACGGGGACCCGGTCCGGGCCCAGGACTTCCGCGATTCCTGGATGCGGGCCATCGATCCGGCGACCCAGGCCGAGTACTCCTTCCTGTTCGACGTGATCAAGGGAGCGCGGGCCTACCGCAGCGGGCAGAAAGGCGGAGGTCGGCATCCGGGTCATCTCCGACCGGCTCCTGGAGGTGGAGCTGGAGAAGCCGGCGGGCCACTTCCTGAAGCTGCTCTGCCACATGGCCTTCGCCCCGGTGCATCCCTCGCTTCTGCGCACGAATCGCTGGGACGGGGAGCGCCTGATCGGCAACGGCCCCTACTTCCTGGCCGGGCGCAGCGCCCAGGAGCTGCGCCTGGAGAAGAACCGCCTGTATTGGGACGCGAAGAGCGTGGAGCTGGACGCCGTGCGCATCCGCCTGCTGGACGACCCGGGGGAGGCCAGCCGCGAGTTCAATGCCGGGCGCCTCCACTGGGCCACGGACTGGGACTCGGAAGCGCTGGCCGACCGCAGCAAGATCGTCTTCCACCCCCTGTTCGCCACCAGCTACTTCTATTTCGTCTGCGCCCAGAAGCCCTGGAGCGATCCGCGCGTACGGCGGGCCCTGGCGCTCCTCCTGCCCTGGACGGAAATCCGCACCGAGGACACCCTGTTCCCGACCACCCGCCTGATCCCCGCCATCCCCGGCTACCCGGACCTGGAGGGCATCGGGGCCGCCGACGAGGCCCAGGCCCTGAAGCTGCTGGCCGAGGCCGGCCATCCCGGCGGCGCGGGCCTGCCGCCGGTGCGCATCAAGGTGCCGGAGGGCGAGGAAAGCCAGCGGATCGCCGCGCTGATGGCCAGGACCTGGGGCGAGAAGCTGGGCCTGCAGGTGGCGGTGGACTCCTTTGCCTACGACGACTACCTGCTGGAGGTGAAGAAGCCGGACTACACCCTGGGCACGGTCACCTGGATCGGCGACTACCCCGACCCGCTCACCTTCCTGCAGATGTGGATCGAAGGCTCCAATCTGAACGACGCCCGCTACGCCGAGCCGGACTTCGACCGGCTGATCGACGAGAGCCTCGGGGAGGAGGACCCGCAGCGCTATCAGACCCTGGGAAAGGCCGAGTCCCTGCTGCTGTCAGGGGCGGTGGTGCTGCCCATCAGCCACGCCCCGGCCTTCGCCCTGATCGACCTGGAGCGGGTGGAAGGCTGGTTCCCCAACGTGCTGAACATCCACCCCTTCAAGTACCTGCGCTTCCGGACCGAGCGGGTCCCTCCGGGGGTCGCTCGCGTCGGGGCGGCCGCGGCTTTTTAGCCCTCCGGCCCACCCGCCGGTGGGCCTGCCGGGTCCCTCGCCGCCGGGCCAGCCTGGACAGCAGGGCCTGCAGGCGGTCGCGAAAAAGAAAGCCCGCCACGAACAGCACCACCGCCAGCAGGAGCAGGCCGCCGGCCAGCAGCCAGCGCTCCCCGGCCGCCGCCTCACCCATCATGGCGCTGCCGATGATGCCCGGCAGCCGCCCCAGGCTGGAAAACAGCAGGAAGGTGCCCAGGGACAGCGAGGAAAGCCCCGCGGCGTAGCACAGGATGTCCTTGGGGATGCCGGGGATGAGGAAGAGCAGGAAGAAAGTGAGACGGGCGCGCCCCGACTCGGCCAGCCGGCGCACCCGCTCCACGTCCTTGCCCGCGAAAAGCGCCCGCACGAAGGGAACGCCCAGGAGGCGGGCCATCAGGAAGTTGAAGCAGGCCCCCAGGGTGATCCCGGCCAGCGACAGCAGTCCGCCCTGCCAGACACCGAAGAGGAAGCCCCCCGCAATCTGGGGGATCTCCCCGGGGATGAAGAACACCACCACCTGCAGGGCCTGCACTCCCACGAAGAGCAGCGGCGCCTTCAGCCCGGCGGCGGCGATCCAGGTGCGCAGCCGCTCGGAGGAGGTGAACAGGGTCCAGATCTCGCGCCGGAAGACGATGCCCAGGGTGAGGATGGCGGCGAATACCGCCGGGAAAGCCACCAGCGACAGGATTCGGCGGGCTTTCATGCCGCGCGCAGTGTACAACGGACCCTGCGCCTTTGACTATGCGCCGCCCTTCCGAGTATACTCTGCCCCATGAGTCCGACGGCAAAAAGCCAAAAAACTGTGAAAAAGAGCAAAACTGTCAAAACCCGCGAAAGAAAATCGCGCCGGCCCGAACCGCCGGCAAAACGAAATCCCCGGCTCCAACCGGAGCCAGGAAAGCCCCCGCCGCGGCTCCGATAGGAGCCGCGAAAACGGCCAAGGGCGCCGCCCCCAAGCCCCCGGTCAGGCTCGTCCGCATCCCGCGCTCCAAGCTGCGCTACAAGAAGAACCAGCAGATCGTCTACCCCCTGCAGGGCGTGGGCAAGGTCGTCTCCATCGAGGAGCGGCCCTTCCGGGCCACCCGCCTGCTGTACTACATCATCTACCTGGAAGTCTCGGACATGACGGTGATGGTGCCGGTGGAGCGCGCGGACGAGCTGGGCATCCGGCCCATCGTGGACAAGCGCGAAGTCGCAGAAGGCCCTCAAGCTGATCTCCGAGGACTACGAGCCGATCCCGGCGGACTGGAAGCTGCGCTACCAGATGAACCTCGACTTGCTGAAAAAAGGCAGCGTCCTGGACATCGCCACCGTGGTGCGGGCCCTGTACCACCGCAGCCGCATCAAGGAGCTGCCCATCCTGGAGCGCAAGCTCTACGACAATGCCCTGCGCCTGCTGGTGGACGAGATCTCCTTCTCCCTGGACAAGTCCAAGACCGAGGTGGAAGAGCTGGTCATGAGCAAGCTGGAGCTGAACTGAGCCCCGGGTCCGACCCCGCGTTCCCTGGAAAGCGATCTTCGCTCCCTGGCCCGCGCGCTGGAGGGCGAACCCCTTCCGGCGGTCTCTGAAGTAGCCGCGCAGGCGCGAGGACCCTTTCGCCGTGCTGGTGTCCACCATGATCTCGCTGCGCACCAAGGACGAGGTGACCGCTTCCGCCTCGGCCCGCCTGCTCGCGCGGGCCTCAGGGCCGGCGGCGCTGGCGGCCTTGAGCGAAGCGGCGATCGCCCGGCTGATCTTTCCGGCCGGCTTCTACCGCACCAAGGCCCGGCACCTGCGCGCGGCGGCGCGGCTGCTGTTGCAGCGTCACGGCGGCCGGGTCCCGCAGTCGATGGAGGACCTCCTGGCCCTGCCCGGGGTGGGGCGCAAGACCGCCAACCTGGTGCGCAACCTGGGCTTCGGCCTTCCGGGCATCTGCGTGGACACGCACGTGCACCGCATCTCCAACCGCCTGGGCTGGGTGCGCACGCGCACGCCGCTGGAAACCGAGCGGGCGCTGGAGACGGTCCTGCCGCGGCGCTGGTGGATTCCGGTGAACGGGCTGCTGGTGGCTTTCGGGCAGCGCACCTGCACGCCCCAATCCCCGAAGTGCTCGGCCTGCCCGATCCGCCGCGCACTGCGCCCGGGTCGGGGTCACCCGCTCGCGGTAGCCGCACCCGGCACCGGCCCGCCTCAGCCCAGCTTGTAGCCGAAGCGGCGCAGCAGCTCGCGGCGCTCCTTCCTGTCCTGGGCCCCTTCCAGGCCCTTGGGGGGGAAGCCGTCCACCACGCCCACGATGCCCCGCCCCTGGGCGGTCTGCACCACCAGCACCTCCAGCGGATTGGCCGTGGCGCAGAAGACCCGCGCCACCTCCGGGCAGGCCTTGATCTGGTTCAGGACGTTGATCGGGAAGGCCTTGCGCAGAACCAGGAAGAAGCTGTGCCCGGCGCCGACCTGGCGGGCGCACTCCACGGCCTGGGCCACCAGCTTCTCGTCGTTGCCCTCGGTGCGGATCAGGCAGGGGCCGGAGGCCTCGCAGAAGGCCAGCCCGTATTCCGCCCCCGGCACCGAGCCGCCGATGATCTCGGCCAGGTCCTCGGCCGTCTTGATGAAGTGGGACTGCCCCACGATGATGTTGGCCCCTTCCTCCCAGGAAAGCGCCACCGCCTCGACTTCGTACCCCATGCGCTCCTCCCTCAGGCCTCCAGCAGCGCCTCCAGAGTCCAGCTCCAGGGCGGCGCAGGGCATCTGGATGCCCCAGGCGTCCAGCACCGCCGGATGGATTTCCCCGATGATCCCGATCACCCGGCCCTTGTACAGCAGCTCCCCGCCGCGGCCGGCGATGAAGCGCGGGTCCTGGGCCTCCCTCACCCCGATGTCCCGGGAGAGGTAATAGCCCACGCTGCTCAAGTGGGAGCGCACGTGGTTGTAGCCGGCCTCCCGGTCGGCGTACAGCAGGGCCAGGGAGCTGAAGGTGCGCGAGCCGTAGTTCTCCCGCTCGTCCACCACGGCCACCTTGCCGATTTCGAAGATGCGGTGGGGGTAGGCGGCGTTGGAGGAGGCCGCCTCCGAGGCCAGCAGGCCGGGCAGGGCGGAGTTGCGCACCAGCTCGTAGCTCTCGCTCATCGGGTTGGCGATCTCCACCACCTGCGCCCCCGTCCAGGTTCATGCGTTCCACCAGGTCGCGCCGGGAGCCCAGGTAGTTGTAGATCATCTCCTGGTAGCCCAGGCCCACCAGCAGGTCGCGCACCCGGCGGCCGAACAGCCCGGTCTCCGTCAGGCGGCCCACGGTGAAGTCCTCCGGCCACACCGGCTGGAAGCTGTCCATGCCGCAGCCGATCATCAGCTCCTCCACCACGTCCACCGGGTGCAGGAAGTCGTTGCGGTAGACCGGGGGGGTCACGGTGAAGGTTTCCCCCTTCCGCTTCACCGCCAGACCCATGCGGCGCAGGGCTCGCCTCGGCCTCCTGGGTCTTGATCGCGCGGCCCAACAGGCGCGCCGCGCCGGCCAGGTCCATGTCCACTGGCTTCTGGAAGTGGAAGGGGGTGATGATCTCCCGGCCGTGCGGCGTGTCGTAGGGATAGATCACCTTCACCGGCAGGATGGCGTAGCCGGCGTCCGCGAGATCGCAGGCCATGATCGCGCAGGCGGTGAGCAGGCTGTCCAGATCCGTGCCGGAAAGCTCCACGAACAGCCGGGAGTCGCCGACCTGCACGGACCCCAGGTGCGCGCTGTTGATGACCGGCGGCATGCTCAGGGTCTCGCCCGGAGGCGTCCACCAGGTGGGGGAAGCGGGGGAAGCGGGCGATGATGGGACCGAACTCCACCCCCTTGGGGTGCTTCTCCAGTATCTGGCGCAGAGTCAGGGGCCGGTCGAAATCCAGCGGCACGAAGGAGGTCTTGTCCGGGTCGGCGGCCTGGAAGCGCACCGGGAACTTGACTTTCTCGCCGCGCATCACCCCCATGGCGATGGAGCTGCGCTTGCGCCCGTAGTTCCAGCAGAGCTTCTCCTGGGACTGGATCAGCTCTTTCAGCAGATCCTCCGCCGACCGGCCGGCCGTCGGCCAGAAAAGCCACGCTGTAGGGACGGATTTTCCGCAGGCCCTCGTCCACCAGCAGCGTTCGTCCGCCGAAGTCGCGGGAGACGGAGGCGCTGGAGACGAAGGGATACTCGGGGGCCTGGCCGCCCAGGTACACGCGCAGCTGGCGGGCCAGCCCCGCCCCGGACCAGAGGTCCGGCCGGTTGGTGTCGTTGAGCTCGATCTTCAGCACCCCGCCCGCCCAGTCGTCCAGCTCGGCCTTGGCCGCCGGGAGCAGCTCTTCCAGCTCCTGGCGCTCCAGCTTCCTGCCCCAGCAGCCCGAACAGGGTGCGCTCGCTGCATTCGATTTTCGGCATGTCTCTACTTCCTCCGCCGCAGGCGCACCTGCTCGATGTCGGACGTGAACAGCTCGCGCAGGTCGTTCAGGCCCATGGCCACCAGGGCCATGCGGTCGATGCCCAGCCCCCAGGCCAGCACCGGCACCTCGATGCCCAGCGGCTTGGTCACCTCCGGGCGGAAGATGCCCGAGCCGCCCAGCTCGAACCAGCCCAGCTCCGGGTGGCGGATGTGGGCCTCCACCGAGGGCTCGGTGAAGGGGAAGTAGCCCGGCACGAACTTGAACTCCCGGGCCCCGGCCACCTCCACGGCGAACATCTTCAGCAGGCCCAGCAGGGTGCGCAGGTTGACCTCCTCCCCCAGCACGATGCCCTCGGTCTGGTAGAAGTCGGCCAGGTGGGTGGCGTCCACCCGGTCGTAGCGGAAACAGCGCACCACCCCGAAGTACTTGCCCGGCACCCGGGCCTTGGTCAGCTGCTTGGCCGACAGGACCGTGCCCTGGCTGCGCAGGATCATGCGCCGGGTGAACTCCCGGTCGAAGGGATAGCGCCAGCCCAGGCTGCCCGTGGTCCAGCCGTTCTCGTGCGCGGCGGCCACCTGGTCCAGGTAGGGCTGCTCGATGGCCCGGGCGTGGGTGGGCCGCTTCACGTGGTACACGTCGTGGATGTCCCGGGCGGAGTGGAACTGGGGCATGAACAGGGCGTCGCTGTTCCAGAACTCGGTCTCCAGCAGCGGCCCGTCGAACTCCTCGAAGCCCAGGGAGGACAGCTTGTCCTTCAGCTCCTCCAGGAAATCCACGTAGGGGTTCTTGCGGCCCATCGGCACGCGCTGCGGGGGGCTGGCCAGGTTGTAGGGGCGGAAGCGCGCCGTGCGCCAGGCGCCGCTGGCCAGCAGCTCCGGGGTGAGCACGCCGACCTCCTGGCCGGTGACCCCCTGGCCCCTGCAGCTGGGTGACGGCCTCCCTGCCGCCGGCGGTGAGGGCGTACTCCACCTCCTCCCGCTCCAGGGTGCGGAAGGCTCCCTTCTCCGCGCCGCGCTTGCGGCTGTAGGAGGCGATCAGCTCGGCCTGGGCCTGGGACAGCTCCTGCTCGCCCACCGCCTCCTTCTCGTCGAAAAGGGCGAACAGGGCCCGGATGGTGGCCAGCCCGGTCTCGCGCATCTCGGCGCGCGCGGCCAGCACCGCCTTCTTGGCCTCGTTCAGGGCGGCCCACCCCGCCTTGGACATGGCCCCGAAGGCGGAGCCGATCTCCTTGGCCTCCACGGCCAGCCGCGAGGCGATCTCCGGAAGGCGTGAGGGGGCCTTCCTGCTTCAGCAGCGCCGCCAGCCGCTCCTCCAGGGTGCCCTTCTCCCTGTACTGCCGCCCCAGCTCGGTCAGGGTGTAAGCTCAGCCGGCGCTGGCGGGACACCTCCTCGATCAGCCCCTTGCCGGCCAGCCAGCTCAAGGCCTGGTTGGACTGCCCCGGCTTGAAAGCCAGGTCCTTCTCCAAACGCGCGGCGCTGAAGGGCTCCCCCTGGCCGTAGGCCAGGAGCACCTTCACTTCCAGGGGGTGCAGGGATTTCAGCAAGGCATCGGTTGGCATCAGCTACTCCCTAATAGAACGGCTGCCAGCCCGCGCAGGAACAGGCCGGCGTCGGTCACCACCCCGACGGTCTGGGCCGAGCCGCGGTCGGCCAGCTTGGTGATGACCGGCGGGGCGATATCCACGCATACCGCCTTGACCCAGGATGGCAGCATGTTGCCCACGGCGATGGAGTGCAGCATGCTGCCCAGCATCAGCACCAGGGAGGCGTTCTCCAATATCCGCTCGTAGGCCTCCTGGGCCCGGATCATGTCGGTGATGGTCTCCGGCAGGGGTCCGTCATCACGGATGGAGCCGGCCAGCGCGTAAGGCACTCCGGCGCGGATCACCTCGTACATGACCCCTGAGCCCAGCACGCCCTGCTGCGACGGCCGCCGCCAGGGAGCCCGCCTCGGCGATCCGGTTGATGGCCCGCACGTGGTTGCGGTGTCCCTGGTCCACCGGGCGCCCGGAGGAAAGGTCCACGCCCAGCGAGGTTCCGTACAGCGCGCACTCCACGTCGTGGACGGCCAGGGCGTTTCCGGCCAGCAGGCCCTGCAGGTAGCCGGCCCTCACCAGGGAAGCCAGGGCCGGAGCCCCGCCGGTGTGCACCACCACCGGCCCGGCCACGGCCACGATGCGCCCCCCGCCCGCGCGGATGCTTTTCAGCTCCTCGGCGATGCGGCGCACCGCGTTCTCCACGCTGCGCTCGGAGGACACCTCGCTCTGCATGAAGCCGAACAGGCGGGCGTCCCGGTCGCGGGCCGGCGGGGTCAGGCGCACGGAGGAGGAACCGCAGAGCACCGCCTGCCCGGCCCGCAGGTCGCGCAGCTTGCGGCACACCGGCTCCCCGTCCGACAATACCACCACCCCGTCCATGCGCTGCCGGCGCACCTCCCGCCAGCGGCCCTGCACGAAGACCTCCGTGCGGTGGTGGGTGGTGGAGTAGAAATCCTCGGGGGCCACCCCGTCGCGCGGCGCGGGCCGGAATACGGCCTCCCCCGGCTTGCGCTCGTAGCAGCCCAGGGCCACCAGGCGGGCGGCCAGTCCTTCCAGCAGGGCCGCGTCCCCCGAGTGAACCTCCATCTCCAGCTGGGACTCGTCCTGGTTGGTCTTGCCCAGCTTGAAGCTGACGACCTCGTAGTCCGCCCCCTCCTCCACGATCAGGTTCAGGATGCGGGTGAGCGCTCCGGAGTCCACCAGGTGTCCCTGGGAGACGAAGCGGCGGGCGTGGGGGGCCATGGTGTCCTTAGAATTGTGGGATTGCCCCTGAATGTCAAGGCGGGCAATGATGGGCTGCCCATGAAAACCTTCCGCGGATTCCTCCTGGATGCGGACAACACCCTCCTGGACTACAACCGCGCGGAGCGCGAGGCGTTCCTGGAAGCCGTGGCCCCGGCCCTGCCGGGCGTACCTCCCGAGCAGGCCCGCCAGGACTACGGCCGGATCAACGCGGAACACTGGGCCAGGTTCGAGCGCGGGGAAATCACCGCGGATGAGTTGAAGCTGGGCAGGTTCCGGGCCCTCCTGGATTTCTACGGCCTTCCGGCGGACCCGGCCGGCCTGTCCCGCGTGTACCTGGAGGCCCTTTCCGGGAAGGCCTTCTTCCTGCCCCACGCCCGGGAGGTGCTGGAAGAGCTTTCCCGCAGGGCCGCCCTCTGCCTGATCACCAACGGACTGACCCTGGTCCAGAGGGGAAGGATCCGGGCCTCCGGCATGGGGCGCTTCTTTTCCGCCATCCTCATTTCCGAGGAAGTGGGCATCGCCAAGCCGGATCCCGGGTTCTTCCGCCTGGCCGGCGAAGCGCTGGGGATGCCGGCTTCCGAGCTGCTGTGCGTTGGGGACAATCCCACCGCGGACATCGGCGGGGCCCGGGGGGCAGGCATCGCCGGCTGCTGGTACAATCCCGCCGGCGGCGCCTGGCCGGGCCCGGGGGACCCGCCGGAACGGACCATCGCGGATTTGCGGGAGTTGCTGGGTTTCGCGGAAGCAGGCTGAATCAGCCGGCCGAGCTTGGCAACCGGGTATCTACTATATATAATACAGCGCTAATGCCGCCCCAGGGGGAAGAACTCCAGCACCTGGACATGGAGCTGGGCAACCAGGACCTCAAAGAGATCATCGAGGTCGGCTCCCAGATCACCGCCCAGCTGGACATGGAAAACATCATCAAGAACGTGGTCTTGAGCTTGTTCGCCAAGTTCCAGACCCCGACGGTGACCTTCCTGGTCCCCCACGATCTGGACGAGAGCCGGCCGGTCATCTACCACTTCCAGGGCATGAAGAGCCAGGAGCTGGTGCTGGACCTGCCCTCCATCACCTCCCTCCTGGGCTTCCTGGAGCGCGACGAGTACAACCAGATCACCTTCGCCTATTTTTCCGAGAACTTTCCGGATCCCCAGGTGGTCGCCCGCCTCGCGGAGCTCGCAGCCGGACATCATCGTGCCGCTGCGCACGGACAAGGGGGTCAACGGCCTGATCCTGCTGCCGGCCAAGGCCGGGAGCGGCCCCTTCACCCTGCTGGACGTGCAGTACATCACCCAGATCGTGCGCTTCGCCTCCATCGCCATCGAGAACGCCAACCTGTACTGGCAGGCCACCACGGACCGGATGACCAAGCTGTTCTCCCACCACTTCTTCGAAAAGAACCTGGAGGAGGAAATCCTGCGGGCCCGGCGCTACGGGGCCTGCTTCAGCCTGCTCATGCTGGACATCGACCACTTCAAGAAGTTCAACGACGCCTACGGCCACCTGCAGGGGGACCTGATCATCAAGGAGATCGCCCACATCCTGCGCAGCTCGGTGCGCTCCATCGACTTCACGGCCCGCTACGGCGGGGAGGAGTTCGCGGTGATCCTGCCGGAAGTCAACGCCCAGGGGGCGGCGGTGGTGGCCGAGCGCATCCGCCAGAGCATCGAGCGCCACGAGTTCGCCGGCGAGGAAGGCCGGCTGCACGTCACCGTGTCCATCGGGGTGGCGGAGTTCAAGGTGGACCGCATGCGCACCGCTTCCCAGTTCATCGCCGAGGCGGACAAGGCCCTCTACCAGTCCAAGGAGCTGGGACGCAACCGGGTCACGGTCCAGAAGTAGGTCTAGGCAGGGATGCCGAAACCGGCGCAGCAAGGGATCGGCGACAGTGCCGGCCGGTCTGGCCATTTCCCACTTGACGACAGCCAGGGAAAAGCGGTAAGTACTCTGCTCGGGAGAGTGTATGAAGAAGTTTACAATTCTGGTCGCCACCACGCTGCTGCTGGCCTGCTCCTCGACGTATCCGCGCGGGGAGCTGTACTTCTTCGGGCCGCAGCGCCCGGCCGCGGTGCTGGCCGGCTGGGCGGGGGAGAGCGACCCGGGCCTGGCGCTGTATCGCGACCCGCGCTCGCGCTGGGCGGTGGAGAGCTTCTACGCCGGGGTGGCCGGCGACGCCCAGCTCGGGCGCATCATCCTCCAGCAGGCCAGCGCCTACGACATCCCGCTGCCCCTGGCCTTCGCCCTGGCCTGGGGGGAAAGCCAGTTCGAGGTGCGGGCCTTCAACCGCAATCCCCAATCCGTGGACCGCGGCCTCTACCAGCTCAATTCCCGGACCTTCCCGAACGTCAAGCTCGACGACTTCTACGACCCGCAGGTCAACGCCCGCCTGGGCCTCAAGCACCTGCGCTTCTGCCTGAACCAGGGGCGGAACGAGCTGGTGGCCCTGGCCATCTACAACGCCGGCGCCCACAAGGTGCGCAAGGGCACGCCCTACAGCACCCTCCATCACATCGCCCGCATCCTGGAGTACCGGGAGAAGCTCGAGCAGGAGTTCACGGACGCCCTGCTGCAGAACCCCGGGCTGGTGAACGCCTTGTGATCATTGTCCTTTCCAGGGACATCCGGCCGGCGGACAAGCAGGCCCTCACCGCCTTTCTGGAAGGCAAGGGCTTCCGGCTGCGCGAGATCCAGGGGGAGCAGGAGACCATCCTGGGCGCGGTGGGCATCGTGCCCATCGACGTGCGGCAGGTGGAGCTGCTGCCCGGGGTGGCCCGGGTCATCCCCATCACCTCGCCGTACAAGCTGGCCTCCCGGGAGTTCCGCAAGGAGGACACCGATCATCCCCGTCGGCCCGATGCAGGATCGGCGGGCCGCGCATCGTGGTCATCGCCGGGCCCTGCGCGGTGGAGTGCCGCGAGCAGATCCTGGAGGTGCGCCGCGCATCGTGCGGGAGTCCGGCGCGGTCTGCTGCGGGGCGGGGCCTACAAGCCGCGCACCTCCCCCTACGCCTTCCAGGGCCTCGGCGAGGAGGGCCTGCGCTTCCTGAAGGAGGCCGGCGAGGCCACGGCCTGCCGGTGGTGTCGGAGATCGTCAGCCCCGAGCACGTGGACCTGTTCCGCGAGCTACGTGGACGTGCTGCAGATCGGCGCGCGCAACATGCAGAACTTCGAGCTGCTGAAGCGCGTGGGCGCCCTCGGCAAGCCGGTGCTGCTGAAGCGCGGGCCTGGCGGCCACCATCCAGGACCTGCTGATGTCCGCCGAGTACCTGCTGGCCGCACGGCACCGACGCGGTGATCCTCTGCGAGCGCGGCATCCGCACCTTCGAGACCTCCACCCGCAACACCCTGGACCTCTCGGCCATCCCCGTGGTCAAGAAGCTCAGCCACCTGCCCATCCTCGTGGACCCCAGCCACGGCACGGGCATCCGGGAGAAGGTGAGCCCCATGGCCCTGGCCGCCGTGGCCGCCGGCGCGGACGGCCTGACCGTGGAGGTGCACCCCGACCCGACCAGGCGCCCTGTCCGACGGGCCCCAGTCCCTGTACCCCGACGCAGTTCGAGAAGCTGATGCGCGACATCGAGGCCCTGGCCCCCGTGCTGGGCAAGGAAGTGGCCCGCCTGCCGGAGCGCGAGCCGCTGGTCGCTCGGCGGGCCCCGGTCCGGACGGCGGCACGGCCGGCCGGGGACCTGCAGCGTGGCCTTCCAGGGCGAGCGCGGGGCCTTCAGCGAGAAGGCGCTGCTGGCCTCACTTCCCGGAAGAGGTCGAGTCGGCGTGCCGCAGCGCGGAGTTCCGCGACGTGTTCGAGGCGGTGCTGACCGGGAAGGTGCGCCTTCGGCATCGTCCCCGTGGAGAACTCCCTCACCGGCTCCATCCACCAGAACTACGACCTGCTGCTGCAGTACCCCGACCTGCGCATCGTGGGGGAGAAGATCATCCGCATCCTGCACAACCTGATCGGCCTGCCCGCCTCCTCCCTGGAGGGCATCCGGCGGGTGTACTCCCACCCCCAGGCCCTCTCCCAGTGCGCCCTGTACCTGGAGCGCTTCCCGGCCTGGGAGAAGATCCCCTTCTACGACACCGCCGGGGCGGTGGCCTTCATCGCCCGGGAGGGACGTCCGGAAGCCGCGGCCATCGCCAGCCTGGAAGCCGCCCGGGCCTACGGCATGAAGGTGCTGAAGGAAGGCATCGAAACCAACAGCCAGAACTACACCCGTTTCGTGATCATCGCCCCGGGAGAGGCCGCCGGGACCCTCGGCGCTCCAGGCGCCATAGCGGCCGCGCGGGCGGCGGGGGCCGGCCGCGGAGCCAACAAGGCCTCCCTGGTGTTCGCCACGGCCAACACCCCCGGCTCGCTGTTCCAGGCCCTGCGCGTGCTGGCCGAGCGCAGCATCAACATGGTCAAGCTGGAATCCCGCCCGATCGCGGGCAAGCCCTGGGAGGAAATGTTCTACCTGGACGTGGCCGTCCCCGAGGCGGAAGAGCTCTTCGGCAAGGCGCTGGAGGAGCTCAAAGGGGTGACCGAGGAGCTGCGAATCCTGGGCATCTACCGCAGCTAGAGCGCCGGGCGTCTGTACGAGCCCCCGGGTTGGGGTTATATTGTCGGCTTGACCAGCATGCGCAGAAATCCTGGCTGGACTCTCTTCCCGGGGATTCTCTTCCTGCTGTTGGCCCTGTCCCTCCCCGGTTGCCGCGGCGGCGGATCGTCGGGGGCGGAGATCCGCATCGGGCTGATCGCCATGCTCTCGGGAAGCGGGAGCGACCAGGCCAGCGGCCGCTCCATGCAGCGCGGGGCCCAGCTGGCGGTGGAGGAGGCCAACCGGAGCGGGCGGCGGCGCGTCACCCTGGCGGTGGCCGACGACCGGAACAACCCCGAAGGGGCCATCGAGGCCGCGCGCCGGCTGATCTACCAGGACCGCGTCCCGGCCATCGTCGGCCCGCAGTTCAGCCGCAACGCCATCCCGGCCGCCCGCCTGGCGGAGAGCGAGCGCACGGTGATGATCTGCCCGCTTTCCACCAACCCGCAGACCACCGCGGGCAAGCGTTTCGTGTTCCGGGTGCCGTACCTGGACACCTTTCAGGGCTATTCGCTGGCCCGCTTCGCCCGCCAGGAACTGGCCGCCTCCCGCGCCGCCGTGCTGTACGACGTGGCCAACGAGTACAACCGCACCCTGGCCGAAGTGTTCCGGGACACCTTCCTGCGGCTGGGCGGCACGCTGGCCGCCTTTGAGAGCTACACCACGGACCAGGCCATGGACTTCACCGCCCAGCTTTCCCGCATCGCCGCCGGCGGCGCCCAAGTCCTGTTCCTGCCCAACCTGAACGACGACGTGCGCCGGCAGGGCCGGCAGGCCCGGGCGATGGGCATCGAGGCGGTGCTTCTGGGCGGGGACGGCTGGAATCCCGACGAGCTGGCCTCCGAACCCGCCTTCGCCGGGTCTTTCGCCTCCCGGCACTGGCACCCGGACGTCGCCACGGAAAAGGCCCGGAACTTCCTGGAGGCCTTTCGCGCCCGTTTCGGCGAGCCTCCGGACGACATCGCGGCCACCACCTACGACGCCTTCGGCCTGCTGTTCGCGGCCATGCGGGAGGCCGGCCGCGCGGAGGCGGAAGCCATCCGGGCGGCGTTGATGAGGCTGGAACCGTATTCCGGGGTCACGGGCAGCATCGTCTACCGCGGCTCGGGGGACCCGTCCAAGAGCGTGGTGCTGGTGCGCATCGACGGCGGCCGGGCCGCCGTGCACTCGGTGCTGGAGCCGGAGGACCCTCCCAGACCGTGAACAGCGCGCGGCCGGCCCTGCTGCTGCTCCTGCTCGCGCTGGCGGCCTGCCGCCGGTCCCCTGAGGCCGAGCTGCGGGTCGGGCTGGTGGTGCCCCTGTCCGGAAGCCTGCAGGACGCGGGCATCTCCTGCCGGGAAGGCGCCGAGCTGGCCGTGAAAGAGCTGAATGACGCGGGTGGCCTGCTCGTGGAGGACCGGCGCTACCGGGTGCAGCTCCTCATCCGGGACGCCCAGGACACTCCGGAGCGGGCCTTGAGCGCGGCCCAGGAACTGATCAACCGCGACAACGTAGCCGCCCTGATCGGTCCTCCGTACAGCTCGCAGGCCATCCCGGTGGCCCGCCTGGCGGAGCGCTCCGGGATCCCGCTGATCGTGCAGATGGCCACCAACCCGGAGGTCACTTCCAGGACCTCCTGCGTGTTCCGGGTCTGCTTCACCGACGGATTCCAGGGCCGGGTGATGGCCCAGTTCGCCCGGAACCGGCTGGGCGCCCGGCGGGCGGCGGTACTGTACGACCTGGCCAATCCCTTCAGCCGCGACATCGCGGACATCTTCACGGCCACCTTCACCGGCGCCGGCGGGCGGGTGGTAGCCCGGGAAGGCTATCCCACCGGCCAGCCGGACTACCGGCAGGAGCTGGCGCGCATCCAGGCGGCGGACCCCGAGGTCCTGTTCCTGCCGGGGCTGCCCCCGGACCTGCGCCGACAGCTGGCCCAGATCCGCTCCCTGGGCCTCACCGTCCAGGTCCTGGGCGGAGACACCATGTACTTCCGCAATCCGGCCGATCTGCCCCTGGTGGAAGGCGCCTATTTCAGCACGCATTTCTCGTCGGAGATGCCCGGCGAGGCCGTGCGGGCCTTCAACCGGCTGCACCAGCGCGCCTACGAGCGGCTGCCGACTCCCGCAGGCGCGCTGACCTACGACGCCTTCCGGCTGCTGTTCTCGGTGATCCGCTCCCAAGGCGATGCTTCGCCGGCGGGTATTTGCGCGGGGCTGCGCGAGCTGCACAGCTTCGAGGGGGTCACGGGAACCATGATCTTCGCCGGGAGCCCGGATCCGGCCAAGAGCGTCGTGATCATCCACGCCAGCGACCGGCAATACCGCTTCCACGCCCGGATCGATCCTTGAGGGTCTTCAGGGGCTGGAATCGCCTGGCCCGGCCGCTGCGCCGCAGCCTGCTCGCCCGCCTGGTGGCGACCTTCTTCCTGTTCTCCGCGGGGATCGTCGGCCTCCTGGGCGCGGTGAACTACCTGTACCAGGCCCGCAACACCCGCACCGCGGTGATCGATCAAATTTCCGCCTTCGCCGTGCTGCGGGAGCAGGCCCTGAACGCCTGGGTCGAGGAGCAGGCCCGCCTGCTGGCGGCCCTGGCCGGCCTGCCGGAGACCCGCCGCCTGGCCGCCGAGCTTACCGCCCCCGCCGCGGGAGTGGAGCAGCGCCTGCGGGCCAACGGTTTCTTCCGCCGGATGCAGCGCTTCAGCCCGGAGTTGATCGAGCTTTCCATTCTGGCCGTGAAGGGCGGACGGGTCGTGTATTCCACCGATACCTCCGCGGTGGGGCAGTACCGGGTCCTGGACGGCGCCTTCAGCGGAGGGCTGCGCGGCCTGTACGTGAGCAGCGTGCATCCCTCCCCCACCACCCTGCAGCCCACCATGCTGGTGTCCGCCCCCTTGCTGGACCAGCGGGGGGAAACGCTGGGCGTGCTGGCCGCCAGCCTGAACCTGGACAGCCTGGACCGCATCGTGCAGGTGCGCGCGGGGCTGGGCAATGCGGGAGAGGCCTATCTGGTGGACAGGTATCAGGTATTGGTTTCCGCCGGCCGCTTCGGCCGGGCGGGCTTCGACCGCGGGGTGCACTCCCGGGGCATCGACGCGGCGGTGAGCGGCCAGAACGGGGCCGGGGAGTACGTGAGCTACCGGGGAGTAGCGGTCCTCGGGGTCTACCGCTGGATCGCCGAGCCGAGAGTGGCGCTGCTGATCGAGATCCCGGCGGCCGCCGCCTTCGCCGGCGCCCGGCAGCAGGCCCTGCGCCTGCTGGGCATCGGCCTGTCCCTGGTGGCCGCCCTGGCCGTGGGGGTCTACTTCATCGCCCTGCGCATCGCCCGCCCCATCCTGGCCGTACAGCGGGCCGCCGTGCAGGTGGCCGCCGGCAGCCTGGAGACGGAGGCCCCCGTGCTCACCGGGGACGAGATCGGGGAGCTGGCCGTTTCCTTCAACCGCATGACCGCCCGCCTGCGCGAGGTGTACCGGGAACTGGCCCAACGCGAGGAGCGCTTCCGTTCCCTGATCGAGAGCTCGTCGGACCTCATCGTCGTGCTGGACGCCACGGGCCGGCCGACCTTCACCAGCCCCTCGGTCCAGCGCCTGCTGGGCTACGCCCCCGCGGAGCTCCTGGGCAGGGACCTTTTCACTCTGGTGCACGAGGAGGAGCGGGCCCGCGTCCGGGAGCAGGTCTGCGACCGGCCGGCGCGGGAGGGTTGCGACCCGGGTGAGGCGCTGTTCCGGGTCCGGCACCGCAACGGGAGCTGGCGCTCCCTGGAGGCCACCGGCCGCAACCTGCTGGCCCAGCCCAACGTGGCCGGAATCGTGGTCGACGCCCGCGATATCACCGAGCGCCGCCACCTGGAGGAGCAGCTGGCCCAGGCGCAGAAAATGGAGGCCATCGGCCGCCTGGCCAGCGGCATTGCCCACGACTTCAACAATCTGCTGACGGCCATCATCGGGTACACGGAAATGCTGGCCGCCGAGCTGGCCGGCGATCCGGGCAAGTCCGCCGAGCTGGGCGAGATCCGCAAGGCCGCCGACCGCGCCGCGGCCCTGACCCGGCAGCTGCTGGCCTTCGGCCGCAAACAGATCCTGCAGCCCCGGCCCGTGAACCTGAACCGCCTGGTCCTGTCTATGGGCAACATGCTGGAGCGGCTGATCGGGGAGAACGTCCGCCTGGAGGTCCTCCCGGCGGAGGACCTCTGGACCGTCCTGGCGGATCCCAGCCAGATGGAGCAGGTGCTGCTGAACATCACCCTCAATGCCCGCGACGCCATGCCCGAGGGAGGCCAGGTGCTGATCCAGACGGCGAACCTCCCCCCCGGGACGGCGCCGCAGGACTTGCCCGCCGGAGCCTACGTCCAACTCTGCGTCACGGATACCGGGCAGGGGATGGACCAGGAGACCCTGAGCCGGGTGTTCGAGCCTTTCTTCACGACCAAGAAACGCGGCACGGGGCTGGGGCTGGCCACCGTTTATGGCATCGTCCGGCAGAGCGGCGGGCAGATCGAGGTGCGCAGCTCGCCCGGCCAGGGTTCCAGCTTCCGGATCTATCTGCCGGCCGGCGCGCAGGACGAACGGTTGGAGCCCGCGGCCGGGCCGGCAGCTGCGGCCACGACAGCTGCCACAGCCACGGCCGCGACGGCTGCTGCTGCCCGGCCCGCGGGCGCCGGGCAGCGGGTGTTCGTTGCCGAGGACGAGCCGGCGGTGAACCGGATGATCGTGGAGAACCTCCAGCGGCTGGGCTACCAGGTGGCCTCGGCCGTGAGCCCCGCCGAGGCCCTGGCCGCGAAATGGGGACCCATCGACCTGCTGGTCACCGATGTGGTCATGCCCGGCATGAGCGGCGGGGAGCTGGCCGAGCGCCTGCGGGCCTCCAATCCCCGCCTGCGCGTGCTCTTCATCTCCGGCTACATGGAGGCGGAGGAGGCGCGCCGCAGCATCCAGGTGAAGGGCACGGCCTTTCTACAGAAGCCCTTCGCCTCCCCCGAGCTGGCCCGGGCGGTGCGCAGCGCGCTGGCCAACCCGGTCTGAGACGGCTCAGGCCAGCCCCATCTCCCGCCGCTGCCGCTCTTCCTGCCTGCGCGCCGCGTACTCGTAGCGCTGCTTGTTGGCGCGGACCAGGCCGTTCTTGATCGCCGCCAGCTCGATCTTGATGCCCTTGACCTCGTCCCTCTGGCCGGACTTGAAATAGGCGTCCAGGCCTTCCAGCACCCGGTACATCCCCTGCAGCTCTCCCAGGCTCTTGTTCAGGAACTCGTAGAGCTCCTGCTCCGGGGCCGCCCGCAGGCGCATGGAGGCGGAGCTGGTGGAGCTGGACAATGCCTCCAGCAGCGCCTTCTTCCGCCGCAGCTTTTCCGCGAACCGCGGGAAGTCCACGCGGGTGGAACGGGCCACCCCCGTGGCGTTGTCGAACTGCCGGATCTCCAGCACGGCCGCAGTGTCGCGGGCCGGGGCGAACAGGGCCCGCAGGCGAGCCCACCAGCCCCGCCGCCGGCCGTCCCGCTGCTCCCGGTTGGCCTCCAGCCTGGCCAGCGCTTCCCCCAGGTGCGCGTGCAGGGGCAGCATCAACCGCACGGCCTCCAGCAGCAGCGCCCGGTAATCCACCGCCTGGACCGGCGCCGCCTTGCGCTGGGCCACCGCCAGGCGGGCCAGGGCCTCGGCGCGCAGCCTGGGGCCTTCAGCGGAATGGTCCTCGGCCAGCACCTCGCGAGCCAGCTCCGGGTGGAACGGGCGCCCGGGCTCCAGCTGCCGGCAGGCCCGTTGGAGCCTGGGCAGCGCCTGCTCCGGGCCGGCCTTCAGGATTTTTTCCAGCTCCGGGCGCTGCAGGAACCGGCGCAGCTCCAGCTTCCAGGCTTCCCGCTGCTGGGCGGAAACCGCCTGCAAGCCGGCCTGGAGCCTGGCGGACAGGGCCGCCAGCTGCGCGGAGGAATCGCTCACGATCCCGGCGGAGACCTTGTCGGTCCCCAGCTTGATCCTGCCCAGCGCCTCGGCCAGCACCGCGGTGTTGGCGTCCGGGGAAGAGCTGATCAGGTTGGACCAGTCGATGAAGCGCACCAGGCCGGAGAGCAGCTTCAGGCGCTCCAGGCCCAGGAACTCCAGGTCGAACTGGTAGGCGCTACCCAGGAACTCCAGCTGGCCCTGCAGCTCCGCGAGGCGCCGGCTCAAGGTCTCCATCCTTCCGGAATCGGGGATCGGCTCGCGCGAGGGCAGGACCAGCTCCGACAGCTTGCGGTCGTACTGGTAGGGGTCATCCTGGATCAGCGACTTGCGGTACAGGAGGTTGTACAGGTTGCTGAAGAGGGAGTGGAAAAGCTTGAAGCTCTCCTTGAGCATCGGCAGGACGTCGGCGGCCAGGCTGGCGGCCCTCTTTTCCAGCGCCGCGGCAAGCTCGCCTTGAAAGCCGTCCTGCTCTGGCATATACCGACTATATGGGAATCCTTCCCGCCTGACAACATGGGCAGCCCTGTCGAGTTTCCGGCGGAAAAACTGGTGGTGGGCGTGCTGCTGTCCCGGCCCGAGCTGAAGGCCGGCCTGCTGCTCCGCTTGGAGCAGGTTTTCGGGCCCAGCGATTGGGTCAGCCCGGAGCTGCCCTTCGGCTATACCCGCTACTACGAGCGGGAGATGGGCGGGCCCCTCCTGCGCTTCTTCGTCTCCTGCCGCGAGCCGGTGGACCCCGCGGGCCTGGCCGCGGCCAAGCTGCGCAGCAATGCCCTGGAAGAAGAGTTCCGCCGGCCGGCGCTGCGTCCGGTAAACCTGGACCCGGGCCTGCTTTCCCTGGCCCGCTTCGTGCTGGCCTCCACCAAACCCGCGGCGCACCGCGTGCCGCTGTCCGGCGGGATCTGGGCCGAGGTCGAGCTGCTCTACGAGCATGGCGGCTTCCGCCCCGTGGAGTGGACCTATCCGGATTATCGCAGCCGGGAATACCTGGACATCCTGGAGCACATCCGCGGGCTGTTCAAGGCCCAGTGCCGCCGGTAGGCCGGCCGGCACCCTCGCCGCGCTCCCACCTCCGGACGGCCTCGGCGAAATCGGAGTCGTCCCCGGAGGCGGCCACCGGGAAACGGGCGCTCAACTCCCCCGGCGAGCCGGCCACCAGGTAGCTGGTCGCGGCCCACTCCAGCAGATCCAGGTCGTTGTAGTCGTTGCCGACCGCCAGCACCCGCCGCGGATCCACGCCCCGCTCCCGGGCCAGCCAGGCGGCGGCCTGGGACTTGGAGACCAGCGGGGAGAACACTTCGATCCAGCAGGAGCGGCCGTCCAGCGGGGAGGTGGTGCGCAGCACGGTCAGGCCGGCCAGCTCGGCGGCCAGCTCCTCGTAGGCCGAAGGCCGGCGTCCCGCGGGCTCCACGGCCAGCAGCTGGCAGGCCGCGCCGGGAGCTTCCCGTGGGTCCCCTGGGGAGGCGAAGGCCGCGTACAGGCAATGCGCGCCTCGAAGTCGGCATTGTCCCCGCCGGCGGGATAATACAGGAAGTGGTGGTTCTCCGGTATCGGCCGATGCACCATGAAGTCCAGCCGCCGGGCGGCCAGGGCCCGGAAGGCGCGGTCCACCTCCGCCTGGCCCATGGACACGGCGCGCAGCAGCTTCTGCGCCGGCCAGTCCATGATCCCGGCCCCCGAGGAGAACAGCAGGTAGTCCACCGGGAAATCGGGGGGCAGTGCCTTGCGGGCGGAGAACAGGTTCCGGCCCGTGGCGATGACCCGCAGCCTCCCCCGGCGACCCAGCTCCACCAGGGTGGCGAGGTTGCGCGGGCTGGGCCGCCGGTCGCGTTGGAACAGGGTGCCGTCCAGGTCGGTGACCACCATACGTTGAAAAGTATACCCGTTGGCGTATACTGTATCCAAGGTCCCCCGCAATGGCCAAGAAACGCATAGCCTTCGCCATGATCGAGGCCGGAGGCGGGCACAAGATGCCGGCGCTGGCCGTCTTCGAGTCCCTGAAGCGCCTGTACCCCGGCAAGTACGAGATGAGCGTCCTGGATTTCGTAAAGGACCTGGGCTGCGTGGACCTGGACCAGGTGCACAAGAGCACCTGGAAGTACCTGCTCACCCACCCCAGCCTGACCAAGGGGATCCAGACTTTCGACTTCATCACCGGCCCGGTGAACATGTCGATCTACAAACTGGCCATCGCCCCCTTCTATCCCTACGTGCAGCGCTACCTGCGCAAGGAGAAGCCGGACCTGATCTTCTCCACCCACTACTTCAACACCATGGCCGTCTCCCACGTGCGCAGGGCCTACGGCCTGGACACGGTGCTGGTCAACTTCCTGTCCGAGATCTTCGACTTCGACTCCTACTGGTACCTGAAGAACGTGGACCACTACATCGTCACCTCGGAGCAGGCCGCGGACAAGCTGCTGCGCCGCAAGTTCCCCAAGGGCAAGCTGCACGTCTTCCCCTACCCGGTGCGCCGCAGCTTCTTCCGCATCCGGCGCGGCCGGAAGGAGGTCCTGGAGGAGTTGGGCCTGCCCACCTCGCGCCGCACCCTGCTGGTCACCCTGGGCAGCGAAGGCATCGGGGCCAGCTCCACCGTGCGCATGCTGGCCAGCCTGGTCCGGCGCGACATGCCGCTCAACGTGATCGTAGTCACCGGCAACAATGCCAGGCTCAGGCGCCAGCTGGAAGTGGAGTTCGGCGAGGCCCGGGGAGCCACCCGGGTGGTGCCGCTGGGCTTCACGACCAACATGAACGAGCTGGTCAATGCCGCCGACTTCTGCTTCATCAAGCCCGGGCCGGCCACCACCTGGGAGGTCCTGTCGCTGCGCAAGCCCATCCTCTTCGCGGCCAGCGCCCAGTTGAGCGAGAATCCCAACATCCGCTACGCCGTGCGCAACCGGGTGGGCTATTACGTGGGGGTGAGCACGAAACGCTTCGTGCGTCGGGTGCGCGAGCTCATGGAGGCCGGCGCCCTGGCGCGCGTGCAGGCCAGCTATGAACGCCTGGCGCTGAAAAACGGGGCCGACGACATCGCCCGCTTCCTAAACGCGGTGTTGAGCGGGCAACAGCCGCCTAGCCACCGGCCATCATCACCTGCACGTCTACGACGGCGCCGTCAGGCACGGCAGTCACGGGCCACTGCTCGCGCGGCACGTTCCGCCCGTTGAGCGCCACCAGCGCCGCGGGCAGGGCGTAGCCCAGCCGCTCCAGCACCTCGCCCACGGTCAGTCCTTCGTGCCACTCCATGGGTTTTCCCCGGGCTGTGATCATGGCCTGAGAATACCCCGGGAGGGCGGCTTCAGGGAATCAGGGAACCCGCTTGCTTGACGGCGGGCCGGCGGGTGGTTAGGGTGATCGCGGGGGATGGCATGATCCGCGGCTTCGAGGAGTTGGAGAACCTGGTCCGCCAGGGGACGCGCAAGCGCCTGGTGCTGGCCATGGCGGAGGAGGAGGACGGGCTGAAGGCCGCAGTGGCCGCCGCCGCCCAGGGGGTGGTGGAGCCCGTGCTGGTGGGCAACCCGAAAGCGGTGCGCGAGGTGGCCGCCCACGAGGGCCTGGAGCTGGGCTCCTTCCGCCTGGTGCCGGCGGAGGGGGAGAAGGAGTGCGCCGCCCGGGCGGTGGAGCTGCTGCGCGCCGGGGAGGCGGAGGTGCTCATGAAGGGCAAGATCGCCACCTCGGCGCTGATGAAGGCGGTGCTGGACTCCACCGGCGGGCTGAAGGGCCCGGGGCTGCTCTCCCACCTGACCCTCATCCAGTCCGCGGCCTACCCCAAGCTGCTGTTCATGAGCGACCCCGGGCTGAACATCGCCCCGGACATCAGCGCCAAGGCGGCCATCATCGAGAACGCGGTGCGGGCGGTGCGCAAGCTGGGGCTGCACAAGCCCAAGGTGGCGGTGGTCGCCGCCGTGGAAAAGGTCAATCCGGGGGCCATGCCCGCCACCGTCGACGCGGCGGCCCTTTCCAAGATGGCCGAGCGCGGGCAGATCGCCGACTGCCTGGTGGACGGCCCGCTGGCCCTGGACTGCGCCCTGTCGGACCGCGCCTGCGCGGTGAAGGGCGTGGGCGGGGAGGTGGCCGGGGACGCGGACATCCTGCTCATGCCGGACATCGAGGCGGCCAACATCTTCTATAAGGCCGTGGCTTTCTTCAGCGACGCGCGCATGGCCGGGGTGGTGGTCGGGGCCCGGGTGCCCATCGTGCTGCCCTCCCGGGCGGACAGCGACGCGGTGAAGTACGATTCGATCCTGGCGGCCCTGGCCCTGGCCTGAGCCATGACCGTCTACGAAGGGGCCGTGGTCACCTGCGACGAGGCCGGGAGCGTGCAGCGCTTCCTGGTCGAGGACCGCGGCAAGATCGTCTACACGGGCCCCGGGCTGCCGGCGGACTTCACCCGGGCGCCGCGGGTCGCCTTGAACGGCGGGGCCCTGCTGCCCGCCTTCGCCGACACGCACCTCCATTTCATGTCGCACGCCCTGTTCGCCGGCGGTCTGGACGTGCGCCGGGCCAAAACGATCGAGGAGGCGCTGGCCGCGGTTGCCGGGTTCTGCGCCGCGCGGCGCGACGCGGTGGTGATCGGCTTCGGGGCCTCCGCTCACAGCGTGGCCGAGCACCGACTGCCGACCCGGGCCGACCTGGACCGCGTCTCACCCGAGCGGCCGGTGTTCCTGGTCAAGTACGACGGTCATGCCGCCATCCTCAACTCCAGGCTGCTCGGGCTGCTGCCCGCCAGGCTGGCCGGCCTGCGCGGCTTCGACGCCGAAATCGGCCTGATGACCCAGGAGGCCTTCTTCCGCGTGACGGATTTCGTGACGGCCAAGGTCTCCCTGGGAGCCACCCTGTCCGCGATGCTGGCGGCGGTGGACGGGATGGCGGCCCAGGGCATCGGCCTGCTGCACTCGGTGAGCGGGGTCGGCTTTCCGCTGGACATGGACGTGACCCTGGAGAGCCTGTTCGCCCGGGGTTTGCGCAACCCCCTGCAGTACCGGCTCTTCTTCCAGACCATGGAGATGGACAAGGTCCTCAAGCGCAGGCTGCCGCGCATCGGCGGCTGCTTCGCCACGGCCCTGGACGGCTGCTTCGGCTCCGTGGACGCGGCCCTCAACGCACCGTATGCCGACGATGAGGCCAACGCGGGGGTGCTGTACTATGCGCAGGAGCAGGTGCGGGACTTCGCCCGCCGGGCCAACCGGGCGGGGCTGCAGATCGAGATGCACGCCATCGGGGACCGGGCCTTCCAGCAGGCCGTGGACGCCATCACCGGCGCCCTGGCCGATTTCCCCCGGACCGACCACCGGCACGCGATCATCCACGCCTGCCTGCCCACGGCCGAGGGGTTGGAAGCCTGCGCCCGGGCCGGGATCAGTCTGGCCGTGCAGCCGGCGTTCCTGCGCTGGGACCAGGAGCCGCTGTCCTATTTATCGAAGATCCTGGGCGAGCGGGCCTGGAAGCTCTCCCCGCTGCGGTCCATGCGCCGCCTGGGCATCCGCCTGGCGGGCGGCTCGGACGCGCCCTGCACGCTCCCGGACCCGCTGGCCAGCATCTGGGCGGCCTGCAACCACTACGTGGAAAGCGAATCCCTTTCCGTGCAGGAGGCCCTCAACCTGCACACCAGGGACGCCGCCTGGCTGGGCTTCGACGAGCGGGAGCGCGGCAGCCTGGAACCGGGAAAGACCGCCGACATGGTCGTCCTGGACCGCAACCCGCTGGCGGTGGACCGGCGGGAACTGAAAGACATCGGGGTCCGGCAGCTCCTGCTGGCCGGAAAGCCCTACCGCGGCGGCCAGGGGCGGGCGAGCCTGCTTCTGCGGGGGATCGTCGGTAGAAGAAAGATCTAGAGCGCCGCCCGCCGCCCCCACAGGACCGGGCGGGCGAAGGGCGGCGAATCGGCGCGCAGCAGGCGGGTCGCCACCCGGGCCGCCACGCTCCTGCCCCGGATGTCCACGCTCACCTCCGCCTTATCAGGGATGCGGCTGTCCAGCAACGCCATGGCCACGGCGCGCTTCCCGTTGGCTTCGGAAGGCCCGGCCGCCGCGGCAGGCGTCTCCGGGAACACCCAGTAAGGGGCCACCGTCCCGCTGGTCACCCAGCCGGCCGGCCGGCCCTGCCAGCTCACCGCGCAGCCCTGGCGGGCCACCCCCGGGCCCAGCAGCTCCAGGAGGCGCACCCGGCGGGGCAGGTCGGCGAGGCGGGCGAAGTCCCCCCTCTGGAAATCCTGAAAGGCGGCCCGCTGCCGGGCCAGGGCCGCCCTGCCGGCGAAGTCCCCCTTGGCCTGCCCGAGGGAGACGGCGAAGCGCGCCAGGGGACAGGCGAAAATCGGGATCGAGCGGCCCTCCGCATCCAAGCCCAGCTCGTGCCCGTACAGGGGCAGCCCCGCCTCCAGGCGCAGGGTATCCCGGGCCCCCAGCCCCACCGGCGCCGCCCCCAGGGAGAGCAGGCGGTCCCAGGTCGAAACGGCCAGGCCGGCGGGCAGGAACAACTCGCAGCCCAGCGCCTCCCCCGCGTACCCGGTGCTGGCCACGATGACCGCCGTTCCCCCCAGGCCGGAGGCGACGCGCAGGCGGTTACGCCCCAGCTCGGGCAGCGCGCCGGGGCCCAGCAGCTCCTCCAGCAGGCGCGCGGATTGCGGCCCCTGCAGGGAGAGCATGGCCAGCTCTTCGGAGGCATCTGTGAGCTCGGCCCCGGAAAAGCGCGCGGCCAGGGGGCGCAGGTAGTCCCAGTCCGCCTGGCGGTTGGAGGCGTTGACCACCAGCAGGTAGTCCGCCTCCCCCAGGCAGTAGAGGTAGGCGTCGTCGCGGGCCCCGCCCCGCTCCTCCGGGATCATGGTGTATTGGGCGCGGCCCGCCTGGAGGGCCGCGGCGTCGTTGCTCAGGGCCTGCTGCAGCAGGCCCAGGGCCCCGCGGCCGCGCACCCGGAAGCGCCCCATGTGGCATACGTCGAACAGCCCCGCGCCCCGGCGGGCGGCCAGGTGCTCCTCCAGGATGCCGGCCGGGTACTGCACGGGCATGTCCCAGCCCCCGAACTCCACGATGCGGGCGCCCAGGGCCAGGTGCCGCTCGTACAACGGAGTCCTACGCATGGGGGGCCTCCCCCTGCCCTCGCCTGCCGGCCGCTCGCCTGCCGGCTGCCAGCGCAGGATCGGCCGCTTGGCGGCCAGCACCTCGTCGATGCGCCGCACCGGCGTGCGGGTCGGGGCCTCGTGCAGGCGCTCCGGCTCCTGTTCCATCTCGGCCCGGATGCGGGCCATGGCCTCCACGAAGGCGTCCAGGGTTTCCAGGGATTCGGTCTCCGTGGGCTCGATCATCAGGGCTTCGGGCACGATCAGCGGGAAGTAGACCGTGGGCGGGTGGATGCCGAAGTCCAGCAGGCGCTTGGCGATGTCCAGGGCGTTGACCCCGAAGCGCTCCTTCAGGGTCCGGCGCGGAGAGCACGAACTCGTGCTTGCACAGCCCCTCGCTGGCCAGGGGATACAGGTCCTTCAGCCGCGCCTTCAGGTAGTTGGCGTTGAGCACGGCCCGCTCGGCCACCTGGGCCAGGCCGTCGCTGCCCATGGAAAGGATGTAGGCGTAGGCCCGCACCAGCACCCCGACGTTGCCGTAGAAACCCGCAAGGCGCCCGATGCTGTGGGGGCGGTCCTCCTCCAGGCCGTAGCGCTCGCCGCGCTTGACCACGTCCGGCACCGGCAGGTAGGGGCGCAGGGTCTCGTTCACCAGCACCGGCCCGGCTCCCGGGCCTCCGCCGCCGTGCGGCGTGGAGAAGGTCTTGTGCAGGTTCAGGTGCACCACGTCGAAGCCCATGTCCCCGGGCCGCACCTTGCCCACGATGGCGTTCAGGTTGGCCCCGTCGTAGTACAGCAGGCCGCCGGCGCCGTGCACCAGCTCGGCCACCCGGCAGATGTCGCGCTCGAACAGCCCCAGGGTGTTGGGGTTGGTCATCATGATTCCGGCCAGCTCCCCGTTCAGGTGCTCGCGCAGGGCCTCCGGGCTGACCAACCCCCGCGCGTCGGACTTCAGCTGCACCACCTCGAAGCCGGCCAGGTGGGCCGAGGCCGGGTTGGTGCCGTGGGCCGAGTCGGGCACCAGCATCTTGCGCCGGGAAGGCTCGCCGCGGTGCCGGAAGCAGGCGCGGAAAAGCTGCATGCCGGCGAACTCCCCGTGCGCGCCGGCGAAGGGCTGCAGCGTGCCCCAGCTCATGCCCGTGATCTCGGCCAGCAGGCCCAGCAGGTCGTGCATCAGGGCCAGGATCCCCTGGGTGGTGTGCTCCGGCTGCAGGGGGTGCAGGGCGCTGAAGCCGGGCAAGGCGGCCGCCTCCTCGTCGCCCTTCGGGTTGTACTTCATGGTGCAGGAGCCCAGGGGGTAGAAGCCCAGGTCCACCCCGTAGTTGCGCCGCGAGAGGTTCACGTAATGCCGGATCACGTCCACTTCCGACACTTCCGGAAGCGCCGGGGGCTCGGAGCGCAGGAAGCGCGGGTCCACCAGGCTCTCCAGGGGCTGCGGCGGGACGTCCAGCGCGGGAAAGGAGTAGCCCAGGCGCCCGGCCCGCGAGCGCTCGAAGAGCAGCGGAAAGTTTTCGGGGTGGTTCATTTCAGGATCCTTTTCATGGCCTCGACATAGCGGTCCAGCTCCTCACGCGTGCGCTTCTCGGTGACCGCCACCAGAATCACCCGCCCGGCCTCCGCGCCCTCGGGGGTCAGCTCCGGGGCCAGGCGCTCCAGCGGCAGCCCGGCGAAGAAGCCCTGCTCCTCCATGCCCTTCAGCACCGGGGCGGCGGGGCCGGGCAGCTCCAGCGGAAACTCCAGGAAGAAGGGCCGCGCGGCCAGGGGTCTGGCGCGGGTTTCCCGGCCCAGGCGCTCGGCCAGGTAGTGGGCCTTGGCGGCGCTCTGCCGGGCCGCCTCGGCCAGGCCTTGCCGGCCCACGCTGGCCAGGTACACGGCCACGCCCAGGGCGGCCAGGGCCTGGTTGGAGCAGATGTTGGAGGTGGCCCGCTCCCGCTTGATGTGCTGCTCGCGGGCCTGCAGGGTCAGCACGAAGGCCCGCCGGCCGTCGCGGTCCACCGACTGGCCGGCGATGCGCCCGGGCAGGCGGTGCAGGTAGGCCTGCCGCGCGGCCAGGTAGCCCACCGTGGGCCCGCCGAAGTAGGAGGGCAGCCCGCAGGGCTGGGCGTCGCCCGCGGCCACGTCCGCGCCCCAGTCCCCCGGGCTGCGCAGGGCGCCCAGGGAAAGCGGGTCGGCGCACTGCACCAGCAGGGCCCCGGCGGCATGCACCTCCTCCGCCAGCCCGGTGAGATCCTCCAGGTAGCCCAGGAAGTTGGGGCTCTGCACGAGCAGGGCCGCCGTGCCGGCGCCCAGGCGGCGGCGAAGGTCGTCGCGGTCCATCACCCCGTCGCGGCAGGCCACCTCCTCCAGCTCCACCTCCAGGCCGGAGAAGTGGGTACTCAACACCCGGCGGGTATGGGGGTGCAGGGTGCGGGCGTAGAGCACCTTGCGGGAGCGGCGCACCGAGTTCAGGGCCAGGGAAGCGGCCTCGCAGGCCGCGGTGGCCCCGTCGTACAGGGAGGCGTTGGACACCTCCAGGCCGGTGAGCGCGCAGATCAGGCTCTGGTATTCGAAGATGGCCTGCAGCACGCCCTGGGAGATCTCGGCCTGGTAGGGCGTGTAGGCGGTGTAGAACTCGGACCTGCCCAGCACCGCGCCGACGGCGGCCGGGATCAGGTGGTCGTAGCTGCCGCCGCCCAGGAAGCAGACCGCGTCGGTGCGGTTGGCCGCGGCCAGCGCGGACAGGCGGCGGTACACCTCGGCCTCCGAGCGGGAGGAGGGGATGGCCAGCGGCTGGCCCAGGCGCAGCTCGGCAGGCACGTCGGCGAACAGCTCCTCCAGGCCGGCGGCGCCGACCGCGGCGAGCATCGTGCGGAGGTCCTCCTCCGTGTGGGGCAGGGATGGGAACATACCGGGCCTCCTGTCAGTGCGCGGCCTTCTCCTGCTCGACGTGGCTCTCGTAGGCCGCCGCGTCCAGCAGGCCGGCCAACTCGGCGGGAGCGCTCAGGTGAACCACGAACAGGAAGGCTTCGTAAGGTTTCTGGTTGATCAGCTCCGGGGTTTTTTCCAGGAGCGGATTCAGGCGCTCCACCTGGCCGGAGACCGGGGCGTAGATCGGGGAGGCGGCCTTGACCGATTCGATGGTGGCCACCTCCTCGCCCTGCTTCACGGTCTGGCCCGCCTCGGGGGGCTCCACGTAGACGATGTCCCCCAGGGACTCCTGGGCGTAGTCGGTGATGCCCACGAAGGCCAGCTCCCCCTCGACGCGCACCCACTCATGGCTCCTGGCGTACTTCAGCTCCTTCGGCGTGACCATGCATTCCTCCTGCTCAAAGCTCGCTCACAATACGTATGGGACACGGGCATTGTAGCCCTTGTAGACCACGAAGGTTTCGGCGGAACGCACCTCGCTCACGCGGGACACCTCTTCGGTGTAGAACTTCAACAGATCCAGCTCCTCGTTCAGCAGCACGGTGAGGATCAGGTCGTAGCGCCCGGTCACCACGCACACCGCCACCACCCCCCGCAGGCGGCTGAACTCCTCGCCCTTGCGGACCAGGTGCATGGTGTTGAGCTTGATGCCCACCAGGACCAGCCGGTGCCCGGGGAGCTTCTCGGGATCCACCAGGCCGCTGACTTCCAGCACCCCTTCGCGGGTCAGCTGGTTGACGCGGGAGCGGACCGTGTTCTCCGCGATGGACAGGGAAGCGGCGATTTCCTTGAAGGACTTGCGGCCGTCACGCAGGTGCTGAAGCAGGGCCAGGTTGACCTCGTCGAGCTTCACGGGAAGCATGATACACGAAATCGATGATTCTGTAAATATTTTTCTTCTGAATCAAGATAATCCTCAATAAATCGTGAAAAATCTGATATTTTTCTCGATTCAGAAAAAAAGGCCCCCCGGGCCTCAGCTGGCTTCGGCAGGCGTTGACACAGCTGTGATACTATAGTACTATCCCAATCATGAACAAGCTGCCGTCCGGCCGCTTCGTGCTGCGCCTGCCGGTGAAGCTGCATGACGCATTGCGCCGCCGCGCCACCACCCTGGATCTCTCCCTCAACCAGCTGTGTTTGCGCGCCCTCTCGGAGTACCTGGGCCCAGGCAGGCCCGTCGCCGGGGAGCCGGGATCGCCCTGGCTGCGGGCGGCGCGCCGCGCGCTGGGCGGCGAGCTGCTGGGGGCGGTGTTGTTCGGCTCCGAGGCGCGCGGCGAGGCCCGGAGCGGATCGGACATCGACCTGCTGCTGGTGGCCGAGCCGTCCGTGCCCCTGACCCGCCGGCTGTACGCCCTTTGGGACGAATCACTCGCAGAGGACAGGCACAGCCCGCACTTCGTGCACCTGCCCTCCTCCACAGCGGAGGCCGGTTCGCTGTGGCTGGAGGCGGCGGTGGACGGAACCGTGCTGTACGACCGGGAGGGCCGGGTCGGCCGCTTCCTGGGACGGCTGCGCCGGGCGATCGCCGCCGGCCGGCTGACGCGGAAGACGGCCTACGGCCACCCCTACTGGGTCAAGAGCGAAGGAGGGCCGGCGCATGACCAATGACGCCCTGGCCGCCGACTACCTGAAACGGGCCGGCCACCGCCTGAAGGCGCTGCAAGTGCTGCTGCAGGAAGGAAGCTGGGCCGACGTGGTGCGGGAGGCCCAGGAGCTGGTGGAAATCACCCTCAAGGGCCTGCTGCGCGCCTGCCGCATCGAGGTGCCCCGCATCCATGACGTGAGCCCGGTGCTGCTGCAGAACCGCGAGCAGCTCCCGCCCGCGCTGCTCCCCCAGCTGGAGGAGCTGGTGCGCATTTCCCGCTCCCTGCGGCGGGACCGGGAGCTGGCCTTCTACGGGAGCGAGGACCTGACCCCCTCGGAGTTCTACACCTCCGCGGACGCGGAACAGGCCCTGGCCCAGGCCCGCCGGGTGCACGAGACGGTGAGCCGGGCTCTGAGCGGGGGGTAGGCGATGGAGCGCGGGTGGGTGCAGGTTTACACCGGGGAGGGCAAGGGCAAGACCACGGCCGCCTTGGGCCTGGCGCTGCGCGCCTGCGGCTCCGGCCTGAAAGTGTTCCTGGTCCAGTTCGCCAAGGGCCGGCCCAGTGGGGAGCTGGCCGCCCTGGCGCGCTTCGCCGACCTGGTGACGGTCCGGCAGTTCGGCCGGGAGGGCTTCATCCTGGGGGAAGCCGAGCCGGAGGACCGCGAGCTGGCCCGCGCTGGCTGGCGGGAAGCGCGCCGGGCTGCAAGCAGCGGATACGATCTGTTGATTTTGGATGAGATCGGCATCGCCCTGCATTACGGGCTGGTGGATACGGCGGAGGTCCTGGCGCTGGTCCGGGACAAACCCGCCGGCCTGGAGCTGGTGCTCACGGGCCGCCGCATGCCCGACGAGATCCTGCAGGCGGCGGACCTGGTCACCGAGATGCGCGAGGTGAAACACTACCACGCGCGCGGCGTGCCTGCCCGCCGGGGGATCGAGTTCTAGCGGGCCTGCAGCAGGCGGGTGAAGAAGGCGATCATCTCGGGGCTGTCCCACTCGCGGCCGCCGATCGTGCCGCCCAGGGCGCTGCCGTCCCGGCCGATGATATAGGTGGTGGGAATGCTGCGCGCTCCGTACGTGGCCCCGACCTTGCCGTCGGAGTCCAGCAGGATGGGGAAGGTGAGCTTGTGCTCCGCCACGAACTTCTGCACGCTCTTGGCGTCCTCCTGCAGATCCACGCCCAGGATCACCAGCCCCTGGCCCTTGAGCTTCTGGTACAGCCGCTCCATGGAGGGCATCTCGGCGCGGCAAGGCGGGCACCAGGTGGCCCAGAAGTTAAGGAACACCAGCTTACCTTTGAAAGAGGACAGGGAGACCTTCTTGCCGCTCAAGTCCGCCAGGGTGAAGTCGATGGAGGCGGTCCCTTCCTTGAGCGCCGCCAGCCCCATGGCCTTGAACTCCTCGGCCGTGACCTTCTCGGCGGCGAAAGCCGCGGGAGCCGCGAGCAACGGCAGGAGCAGCAGGCAGACTAGCGAAAATCCTATATTCGGTCTCATGCATGTATCATACCCTATCCCTGCTGCCCAGGCAACCTGCTTTGGCCGGAGCGACCCGCCCCGGTTTTCGCCGATCCTGGTCCTGGCCGTGATCGCCCTGCTGGCCGCCAACGGGCTGTGCCCCGCCCGCGCCCTCGGGGCCCCGGCCGCCACCGTCTACGTCACCGAAACCGGCCGGAGCTACCACCGCGACGGCTGCCCCTACCTGCAGCGCACGCGCCTGCCGCTCCCCCTGCCGGAGGCCGCTGCGCTGGGATACTCCCCCTGCGGGGTTTGCCTGCCCCCATTGCCTCCGGGCGACGCACCGCCGGGGTCCCGACCTCCTCCGGCGGCGCTGTTCCGGGTCGACCTGGCCGGGGTGACGCGCTGCGAGCCGGGGGAACTGGACCGCATGCCGCGGGCCCTGGTGGTGCGCTGCGTGGACGGGGACACGGTCTACGTTGCCCTCCCGCGCCCGCCGGAGGGCCTGGGCACCCGGGAACGCCTGCGCCTGATCGGGGTGGACAGCCCGGAAGCGAAGCAGCAAAGCCCCACCGTGCAGCGGCTGGCCCTGGCGGCCAGCGAGTTCACCCGCCGGCGCCTGGAGGGCCGCATCGTGCACCTGGCCGGCGATTGGCAGCGGCGCGACCGCTACGGCCGCCTCCTGGCCTACGTATACCTGCCCGACGGCTCCTGCCACAACGCGGAGCTGCTGAGGGAGGGCTTCGCCCACGCCTACACCCGCTTCCCTTTCCAGTTCCTCGAGGAGTTCCGCGCCCTGCAAGCCGACGCCCGCCGCCAGGGCCGCGGCCTGTGGGCGAACTCGTGCCCCGGTTCGCTAGTTGACAGAAATTGTTCCATGGTCAATAATAGTTATCGTTACCAATTAACGTGAGAAAGACGGAGCAGCGGGCGGTCATCCTGGATGAACTCCGCAAATGCCGGAACCATCCGGGAGCTGATGAACTGTACGCCCGGGTGCGCGGCAGGCTTCCCCGCATCAGCCTGGCCACCGTGTATCGCAACCTGGAGCTGATGGCCGCCCGGGGTCTGATCCGGCGCCTGGATCCGGCGGCCGGCAGCCGGCGTTTCGATCCGGTGGCGGACAACCACGGGCATTTCCGCTGCACCGCCTGCGGCCGGGTGGAGGACCTGCCCTTCCCCCTGGAGCTGCCGCGGCCCGACCTCCGGCACCCCTGGGTGCGGCAGCGGCTCATCCAGGGCGGGCAGGCGGAGTACTTCGGGCTGTGTCCCGGCTGCCGCAAGGAAAAACGCCAGGCGGAGCGGACCGCCTGAAGAAAAACTATCTGGAAGGAGAGCGAGTATGAAAACGCTCAAAGGGTCCAAGACCGAGAAGAACCTGATCACCTCCTTCGCCGGCGAGTCCCAGGCGCGCAACCGCTACACCTACTTCGCCAGCAAGGCCCGGGAGGAAGGGCTCGTGCAGATCGCCATGATCTTCGAGGAAACCGCCAACCAGGAGAGGGAGCACGCCAAGCGCTTCTTCAAGCAGCTGGAGGGAGGGGATGCGGAGGTCAGCGCCGCGTTCCCCGCCGGCGTCATCGGCCCCACCGCGGACAACCTGAAGGCCGCCGCGGCGGGCGAGAACTACGAGTGGACCAGCATGTACCCGGGCTTCGCCAAGGTCGCCCGGGAGGAGGGCTTCGACACGGCCGCCGCCATCTGGGAGGCCATCAGCATCGCCGAGCGCCAGCACGAGAAGCGCTACAACGACCTGCAGGCCAACGTCAGGGCCGGCAAGGTGTTCAAGAAGGACAAGAAGGTGGTCTGGCGCTGCCTCAACTGCGGCTACCTGTACGAGGGCACGGAAGCCCCCAAGGCCTGCCCGGCCTGCGCCCACCCCCAGGCCTATTACGAAGTGCTTGGAGAGAACTGGTAGAAATTCCTGGACCCCGCAGCCGCAGCCTCAGCCTTACAGCCCAAGTCAGTGCTGCGGGGTCCTTCTATTCCAGCCCTAGTTTCTGCAGCTTGGGTCGGATGACGAAGCTGCAATATCCCGCGTACGAGTTCCTGGCGTAGTAGTCCTGGTGGTGCTCCTCGGCGCGGTAGAAGGCCGAGAGCGGTTTGATTTCCGTGACCAGCGGCCGCGGGAACTGTTTGGCCGCCTCCCGGCGGGAGTCCTCCGCCGCCCTGCGCTGGTCCTCGTCGCCGTACAGGATGAGCGAGCGGTACTGCGGACCCACGTCCGCACCCTGGCGGTTCAGGGTGGTCGGATCGTGGGACTTCCAGAACAGCTCCAGGATCTTCGCGTAGCTGATGGTCTGGGGGTCGAACTCCACCTGCACCACCTCCGCGTGGCCGGTGGTGCCGGCGCAGACCTGCTCGTAGGTCGGGTCGGGCGCGGTGCCGCCGGCGTAGCCGGAAACCACGGACTTCACCCCCGCGATGCGCCGGTACACCGCCTCCAGGCACCAGAAGCAGCCGCCCCCCAGAGTGGCCAACCGGGTGGCACCCGTTGCCCCGCCTTTTTCGCTCATAGGCCTGCCTTCAAGATAACGAGCCTGAGCGGGATAGTAAACTTCGCCCGCATTTTTGGCATTTGACAGAAACCGGCTTTTCGTGCTATTCTTGGCATATGCCAAGACCGCGGAAGTGCCGCTGCATCGGCCGCGAACCCGGGGTGAGCACCTTCAAGCCCGCCGGCCGGCCCGGCCACGCGCTGGAGCAGGTGGTCCTGAGCCTGGACGAGCTGGAAGCGGTGCGGCTGGCCGACCTGGAGGAACTGTACCAGGAGGAGGCCGCCCGGCGCATGGAGGTGTCGCGCCAGACCTTCGGCAACATCGTTGCCTCCGCGCGCCGCAAGCTGGCCGACTGCGTGGTCAACGGCAAGCTGCTGCGCATCCAGGGCGGCGCGGTGCGCTTGGCCGGCCAGCGGACCTTCGCCTGTGAGCATTGCCGGCGGCGCTGGTCGCTGCCCAACGGCTCCGGCCCGCCGGAAGCCTGTCCCGGCTGCCGGAGCCACGACATTCATCGCACGATCGAAAACGAGAAAGGAGCTGCAAAGTGAAAATCGCCATTCCAGTAGAGGATGCCCGGGGGCTGGAGTCCCCCGTGTACGGTCATTTCGGCAGCGCGCCCTGTTTCCTGGTATACGACTCCGACTCCGGAGCCGCCAGCGTCCTGGACAATGCCCAGGTCGCCCACGAGCACGGCCACTGCAACCCGATCGCGGCGCTGGCCGGCCACAGGGTGGACGCCCTGGTCACCGGCGGCATCGGCGGCCGGGCGCTGGAGCTGCTGCGCACCGCGGGCATCCGCGTGTACCAGGCCGCTCACGCCGGCACGGCGGCCCAGAGCCTGAAGAGCTTCCAGGAGCACGCTCTGGAGGAGATCACCTCCTCAGCCTGCTGCTCCGGGCACGGTGAAGGGGGACACGGGCACGGCTGCCACGGCGGTTGACCCCTTGGCGCAGGCGCCAGGAGGGCGCCTACGCCCGCTCGCGGTGCAGGCGTTCGATCTGCGCCCGGGTGAAGTAGTACCGGGAGTTGCAGTTGGAGCAGGTGGTCTCCACCGGGAAGGGCCCCTTCTCCAGCATGTCCGCCAGCTCCTCCCGGGGCAACACGCCCAGGAAGCGCCCGAAGCGCTGGGCGCTGCAGTGGCACATGAAGGCCACCCTCCGGCTGCCCAGCAGCAGGGGGTTCATGGGGGCGAACCATTCGGCCAGAAGCTCCTCCGCCGGCAGGCCCTCGGCGAACGCCGCCCCGACGGAAGGCAGCCCGGCCGACAGCTTTTCCAGGCGGTCCACCGAGGCCTGTTCCGCGCCGGGCAGCAGCTGCAGGAACAGCCCGCCGGCGCCCAGCAGCTCCCCGCGCGGATCCAGGCGCACGCTGAGCTGGAAAAAGCTTCCGGCCTGCTCCGAAGCCAGGAAGTAATGGGTCAGGTTCTCCGCCAGGCCGCGCCCCTCCAGGGCGACCTGCCCGCTGAAGGACTGCGGGGCGCCGGTCAGGAAACGGGTCACCGTCAGCACCCCCTCCCCGAACAGCGGCGAGAGGTCGGAGGGATCCACGGGCTCGCGGACCGGGATGGGCACCTCGGCCAGATACCCGCGCACCTCCCCGAAGGCGTTGGATTCGACCGACAGCCCGCGCGCTGGACCGGGGCAATGCACCTGCAGCTTCAGGCGGTCCTCCCCCTTGAGGTTCACGCTCATCAGCGCCGCGCCGATGTAGGCGTGCCCCAGCACCAGGGTCTCCAGGGGGCCCAGCTCGTGGTTGGCGCGCATCTCCCCCACCAGGCGGCCGGCGTGCAGCAGCGCCCCGCGCACCGCGCCGTAGTCCAGCAGGAAATGGTACAGCCGGTCCTTGACGCTCTGTTCCAGCCTGCTGCGCAGGCTCTCCCCCTCCGGCGTCCGCTTGATCAATCGGCGGCCTCCGGCTCCCCCGCCAGGCGGTAGCCCACCCCGTGCACGGTCAGCAGCAGGCGGGGCCTGGCCGGGTCCTCCTCGATCTTCTTGCGCAGCTGGGCCACGTGCTGGTCCAGGGTGCGCGTGGTTCCCTCGTAGCGCACGCCCCAGACCTTCTGCAACAGCGTTTCGCGGTCCAGCACCTCGCCCCGGCGGCTGCAGAAAAGCTTCAGCAGGGCGAGCTCCCGCGGCGTCAAAGGGCAGCGCCGCTGCCCCTTCTGCAGCTCCAGGCGGCGGGGATCCACGCGCACGTCCGCGAAAACCAGCTCTTCCGGCTCCTCCCCGGGCCCCGGCTCCAGGGCGCGCTGCCGGCGGAAGGCGGCCCGGATGCGGGCCAGCAGCTCCCCGACCCCGAAGGGCTTCACGACGTAGTCGTCGGCCCCCAGCTCCAGCCCCGCGATGCGGTCCAGCTCCTCGCCCTTGGCGGTGAGCATCAGGATGGGCACGCGCGGATCCTCCTTGCGGATTTCCCGGCACACCTCGTAGCCGCTCTTCTCGGGCAGCATCACGTCCAGCAGGACCAGGTCGGGCTTGCGCCGCCGGTAGATCTCCAGCGCCTGCCGTCCGTCGACGGCCAGCAGGGGCAGGTAGCCCTCCCCGGAGAGCAGGTCTTTCAGGCCGGCGGCCAGGGGCGCTTCGTCCTCTACGATCAGGATCCGCTCTTTCACGGCAGCTCGACCTGGAAGATACTGCCCCCGCCCGGGCGCGGCAAATAGGCGAGCTCCCCGCCGTGGTCGCGGACGATCCGGCGGGCGATGGCCAGGCCCAGGCCGGTGCCCTGCACCGGATTGGTCAGCGAGTCGTCGGCGCGGTAGAACTCCTTGAACAGGTGCCGGACCGCCCCGGGCGGGATGCCCCGCCCGCGGTCCAGCACCCGGATGCGGACTTTGCCGGCCTCTCGCGCCAGCTCCACCGCGATCTCCCTGCGCTGGCCGGAATACTTCTCCGCGTTGCCGATGAGATTCAGCAGGACCTGGGCCAGTGCCTCCGGGTCCCCGCGCACTTCCCGCCGGTCCTCCTCCCGCGCCCAGCCCCGGGCCTGAAAGCTCACTGCGAAACCCGCCTGCTCCAGACGCGGCCGTTCGGTGTCCAGCACCCCGCGGCAGAGCGACTCCGGATCCAGCGCCCCGAAGGCGTAGCGCCGCCGGCCCTGCTCCAGCCGGGCGAAGTCCAGCACCCGGTTCACCAGGCGGGTCAGGCGGCGGGACTCCTCCACAATGGTGCCCAGGTACTGCCGCCGGCGGGCGGGATCGCGCAGCCGGCCTTCCTGCAGCATCTCGGCATACATGCGGATGGAGGTGAGCGGGGTTTTAAGCTCATGGGATACATTAGCCACGAAGCTGGATTTCTGCCGCGCCAGGCGCACCTCGGCGCTCAATGCCCTCAGGACCAGGGTGCCGCCTCCTGCGATGGACACCGTCAGCAGGGCCACCAGGGTCCAGAGGATGAGGCCGGCCAGCCGCGCCCGCGCAGCCACCAGGGCCGGATCGGTCAGATAAGCGGCCGCCTCCCAGCGCGGGAGCAGCTCGCTCACCTCCCGGGCCACGAACGGCCGGCGGTAGTCCCGCGAGGAGCCGGATTCGGCTGGCGCGAACAGGGGCTCGCCGCGCTCGTCCAGCAGGGTGAGGATGCGCTCCGGCGTGGCGGCCGGGGGCAGCAGGTCCAGCAGACGGGTCCGCAGCTCCGCGGTTTCCAGCTGACAGCCCACGATGCGCCCGTCGGGCAGGCGCTTCCAGAACAGCAGCCAAAGGCTTTCCTCCAACAGCCGGGGAATCAGGCCGGATTGCCGGCCGGCGGCCATCTCGCGGAAGTGCAGCGACTCGGAAACGAACACCGATGGAGGAGGCCCTTCCGGCTTTCCGTTCCCGCCCTGCGCCACGCTGGGACTGACGTTCCGGGGGCCGGGAGGCTGGCCCTTGCTCTCGGCCTGGGCGTACACCTTGCGGCGCACCTCCCGGTCGCTCTCGAAGGCGCTGACCGCCTTCTGGGCGGCCTCCGCCCGGGCGGCCTTCTCCGCCGGCTCCTGAGCCGCCGGCACGCGGGCCGCGCCTCGCGGCTCGACCGCCGCATCCTCCGCCGCGGAGAGCTCGGGGCGCGATTCGGCCAGCGCATCGGCCGTTTGGGCCACCCCGGCCGCTTCCGTACCGGCCGCCTCCGCCTCTTGGGCCGGCGCCTCCGCAGGCGCCTCGGCCGGCGGCAGGATCTGGTCCTGAAAGGCCAGGGCGATGTTCGTGTACACGGGGCTCTGCTGCCGGCCGGACAGGAACTCCCCGTGGCGCCGCAGGAACTCACGTTCCGCTGCCCCCTGGCTGCCACGGGGCCAGTCCAGGCCGTAAGAGGACGTCAGCAGGAAGGGCACGCCCACCAGGGGACTGCCCTTCTCCCAGGCGGCGAAGCCGCCCGGCACGGAGGCCGGCGCGCCCTGCGCCAGGGTCTCCTCCACGCGCCGCAGCTCCTCGCTCACGGAGGCCGTAAGCTGGAGCACCTCCGCTCCCAGGGCGGCGGCCAATTGCTTCTCAATGAAGGCTTCTTCGCGCCGGATCGCCCGCACGGCCAGGGCGGCCAGAAGCGCGCTGGGCAGAATAACGGCCACCGCGAACAGCCAGCCCAATCGCCGGTTCATTGGAAGTCCGCGCACCGCTCATCTTCCCACGCCCACCAGGGCTTGCGCAAGGTCGCTCTCCAGCCGCGGGAAGGCCGCCAGGTGCAGGAGCGCGCCTTCGTGGAGCAGTCCTCCCGCCTCCCAGAGCTCATCCCCGCCAGCCAGCCCGCCGCCCAGGTCCGCGGTCGGCACGGCCAGGTAGTCGCCGCGCGCCAGCCGGGCCAGCAGCTCGCCGGCCTGCGCGCGCGTCACCCGGCCCTCCTCCGCCTCCGCGGCCAGCGCCATGGACTTGAGGATCTTGGGCCACAGCTCGCGGAACAAGGCGGGATCGCCGAACAAATCCAGGCTCACCAGGTGATCCCCCAGGCCGACCACCGCTCCGACGGCCAGGGGCTGGCTCCTGGCCAGATCCGCCAGGCCGCGCTCCAGCTCCTTGGCCCGCCGCGCCACGCGGTCATCCCGGTAGGCGTCCTGGTAGGCGCCGGTGGAGGAACTCACCCCCGCCTGCTCATTGGCCTGGGCCACTTCCGCCCAGACCTCGGACTGCCCATCCTGTCCCCCGGCCTGGGCCTTGGCGCGCAGCTTGTAGGTGCCCAGGTTCTTCTCGCTGCCGAAGCTGCCGGTGGAGAAGTGCCAGCGCCCCTGCTCCACGCAGTACACCGGGACGGCCAGCTTCTTCCGCCGCGGAGCCACCAGGATGTCCCTGCGGACGATCCGGTCCTGGCGGGCGCCCGAGAGGATCTCCCCGCCCAGGAGGAAGACGGCCTGCTCGGAGCGGTTGGTGAGCCACACCTCCGGTACCGTACCGCCCTCCTTCTCCACGATCTCCAGCAGCCCCCGTTCCAGCGCCTGCTCCAGGGTGAGACAGCCTGCGTCCGGGAAGGGCGGGCTGCCCAGCAGGGGGATGACGGTCAGCCCGGCGAAATGACGCGGCTCCCCCACGCGCAGGCTGCCGATGGCCCGGGTGACGGCGGCCGGCGTTTCCGCCGCCAGCGGCAGCGTCAGCCCCAGCAGGGCGAGCGCGGCCAGGACCCCGATTCTTCGCGATCGATGCATGGTTGCCCTCCTCGGTCCGCAGACCTGTCTTCCAGGGTAGGGCGCCACGCGGGGAGGGTTGTCAGGGAGAAGTAAAATCGCTGAAAAAGGAGTGTAAAGGGGGGGTCGCCAGCGCCGACGCGCCTCAGGGCCGCAGCGCCTCAGCGCCCCAGGCGCGCGGCCTGCCCGGCCAGCTCCGCGGCCTGCTGCCGATCGGCCACCGCGGCCCAGAAGAACAGGCGCCGCGGGTCCAGCCCGCGGCAAAGAGCGTCCAGCTCCCCGCTGAGGTCCGCATCGTCGCCGTGGCCGGGCCCGTAGTACACCTGCACGGACTTGCCCGCCGCCTGCACCCGGCGGAGCATGTCCAGCCATTTCGAAGGCGGGGGATTTCCCGCCCCCTGGATCCACTGCACGCAGTCCAGCTCCGGGATGGCCAGGAGACGCTCCAGGTGGCGCAGCGCCCCGGGGCCGTCCAGGTGGTAGATCGTGTGGTCCGCCCGGCGGCAGGCGGCGACGGTGTCCGGCAGGCAGAACTCCTCGAACATCCGCGGACTGATCATGCAGCTCACGTCGTTCTGCCCGATGCACAGGAAGCGCCCGCGGCTCCAGCCCATGGTCCAGTTGCTGGTGCCTTGGGCGGTGGGCAGGATGACCTCCTCCACCCGGTCCAGGATCCACTTCAACAGGCCGGTCATTTCGCCCATGGCCCGGCGGACCGCCTCCGGCTGCTCCACCAGGTCCATGAGCAGCCGCTCCGGGCCGCGCAGCGCCGCCAGGCCGTCGATGCCGGTGTGCAGGTCGGGGTAGGCGGTGACCCACCTGTCCCGGCCCCGCCGCGCGGAGGCGCGCAGGATGTCCAGGTAGAGCCGCCACCAGCGGTTTTCCGGATCGATGGCCAGGGACGGCTGCTGGCCCCAGTCCTCCACAATCGGCACGACCCAGGAGGTGTTCAGGCGCGGGGCCAGGGTGAGCGGCGAACCCAGCCAGGCGGCCACCTGGTCCGGACCCAGCCAGGGATTGTGCACCGGCAGGGCGTCAGCGGCGAAGAAGGTATGGGACAGCTGGTGCTCCGCGCTGTCCAGCACGTAGTCCACGTCCGTCCAGAGGGCCTCTTCCGTCCCAGGCTCCGCGGGCGGCGAGCCGGCCAGGGCGTTGGGCGCAGTGATCCAGACCAGCGGGCCCTGCTCCAGGCCGCCGGTCCAGAAGGCTTCGTTGCGGGCCAGCGCCCGCTGGAGCTGTCCCGGCTCGATCCACGGGGTCCGCATGCGCGGGCTACCGGCGGCGGGGAAGCGGCGGCGAGCGGAACGACCAGGCCACGCCGGCGGCAAGGAGCAGCACCAGGGCGAGGCGCACCCAAAGCGGCGGCTGGACGAAGGTCAGCAGCAGCAGAACGATCACCGCGCCCAGGCCCACGGCCAATCCCCGCCACCAGGCCCGCCGGCCCAGGTAGGCCACCGCCGCGGCCACCCCCAGGCCGAAGGCCCCCAGCCACAGGGCGATCTCCGCGCCCATGTACCAGGGCGGCTCGCTGCGGCCTTCGGCGCGATCCTTGAGGCCCTGCATCATCCTGCGTTCCATCACGAAGCCGCCGTAGTTGACGAAGAAAGCGGCCACGCCCAGCAACAGGCCCGGCGCCTCCAGCTGCGAGTGTCCGCGCAGGCGCACCACCAGGCGCGTGCGCTGCGGGCCGGCCGGCTCCAGGGCCCAGAGCCAGCTCATCTGCACCTCCGGCAGCTCGAAGGCGGCCAGCAGGTGCCGGTTGGGCTGGATCTCGCGCATGCGCAGGATCTCCCCGATCATGGCGGTCCCCGGAGCGGGGTCCTGCAGCTCCGGGATGATCCGATCGGCGTTGCGGTACTCCTCCGGGGCGATGAAGTTCTCGATGAAGGTGTAGCTGTAAAAACCGCCGCGCACGTCGCCCATCTGCACGATCCAGGGCCAGACCGCCTGCGGCGCGGCGCGGATCGTCAGGCCGTGCGTCCAGGTGACGATCAACGGCGGCGGGACCAGCTCGTCGCCCGGCATGGCCCGGGCCCGCTCTTCCTCCGTGGAGCCCCAGGCCGGCACCCAGGGGCGCAGGTAGGAAAACCCGGCGACCAGCAGCACGATCAAGGCGGCCAGCCCGACCAGAACGCGGAAGCCCTTGGACCGGTTCACCCGCTCACCCCCCCCACCCGTTCCAGCTTGTAAGTCCGCGAGCCCAGGCCGATCTTCTCCCCGTGCTCCAGCTGCACGGTGGCGTCGATGGCCGGCCAGCCGGCCTCGGCCAGGCTGGCCCCGAAGCGCTCCCGCGTCAGGTCCAGCGCGGCCTGATCGACGGCCACCGGGTCCCGGCCGGCCAGCACCCCCAGGTCCGGCTGCAGGGGTTGCTGGCCTGTGGCCATGCAGTCGCAATCCTTGGTCATGTCCGTCAGGTAGCTCAGGATCAGCAGCTTGTCGCGCTTGTCCTGGATCACCCCCAGGGCGTGCTCGGCCTCGCGGCGCTGCAGCAGTCCCAGGTCGGAGCCCCAGTCGTGGCGCACCGCGTCGAAGCGGCACACGGCCAGGCACTCCCCGCAGCCGATGCAGACCTCGCTGACGATGAAGGCCTTGCCGCCGCGCTCCACGATGGCCTCCGCCGGGCACCACTTCAGGCACTTGGCGCAGAAGGTGCAGGACTTGGGGTCCACCGTGGGCTTCAGCGAAGCGTGCTGGCGCAGCTTGCCCATACGGCTGGCCAGGCCCATGCCCAGGTTCTTGATCGCGGCGGCCAGGCCGTTGCCCAGGTGGCCGGTGGCATGGGTGACGGCCACCAGGGAGTCGGCCAGCAGGATCTCGCGGGCGATGGCCACCTTGTCGAACAGCAGGCCTTTGATCGGGACCTCCACCTCGGAGTTGCCCGTGAGGCCGTCGGCCATGATGAACGGCGCGCCGGTCGCCTCGAAGCTGAAACCATGGGCGAAGGCGTGGCGCAGGTGGTCCACGGCGTTGGAGCGCTCTCCCTTGTACAGGGTGGAGGTCTCGGTGAGGAAGGGGCTGCCCCCGGCTCGCTTCACGCCCTCCACCACCGCCCTCACGATCGGCGGCTTCAGGTGGGTGGTGTTGTGCTTCTCCCCCACGTGAATCTTCACCGCCGTGCGGTCCCGGGGGGCGATCACCGTGGGCAGGCCGCAGGCCTCCAGGATGCGCTCCGTGGCGCCCAGGCGCTGCTCCAGGCTGCTTTCCGGCGGAAGCTCGGCGAAGTAGACGATCGGAGTGCTCATGATCGCTTGAGGGTAGCGTCAGGCTCGCCGGCGTGTCAACGCGCGGATCCGGCGCGTCAATCGCCAAATGGTGCTTGACCTTTCGAAGAGCATCCTACTACCTTCAGAAGATGACCAAGTTTGTAATATTTATGGGTTGAATCGATGCGAAAGGAAGGATAGACCCTTGAAGCATCGGAAGTGAGTGCTGGTTTGAGGTGTTCTCGAAGGTTTCTCTGATTCATACACACACAAGGAGATGACATCGATGAAAAAACTCTGGATCGTGCTTCTGTTGAGCCTTGCGCTGACCGCGGGGGCGTTCGCCCAGGCAACCGACTACATGAACGTGTACGCCTACAACGCAGGCTACGCCGTGCTGCAAGCCAACGATCTGAACTTCGGCTTCTTCTATACCGCCGGAGATCCCACCTACTTTGCCAGCACTACGGTATCCGTCGCCTTGCCGGAAGGGACGCCCTACCACGTTACCGCCGATGCAGGCCTGAACTACGATGGCAGCTATCGTAGAGTAGCCAACGGCACGGATATGATATGGTACGCCCTGTCAAAAGAGGGTGGCGGCGAATGGGGCGACATGGATGAGGGTGCAACCTACACTTTTGGCAGCAGCTTCTCCGGCGCCGGAACCGGATTGCCCAACGCCCACACCATCAACGGGAATCTTTATGTAAGCTCGGCATCGGCCAGCATCGCGGTCGGCAACTACTGGGACACGGTGACCGTTACTCTCTTCTATTAAACTTCCATAGGCTTTCAAGGTCCGGGGTCGGCGGCGAACGGCTAGCCGCTCCCCCGGACCCATTGTTTGGATCCCAGGAGGCCAAAGGTGCATGCCCAGGTCCGGATTCCCCGAACTGCCTTGAGCCTGGCCCTGCTGCTGCTGGCGCAGGCTCCGAGCCAGGCGCAGGCCGCCGGGCTGCAGGCCGGCGCAGCGGTGCCGGCGGCGGTCTGGCTGTCGGTGTCTCCCATGAACTTCGGGGAGATCGGGACGGGGGTCTATGAGGCTACCGCCTCCATCACGGTCCGCGCCTCCAAGGGAATCGCCTTCCGCATCGCCCTGGACGGGGGGCAGCACCCCTCCGCGGGCCTGCGGGCCCTGCGCCGGCAGAGGGGCTCCGACAGCCTGACCTACGAGCTCTGGCAGGACGCGGGACGCAGCCTGCCCTGGGGGGACGCGGGCTTCGCCGGCTCCTATCCCAACGGAAATCCGCTCCCGGCCATCGGGACCGGAACGCCGCAGCGCTTCACGGTGTACGGCCGCCTGTACTCGATCGAAGGGATGCCCGCTCCCGGCCTGTACGCGGACACCGTCACCGTGACCGTCCATTATTGAGGAGGGACGATGCCCATCCGCGCCTTGCCCGCTGTTCTTTTGCTCCTGACGGTGCTCGCCGCCGCACCGGCCGCCGCCGGTTCTTTCCAGGTTGTGCCGGTCTACGTCTACCTGCAGCCTTCCAGTCCCCGGGCCACGATCAAGGTCGCCAATACCGGCGATCAGGAGGTGACTGTGCAGCTGCGGGCGACGCGCTGGACCCAGGACGAGCTGGGGCGGGACCGGGTGGAGCCCACCACCGACCTGGTCTTCTTTCCGCGCATCGTGAAGATCGCGGCCGGGCAGGAACGGATCGTGCGCGTGGGCCTGGACAAGCCCCGGCCCCCCGGCGAGGAGTCCACCTACCGGCTGTTCGTGCGCGAGCTGCCCGTGGGACAGCCCGGGGAGACCACCCTGCGCGTGGCTATCGAGATCAGCCTGCCGGTGTTCCTGAGCGCCGCGCGGCCCAACCCCCTGCCGGCCATAACCGGGGCCGAGATGCGGCAGGGAAGCGCCGTGCTGCGCGTGCGCAACACGGGCAACACCCACGTGCTGTTCACGCGCATCCGAGTGACCGGGTTGGACGGGGGAGGCGGGGAGGTCTTCAGTCTGGAGCAGCCCGGCTGGTACGTGCTGCCGGGTTCGGAACTGGCTTTCGCCCTGGCCCTGCCGCCGGACTCCTGCCGCAACAGCCGCGAGCTGCGCCTGACGGCGGAATCGGAGGAGGGCATCCTGGAGAAGCGCCTGCCGGTCGATCCGCTGCAATGCCTTCCCCCGACGGAGACGGAAAAAAAGGATCCATCGCGGGCGCCGCCCGGCGGCCCGTAAGGCGGCAATGGCTCAGGAAGGATGGAAGGCGGCCCTGGCTCTGGCCGTCGCGGCGCTGGCGAGCGCACCCCGGCTCCCGGCCCAGGAAAGCGCGCTGCTGGAGCTCGTCGTGAACACGGTGCCCCGGGGGGAGCACGTGGTGCGGCTGACCGCGGACGGGGACGTGTTGGTATCCCTGGACAGCCTGGCCCAGATCGGTCTGATCAACCTGCCCCCCGCCGACGCCCCGGAGCTCTCCCTACGCTCCCTGGCCCCGGACCTGGATTATCGCCTCGATGAGCAGGGCGCGCTCCTGCAGATCACCGCCGAGCCGCATCTCTTCGCCCCGCAGCGCATCCCTTTCCGCCGCTCACCCGGGCACGAAGCGCTGCGTCAGGGCCAGGGCAGCCTTTATCTGAACTACGCCGTGGACCACTACCGGGACGGCGACTTCCGGTACCAGTCGTTGACCGCCCGCGCGGAGTTGGCCGCCCAGGCCGGAGGCTGGCTGGTGCTGACGGACTTCGTGTTGGATCCCGCTTCTCCGCAGGCCCCGGTCAGCCGCGGCCTTTCCCGCCTGCTCCACGACAAAGTGCAGCAGCGGCGGCGCTGGGTGTTGGGGGATTTCTTCGCCAACTCCGGGGACCAGGGCAGCACGCTGCTGATGGGTGGGCTGTCCGTGACCAACAGCTTCGCCATGACCCCCGATCTGGACATCACTCCGGGGCCGGAGGTGGCAGGGACTCTCTCCACCCCATCCCGCGTCGAGGTGTACGTGAACGGCGCCCTGGTGAGCCGTGAAGACCTGCAGCCCGGGCCGTTCGAGTTCCTGGACCTGCCGCTTCCCGGCGGCGCCTCCACCACCGAGCTGCGCATCCGCGACGCCTTCGGCCGGGAGCAGAGCATCCGCATCCCCGGCTACCTGTCCTCGCTCTCCCTCAAGCCGGGCCTGCAGGACTACGCCTACGGACTGGGATTCCGCCGCCTGGACTTCGGGGGGCAGAGCTTCCTGTACGGTGAGCCGGCCTTCCTTGGTTTTCACCGCGTAGGCCTGAGCCGGGCGCTGACCGGCGGCCTGGGCCTGGAAGTCGACCCGCAGCTGGCCAGCGGCACTGCCAGCGTGGTCTACACCCTCCCGAAAGCCGGTGAGATCGACGCCACCCTGGGGGCCAGCGGCGGCGCGGACGGCTTCGGCGGCGCGCTGTCCCTGCGCTACCTGTACGCCGGCTACAAGGCCAGCTTCTCCCTGGCACTGGCCGGCTATACGCCGTCTTTCGGCACGCTCAACCTTCCGGAATCCGACCGGCTGCTGCAGGTCCGGGCGGCGATTGGCGGCAACGGCCGGCGGAGCTCCGTGTCCGCGGCCGCCTCCTATACCCTCTCCCAGGCGGGAGAGCAGGTCCCTGGCCTGAGCATGAACTTCAGCACGCGCCTGTCCGGCTTCTCGCGACTGCGCCTGAGCCTCCGGGCGACCGGCGGCCAGAGCGCTCGGACGGAAGGCAGCCTGGCCGTGGACCTCCTGCCGCGGAGCGGGAAAATGGCGGCCAACCTGGAGGCTCGCGCCGCCACGGACCTGGGGCGGGCCTCCGCGCGCCTGATGCGCGGCGCGCCTCAAGGACCGGGATTCGGCTACCAGCTGGAGGCTTCAGCGACGGTCCCCCAATGGGAGACGCTGCGCGGCGAGCTGCCGGTCACCGGGGACCTGCAGGCCGGACTGCAGTTGAACACGGGTTGGGGAATCTACAACGCCGAGTTGGCCCTCGGGAATTGGCAGTCCTACCGCTTCGCAGCGGCCGGCAGCGTCGCCCTTCTGGACGGCGCCCTGCGGCTCTCCCGGCCGCTGGAGCAGAGCTTCGCCCTGGCCCGGGTGAGCGGCGGGGCGGGTGTGCGGATTACCCACAATGGGACCCCCGCTGGCAGGACCGACCGGCGGGGAACGCTGCTGATCCCGGGCCTGGTGCCCTTCGTGGAGAACCGCATCGCCCTCGAGCCCCTGGACCTGCCGCTCAACCTGGACGTGCCGGCCACCGAGCTGTATTACGTCCCGCCCTACCGCGGCGGGGCTGCCGTAGAGTTCCTCGGGAAAACGGTCCAGGGCATCATGGGCCGCCTGTACTGGCTGGAGGACGGTGAGAAGGTGCCCGCGGAAATGGCAGGCCTGGCGCTGGAGGGGGGCGGAACCGTGCAGGAAAGCGTCGTGGGCCTCGGCGGCGAGTTCTACCTGGAGAACCTCCCGCCCGGACGCTACACGGGGCGGCTCTTCCTGGGCCGCAAGCAAGGCCGCTTCGAGCTGATCGTGCCGCGCAGCGCAGAGCTGCAGGTGGACCTGGGGGACATCGAGTGCATCCCGGAGCCGGCGCGGAGCTCTCCCTAGCCTAAGGCCCCGGCCAGGCAGCGCCCCAGCTCCTCCACCAGGAAAACCACGTCGGCCGAAGTGGTCCGGTAGTTGGTGATGCAGGCCCTCACCGCGGGGGTGCGTCCGGCCAGCAGCACCTCCGACACCCAGGCCTGTCCCCGGGCCTGCACCCGTTCCACCACGGCCCTGACCGAGGTCTCGCCCTCCAGGATGCGCGGATGCGTGGCGCACACCACCGGCAGCGGGGTCCGGTTCACCAGGCTCCAGCCCGCCTTTTGCAGCCTGCCGCGCAGCTCTTCCCCCAGGGAGGCCTGGCGCTCGATCATTTCCGCCAATCCCTGCTCGCCCAGCTCGGCCAGGGTCAGGAACACCTTCAAGCCGATGAAGCGCCGCGACCATTGCACCGAGCTGACGTAGGGGTCCGTGGTCTCCCGCGTGGGATCCGGCATGTAGCTGGCCGCCACGCGGAAGCTCTCCGCGACGGCGCCGGGGTGGCGGCAGAAGAACATGCCGGCGCCCATCGGCGCGGCCAGCCACTTGTGCGCGTCGCAGGTCAGCGAATCGGCGCGCTCCAGGCCGCGCAGGTGCCCCCGCAGGCCGGGGGACAGCGCCGCCGCCCCGCCCCAGGCCCCGTCCACGTGCAGCCACAGCCCTTCGCGCGCGCACAGCGCGGCCAGCTCCTCCAGGGGATCGATGATGCCCGCGGCGGTGGTCCCCGCGGTGGCGGCCACCAGGAAGGGGGCCAGGCCGGCCGCGCGGTCCTCCGCAATGCGGCGTTCGAGGGCGGCAGGGTCCATACGCAGCTCCGCATCCACCGGCACCGCGTGGGCCGCCTCGCGGCCCAGGCCGCTGGAGTGGGCGATCTTCTGGAAGGAGTGGTGCGCCTCCCCGGTGACGTAGAACACCGGCTGCGCCGGCAGGGCGCGCAGGCCGCGCTCCCCGTACCCCGGGAAGCTCCGCGTCAGCGCGACCAGCACCCCGGTCAGGTTGGCCTCCGCGCCGCCGGTGGTGAAATGCGCGGCGCAGGCTTGAGGGTCCAGGCCGAAGCGCCCGGCCAGCCAGAGCAGGGTGTGCCGCTCGATCTCGTTGGCCGCCGGGGCGTGCGGCCAGGCGGCCAGCTGCGGGTTGAAGGCGGCCGCCAGGGCGTCTCCGGCCACCCCGGCCGGGCGCACGCCGGGGTTGAACAGCCCGAAGTAGCGGCGGTGGGCGGTGTGCAGTCCGGCCTCGCGCAGGATCGCCGCCACCTGGGGGATCAGCTCTCCCAGGGGCCTCGGTGAGCGAAAGTCGAAGGCCTGCCGCAGCCGGCCGCGCAGCTCCCCCGGGGCTCGCCCGCGGGGTGATCGGCAGCCGGTCCACCCCGTCGAGGTAGCCCCGGATCTCGCCGAAAAGCCTCTTCCAGATCCTCTGCACCGTGCTCCTCCTGTCGCCCCAGTGTAGCAGGATCGGCCCCGGATGGGCTATGATGGGCCCTCCGTGGGCGACTCCCTGTGGCTGCTATCCTGGAACGTCAACGGCCTGCGGGCCGTGCTGCGCAAGGGGGCTTTCCGCTTCCTGCGGCAGCAGGACGCGGACATCCTCTGCCTGCAGGAGACCCGGGCCTCGGCGGAGCAGGTCCTGGAGGACCCGGCCCGGCCCCTGTTTCCCGAGCTGCCGCACCAGTACTTCCATGCCGCGCAGAAACCGGGCTACTCGGGCACCGCCGTGTTCTGCGCGCCCCGGCCGCTTGAGGTCCGCTGCGGCATGGGGCGCCGGGAGCACGACCGCGAGGGCCGCCTGCTCACCCTGGAGTTCGAGCGCTTCTACCTGGTGAACATCTACGTCCCCAACTCCCAGCGCGGGCTGCTGCGGCTGGAATACCGGATGCGCTGGGACCGCGACCTGCGCCTGTACCTGAGGCGCCTGGACCGCCTCAAGCCCGTGGTGTTCTGCGGCGACCTGAACGTGGCCCACCAGGAAATCGACCTGGCCCACCCGGAGTCCAACCGCGAGAACGCCGGCTTCACCGACCAGGAGCGGGAGGGCTTCGGGCGCCTGCTGCAAAGCGGCTTCCTGGACAGCTTCCGCGAGCTGCACCCGGAGGGCGGACACTACACCTGGTGGAGCATGCCCACCCGCGCGCGGGAGCGCAACGTCGGATGGCGCATCGACTACTTCTGCCTGTCCCGCCGCCTGGCCCCGGCCCTGAAGGAGGCCTTCATCCTGCCCGCCGTGGACGGCTCCGATCATTGCCCGGTGGGCATCCGCCTGGCCTGGTAGCCTCACTCGATCCTGCTTGCCGCCCGGCGGGAAGTCGTACTACACTGGGCGCCAGGACGGGGGTGAGTCGTGGAGCGCTACGAAGGCCTGTTCGACGTGCTGGGCTGGCTGGGGCTGGCCCTCCTGGTTCCGCTGGGTTTCTACGTGTTCGACTACGGAGCCGGGGTGCAGTTCATGCGGTCCAGGCTGGGAGTGGTCGGCCTGCCGACCACGATCACTCTGGCGGCTTTCGTGCTGCTGGCCCTGCGCATCGTGTTCGGCGGGGGAGAGCTGGTCTCGCCCCTGCTGGTCAGCTTCGTGATCGGCTTCTTCCTGCTGGCCACCGTGGTGCCCTTCCGCTTCATGAAGTGGTTCTCGCAGGAGGCCGTCAAGGTGTTCTTCCTGGAAAGCAAGGGCCTGAGCTTCCTGGCCGCCTGTTTCGTGCTGTTCTTCGGAAACCTGTTGAGCTACGCCCGGCGGGCCAGCATCTGGCTGCAGCTGTTCTTTTTCCTGGTGCTGCCGGTGGTGTTCCTGCTGGTGGCCAACGCCTTCAACCTTTTCCGTTTGCCGGCGCCCGCCCTCTGACCCTCGCGGGCGCCTACCCCTTGGAGCCCAGCCACAGGTAGCGCCCCAGCTCGATCCTGCCGCGCAGGCCGAACTCCACGCCCTCGCGCTCCAGCAGGGTGCGCTGCCGTTCGCCGGACTGCCCGCGCAGCGAGATCTCCCCTCGGGAGTTGATCACCCGCTGCCAGGGCAGCTTCTCCTTGTCGGACAGCGAGTGCAGCAACCGGGCCACCTGGCGGGAGGCGTAGGCGTTGCCGGCCAGCACCGCGATCTGGCCGTAGGTGGCCACCTTCCCCCGGGGGATGCGCCGCACCAGCTTCACGACCCTTTCGGTGAACGGGGCCCGCACCGAATTCCGGCGACGATCGACGCCGACGGTCAGCCGGGGAAAGAGCCGGTGCGCGGGTCCAGGAGCAGAAGCTGCTCCAGAGGATCCCTGGCGTCCTTGTCTCCCGGGGTTCCCACGGGATCAGTCCCCGGCTTGTCGCCCGGGTCCTCCTGGTCGTCCCCAGGCGGCTTGGAGGGATCCTCCGCATGCTTGGTCGGCCCGACGCCCGGGGCCTTGCTCCAGCCGCGCCACCCGTGAATAGAGGGATGCTGGGTGGAACCCTGCCAGCGGTGCGGGTTGGCCGACCAATGCCGGCCGTGATGGCCCCATTGCCCGTGGGCGAACAGCGGCAAACCGGACGCTATCAACAGAAGGCACACCAGAATAACGATTATTTTTCTCATGTTCCCTCCTCGGCGCCTGCCTCAAGGCAACCATTTGAATATATCTCGCGCCAGGAAAAAATCAGGGTCGGGGGATAAAAAACGGCTGGGCGGCGGACGAAACGCGGCGCTACTCGCGTTTCGCCGGCTGCCAGCCGCCGAACAGATCGTTCCAGCAATGCTCCACGGCCCGGGTCTGCTCGGCGGGGATGCGCGCGGGGAACGGCAGCTCCTCGCCATCCGCCAGCTCCACCAGCGCCTCCAGGGAGGCGTCCAGCACGCGGGCCAGCAGCGCGGTGGAGACCCGGCTCAGGTCGTCGTCCGGACGGTGGTGGAAGAAGCGTCCCGCGGTGCAGTTGCTGCGCAGCAGGCTGGCGGCCGGGAGGCCGGCGGCCACGAAGGGGAAGTGGTCGGCGTAGGGCATGACCTGGGTGTTGACGGCCAGGTACAGGTCGTGTCGCCGGAAAACCCCGCTCAGGTATGCGGGCATTTCCGGAAAACCGCCGGCGATCAGCTCCAGCCAGCCCAGGTGGGAACCGAAGGAATCGAAGTTCAGCAGGAACCTCCCCCGCTCGGCCAGCTCCGCGCGGTGCCGGCGCACGTACTCCGCGCTGCCCACGGAGAGCTGCTCCTCGGCCCCGAAGCTCACCAGGCGCACGGTGCGGCGCAGCGGCCCCAGGCCGTCCAACAGGCGGGCCAGCTCCAGCAGGGCGACGGTGCCCGTGCCGTTGTCATCCGCCCCGGGGCTGTCCGCCTGGGTGTCGTGGTGGCCGCTCACCAGCAGGAGCTCCGGGGAGCGGCCCGGAAACTCGGCGATCAGGTTCTGCGACTCGGCCTCCCGCATGCCCCCGCGCACGCGCAAGCGGGCGGCGAGGGCTCCCTGCCTCTTCCATTCCCAGGCGTCCATATAGGCCACGTTCAGGGTCGGCACCGCGCCCAGGGCGTCGGTGTAGGCCGGGAACATCCCGTCGGCCAGCGGGACCGTCCCGGGGTAGCGCACGTCCACGAACAACAGGAAAGCGGGGCCCGCCTCCATCAGCCGGCGGTAATGCTCCCGGGATTCGATGTGGCTGCCCAGGTGCACCACCGCCTTGTCACGCAGGTGGGCCAGCGTGGAGCGGCCGTATTCCGCCGGGGCTTCGAAGAACACCAGGGGCGCCTCCCGCCATTGCCCCTCGGTGCCGGGGGTGTTGCTGAACAGCGAGCAGGCAAAGGAGCGCCAGCCGCCGGGAAGCCGGATCTCCAGCTCCTCGGACTCCACGCGCCGCTCGCGCATGGCAAAGCGTTCCTCCCGGACTTGGGCGCCGGTTTGCCCCAGCTGCCGCGACAGGTGCTTGACCGCCGCCTGCTCCCCCGCGCTTCCCGAAAGCCGCACGCCAATGTCCTCGGCCAGCACCCGCAGGTCCGCCTCCAGCCGGCGCTCCGATGCCGCCGGCAGGGATTTGCCCCGTAAGCTCATGGGGGGAATATACCAGAACAGCCCCTGGCCAGGGAGTAGGCGATCCCGCGCCGCCGACATTGCAGCGCGGCGCTTTTCCAGGGATGATGGTGTTAATGGCAGAGATTACCATTGTAGGGGCCGGCAGCGCGCGTTTCAGCCTGGATTTCATCCGCGACCTTTGCGCCACCCCAAGCCTCTGGGGCGGCTCGCTCACCTTCATGGACATCGACCGGGAGCGCCTGGACCTGGTGGAGCGACTGGCCCGCCGCTATTGCCGGGAAACAGGGGCCGACTACCGCATCACCGCCACCACCGACCGCCGCCAGGCCCTGGAGGGGGCGCAGTACGTCGTGTGCGCGGTGAAGGTGGGGGGCTTCCAGCCGCTGGAGGCCGAGCGGGCCATCGCGGAAGAGCACGGCTACTACCGCGGAATCGGGGACCGGGTCTCCGACTATTACGGGGGCATCGGGGCCTACCACCAGCTCACCTTCTTCCTGGAGCTGGCCCGCGACATGCAGGCCCTCTGCCCGCAGGCCTGGTTGATCGACACCGCCAACCCCGTGTTCGAGGGCACGACCCTGCTCCTGCGGGAGAGCAGGATCAAAAGCGTGGGCATCTGCCACGGGCACCTCGGGTACCTGCGCCTGGCCGAGCGGCTGGGCCTGGAGCCGGAGCGCCTGCAGGCCCAGGTGGCCGGCTTCAACCACTGCGTCTGGCTGACCGATTTTCGCTACGAGGGGCGCGACGCCTACCCACTGATCGACGAGTGGATCGAAAAACGGGCCGAGGCCTGGTGGGCCGGCGAGGAATACCTGGGCGCCAGCGATCCCTGGCTGATCGAAGACGTCAGCCCGGGAGCCGCCGACGCCTACCGCCTCTACGGCCTGTACCCGGTGGGCGATGCGGTGCGCAGCGCCACCCCCTGGTGGCACCACACGGACCTGGAAACCAAGCGCCGGTGGTACGGGCCGCAGGGCGGCTTTGATTCCGAGATCGCCTGGCCGAAGTACCTCCAGGGCAGCGAAGCCCTGGTGGCCCGCCTGCGGCGCTATGCCACCGACGAGTCCCTGTCCTTGCGGGAGGAAATCCCGCCGGAGCGCGGCCAGGAGCAGCACATCCCCCTGATCGAGTGCCTGGCCGCCGACCGGCCCGCCCAGCTGGAGCTGAACATCGCCAACCGCGGGGCCATCCCCGGAATCCCCGACGACGTGGCGGTGGAGATCCCGGCGCTGGCCAGCGGCCGGGGACTGCAGGGCCTGCGCCTGGAGGCGCTGCCTCCCAGGCTCATGAACCACGTGCTGCTGCCCCGCCTGGCGCGCCTGGAGGCGATCCTGCAGGCCTTCCGCGATCATGACCGGCGCAGCCTGGTCCTGCTGGTGGCGGAGGACCCCCGCACCCGCAGCTTCCGGCAGGCCGGCGCCCTGGTGGACGCCCTGCTGGCCCAACCCTGGAACCGGGAAGCCGACCTGCATTACC
>CAVUYS010000068.1:0-155854 GCA_963745745.1 uncultured Spirochaetota bacterium | reverse complement strand
GACCCGGTGCACTACGAGGTGGCCGAGCAGCCGGTGCCCGACGCCCCCGGGCAGATGCGCTTCGGCATCAGCACCACCCTGCCCGGGACGGTGGGCGAGGAGTGCTTCATGACCAAGGGCCACTACCACGCCGTCGCGGACACCGCCGAGGTGTACGTCGGGCTGCGCGGGCAGGGCTACATGCTGATGAAGACCGTCGAGGGGGAGTGCCTGTGGGAGGAGTTCCGCCCCGGGCGGGTGATCTACGTTCCCCCCTTCTGGGCCCACCGCACGGTCAACACGGGGGAGGAGCCGCTGGTCTCCTTCTACGTCTACCCCGGCAATGCCGGGCACAACTACGGGGACATCGAGAAAGCAGGGCTTCCCGGTGCGCGTGCTGAAGCGCGGCGGGAAGGTCGAGTTCGTCAAGACAAGGAGCAAGTAAGATGGGCAAGATCCTCATCACCCCCCGGTCCCTGACCAAGGAGGGGCACCCCGCCCTGGAGCAGTTGAAGAAGGCCGGCCACCAGGTGCTCACCTGCACGCCGGGCAAGATGCCCGACGAGGCGGAGCTGCTGGCCCTGCTGCCCGGCTGCGTGGGGTACCTGGCCGGCGTGGAGAAGGTCACCGCCAGGGTGCTGGAGGCCGCCCAGGGCCTGAAGGTCATCAGCCGCAACGGCGCCGGCATCGACAACGTGGACCTGGAAACCGCCAAGCGCCTGGGCATCGAGGTGCGCCCGGCCCCGGGGGCCAACGCCCGCGGCGTGGCCGAGCTCACCATCGCCCTGGTCTTCGCCCTCCTGCGCTGGATCCCCTGGAGCGACGGGCAGCTGAAGCGCCAGAGCTGGAGCCGGAAGCAAGGGCTGGAGCTGGCGGGACGCACCCTGGGCCTGGTGGGCTGCGGGAACATCGGCCGCCTGGTCGTGGAGCTGGCCACGGGCGTGGGCATGAAGACCCTGGCCTTCAAGCGCCATCCGGATCCCTCCTTCGCCCCGGCCCGCTTCCGCTGGGTGAGCCCGGAGGAGCTGTACGCCGGCGCGGACCTGATCAGCCTGCACTGCCCGGCGGGGCCCAAACCGGTGATCGACCGGGAGGCGATCGGCAAGATGAAGAAGGGGGCGTTCCTGGTGAACACCGCCCGGGCGGGCGTGGTGGACGAGCAGGCGGTGCTGGAAGCCCTGGATTCGGGAAAGCTGGCCGGGTACGCCGTGGACGTCTTCGCCCAGGAGCCGCCCAAGGACTGGAAGCTGGCCGCTCATGAGAAGGTCATCGCCACCCCGCACATCGGGGGCTTCACCGAGGAGAGCGTGTCCCGGGCTACCGAGGACGCGGTCCGCAACATACTGGAGGTATTGAAATGACGCAAGAGGAGCTTCAAAAAAGCCTGAAGGGCTACGGGGTGGTCCCGGTGATCGCCATCGAGTCGGTGGAGGCGGCGCTGCCGCTGGCCGACGCTCTGGCCGAGGGCGGGCTGCCCGTGGCCGAGATCACCTTCCGCACGGCGGCCGGCGGAGAAGTCATCGCCCGCATCGCCAAGGAGAGGCCGAACCTGATCCTGGGGGCCGGTACGGTGCTCAGCCTGGAGAACCTGCGCGCGGCCAAGAACGCGGGGGCGCGCTTCGGCGTGGCTCCGGGCACCAACCCGGACATCGTGGCCGAGGCGGCGCGCCTGGGGCTGCCCTTCATCCCCGGCGTGGTGACTCCTTCCGAGGTGGAGAAGGCCCTGGCCCTGGGGGCCAAGATCCAGAAGTTCTTCCCGGCCGAGGCCAGCGGCGGGTTGAGCATGATCAAAGCCCTGGCCGCGCCCTACGGGCACACCGGCGTGAAGTTCATGCCCACCGGCGGGGTGAGCCCGGCCAACCTGGAAGAGTACCTCAAGAACGAGGCGGTGCTCTGCGTGGGCGGCACCTGGATCGCCACCAAGGAGCTGATAAAGGAAAAGAAGTGGAGTGAAATCCGCGACAATTGCCGGAAAGCCATGGAGATCGTGCGCAAAGTACGCGGCTAAAGTTGTAAAATAACGTTATAAAACTTCTTGACATATCTTCATTCTGTGCTATCCTGATCGAGGCCCAGCCTGGTGCCGGGCCCAGATCATGGAAAGAGGAGGCACAGGATGAAGAGAGTTCTTGCGATTCTCTGCCTGGTCGCGCTGGTCGGAGCCGGTGCGGCATTCGGGCAGGCCCAGGGCGTTTTCATGGGCACGGCGATCCGCTCCCTGGAAAACCCCTATCACGCCGTGTGGGCGAGGGGCGGGCAGGCCTTCGCCGACTCGGTGGGCGGCGTGCACGTGATCCAGACCTGCGAAGGCTCCAGCGAGAAGCAGCTCAACGACATCAAGGCGCTGGTGGCCAAGGCGGGCAAGGACGCGGTGTTCTGCATCGACCCCAATGAGTCCCCCAACATCATCCCCATTGCCAAGGCCCTGGAAGCGGCCGGCGTCTACTACGTGAGCTGGTGGAACAAGCCGGAGAACGTGAAGGCCTGGGACTACCCGCACTGGGTGGCCCACGTGGCCTTCGACGGCATCAGCGCCGGGGAGTTCGCCGCCAACGTGCTGTTCAAGAAGATGGGCGGCAAGGGCAAGGTCGTGGCCATCAAGGGGATGCTGGCCAACTCCATCGCCATCGACCGCTACAAGGGCCTGGAGAACATCCTGGCCAAGAACCCCGGGATCAAGCTGGTGGCCTCCGACACGGCGGAGTGGGACCGCACCAAGGCCTTCGAGAAGATGAAGAGCTTCCTGGTGGCCAACCCGGACGTCGGCGGGGTGTGGGCGGCCAACGACAACATGGCCCTGGGCGCCCTGGAGGCGCTGCGGGCCGCGGGTCTGGCCGGCAAGGTCCTGGTGACCGGCTGCGATGGAATTTCGGAAATGCTGGACGCCATCGCCGCGGGGGAGGCGGCGGCCACGGTCCTGAACGACTCCTTCTGGCAGGGGGGCATGGGACTGGCCCTGGCCCTGGCGGCCAAGACCGGCAAGATCGACTTGAAGAAGACCCCCAAGGAGAAGCGGCAGTACTTCGCCCGGGCGGTGGAGGTGAGCCAGGACAACGTGAAGGAAGTCATCGCCACCTACGTGAAGGGCACCCCGAAGTACGACTGGAACGACCTGTACGCCTTCTACGTGCGCGCCATGCCCTGAGCCGCGGAAGAGCAAACCTGGCCCGTCCCCGTTGCGGGGACGGGCTTTTTCGGGAATAGTGATATGGGAGACGGGGAGGGCGACATCAAAGCGCACAAGCAGAACAACATCCGGCAGGTCCTGAACCTGATCCGCGAGCACGAGACGGCGGCCGTCGCGGAGCTGGCCCCCAAGTCCAGGTTGAGCAAGACCACGGTGAAGAAGATGATCGACCTGCTGGTCTGCCTGGGGCTGGTGCAATCCGCGGGCAAGGGCCTGTCCACGGACGAGGGCGGCAAGAAGCCGGAGCTGTTCCGCTTCAACCCGGCCTACGGCTACGTGATCAGCATCCACGTCACCCCCGAGGCGATCCTGGCGGCGGCCAGCGACTTGAGCTGGGAATTGTCCCAGTTCCGGAAGACCCCGGTGGGGCCGAAGCGCGACCTGGAATCGATCCTGGCGCTGCTGGCCGGCGAAATCCGCAGAATCCTGGACGCCAAGGCCGGCGGGCGGGAGAAGCTGCTCGGGGTGGTGGTGGCTTTGCCGGGTCTGGCGGACTCCTCCCGCGGCATCTCCATCTATTCGCCCCACTACCACGACTGGGGGCGCAACGTGCCCTTCCTGGACCTCCTGCGCGAGCGGACGGAGGAGCTGGCCGAAGTGCCCCTTTTCGTGGACTGCGTGAACCGCTACCAGGCCTTCGCCGAGCGGGTGAAGGGGGTGGCCGTCGGGGTGAAGAACTTCATGATCATCGACGCCATCACCGTCGGCCTGGGCGCCGGCATCTTCCTGCACGGCGAGCTGATGCGCGGCCACCAGAGCCTTTCCGGCGAGATCGGGCACATGACGGTGAACCCCGTCGACGGCCCGCGGTGCAACTGCGGCAACCACGGCTGCTTCGAGGCCATGGTCTCCGCCAACCGCCTGCGGGCGCTGGCCGACGACGCCAGGAAGAACGGCGAGCAGTCCCTGCTGTTCCAGAACGGAAAAATGGAGGATTTCGACATCGCCAGGGTCTGCGAGTTGAGCGGCCAGGGCGACAAGCTGTGCTGCCGGCTGATCGACGACGTGGCCCGCTGGTTCGCGGTGGGCCTGGGCAATATCATCCTGACCAACGACCCTGAGCTGATCGTCATCCAGGGCCAGTACGTCAAGGCCGGGGAGTGCTTCCTGAAGCACGTCCGGGAGGGCCTCCGGCGCATCGGGCTTCCGGACGTGGAAAAAACCGTGCGCATCGAGTTCTCGGCTCTGGGCGAGGAGCGCGGGGTCATCGGGGGGGCTGCTGTGGTGATCTCGGATTTTTTCGCCAAGCGCCTGTCCTTCAAGGAGAAAGAGTAGGGCCGTGAGAAGGCTCGCCGCATTCGCCTCGCGGGGGGTCATGGGGCAGGTGCTGGCCCTGGCCTTCGTGCTCCTGCTGTTCGGCCTCGGCACGCGGGGGTTCTTCCTCTCCCCGAAAAACCTCTCCACCATCCTGAGCCTGGCCGGCATCCCCTTGATCATCTGCCTGGCGGTCCATCAGGTGGTGCTGATCGGGGCCATGGACCTGTCCACCGAGGGGATCATCTCCCTGTGCGCGGTGGTCGCCGGCTTCCTCATCCGCAACCCCTTCAACGCCCTGGATCTGGGCTTCTGGGCCGTCCCGCTCGTGTTCGCCCTGGGGGCCGTGGCCGGCTTCCTCAACGGCCTCTTGAACACCAAGGTGCGCATGCCTTCGTTCATTTCGACCCTGGGCATGTGGTGGGTGGCCCAGGGGGTAGCGGTGATTCTGGGCCGGGGCAACGCGGTCAAGATGCTGGACCCGCGCTTCCAGCCCATCACCAACGGGGAGCTGGCGGGCATACCCATCACCATGCTGCTGGCTCTCGGCCTGGGCGCGCTGCTGCTGGTGCTGCAGCGCAGCACGCGCCTGGGCAAGTTCATGTATGCCATCGGCGGGGACGAGGCGCTGGCCCGGCAGGCGGGCATCCGGGTGGACCGGGTCAAGGTCCTGGTGTTCACCCTCACCGGGGCGATCTACGGCCTGGCGGCTATCCTGCTGATCTCCCGCCTGGCCAGCTCCAATCCGCGGGCCGGCAACGGACTGCTGTTTCCGGCCATGACCGCGGTGGCGGTGGGCGGAGTCTCGCTTTCGGGGGGCATCGGCGGGGCGGTGAACGCGGTATTCGGCACGCTGATCGTGACGGCCTTGAACAACGGCATGGTGCTGATGAAGATCAGCCCGTACGTCCAGAACGCGGTGAACGGCATCGTGTTGATCGCCGCGGTGGCCCTGACCCTGAACCGCAGGAAGCTGGGGATCATCAAATGAGGCAGGCCATCCTGGAGGCCCGGGCCGTCGGGAAGAGTTACCCCGGAGTGACGGCCCTCAAGGGGGTCGACCTGGCCGTCTACCCCAATGAGATCCTGGGGCTGGTGGGCGAGAACGGCGCGGGAAAGTCCACCCTGATGAAGATCCTGATCGGTCTGGAGAAGCCCGACAGCGGGGAGATCCGCCTGCGCGGAGCCAGGGCGGAGCTGGCCGGGCCGGCGGCGGCCATCCGCGGCGGGATCGGCATGGTCTTCCAGGAGGGCTGCCTGCTGCCAAACCTTTCCGTCGCCGACAACCTGTTCCTCTGTCACGAGGAGGGCTTCCGGCGCTGGGGTCTGCTCTCCGGCCGGCGCCTGGCGGCGGAGGCCCGCCGGCAGCTGGAGGCGGTGGGCCTGCCGCGCCTGGACCCGCGCGCGATCGTGGGCGAGCTGTCCGCCTCGCAGAAGCAGATGGTGGAAATCGCCCGCCTCCTGTGGCTGTCGCAGCTCTACGGGGTGGAGAACCCCGCCCTGATCCTGGACGAGCCCACCACGGTGCTGCAGGACAACGAGGTGCGCATCCTGTTCGACATCCTGGCGCGCCTGAAAGAGCGGGCCTCGATCCTGTTCATCTCCCACCGCCTGGAGGAGGTCCTCCAGCTGGCCGACCGCATCTGCGTGCTGAAAGACGGGAGCGTGGCGGCCATGCTGGACCGCGGCCAGGAGCAGCTGCGCGGCGTGGCCCGGCTGATGGTGGGCCACGAGCTGGCGGAGGAACGCTGCCGGGAGTCGCTGCAGACGGATCCGGGCACCGAAGCGGTGCTGGAGGTGGAGGGCCTGGGCCTGGCGGGCCGCTTCCGGGACTTCCACCTGCGCCTGGCCCGGGGCGAGATCGTCAGCCTGGTGGGCCTGCTGGGCTCCGGCAAGGAAGAGGTCTGCCGCTGCCTGTCCGGCTCGCAGAAACCCGACCGGGGGACGATCCTGCTGGAGGGGCGGAAGCTGCGCTTCGCCTCGCCCAAGGACGCAATCACCGCCGGCATCGGCTGCGTGCCCATCGACCGCCGCAACGAGGGCCTGGCCACCAGCCTGGACGTGGCCAGCAACATCAATCTGCTGGTGCTGCGCCGCCTGTCCGGGGGCCCCCTGCTCAGCCCGCGACGGGAGCGCCAGAACGCCGGGCGCTGGGTGGAGGAGTGCCTGATCAAGACCCCCTCCCTGCAGACCCTCTGCGCGAACTTGAGCGGCGGCAACCAGCAGAAGGTGGTCATTGCCAAATGGCTGGCGGCGGAGGTGCGCGTGCTGATCCTGGACCACCCCACCCGCGGCATCGACGTGGGCGCCAAGGATGAAATCTACCGGCGCATCCGGGAGCTGGCCGCCTCCGGCATCAGCCTGCTGATCATGTGCGACACCCTGGAGGAGGACATCGGCCTGGCCCACCGCCTGGTGATCATGAAGGACGGCAGGATCGTGCGCGACCTGGCCTGCCCCCGGGGAGCCAAGCCCTCCCCGCTGGACGTGATCGGCGATATCGTGTAAGGGGGCAGCGATGAGGGCGGCCTGGCGCATTCAACCGATCCACATTTCCCTGGCCATGTTCCTCGCCCTGGTGGCCGGATTCACCATCGGCGACCCCAGCTTCCTATCGCTGTACAACGCCGTGACCATCCTCAACTCCGTGGCCATCCTGCTGGCCGTGGGCCTGGGCCAGGTGTGCGTCATCCTCACCGGCGGCATCGACCTCTCGGTGGGCAGCATCATGTCCCTGGTGTCCGTGGTCTTCATGATGACCCTGGGCCCGCTGGGCGCCTGGTCCTACCTGGCGGTGCTGGCCATCGGCACGGCGGCCGGTTTCCTGAACGGCCTGATCGTCTCCCGGCTGCGCATACCCTCTTTCATCGCCACCCTGGGGATGCAGGGGGTGCTGGTGAGCGTGGCCTACCTGCTGTCCGCCCAGCCGCTCTCGGCTCCGGACACCGCCTACGGGATCCTGGAGCTGGTCAACGGAAAGCTGGGGCCGGTGCAGGCCGTCTGGCTCATCGCCGTGGCGGTTTTCCTGGTGTTCTACCTGATGCAGCGCTACACGGCGCTGGGCAGGACCATCCTGTACATGGGGGCCAACGAGCGCATGTCCTATCTCTCGGGGCTGCCCATCGACCGGGCCCGCACCCTGGCCTTCGCCTTTTCCGGTTTCGGCGCCGCCGTGGCCGGGATCATCCTCTCTTCGACCCTGTATTCCGGCTACCCGACCATCGGGGCGGTGTACGTGCTGAACTCCATCGCCGTGGTGGTGGTCGGAGGCACCGCCATGACCGGCGGCTCCGGCGGGGTGGTGAACACCCTGGTGGGCGCCCTGATCATGGGCGTGATCAACAACGGTCTGACCGTGGTCGGGATCGACGTGTACGCCCAGCAGGTCTTCCTCGGGGTGCTGATCATCATCGCGGTGGCCGTCACCTTCGATCGAAAGAAAGTAACGATAATAAAGTAGAAAAGAACAGCAAAAAATAAAACTTGACACCTGGTTGATCCGGGTTTACTGTTCTGCAACAACTTTTATCTAACAATCCGCAATAACCATGGTAAGATCAAAATCTTCGATATTGCTGCTACTGGTCCCTTTTGCCGTCTTTTTTGTCAGTTTTACCGTTCCTCTGATCTGGGGCATCCTGCTGTCGCTGTATGACAGCGAGGGGCTTTTCGTCGGCCTGGCCAACTACGTGAAGGTCGTCAAGGACGCCAGCTTCTGGAGCTCCATCACCTTCACCCTGGTCTATTCCGCCTGCGTGACCCTGGTGATGACCGTGTTGGGCTTCTTCATCGCCCTGGCCGTGAACCAGCTGCGGCACGGCGAAGGCGTGGCCAAGACGGTGATGCTCATCCCCTGGGCCATCTCCCTGACCGCCTGGGGCCTGTTGATGCAGATCATCACCAGCGGCAGCTTCGGCATCCTCAATGACCTGCTGCTGCGACTGGGGATCATCCGCCAGCGCATTTCCTGGCTGGGCGATCCGGATCTGGCCCGGCTGACCGTGATCGCTTCCCGCACCGTCAAGGACGTCTGGTTCTCCACGCTGCTGTTCCTGGTGGCCCGGCAGACCCTCCCGGAAGAGCTGTACGAGGAGGGCAAGGTCAGCGGGGCCAACCCCCTGCAGGCCTTCTGGTACATCACCGTCCCCCTGCTGCGCACGACCATGATGTTCGTGGTGGTCTTCGTGCTGATTTTCGCCCTGCAGGAGTTCGACATGATCTACGCCCTCACCCGGGGAGGACCGGGTTTCGCCACGGAGGTGGCGGCCTTGAGCATCTACCGCTTCGGCATCCAGTTCGGCCGCTACGAGATGGGCACCGCCCTGACCGCGGTGTGGAGCCTGCTGATCTCCCTGTTCGTGGTCCTGGTCTTCGGCCGCGTGCTGATCCGCACGGTGGACAAGAGATAGGGGGCAGGCCTGAACCTCATCGCCGAGCTGCACGACCGGCCCAGGCAGGGCCGCCGGTTCAAGGCCAGCACGCTGCTGTGGATCCTGGGGACGCTGCTGCTGGTGGCGGTGACCCTGTTTCCTCTGTACTGGATGATCAACGTCTCCCTGATGCCCGAGACCCAGATGTTCAAGGAACGCCCGCACTACCTGCCGCCGCTGAAGCTGATCAACCTGCAGTCCTACCGGGAGATCATCGTCAATTTCAGCGTGGGACGCTACATCCTCAATTCGTTCCTCATCTGCTCCCTGGCCACCGTGATAACCCTGGCTTTCAGCTTCTGCATGGCCTACTACCTGGCCAAGTTCAAGTTCCGCTTCAAGCGCTTCTTTTTCTACTTCATCATCTGGTCGCTCACCCTGCCCTGGGTCGTGTACGTGCTGCCCATCTTCCGCATCGTGCAGGCCCTGGACCTCTTCGACACGCACCTGCTGCTGATCCTCTTGTACGGGTTCAGCGGCATCCCCATGTTCGCCTGGTTCGCGCTGCCGTACTTCCAGGAGTTCCCGGAGGAGATGATCGACGCGGCCCGCATCGACGGGGCCGGGGAGCTCGCCGTTCTGTTGAAAGTGGTGGTCCCGGCCATGAAGAACGTGACCATTGCCCTGTTCCTGATCCGCTTCATCTTCGCCTACAACGGGCTGCTGTTCGCCCTGATCTTCACCGTGATCCGGGCCAAGATGATCATCGCCAACATCCTGGACTACCCCACGCCCTACGCCATGCCGTTTGCCAAGATGTCGGCGGGAGGCGTGATTTCCGTGGCTCCCATCATTATTCTGGTGATCCTGTTCCAGCGCTACATCGTCAGCGGCCTTACGGGCCGCACGCTGAAATAGGAGGGAGGAGGTGGTGCCGCCCAACGAGTCGCAGGTTTCAGGGATACGGTGAGAAACGAAGGAGGAGAGGAGTTGAAAATGAAGAAACTGTGGATCCTGCTTTTCGTGCTGCTGGTCGCCGTGGCGGGCTTTGTCGGGGCCCAGAAGAAGGCGACGATCGTTTTCTACACGCCGTCCTGGGGCGATTCCTTCATCAAGGAGATCGCGGCCAAGTACGCGGCGGAACGGCCGAACGTCCAGATCGACATCATCCCAGGCCCGAGCATCTGGGAAGAGCACGTGACCAAAAGCCAGCTGTGGATGAACACCAAGTACAAAGGCGTGGACATCGAGTACCAGGATGACGTGTTCGCCCAGGACGGCGCGGCCCTCGGCGTGTGGGAGGACCTGTGGCCCTTCATGTCCCAGGCCCAGAAAGAGGACCTCACCGACGTCCAGCTGGCGTACAAGAAGCTGTTCGGCGGCATGTACCGCGTTCCCTGGTGGCAGGGCATGAGCCACACCTTCTACAACAAGAAGATCTTCAAGGAGGCCGGGCTGTCCGTGCCCACCACCTGGGCGGAGCTTTCCAGCACCGCGGCCAAGCTGACCCGCGACCTGGACGGCGACGGCCAGACCGACCAGTACGGCTACCTGGCGGCGGGCGCCGAAGGCCCCCTGGCCCACAGCTTCTGGGAGTTCCTGTACCAGGCCGGCGGGGAGGAGTGGAAGCTGGCCCCGGGCGGAAAACCCGATCCCAAGGCCAAGCAGGCCCTGGGCTTCATGACCGAGCTGTTCCAGAAGTACGCCCCCAAGGACCTGCCGGCCATCCACTACGACCAGGGCCGGGCCTACCTGAATGAGAACAAGGCCGCCATCCTGCGCGACTGGGCCGACTACGGCATGCTGGCCGCCAAGGAGAACCGGCACGAACAGATCGGGGTGATGAACTTCGCGGCCGGCCCCGCAGGTCCCTGGGGCGTGGCCCACGGCTGGGGCATCGTGGTGAACAAGTACGGGGCGAACGTCAAGAAGAACAAGAAGGAAGTGGTGGATTTCGCCCTGTTCATGATGAGGCCGGAGATCCACAAGCTCACCGCCGTGCTGGAGCTGCCCGCGCTGAAGTCCGTGTACAAGGACGCGGCCTTCATGGCCCAGCTGGCCAGGTCGAATCTTGTCGCAGCGCCGGCCCCGGACTGGTGGAAGTGGCGCAAGCCCAGGCAGTTTCCGCCCAAGCATGGAGCCGAGTACATGAACGGCATCGGCAAGCTGGCCATCGCGCCCATCATCGGTTCCAGCAGCGTGGACAAGACCTTGCAGGACATGCAGGCCTTGATCGATTCGCTGAAATAACCGCAAGCTGTAGCATCCACGCCGCCGGCCGCGGCCCCGCCGCGCGCCGGCGGCTTTCCGACCCCAAGGAGGCCTCGACGTTCATGCAGAAACCCAGGCTTTTCGCCAAGCTGCCCGATTACGTGGCCACCCCCGACGGCATGGCCATCGACGCGGAAGGGAACCTCATCCTGGCCTGCCCCAACTACGCCGATCCCTCCCTGCCCGGCTGCCTGCTGAAGATCGACCCGGACCGCCGCATCCGCAAGTGGGTGGACGTGCCGGTGAGCGCGGAGACCGGGCACGCCTTCCCCATGGGCATCGCCTTCGGGCCGGACGGGGACCTGTACCTCTGCGACAACCAGGGCTGGTCGGGGGCCCCGGAGCTGGTATTCAAGGGCCGCATCCTGCGCCTGCGCATCCGCGAGGACAAGGTGGTCAAGACCACGGTGGTGGCCAGCGGCCTGGAGCACCCCAACGGCATCCGGGTGCATCGCAACCACCTCTACTTCACCCACAGCATGCTCTCCCGGGTGAAGGACCCCTCGGGCCTGCTGGTGAGCTGCGTGTACCGCTTCGGCCTGGAGGAGGAGGGGATCCGGGTCACCAACACCCTGGAGGACAGGCACATCCTGGCCACCTTCCTGACCCACAACAAGGACATCCAGTACGGGGTGGACGGCATCGAGTTCGACAAGCAGGGCAACCTGTACGTGGGCAACTTCGGCGACGGGGCGGTGTACCAGCATCCGCTTCCACGATGACGGGTCGGTGAAGGAGAACAAGGTCTGGGCCCAGGACTCCGAGCCAACTGAAGAGCACCGACGGGATGATCATCGACGGGGAAGGCAACCTGTACATCGCCGACTTCTGCGCCAACGCGGTGGCCAAGGTGACTCCCGGCGGCCAGGTGAGCCGCATCGCCCAGAGCCCGGACTGCGACGGGCTGGACGGAGAGCTGGACCAGCCCGGCGAGCCGATCATCTGGCAGGGCAGGCTGGTGGTGACCTGCTTCGACCTGGTGACCGGGCCGCAGATGGTGAACAGCAAACACGAGATGCCGGCCACGCTGTCGGAGCTGGAGCCGCGTTGAAAGAGGCTGCCCATGAAGGAAATTGAGGTCCGGGGAACGCGCACGGCGCCGCGCAGGCGCCCCGCCTCCCTGAATATCCCGCAGCGGGCGGAAGCCTGCCTGCGGCACATGCTGGAGAACGTCGACCCGAAGTTCGGCTACGTTCCCTTCGTGGGCGCCACCCTCGGGGAACGGCGCCCCCATTTCGTGCACCACCGCCTGGACTGGACCGAGGTCCTGCCCTATGACATCTACGGCCTGGTCGTCGCCCGGGAGCTGACCGGCGACCAGCGGGGGATCGAGATCCAGCAGGCCCAGCGCAGGCTGTACCTGGGCTTCTTCAACGAGATGGATGGTCTGATCCACGCGCCCCGCTCGCCGTGGAGCTCGCCCTATCCGCTGGACCTCTGGGAGCAGGCCCGGGCCCTGTACGCCCTGGTCTACTGGTTCCAGGACAGCGGCGAGGAGCGCCTGCTGGAGGTCATCCGCGGGGTGGTCGACGGCCTGTTCGCCCTGTCCTGGCAGGAAGGCCGGATGCGCGTATTTCCGCCCTCTCTCCTGCGCACCGCCGGGGGCAGCCTGTACTCGGTCGGCGCCCTGATCGACCCGCTGGCCAAGGTGTACGAGCTCACCGGCAACCCCCGGGCCTTCCAGCTGGCCTCCGGGCTGACCGCTTTCATGCTGGAGCCCGCCAACGGGTACTTCGACGCGGAAGGGGGCTTCTGGAGCTCCTACCGCTTCGTGGCGGCGGTCATCAACGGCCTGGCCCGCTTCGCCGCCCTGACCGCGGAGCCCGAGCTGGCCTCCAGGGTGAAACGCATCCACGACCGGGCCCTGGCCTGGGCCACCCGCTTCGGGTCCGACCCCGGGCTGGAGCCGGCCTGCAGCAACATGGAGCTGAACTACAGCGCCCTCTCCCTCACCCGCCTGGGGTTCACCGAGTACTGGGACCAGATCGACCGCTTCACCCGCAACCACACGGTGGAGGCCCAGTTCCTGGACCCCGCGGTATGGGTGGAAAAAAAGGCGGCTCCAGGACGCATCCTGGACCGGGAGAAGTGGGTGTACGAGAACTGGCCGGATGACCTGGAGGTCCTGCCCTACGACGACTACCGGGACGTGGTGAACCGCTGCCTGGGAGGCTTCGTCTGGACCGTGTCCGCCGAGGAACACCTGTTCCTCCCGGCCACGATCATGCTGTGCTGCTCCGCCCACGCCCTGCGCACCTTCCAGCTGGTCTGGAACCACTGCCTCACCGAAGGGGTGGGCGGATTCCAGGTGAATCTGCATTTCAACTGCGAGAACGAGCTGGGCGAGGTGGTGAGCTACGAGCCGTTCGCCGGCAGGACCGCGGTCACCCTCAAGAGGGACGGCCGCTTGAGGGTCCGCGTGCCCGAGTTCGCCCTGGGCGGCGAGCTGAAGGCCACGCGGGGCGGGAAGCCCAGCGCGCTGTCGGTTTCGGGCCGCTATGCCGACCTGGGGCAGGTCCAGGCCGGCGTGGAGTATGTTCTGGAATACCCGCTGCGGGAGCGCCAGACCGAGGAGAAGCAGTTCGTACTGAAAGACAAGGATTGCGCCTATCTGGAAAAGACCCTCTCCTACCAGGCCCGGTGGCGGGGGAACACGGTCGTCGGGCTGTCCCCGGAGTCCCGGGAGGAAAAGAGGATGTACAAGCGGCGGCAGCTGGACACCGACCGGGTCCAGGAGGCCGACGTTTCCTATTTCATCAGCGGAAAGAAGATCATCTGGTGAGGAGCGAGGCATGACCAATTTCAGTTTCTCCTACGGCACGAAGATCCTGTTCGGCAAGGGCCAGGAGGCGGAGGTGGGCCGGGAAACGGCCGCCCATTCCCGCAAGGTCCTCCTGCACTACGGGCAGGGCAGCATCAAAAAAAGCGGCCTGTATGAGCGGGTCTGCCGCAGCCTGCGGGAGGCCGGGGTGCAGTTCGCCGAGCTGGGGGGCGTGGTGCCCAATCCTCGGCTGGGCCTGGTGCGCCAGGGCATCGAGCTGTGCAGGAAGGAAAAGATCGACTTCATCCTGGCGGTGGGCGGGGGCAGCGTGATCGACTCGGCCAAGGCGATCTCCATCGGGGTGCCCTATTCCGGGGACGTCTGGGACTTCTTCATGCGCAAGGCGACGGTGCGCAGCGCCCTGCCGGTAGGCGTGGTGCTGACCATCCCCGCGGCGGGCAGCGAGTCCAGCATCGGCATGGTGGTCACCAAGGAGGAAGGGCTGTACAAGCGGGACGTCGTGGATGAAATCGTGCGCCCCCGCTTCGCCATCCTGGACCCCCAGCTGACCCTGAAGCTGCCGGCCCGCGACACGGCCAACGGCGTGGCCGACATGCTGGCCCACATCCTGGAACGCTACTTCACCAAGGAGCCCGGGGTGGACCTGACCGACCGCCTGTGCGAGGCCGCCATGCAGGGGGTCATGCGCACCGCGCTGCTGCTGGCCGGCGAGCCGGAAAACTACGACTACCGCGCCCAGATCATGTGGGCCGGCACCATCGCCCACAACGACTTCCTCAGCCTGGGGCGGGTGGGGGACTGGGGCTCGCACATGATCGAGCACGAGCTCTCCGCGCTCTACGACGTGGCCCACGGCGCCGGGTTGAGTGTGATCTTCCCGGCCTGGATGCGCTACCTGTACCGGAAGGAGGTGCAGCGCTTCGCCCAGTTCGCGGTGCGGGTGTTCGGCCTGCCCATGGACTTCGAGCACCCGCAGGCCACCGCGCTGGCCGGCATCCGCCGCCTGGAAGCCTTCTTCCGCCAACTGGGCCTGCCGGTCACCCTGGAGGAGCTGGGCGTGCCCTCCGACCGCCTGGAGGAGATGGCCCGCAAGTGCACGGAACGCGGGCCCATCGGCAGCTTCGCCAGCCTGGGCGAAAAAGAGGTGCTGGCCATCTACCGGCTGGCCGCCCAGAACGACGGCCGGGGCTGAGGGCTTCAAGGGATGAGCAGTCCGGAGCTGCGGGTCGTCGCCTTCAACGGCAGCCCGCGCCCCAGCGGCAACACGGCGAGGCTGCTGGCCATGGTGCTGGCCGAGCTGGCGAAGGAGGGGATCGGCACGGAGCTGGTCCAGCTGGGCGCGGAGGCTCTGGCCGGCTGCACCGACTGCGGCGGCTGCCGGCGGGCGCGCAACGGGCGCTGCGCCCGCGAGGGGGACCGGCTCAACGAACACCTGGACAGGATGCGCCGCGCCCAGGGCATCCTCCTGGGCTCCCCCACCTACGTGGCGGATATGAGCGCCAACCTGAAGGCCCTGGTGGAGCGCTGCACGATCGTCTCCCGGTCCAACGACCACCTGCTGGCCCGCAAGGTCGGGGCCGCGGTGATCGCGGTGCGCAGGGCCGGGGCCACCAGCGTGCTGTCCTCCCTGAACTACTTCTTCCTGGTCAACCAGATGATCGTGCCCGGCTCCTCGTACTGGAACCTGGCCATCGGCAGGGAGCCGGGCGAGGTGGAGGCCGATGCGGAGGGCGTGCAAACCATGTCCACCCTGGGGCGCAACATGGCCTGGCTGCTGAAGAAGCTCGCCGGGTAGCAAAACAGCCGTTTTCCCGGCTATGCTGGCGCATAGAGGAGCCCTGATGAGCGAAGTCGGTGATTCCACCCTGGCGGGGGCCGGGCTGTTCGTGGAGGAGCGGCAGGCCAAGATCCTCGAGTACATCGAGGAGCACCGCAAGGCCACCGTGGCCCAACTCTGCCTTCATTTCGGCGTGTCCAGCGCCACGATCCGCAATGACCTGCGCGACCTGGAGAACCGCCGCCTGATCATCCGCACCCACGGGGGGGCGATGGTCAAGACCAAGACCGGCTTCGAGCTGGACTCCAACCAGAAACAGGTCCAGAACCTGGAGGCCAAGCGCAGGATCGCCCAGGCCGCGGTCCGGCAGATCGAGGACGGGGACACCGTCCTGCTGGACACCGGCACCACCTCCATCGAGCTGGCCCGCCTGCTGGCCGACAAGCGCAACCTCACGGTGGTGACCAACGACCTGGAAATCGCCCGCCTGCTGGAGGGCGGCGACAGCCTGCAGGTGGTGCTCATGGGCGGCGATCCTGCGGAAGGGCTTCCACTGCACCGTGTCCTACGGCAACTCCCAGCGGCAGGCGCTGGAAGGCCTGAGCGTGGACAAGGCCTTCATGGGCGTGAACAGCTTCACCCTGAAGCGGGGGGCCAGCACCCCGGACATCCGCCACGCCGAGACCAAGAAAAGCATGATCGCCATCGCCACCACGGTGATCCTGCTGTGCGACTCCAGCAAGTTCGGCCGGACCTCCTTCGTGCAGTTCGCCAAGTCCGAGGAGATCGACCTGATCATCACCGACGCCCTGCCGGAAGCCGAGCAGCGGAAGCTGGAGGATAACGGCATCCAGGTGGTTGTCGCCGAATAGCCCTACAGCCGTATCAACAAACATGATAGAATGCGCCACATGAAAGTAGGCATCGACAGCTACTGCTACCATCGCTTTTTTGGCGAGGTGTACACCCAACAGGTGAAACCAGCCAGACTCCTGACCCTGGAGGATTTTGTCCGGCGCGCCAGCCAGCTGGGCGTGGACGGCGTCTCGCTGGAATCCTGCTTCATCGATCGTTTCGACAAGGACTACCTGAGCGAGGTTAAGGGCCTGCTGGATGAAAAGAAGCTGGACCGAGTCTACGCCTGGGGACACCCGGACGGTCTGGAAGGCGGAAAGAACGAGAAGATGTTCGACGACCTGCTGAAGTCCATCGGCCACGCGGAAGCCATCGGCGCCAAAGTGATGCGGGTGGTGGGCTCCAGCCTGATGTTCCGCTTCCAGGCGCACCAGCCCCAGCTGGAAAAACTGGCGCGAATGTTCAATACCGCCGGGAAGGAAGCCGCCCGCAAAGGCATCAAGTTGGCGGTGGAGAACCACCTGGATTTCAATTCCGACGAAATGCTCTGGCTGTTTCAGAACGTGAACCTGCCCAACGTGGGCATCAACTTCGACACCGGCAATTTTGTGCGCGTGCTCGACGACCCGGTCAAGGCGATGCAAAAGCTGGTGAAGCACGTGTTCGCCACGCACATCAAGGACTTGCGCATCCAAAAGGGAGTGGCAGTCGACGAGTGGTTCTTCTTCTCCTGCACGCCCGTGGGGGAGGGCGGCATCGTGGACAACCAGAAAATCGGCCAGCTGCTGGAGGACAACGGCTATGAGGGCTTTCTGGCCGTAGAAATCGATTTTCTGCACCCGGACTTCAAGAACGACGAGGACAAGGCTGTGGCCCGCTCCATCAAGGAGCTGAAGCGAATTGCGCGGGCGGTGGAAAGAAGATAGGCTCGAGTTGCGAATACGTCCCGCCGAGGTCTTCGTCGAAGAAGCGGCAGGACCCAAAAACCAATATCCTTTTTCAGAGGAGAGTTGAATGAAGAGAAATCTCATTCTCGTGCTGGCTTTCGCGCTGCTGGGCTCGATGCTGGCCGTGGCCGGGGGCGAGGGCGAGGCAAAAGCCAAGGGCGGCTACAAAGTCGCGGTCTCCAACAGCTTCATCACCCATAGCTGGCGGACCCAGATGGTGAACAACCTGCAGAAGTCCGTGGCCTTCTACCAGGGCAAGGGGCTGATCTCGGAGTTCAACATCCAGCACTCGGGGCCGGATCTGCAACTGCAGACCAACCAGATTCGCAATTTCATCAACAAGGGCGTGGACATCCTGATCATCGACCCCCTGTCAGCCACCGCCTTGAACCCGGTCATCGAGGAAGCGGTGGACGCCGGCATCCTGGTGATCATCAGCGACGAGCCGGTCACCTCCAAGGCCCCCGTCCAGGTCATGCCCACTCACGACGTCTGGATGGAAAAGCTGGCGGAGTACGTGTTCAAGCGGATGAAGGGCAAGGGGAATCTGGTGTACGTCTCCGGCATTGAGGGGGCCCCCGCCTCCGACATGCGCGATCGCGGCTTCGAGCGCGCCCTGTCCCGCTACCCGAATATCAAGCTGCTGACCAAAGTCTACGGCATGTGGGACCCCAGCCGGGCGCAGCAGGTAGTTGCCGACGTCCTGGCCGCCTATCCGCAGATCGACGGGATTGTAGCCCAGGACGGGGAATGCCTGGCGGGGATCCGCGCCTTCCAGGCGGCAAACCGCCCGATGCCCGTCATCAATGGAGAGGGTTTCCGGCCATTCTTCGAGTACTGGGTGGAAAACCTGGATAAAGGCTTCACCAGCTACGCCATCGCCAATGGCCCAGGTTTCGCCATGACGGCGTCGCTGGGCATCGGCATCTACCTGAAGCAGGGGCGCGAGCTGAAGGAAAGCGTTCTGCCCAAGGGCCAAAAGGTCATCAACCTGAACCACCGCTACGAGATTTTCGACAACAACGTGAAGGAAGGCCTGGCGGAGCATACCCGGCTGCGCGGCGTCGAGGACTACATCGACGAAGTGTGGACCGACGAACAGGTGCTCGCCCTCTTCAAGTAATCTGGCGTAAAGCGACAACGACGGCGGCGCGGGGCGCCCGTGCCGCCGTCGTTCTACAAGGCAGGCGGATGGTTTCTTTCGAAGGCAGGCACATTGGAAAGCGCTTCGAGGGCGTGGTAGCCCTGAAGGACGCCAACTTCCGGATCGAAGGCAACAAGATCTGCGGGCTGGTGGGTGCCAACGGCTCCGGGAAAACAACTTTCGCCAGAATTTGCGCCGGCCTCATCCCGAAGGATAGCGGCGAACTGTGGATCGGCGGGAAGCGGGTGCAGATCGCCAGTCCCCAGGAAGCCCGCGGGTTCGGAATTGTGCTGGCGCACCAGAACCTGAGCCTCGTCCCCGATTTGACGGTCTGGCAGAATATCTGCCTGGGCCACGAACGGCGGATCTGGCGGTTGTTCCTCGATGACCGCCGGGCCCGCGACCGGGCCTTCGCCATCCTCGAGGATCTGGTTCCCGGCGAGATCAACGTGGAAGCCAAGGTGGCGGCCCTGGACCCCGCCCACAAGCAGATGGTGGAGATCGCCAAGGCACTGGCGCAGGATCCGCAGCTGCTGATCCTGGACGAACCAACCGCCGCCCTGCAGTACAACCACGTCGAGCAGCTCTTCCGCAAGATCCGGGACCTGAAGCGCAACGGGGTTTCCATCATCTTCGTATCCCACCGACTGTGGGAGATTACGCGCATTTGCGACCTGGTTTTCGCCTTTCGCAATGGAGAGACGGTGGGCCAGGTGGATTTCGAGAACAAGCCGCGCAATGAAAACCTGATCGTCCCGCTGGTCACGGGAGAGAATATCGGTTCGATCGATGTGGACAAGAAACCGTGCCTGGATTTCTCCGACGCCCCCCAACGCTTGAGCCTCTCCGGGATCTCGGCGGGAAACAAGCTGCGGGAGGTCGCCCTGACGCTGAAGCGCGGGGAGGTGGTCGGCATTGGCGGTCTGCAGGGTCAAGGGCAGGAGGAACTGCTTATGGTGCTGGCGGGAGCGGCTCGCAGCCGTTTCGGCAGTATCATCCTGGAGGGAAAGGAAATCCAGCTGCGGCACCCGCGGCACGCTTTGCAGAGCGGAGTGTACCTCGTGCCGGGGGATCGCATCCGCGACGGCCTGTTCGTCAACCACAGCATTTTTAACAACATTATTTTTCCGCGCATTCCGCTTCGACAGACCGGCCTTTTTCTGAAGTTCGCCAGGCTGTTCGCCATTACCGATCAGATCATTGCCAAGGCTGGGCTGGTGCCGCCCAGGCGCCGCATGCCCGTGAGGCAATTGAGCGGCGGAAACCAGCAGAAAGTCGTGTTCGGGCGATGGCTGCAGTTCGCGCCAAAGGTGCTGCTCTTGAACGACCCGGCCAAGGGCATCGACATCCTGGCCAAGGACCAGTTGTACAAGCTGGTTCACGAACTGGCCCGCGCGGGAACCTCGGTCATTCTGTACGCGAGCTCCAACGAGGAGCTGATCAGCAACTGCGACCGGGTGCTGATCATGTTCGAAGGCAGGATCGTGGAGGAAATCGGGTATGAGGACATCTGCGACCAGAGGCTGGTCACCTCTGCTCTGAGGGTGGGAGGCGCCAAATGAACGTTGAGCGAGCGGCGCGCCGGGGCCTGGGGTTTTTCCCGGCGCTCGGCCACAGCACCACCCTGCCGTCCCTGCTGATCCTGGTAGTGCTGTTGGCCGCCAACATGGTGCTGCAGCCCCGCTTTTTCAGCCTCCGCGGCCTGAACATGAATCTGATGATGTTTGCTCCCCTCATCCTGGCCGCCATGGCCCAGGGGGTGATCGTCATTTCCGGAAGCATCGATATGTCCCTGGGCTCGGCGATTTCCCTGTTCACGATTTTTACTTCCTATTTCATGACCGACCGCAACGTGGGGTGGATGCTGATCGCGGGTTTCGCGCTGGTTTTCCTGGTCACGGGCCTGCTGAACGGCCTGGCCATCGGGAAGTTCGGCCTGCCGGCCTTCATCACCACTTACGCCACCTCCGCAATCTACCTGGGACTGGCCAAATACATCCTGCCGCAGGCCGGTGGCTACGTGCCGGAGCGCTTCTATCGGCTCTATCGAATCGGCATCGCCGGCATCCCCTTCCCGCTGCTGGTGGTGCTGCTGGCTTTCCTTTTCTATTGGCTGATGAGCCGGACCGCGGTATTTCGCTTCATCTACGCGATCGGCAGCAATGAGGAAGGAGCCTACGCTTCCGGCATCAAGGTTGCGCGCACGCGGGTTGTGGCGCACCTTTTCGCCGCGGTGTTCCTGTGCCTGGCCTGCCTGTGCGTGCTCATGACCGTGGCGTCGGGGGACTGGCGCAACGGGCAGGAGTATACGCTCAATTCGGTGGCGGCCGTGGTTATCGGAGGCGTCGCCCTGAGCGGAGGAAAGGGGACCATGCTAGGGGCGGTGTTCGGGGCCCTGATCCTGGGGCTGCTCAACAATATCATCTTCTACACCCAGATTTCCTCCTATTACCAGATTTTCGTCAAAGGCATGATCGTGCTGACTTCCTTGAGCTTCGCGGCCATTCCTTTGCTGATCCGCAAGCGCAACGCGCTTCTTTAGGGGTGCAGGGATGAGCGACGGAAGAATACTGCGGGGCCTGGCCCACGACAAGGTGGCCATCGCCTTCCTCATGGTGGCGGTGCTGTTCATTGTCGGCGAGCTCGTGGTCCCCGGCTTCATCAGCTTTGCCCACGTCATGACCGTCCTGCAAGCGGCCTTCTTCCTGGGCCTGATGAGCCTGGGGCAGACCATCGTGGTGATTTCCGGCAAAGAGGGCCTGGACCTGTCGGTAGGCTCCAGCATGACGGTCGGCGTGCTTCTGGGGGCGGCGCTCATCCGAGGCCAGGACCTGAACCTGATCCAGGCTGTGGCGGCGGTATTGGTGGCCGGTTTCCTGGTCGGGATGGTCAACGGCCTGGGAGTGGCCTACCTGGAGATCGCCCCTCTGATCATGACCCTGGCCTGGGGCATTGTGGTGGAAGGGGCCATGCTGTTCATTACCCGCGGCCGCTACCCCGGCAAAGCCTCGCCCCTGCTGGAACGAATCGGCCAGGGTTCCTTGATGATCGGCACGGGCCCGGGAGCGCTGCAGATTCCCTGGGTGGTGATCATCTGGGTCGCCATCATCGTGGTGATCCAGGTCGTGTTGCGCCGCACCTCCGTAGGCTACGTGCTGTACGGCGTAGGGGCAAATGACAGGGCGGCAGAGCTGCTGGGGATCAGAATCCGGCGGGTACGCCTGGTCGCCTACGGGATGAGCGGCATGCTGTCGGCGTTGTCGGGAATACTGCTGCTGGGATACGTTCAAAACCCCGATATCGCCCTGAGCGCCCGCTACGTGCTGTTGTGCGTGATTGCGGTCATCATCGGGGGAATCTCCTTCGGCGGAGGAGGGGGCAGCTACCTGGGGGCCGTGGCCGGGGCGATCTTCCTGCAGAGTCTGCTCAGCATCCTGGTCACGCTGCAAATCAAGGACGGCCTGCGCCAGATGATCACCGGGCTGGTGTTGCTGGTGCTGCTATTCGCCTATACCCGCAGAACTCGCCGATAGGAGGAGAGGTCATGGATTCAAAAGCCCAGTTCGAGGCCCGCCGGCGCAGGGTAACGGAGGCCATCAACCTGAAGGAGCCGGACCGCGTGCCGGTGATCCCGGTCATGGAAGCCTTCCCCATCTACCACGGGGGGGGCACCATCCAGGGAATTCTGTACGACTACCGAAAGGGCGAGGCCTGGTTCGATGCGTTTTTCCGGGATTTCCAGCCCGACCTGGGTTGGGACCCCGTCATGTTCTTCCCGGCCCAGTTCCTGGAGGTTTTGGGGCTGAACTGGTTCCGCTGGCCCGGCAACCAGATTGAGGATCCCAACGGCATGTACCAGTTCCTGGAAGGCGAGTACATGAAGGGCGACGAGTACCGCGAGGCCGCCTTCGACCCGACCCATTTCATGATGACCAAGTGGATCCCGCGTTCCTTCAAGCACCTGCAGGGCTTCCAGAAGCTGTATTTCCGCAATGCCATGTGGCTGGGATTCATCGGGGCCTTCGCCGCTTTCAGCGATCCACAAGTGATCGATTCGCTGGAGCGCTGCATCCAGGCCGGAAAGATCCTTTCCGGCTGGTTCGAATACATTGCCGCCTATCGCCGGAAAATGGAGGAACAGTTCGGCATCCCGGTGGCCTACGCCGGGTTCGCCTTCGCTCCCTTCGACATGATCGGCGACACCATGCGAGGGACGGAGGGAATCCTGATCGACATGCTGGAGAAGCCGGAGGAGCTGTTATTGCTGATCGACAAGGTAACCGATTTTGCCATCCAGGACGCGATCAGCAGCTGCAAGCCCACCGGCCGCCCCTGGGTTTGGTTCTGGCTGCACAAGGGGGTCGACGAGTTCATGTCCGACGAGCAGTACGCGCGGTTCTACTGGCCGTCGCTGCGGCGCTACATGCTCGGCCTGATCGATGCCGGGCTGACTCCGGTCATCTACTGCGAGGGCCGCTACAATAGCAGGTTGAAGCATCTGCGTGACGTGCCCAGGGGCAAGGTCGTTTATGATTTCGAGCTCGTCGACATGGCCCGGGCCAAGAAGGAGCTGGGAGACGTGGCCTGCATTGCCGGCAACGTTCCAAACTTCCTGCTGGCCCACGGCAAGAAGCAGGAAGTGGTGGACTGCGTGAAGAAGCTCATCGACGATTGCGCGGCGGGAGGCGGTTTCATGATCGACACCGGCGCGCTGGTGGACGATGCCAAGCCGGAGAACTTCGCGGCCATGTTCGAGGCCGCGGACAAATACGGCAGGAGGTGAGCGATGCTCAGGAAGCTGGACGCCGAGCGGCTCAACTCGCCTCTCCTGGGAATCGGGGTGATCGGTCATGGATTCATGGGAAAGGTTCACTCCAATGCCTACCTGAAAATCCCCTATACCTACCATGAGCCGGCGGCCTATCCTCTGCTCATTGCCATGGCCGGCCGCAATGAGGCGGAGCTCGCCGACACGGCCCGCCGTTTCGGCTACCGTGGCTTGTATACGGACTGGCGGGAACTGGTGGCCGATCCGCAGGTCCAGGCAGTAGACAACTGCACTCCCGACGACCTGCACGCCGAGCCGTGCATCGAGGCGGCGCGCGCCGGAAAGCACATCCTCTGCGAGAAACCCCTGGCGCTCACCGCGATGGAAGCCCGCCGGATGCGCGATGAGGCCGTGAAAGCCGGCGTGCGGCATATGGTATGCCACAACTACCGGTTCCTGCCGGCGGTGCGCCTGGCCTATGAAATGATAAGGGAAGGAAAAATTGGCCAGGTCTACCAGATGCGCGGCCGCTACCTGCAGGAGGTGGGACGAAACCCCAGGGAAACCGTCGAAAACGTCTGGTACGCCGGCGGAACGCGCTCCGGGGTGCTTCTGGGGATCGGCTGCCATATCATCGACCTGGCCCGCTTCCTGGTAGGCGAGATCGAGTCTGTCAGCGGGCTGCTGAAGACCTTCCATCGCCAGCGCCTGGACCGGGAAGGGCGGAGGAGGGAGGTCAGTGCCGACGAGGTCAACCTGGCTCTGGTCGAGTTCGCCGGCGGAGCGGTCGGGACCCTGGAGTCGGCGGGCATCAGCACCGGCCACAAGAACCAGTGCGCCTGGGAGATCAACGGTTCCCTGGGCAGCATGAGCTTCGACCTCGAAGACCCGAATCATCTCCAGGTGTGCCTGGATGACGGTTCCTCGAACCGGGTGATCGGCTTCAGCGACGTTTCGGTGACTTCGCCCGGGCATCCGCTGCAGGCCTCCATCCTTCCCCCGGGGCACAACAGCGGATGGGAGTACGGCCACGTGCACGCCCTGCACCACTTCCTGGACGCAGCGGTGAACGGCAGGCCGGTACAGCCTTACGGGGCTACTTTCGACGACGGCTACAGGACCCAGCTCGTCATGGAAGCCATCAAGAAGTCCAGCGCAGCGGGCGGTTCCAAGGTCAACCTGCGTTTCGACTGAGTGCGGCCTGCCTCTTACAGCCGGCGGACCGAGAACCCGCCGTCCACCATGATCACCTGGCCGGTGGAGTAGGCCAGGTCCCCGCGGGCCAGCATGGCCACCGCCCTGCCCACGTCCTCGGGGGTGCCCCAGCGGCGCTGCAGGGTGAGGCCCTGCTCCAGCAGGGCGTCGTATTTTGCCGCCACTCCGGCGGTCATGTCGGTGCGGATCACCCCGGGACGCACCTCGAACACGCTGATCCCCTCCTCGGCCAGGCGCGCCGACCACAGCAGGCTGGCCATGCTCAATCCCGCCTTGGAGATGCAGTACTCGCCCCGGTTCGACCGAAGCCACGGTGGCGGAGATCGAGGTGATGAAGATGATCGAGGCCCGGTAGGCGGGGGAGGCGGCCTTCTGCGCCAGCATCCAGCGGGCCACGGCCTGGGTGAGGAACCAGGGCCCGCGCAGGTTGATGGCCAGCAGGCGGTCAAAGCTCTCCCGGGTGGCCTCCAGGATGTCCTTGCGCTCCCGCGGGGCCACGCCCGCGTTGTTCACCAACAGATCCAGGCGTCCGAAGCGTTCGCGCACGGCGGCGACCAGGCGCTCGGCCGCGTCGTCCTCCCCGATGTCCGCCCGCACGTAGTGGGCCGCCGTCCCGCTGGCGGCCAGCTCCTCCAGTATGGGGCGGACCGCTTCCTGTTCCCGCACTCCGCCGAGGGCCAGGTCCCAGCCCTCGGCGGCCAGGGCCCGGGCGCAGCCCAGGCCGATGCCCCGGGTCCCTCCGGTGATCAGCGCCACCCGCCCGCCCATGCTCAGGGTGCCCCCAACTCGGGGACCTGGACCCAGCGCCGGGACCGCGAGGATTCCAGGGCCGCCTCGGCCAGCTGCACCCCCTTGGCCCCTTCCAGCAGGTCCCAGCGGAAGGGCTCGTCTAGAACCACGTGGCGCAGGAACAGCTCCCACTGGGCCTTGAAGGCGTTGTCGTAGTTCTTCTGCTCGGGCAGCTTCTGCCAGCCGGCGAAGAAGTCGATGGGGTTGGGCTGGTCGGGGTTCCAGACCGGGCGGGGCGTGGCATTGTAGGGCTGAATCCAGCAGTCGCGCAGCCCGGCCACCGCGGAGCCCTGGGTGCCGTCCACCTGCAGGGTGAGCAGGTCGTCCCGGCGGACACGCACCTCCCAGGAGCTGTTGAGCTGCACGATGATGCCGCCCTCCAGCTCGAACGTGGCGTAGGCCGCGTCGTCGGCCGTGGCGCGATAAGGGCGGCCGGCCTCGTCCCAGCGCTCGCCGATGTGCGTGGCGGCCAGGCAGGAGACGGCCCTTACCCGGCCGAAGAGGTTGTCCAGCACGTAGCGCCAGTGGCAGAACATGTCCAGGACGATGCCGCCGCCCTCCTCCTGGCGATAGTTCCAGGAGGGCCGCTGGGCGGGAACCAGGTCGCCCTCGAATACCCAGTAGCCGAACTCCCCGCGCACCGAGAGGATGCGGCCGAAGAAGCCCCTGCGGACCAGGTCGGCCAGCTTCAGCAGGCCGGGCAGCCAGAGCTTGTCCTGGACCACCCCGTGCTTCACGCCCCGCTTCCGGGCCGCCTCGTACAGCTGGAGGGCCTCGCGGCGCTGGACACGCGCCGTGGGCTTCTCGCAGTACACGTGCTTGCCCGCGGCGATGGCCTTCGTGCACCGCCTCCGCGCGCAGCAGCGTGGTCTGGGCGTCGAAGTACAGGCTCAGCTTCGGGTCCGAGAGGGCGGCGTCCAGGTCGGTGGTCCAGCGGGTGAGCCCGGCCGCCCGGGCCGCCGCCTCCAGCTTCTCCGCGTTGCGGCCGACCAGCAGCGGCTCGGGCAGGATCAGGGTGTCCCCGGCCGGAACGCCGCCCTGGCGGATGATCGGCACGATGGAGCGCAGCAGGTGCTGGTTCGTGCCCATGCGCCCGGTGACGCCGTTCATGATGATGCCGACGGTGCGCGTGCTCATCGCGAGGCCTTTCGGCCGTGGCGGTCTCCGTGCGCTGCGGCCGGGCGCCGGCCGGCAGCGGCGGGGCCTCGGCTGCCGGCGCGCGGCAGCGTGCCGTCCAGCTCCTGGCGCCAGTGCGCCACGTCGCCGGCGGGGCCGTAGACGTAGATCATGATCAGCGGCTCGTCGCCGATGTTGGTGAGCTGGTGGAAGACCCGCGGCGGGATGTAGCAGCGCCTGGCCCGCCGTCAGCGTCGTGCGCTCCTGCCCCAGGCAGGCCTCGCCGGTGCCCTCGCACGATGAAGTAGACCTCCTCCTGCTCCTGGTTGTGCCAGGGCACCTGGCCGCCGTCGGGCTCCAGGGTGACGTAGCCCATGCAGAAGTTCTCCGCCTGGATGCGGCGAGGCGCCGCCCACCAGGTTCTGCGTGCGGCGCCGCGCGGGATAGGTGCGGCCCGCGATCTTCGACAGGTCGGCGATGGTCATGCGTCCTCCCTCGTCCTCCAGAACATCAGGTACGGTCCGCCGCCGGCCAGCCGCTGCGCGTACAGCGCCGCCTCCCGCAGGTGGTAGTCGCCCCACATGCTGGACTCGCCGCAGGGCACCGTGCGGCCCGGCGGGAACGTGGTCCCAGCCGTTGGGCCGGTGGTAGACCGAGTGCAGCAGCAGGCCCTGGTGCCCGGGCGCCAGTGCTCGAGGTACGGCTCCTCCAGCAGGCGCGCCAGCACGCCGCAGGCCCGCGGCCCGGTAGCGCGCGCCCCTCGCGTCGCCGCGCGCGAGCAGGCCGGCAGCCGAAGCGCAGCAGGCCCTGGCAGGCGATGGCCGCGGCGGAGCTGTCCACCGGCTCGTAGTCGTTGAACGGATCGGCCGGGCGCTGCGCGCCAGTCGCCCAGCCGGCTCAAGCCCGGGGCGCCGGTGTCCCAGTAGGGGATGCCGTCGGCGGCCGTGTTCTCGAGGTAGAAGTCGCAGGTGGCCTCCAGGGCCCGCCGCGCGCACGTCCAGCGGCCTCCTGCCTGCCGGCGGCCGAGCGGCCCCGAGTCGGCGTTCGGGCAGGGCGTCCAGGAACTCCAGCTGCTCGGCGAAGCCCAGGATGGCCCAGGCCAGCCCGCGCGTCCAGGTGCTGAAGGGGGAGTAGCCCTGCTGGGAGTTGGGGCAGCGGTAGCGGCCGTCGTTGCACGTTGAAGATCGACTCGTGGGCCACCCGGCCGCGCAGGTCGTAGGGGTCGCGGCCCTCCCCGTAGTACACCGAGTAGCGGGCGGTGGCCTGGGCGTGCTGCAGGAGCCGCTCCAGCAGCGAGACCCGCGCGTCGTTCTCCTCCATCAGCACGTGCCCGAGCCGGTGGGCCAGGGCCAGGGCGCGCAGGGTGCGGATGGTGTCGACGAACAGCGAGTGCGGGCCGTTGAAGGAGTAGATGAACCCGCCGCCCGCCGGCGATCCGGGTCCAGCGCCCGGCCTGCACGGCGCCGCTGGCCTTCAGGGCCAGCTCGTAGAAGGGCCGTTCCCAGGAGTCCTCCGGGAGGCGGCCCTCGTTCATCAGGCGCAGCAGGTTGCCGTAGGTGCTGACGTTGTTGAAGCCGTGGTCGTGCACGCCCGATGTGGGTCACGTGCGCCGGCCATGCGCCGCACGGTGTTCGCGCGGCCCAGCTCCAGGAACTGCCGGTCCGCCGGTGGCGTCGAACTGCAGCAGGGCCGAGCCGTACTGGAAGCCCTGGGTCCACTCCGTCCAGCCGCGGGAGGTCCAGCGCCCGCCGCTGGTGAACACCGGCGCTCCCTGCCGCGGATCGAAGCCGGCCTCGGTGGCCAGTATCTTGGCGGCGGACAGCTCCCACATCCGGGCCAGGGCGGGGGCCAGGGAGCCGGGAGCGAGCTCCGCCTGGATCCTCATCCCGCCTCCCGCAGGAAACCGGCGCTGTCCAGGACCCGGCCGAACTTCATGGCGAAGTTCTTGAGCGTGGCATCGTGCAGCTCGCGATCGAAGGAGGACACCGCGTCGGAAAGCAGCACGGTCCGGTAGCCGTGGTGGAAGGACTCGCGGCCGGTCTCCTCCACGCAGATCTGGGTGACCGTTCCGGCGATGACCACCGTGTCCACGGAGCGCGAGGCCAGGATGTCCACCAGGTTGGTGCGGAAGAAGGCCCCGTAGCCGTACTTGTCCACCACCGCGTCCCCGGGCTCCGGGGCCAGCTCGTCGATGACCGCGATGCACTCCCGCTCCGCGTTGAGCTCCGGGTAATGCCGGCGGAAGCCGATCCGGCAGCAGTTGACCGGCGGGCGGATCTGCGGCGACCATTTCCACACCAGGGTTTCCTCGGGTCCGGCCACGAAGCGGGTGTACATCACCGGGCGGCCGGCCCGCCGGAAGGCCCGGGCGACCTCCCGGATCGGGGCGATGGTCCGGCGCGTGTCGGGCACCTCCAGCGGCGCCCCAACGCGCACGAAGTCGTTCTGCATGTCCACGATCAGGAAGGCGGCGGAGGAGAGGCGGACCTGGAAGGGCTCCGGGCTGCTGGCGCTCATGATACCCGACACCCTAATGGCACCGGGGCGGAGGGGTCAAGAGCGGGCGCCAAGGCAGCGCGGGCGCCGGCGCGTCTTCCGGAATCTGCGCCTTGACAGCGATACATCGTGATGTTACGATGTGTTGTGCACGCCACGATCCCCCGCTATCTGCGGGTATACGGCTCCCTGAAAGCCCAGGTGGAAAGCGGCGACTTCAAGCTGGGCGACTTCCTGCCCGCCGAACCCGAGCTGCAGAAGCTGTTCAACGTGAGCCGCACCACCGTGCGCCGGGCCGTGGAGCTGCTGGCCCAGGAGGGCTTCGTCTCCATCCAGCAGGGCAAGGGCACCGAGGTCCTGGACTTCAAGGCCACCCAGCGGCTGCAGTACGTGTCCTCCTTCTCCGAGACGCTGCAGGAGAAGGGCTTCAACGTGCGCTACCGGGAGGTGACCGTGGACTGCATCGCCGCCCCACGGCGGATCGCCGCCGACCTGAAGCTGGAGCCCGACGCGCGGGTCGTGCGGGTCGAGCGGGTGGTCCTGGCCAACGGCAAGCCCATCGCCATCATCTGGAACTACCTGCTGCCGGAGATCGTCCCCGGCATCGAGCGCCGCACCGCCGGGATGAAGTCCCTGTACGCCTTCCTGGAATCCGAGTACAACGTGCGCATCGAGGCGGCCACGGACTACATCTCCGCCAAGGCGGCGGGCGCCGAGGAGGCCGCCCGCCTGGAGGTCCCGGTGGAGTCCCCGCTGCTGGTGGTCAAGCGCGTCACCTACTCCAAGGGCAGGACCATCGAGGTGGCGATCCTGCACGTGGTGGCGGACAAGTACGAGTACTGCGTGCAATCCAAGGATCGGCCGCCGCGCGCGGTCTGAAGGAGCAGGAATGACGATGACCGCCAGGGACATCGCCCGGCTGACCGACATCAGCGCCGTGCGCACGCCGCACGGGGAGGCGGAGATCCGCGAGATGGTGGAGAACGCCCGCCGCCACTCGCTTCTACGCGGTGCACGTGCTGCCCTGCTGGGTGAGCTTCCTGCGCGAGCTGCTGGCCGGGCAGCCCCGAGGTCCTGGCCGGGGCCCCGGTGGGCTTTCCCTCCGGCGCGCACCGCACGGACATCAAGGTGGCCGAGGCCCGCGCCCTGGTGGCCGACGGCGTGCAGGAAATGGACATGATGCTCAACGTGGGCAAGCTGCGCTCCGGGGACCGCCGCTACGTGCTGGAGGACATCCGCGCGGTCGTGCAGGCCGCCGGAGCGCTGCCGGTGAAGGTGATCATCGAGGCCCCCCTGCTCAGCCGACGACCAGATCCGCCTGGCCTGCGACCTGTGCATCCAGGGGGGAGCCGCCTTCGTGAAGACCTCCACCGGCTGGCTGCCGGGAGGCTCCTCCCTGCCCATGCTGCGCCTGATCACCGCTCATGTCGGCCAGGCCATCCAGGTCAAGGCGGCCGGGGGCATCCGGGACGTGCAGACCGTGGTGGAAATGCGGCGGCTGGGCGTGGCCCGCTTCGGCATCAACCTGCACACCGCCGTGCAGATCGTGACCCAGGTGGCCGCCCTGCCGGGCGGCGGCCGTGGAGGTGTAGCGTGCCGGGGAAGATCATCGCCTACGACCTGGGCACCGGCGGGAACAAGGCCTCCCTGTTCGACGAGCGACGGGGCCTGTCTGGCCTTCACCTTCGTCCCCTATGCCGACCCACTATCCGGACGCCGGCTGGCACGAGCAGCGGCCCGAGGACTGGTGGCAGGCCGTGGTGGCCAGCACCCGGGAGCTGCTGGCCCGCGTCCCGGGCGCCGCCGCCGACATCGAGTGCCTGGCCATCTCCGGGCAGAGCCTGGGCGTGGTGCCGGTGGACGGGGAGGGCCGGCTGCTGCGCGAGCGGACGCCCGATCTGGTCGGACACCCGCGCCTCACGCCCAGACGGAAGCCTTCTTCCGGAAGGTCGACCGCCGGCGCTGGTACATGAGCACGGGCAACGGTTTTCCCGCGGAGTGCTACACCGCTGTTCAAGATCATGTGGTACCGCGACAACGAGCCGGAGCTGTTCTCCCGGGTCGCCACCGTGCTGGGCTCCAAGGACTACATCAACCTGCGCCTGACGGGCGTCGCCTGCACCGACTACTCCTACGCCTCGGGCAGCGGGGCCTACAGCCTGCTGGACTGGGGCTACCAGCCGGAGTTCCTGAAGGCAAGCGGCCTGCCCCGGGAGATCTTCCCGGAGATCGTCCCCTCCACCCAGATCCTGGGCACCCTCCGGCCGGGAAGCCGCCGCGGAGCTGGGCCTGCCCGCGGCCGTGAAGGTGGCCTGCGGCGGGGTGGACAACTCCTGCATGGCCCTGGGCGCGCGCAACACCCGGGAGGGCCGGGTGTACACCTCCCTGGGCTCCTCCTCCTGGATCGCCGTTTCCTCGCAAGAAGCCGGTGCTGGACTTCCAGGCCAGAGCCCTACGTGTTCACCCACGTGGTGCCGGAGCTGTTCACCTCCGCGGTGAGCATCTTTTCCGGCGGCAACTCCTTCCGCTGGATCCGGGACAACGTGCTGCGGCGGCGCCTCCTACGAGGCGATGGCCGAGCTGGCCGCCACCTCCCCGCCGGGAGCCAACAAGCTGCTGTTCAACCCCAGCCTGGCCGGCGGGGGGACGCAGGAGTCCTCCCCGAACATCCGCGGCTGCTTCGCCGGGCTGGACCTGCGGCACACGCGCGCGGACCTGGTGCGCGCCGGTATGGAGGGCATCGCCCTGAACCTCGGGGCGGTGCTGGCCGTGCTGCGCCGCTTCGTGCCGCTGGACGAGGAGATGCTCATGGTGGGGGGCGGGAGCAGGAGCCCCCTGTGGCGGCAGATCTTCGCCGACGTGTACGGCATGAAGATCGTGAAGACCAACATCGACCAGGAGGCCGCCTCCCTGGGGGCGGCGGCGGTGGCGGCGGTGGGCTGCGGCTTATGGCAGGACTTCGCCCCGGTGGATGACGTGCATCAGGTGGCCAGCGTGGAAGAACCCATCCCGGCCAGCGCCGAGGTCTACCGCCGGCTGATGCCTGCCTTCGAGCTGCTGCGAAGCAACCAGGCCGCGCTGGGCGACATGCTGAAGGACATAAAACTCTAGATACGGGCGACAGGAGGACTGCCAATGAAGATCGGACTGTTCACCGCGACCTACCTGGACATGAAGCTGGAAGAGGTGTGCAGGATGGCCGCCGAGCTGGGCTACCGGGCGGTGGAGCTGCCCGCCTTCTCGGGCAACCCGCACCTGGACCTGGACGAGGTGCTGAAGGGCTCCAACGCCAAGACCCTGGCCAAGATGATCTCCGGCCACGGCCTGATCGTCTCCGCGCTGGCCAACCACCCCGAAGGCCAGATCGTGCTGGGCCCCTACGGCAAGGACACCGACGCCATCTGCAAGGGCATCGAAGGAAGAGAAGATCAAGTTCGGCACCGAGCGCATGATCAAGACCGCCCAGGCGGCCAACGCCCTGGGCGTGCCGGTGGTCACGGGCTTCGTGGGCTGCGAGAACTTCGGGCGCTTCTTCCCCTGGCCCTACTCCAAGGGCTGGGCGGACATGGAGCAGGAGTTCGTGGAGCGCTGGAGCCCGATCCTGGACAAGTTCGCGCGAGTACGGGGTGAAGTTCGCCCACGAGCCGCACCCCAACGAGCTGATCTACGACGTGGACACCGCGCTGCGAGCGTGCAGCTCATGGGCGGGCGCAAGGAGTGCGGGCTTCAACTTCGACCCGGCCAACCTGATCTACCTGGACATCCACGTGGAGCACTTCATCGATCAGCTGAAGGACAGGATCTACCACGTGCACGCCAAGGACGGGGAGGTCGTGGAGCACAACGTGAAGCGCTCCGGGCGCATCCCCCAGGGCGACTGGCAGCGCCTGGGCCGGGGCTTCCGCTTCCGCATCCCGGGCTGGGGCTCGGTGCCCTGGAAGAAGGTGATCACCGAGCTGTCCCTGATCGGCTACGACTACGTGATGAGCTACGAGCACGAGGACGTGACCATGAGCCGGCGGGACGGCATCACCAAGACGATCGCCTACCTCAAGCCGCTGCTGATCGACAAGCCCTACGAGGGCCGGCACGACGTGCTGTTCCAGTAAACAAGGAGAAAGACATGGCCAAGACAATGAAGGCGGCGGTGGTCGAGAAGCCCAACCTCCTCACCATCAAGCAGGTTCCGGTGCCCCAGATCGCCGACGAGGAGGTGCTGATCCGGGTCAAGTACACGGGCATCTGCGGCACCGACTGGTCCATCTTCACGGGCAAGTACTCCGCGGACAAGCTGCCCCTCATCCCGGGGCACGAGTTCTCCGGCGTCGTGGCCCAGGTCGGGAAGCAAGGCCAGGGGCCTGAAGGAAGGCGACCGGGTCACCGCGGACATCAACATGTCCTGCGGCACCTGCTTCTACTGCCGCAAGGGCCAGAAGCTGATGTGCCGCGACTTCCGGCAGCTGGGCATCCACATCGACGGGACCTTCGCCGAGTACGTGAAGGCCCCCTACGACCAGGTGCACAAGCTCCCGGACAGCCTGGACTTCCTGGCCGGCGCGTTCATCGAGCCGCTGTCCTGCGTGATCCACTCTTCGAAAGCCGCCAGGATCACCCACGGCAGCTCGGTGGCGGTGATCGGCAGCGGGCTGGGCGTGCTGCACGGGGCGCTGGCCCGCCAGCGCGGCGCGGCGCCTCGTGATCGTGATCGGGGACAACGCCAGGCGCCTGGCCGCGGCCAAGGAGATGGGCGCGGACGTGGTGCTGAACATCAAGGACGGGAAGGACCCGGTGGCCGAGGTGAAGAAGCTCACCGAGGGCCGCGGCGCGGACTACGTGGTGGAGGCCGTGGGCACCCCGCAGACCTACGAGCAGGCCTTCCAGATGGTGCGCCCCGGCGGCACGGTGGTGGCCTTCGGCATCTGCGCCGGGGAGGACACCATCCAGGTGCGGCCCTTCGACCTGGTGCTGGGGGAGAAGAACGTGGTCAGCTCCTGCGCCGGCGTGGGCCCGGACTGGCCCGACGCCATCGCCCTGCTGGCCCACGGGCACATCCGGCCGCAGAGCCTGTTCTCCATGGTCGTTCCGCTGGAGGAGCTGGAGGCCGCCCTGCGCGAGCTGCGCACCAACCCCAACCTGTTCAAGGTGTTCGTGTCCAGCGACATCTCCAAGCGCGAAATCCTTTCCAAGTGAGGTCCGGCATGCGCGTCAAGGGCATCGACCACGTCTCCCTCAACGTGAAGGACATCAAGGCCTCGACGGAGTTCTACGGGAAGGTGCTGGGTTTCCGCCAGATGCAAACCGTGCCCTTCGACGACTTTTCGCTGGTCTACTTCCAGATCCCCGGCGGCGGGCGGCTGGAGCTGTTCGACTACGACGGGAAAAACCCGGCGGGCCATAGGGACGAGAGCGAAGCGGGGCTGCGCCACCTGGCCTTCGAGGTGGACGACGTGGACGAGGCGGCGCGGCGTCTGGCCGCCGCGGGGGTGAAGATCACGCTGCCGCCCACCGACCTGCCCACCCTGGGCAGCCGGGCCATCCTCTTCCTGGACCCCAACGGGGTCACCCTCGAGTACTGCCAGAAGCTGAAGTGAAGGAGAAGGACCAGGAAATGGAACAAAAGATGCCTCTGTTGACCGGGATCCAGGTCGGCAGGAAGAGTCTGCCCAACCGCATCGCCATCAACGCCATGGAGTGCTGCGACGCGGACACCGGGGGCAACCCCACCCACACCGCCTTCCGCCGCTACGAGCGCCTCGCGCGCGGCAACGCCGGGATGATCGTGGTGGAGGCCCTGTCGGTGGTGGACGAGAACCTGGGCCGCCAGCACCAGCTCACCGCCCTGCCCCAGAACCAGAAGGGGCTCACGGACCTGGTGAGCGCCATGCGCCGGGCCAATCCCAAGCCTCTCATCGTCTGGCAGTTGACCCACAACGGGGAGCTGGCCAATCCGGAGTTCTCCGAGCGGGTGTGCGTGAAGCCCTTCCCCGGCTACGAAGGGCGCCTGCTCACCGAGGAGGAGGTGGACGGCATCCTGGACAAGTTCGTCACCGCCGCCAAGATGGCCCACGACTGCGGCGCCGACGGGGTGGACCTGAAGCTCTGCCACGGCTACCTGGGCTCCCAGCTGCTGCGCCCCTTCAACGACCGGAAGTGGAAGTACGGCGGCTCCTGGGCCAACCGCACCCGCTTCGCCTACGAGATCTACGAGCGTCTCGCCAAGGAAATCAAGGATCCGGACTTCTGCGTGGGCTCCAAGATCTCCATGTGGGAGGGCGTGCCCGGCGGGCAGGGCTCGGCGGGGCCGGACACCCCGCTGCTGGACTTGAGCGAGCCCCTGGATCTGGTGAAGGGCCTGGAGGCCCGCGGGGCCAAGTTCATCATCGAGTCCGCGGGCAACCCCTCCCTGACCCTGCCCCTGGTGCAGACCGACAAACGGGCGCCCGAGATAGGATACCTGCACTTCTGGTTCCAGAAGGCAGCTGCGCCAGGCGCTGAAAGCCGCAGACCGCGGTCATCGGCTCCACCTACTCGATCTACCGGGACGGGAAGAACGCCTTTCGGGGCGTGAAGCGCGAGGAGGCCTCGTTCCTGCACTGGGCCAACAAGAACATCCGCGAAGGGGTCTGCGACATGGTGGCCATCGGCCGCCAGTCCCTGGCCGACCCGCTGCTGGCCGCCAAGCTGGAGGGGGGACGGGAGGCGGAGATCGACTGGTGCACGGCCTGCGACAACTGCATCGAGTTCCTCATCCGGCAGAAGCCGGTGGGCTGCTCCACCTACGAGCGGGAGTACACCCTGGAGCTGAAGGAAATCCGCAAGGAGCAGGGGCGGCTGGCGGAATCGGAGAAGCACACCTGAGCGGGCAGGACCGGCCCAGGTTCTATTTCATCGGGGTGAGCACCGCGGGCTCGCTGGCCCTGGAGCTGTTCCCCCTCTGGCTGAAGACCCTGGGCCTGCCGGAGACGGCGATCCAGGGCCACGACATCCCCGTGCGCGGGCCGCGGGAGTCCTTTCGCGAAATCGTCCGGCGCATCCGCGAGGAGAGCCGGACCGTGGGGGCGCTGGTCACCACGCACAAGATGGACATCCTGGCCGCCGCCGAGGACCTGTTCGACTCCCTGGACCCCTACGCCCGGGCCTTCCGGGAGGTGTCCGGCATCGCCAAGCGCGGCGGGGCGCTCGCCGGCTCGGCCAAGGACCCCTTCAGCTCGGGACTGGCCCTGGAGCACTTCCTGCCCCCGGGCCACTGGCGGGATCATCCCGAGGCGGAGGCGCTGCTCATGGGCGCCGGCGGGGCCGGGCTGGCCCTGAGCGCCTACCTGCTGCGCCCGGAGCACGGCAGCGACCGGCCCGCCCGCGTCACCCTGACGGACGTAAGCCCCGGCAACCTGCGCACCTGCCGGGAAGTGCACGAGCGCCTGCAGCTGGGCGCCGGGTTGGCCTACGTGGAGCTGGGCGCCGGCCGCAGCAACGACGACCGGTTGAGCGCCCTGCCGCCCGGCTCCCTGGTGGTCAACGCCACCGGCCTGGGCAAGGATCGCCCCGGCTCCCCGCTTTCGGGGCAGGCCTCGTTCCCGATGGACGGGTACGCCTGGGAGTTCAACTACCGGGGCGAGCTGGAGTTCCTGCAGCAGGCCCGCGCGCAAGCGGAGGCCCGCCGCCTGACCGTGGAGGACGGCCTGGTGTACTTCATCTTCGGCTGGGCCCTGGTGATCGGGGAGGTGTTCGCCAGGGAGCTTTCCCGCGAAGACCGGGCCGCGCTGTGCCGGGTCACCCACGAGGCCCTGGGCAGCCCGCCGGACCGCCGGCCCTGCGGCTGACTACTTCGGCAGCAGGGCGCGGTACTCCGGCTCGTGCAGTGGGCAGCCGATGCGCTGGTTGGCGACCAGCAGGGTGATGCACTGGTTGCAGGTGGTGCACCAGCGCACCTCCCCGGCCCGGCCCCCCAGGACCTTGCGGGCGAAATCCGGGTCGGCGATGGCCTGCCGGCCCACGCCCACCAGGTCCACGTTTCCGTCGCGCAGGTTCTTCTCGGCCCAGTACAGGAAGCCGGCCTTCTCCCCCTCCCCGACGTGCAGGGAGTTGTCGCCGTCCGCCAGGCGGCTGTAGCCCGAGCCGATCACGGGGATGGAGACGGCCTGCTTGATGGCCCGGGTCCAGCCGAAGTGGCGCAGCACCCCCTCGGGGTAGTTGGAGGTGGGCATGAGCAGCTCCAGGTTGCCGACCACCGAGCCGGCCGACACGTTGATGAAATCCACGCCTTCCTTCTGCATCAGGCGGGCGTAAGCGAGCGGCTCGGCCAGGTCCTCCAGGACCTCCTCCGGGCCGGAGGTGCCGAAGCCGCCCGGGATGGCCTCGTACGGGCTGATGCGCGAGCCCACCAGGAACTTCCGGTCGCGGATCTCCTCCCGGATGCGCTTCAGGCTCTCGCGGAAGAAGCGGGTGCGGTTTTCCCAGCTCCCGCCGTAGCGGTCGCCGCGGGTATTGGCGGGGTGCAGAAAGTCGTCCCCCAGGAAGCTGTGGGCCTGCTTGAAGTCCACGCCGTCGGCCCCCACCTTCCAGGCCCGGACCGCGGCGGCCACGAACTCCTCCCGGGCCTCCTCGACCTCGGCGGTGCTCATGGCCTTCACCGCGGCACCGGCGGGGGCGATACACGTACATGGGCGGCGGAACTGCTGGGTCGCTCAGGCGCCCGGCGTGGCTGAGCTGGAAGATGACCAGCGACTCGCGGTTGGCCTTGCGGATCTCCGCCACCAGCGCCTCCAGGCCCCGGAGGTTGCGGTCGAGCATCAGCATCCGGTTCGAGCGGGCCTGGGTCTTCAGGGTCACGTCGATGGACTCGATGTGGATGATCCCGGGTCCGCCGCGGGCGATGTCCAGCGTACTTCTCCACCGTGTGCTGCGGTGGGGCTGCCCTCCGCGTCGCAGTTGTTCGCTCTCGGTGGGCTGGTAGACGACGCGGTTGGGCGCGGTCCTGGCGCCGATGGCGAGGGGTCGGGACAGCCACTCGATCTTCATGGGCTTCACACTCTCCTTTTCGCGTAGAACGAGACGGCCAGGATCAGGACGACGCCCTTCAGCACGATCTGCAGGTAGGCGTTGACGCTGAGCAGGTTCATGATGTTGTAGAACACCCCGATGATGAGCACCCCGGCGAAGGTGCCGAGCAGGTTGCCGGAGCCGCCCGCCAGGCTCACCCCGCCGATGACCACCGCGGTGATGGAGTCCAGCTCGTAGCCCGCCCCCACCTTGGGGCCCGCCGCCCCCCAGCCGGGCGGCCATGAAGGCGGAGGCCACGCCCACCAGCAGGCCGCAGATCAGGTAGGCCAGGAAACGCACCCGCCGCACCGGGATGCCCGAGATCTGCGAGACGTACGGGTCGGCGCCCACGGCGTACAGGTGCCGGCCCAGGCGATTGCCGGAGAGCAGGTAGTAGCCGGCGGCGATGATCAGCACGAACAGGATGATGCTGAACGGGATCCCGGCCAGCCGGCCTTCGGCCAGGAAGCGGAAGGAGGCGGGGATGCCGCCGATGGTCCTGGGCGCGTAGAACAGCACGGCGCCCTGGAACAGGGACATGGTGGCGAGGGTGGCCATGAACGGGGGCACGCGCAGGCGCACGACGATGAAGCCCGTTGACGGCCCGGCGGCGGCCCCCAGCCCCACCAGCAGCAGGAACACGACCGGCGCGGTGCACCCCCGGCTGGGCCTTGTACAGGCCCGCGGCCAGCGAGGTCAGCAGGGAGATGACCGCCCCGATGGACAGGTCGATGCCGCCGGCGATCACCACGAAGGCCTGGCCCAGGGAGGCCAGCCCCAGGCCGATGGGCTGGGTCAGGAACACGTTGCGCAGGTTGCGCGGCCGCAGGAACAGGGGCGTGGCCAGCAGGCAGGCCACGACCAGCAGCCAGCAGGATCAGCCAGACCAGGATGCCGCGGCTCCGAGCGAGCCGGCGACCGAGCGCCAACGGCGGACGCTTCATTTCACGGCCCCTCCCTGGTGCAGGGAATAGGCGTGGCCGACGGCCAGGGACATGATCTCCTCCTCCGTGGCCCGGCCTTCGTGCTGGTCGATCGTGCCCGCGATCCGTCCGCCCTGCATGACCAGCACGCGGTCGGACATGCCGATCACCTCCGGCAGCTCGGAGGAGATCATGAGGATCGCCTTGCCCGCGGCGGTGAGCTCGCGCATGATCCGGTAGATCTCGGCCTTGGCCCCGACGTCGATGCCCCGGGTGGGCTCGGAGAAGACGAAGACCTCCGGCTCCCGCAGCAGCCAGCGGGCGATGAGCACCTTCTGCTGGTTGCCGCCGCTCAGGGTCTGCACGCTCTGGCCGATCCCGGAGCTGCGGATGGCCAGGCGCTGGACCTGGGCGCGGGCGTCGGCGTTCTCGCGCCCGCGGCGCAGGAATCCCCAGGCCAGGTAGGACTGGCAGGTTGGCGATGGTCAGGTTTTCCTTCAGGGAGCGCGGGCCCAGGATGCCCAGGGCCTTGCGGTCGTCGGTGATGTAGCCGAAGCCCGCCGTCATGGCCTCGCGGAAGCTGCGGGGCGCATAGCGCGGTCCCTCGCAGGAGCGATCTCCCCCGCGTCGTGCGGCTCCAGGCCCAGCAGGCAGCGGGCCAGCAGGTTGCGGCCGGAGCCCACCATGCCGGCCAGGCCCAGGATCTCCCCGGCGCGCAGCTGGAAGCTGATGTCCGCCAGGCGGCCGCGTCCGCGCAGGCCGCGCACCTCCAGCAGCACCGGCCCCCGCCGCGGCGCCCAGCGGCGGGAAATAGTCCTCGATCTGGCGGCCCACCATCAGGCGGATGAGCTCGTCCTTGGTCAGCTCCCCGGCGGGACGCGTGCCCATCACCCGGCCGTCCTTCAGCACCGTGACCCGGTCGGCGATCTGGAAGACCTCCTCCAGCATGTGGGAGATGTAGATGACCGTGACCCCGCGCTGCTTGAGGGTGCGGATGATCGCGAACAGCCTGCGCCAGCTCCTGGTCGGTGAGCGCGGCGGAGGGCTCGTCCATGATCAGCACCGAGGCGGTGAAGGAGAGGGCCTTGACGATCTCCACCACCTGCTGCTCGACCACGGACAGCTCTTCCACCTTGCGGTCCACGGCCAGCTCGATGCCGATCTCAGCCAGCAGGGCGCGGGTGCGCTCCCGGGCGGCCCCGCGGTCCAGGTGGCCCAGGAAGCCCGCGGGTTCCCGGTTCAGGAACACGTTCTCGGCCACGGTGAAGCCGCGGATCAGGCTGAACTCCTGGAAGATGATGCTGATCCCGGCCTCCTGGGCTTCGCGCGGATCGCGGAAGGTTACCTCCTGGCCGTCCAGCAGGATGCGCCCGGCGTCGGCCTGGTAGACCCCGCTCAGGATCTTCATCAGCGTGGACTTGCCCGCCCCGTTCTCCCCGACCAGGGCGTGCACCTCCCCCCGGCGAAGCTCGAGGCTGACCTGCTCCAGGGCCCTGACCCCGGGGAAGGATCTTGCAGATCCCTTCCAGCCGCAGCACCGTTTCCGCCTCAGCCATGTCCGCGCTCCGCCTTTTTTCGGAAAGGCGCCCGGCCGTGCCGCCGGGCGCCCCTCGCTTCAACTACCCCGCGACCCGCCCTACAGCTTGCGGCAGGAACTCGGCGGGCATCTGGTCGTCGCCGATCCACCACCAGTCCGAGAGGTCGGGCTTGGTGAGCTGCTTGATCTGGTCCGGGCCGTAGCCGGTGATCTTGATGTACACGATCTTCTTCCGACCTTCTCGCCCTTGGCCGCCTTCGACGGCCTGCTTCACCGCCTCGCCGGAGAGCATGGTCGTCATGGGGTAGGCGTAGCCGCGGACCTTGTTGGCCACCAGGAACTTGGTGTAGCCGTTCAGCTGGTCGCCGGTGGAGGGGACCAGGGGCCGCTTGGCCTCCTTCAGCGCCTGCAGGGCGGGCCAGGACATCAGGCCGGAGTCGGCCCAGATGCCGTCGATCTTCGGGAAGGCCTGGATCATGGCTTCCATGATGGACTTGGCCTTGGGCGGCGACCAGTCGCAGTACTGGTGGTCGAGGATCTGGATGTCGGGGTACTTCTTGAACACCTCGCGCGCCCCGGCCAGGCGGTCCTCCGCGGTGGTGTTGCCGGCGATGCCCGACAGCATGACGATCTTGCCCTTGCCCTTCAGCTCGTCGGCCAGCCACTTGGCCTGGGCGCGGCCGAACTCCGTCAGGTCCTGCTGGACCGAGCAGGTCAGCTTGTCGGTGCCGATGTTGCCGCCGAACACGATGACCGGGATGCCCTGGGCGTACACCTTCTCGATGGCCGGGATGATGGCGTCGGCCACGGTGGGGTACACGATCAGCGCGTCGACGCCCTTCACCAGCAGGTCGTCGATGTCGGCCAGCTGCTTCTCGGGCTTCTCGTCGGCGTTGGTGATGTAAGTCTTCGTGATCTCCGGGTGCCTGGCGCACCTCGGCGTTGAAGTTGGCCACCAGGAACTGGCGCCAGGAGTCGCCCATGCCCGCGTTGCTGAAGCCGATGACGATGCCCTTCTTGGCGCCCTGGCTCTCCCCGCCGCCGGCGGCGAAAGCCGCCAGTCCCACCGCGGCCATCAGGACCGCCAGCAGGGTGAGACGGATGATTCTCTTCATCTGTCCTTCTCCTTTGCTCCAAAACATATCGTGCCCGCCCGTTGACAACGGGCCTTGCTCCCTATGTCCGCGCGGCGGCCGTTCAGCCACAGGGCCAGCACGATGACCAGGCCCTTGATCACCATCTGGCTCTGGATGGGGAAGCCCATCAGCAGCGAGAGGTTGGTGATCACCAGGATGATCACCGCGCGATGACCGTCCCCCGCACGCTGCCGCTGCCCCCGCCGATGGCCGCTCCCGCCGAGCACGGCCACGGCGATGGTATCCAGGTCGTAGCCCTCGCCGATCTTCTGGTCGGACATGTCGGTGTAACCGCCGAGCAGGATGCCCACGAACGCGGAAGCGATCCCGCACAGCACGTAGCTCGCGCACGATCGTGCGCTCGGTGCGGATGCCGCTCAGGTACGCCACGGCCCGGCTGGTGCCCACCGCGTACAGGCGGCGGCCGTAGCCCATGCGGGTCAGCAGCAGCGACGGCCAGCAGGGCCGCGGCCAGGAACACGTAGAAAAGGTTGGGGATGCCCAGGGTCGTGCCCACGCCCAGCTGGTTCAGGTTGTCGGGGATGTAACCCGGGGCAGGCCCTTGGTCCACATCAGGCGCGCTCCCCGCAGCACGATCGAGCTGCCCAGGGTGGCCACGAAGGCCGGGACGCTGCGGCGGGTGACCAGGAGCCCGTTGAACAGCCCGACCAGGGCCCCGAAGGCCAGGGTGAGGAGCGTGACGGGCAGGAACAGCTCGTTGCGGCCGGCCATGAAGGTGGCCGCGAACACGTTGGCGGTGGAGATGACCTCCGCCACCGAGAGGTCCAGGCCGCCGCCGATGATCACCAGGGTCTGTCCGAGGGCCGCGATGCTGAGCATCGAGAAGCCGCGTGCGATGTTCAGCAGATTCGTGAACTTGAAGAAGTTCACCCCGGTGGCCAGGTAGATGGCCCCCGCGGCCGCCAGCAGGCCGGCCACCGCGAAGTACAGGCCCCGCTCCCCCGCGATCACGGCCCCGGCCGCTTTCCCCGCCATACACGCCCAGCCTAGACCCCGGGCCGGTCCTGTACATGCAGGAAAACGATTCACGATATGGATTTTTTTTCCAAGCTTGACAGCCCGGCGGCGGCCGCCTACCATTTTCAGGCCGTGAAAAGCGTCCGGGCCACCCTGTTTTCCTCGTACCTGCTGCTCATCCTGGTTTCCATCCCGCTGCTCACGGTCTTCTCCTACTTCTACACGGCCAATGCCCTGAAGGCCCAGGCCATCGGCACCCTCAAGGACCTCTCCGCCACGGTGGTCGAGGCGCTGGACGCCGAGCTGTTCAAGATGAACGCCGTGTCCGTCAACATCGGCTCCTCGGAGCTGGTTCGCCAGCTGCTCCAGGAGCACGCGGCGCTCTCCGGGCAGGCGGACCGCACCCGGCAGTACCTCCACACGGCGCGCCTGGCCGGGGTCATGCAGACGATCATCGGCGCCTACAAGCCGGTCCCCCAGGTCAACTTCTTCGACCTGGCGGGCACGATGATCGGGGCGGGGGTCTACAGCCAGGCGGCCCCCCTGGCCGCGGAGTCGCTTCCCTGGCTGAGGGCCCTCGACTTACTCGGGGGGCACCAAGCAGTACTCACTGCCCCACGTGGACCCGCTGCTGGAGAAGACCTTCCCGCTGTACGAGAAACGCAGCTACATCTCCCTGTACCGCACCCTCTACGACGAGTACCGCCGGGTGATGGGCATCCTGGAGGTGAAGCAGTTCACGGACACGATCTTCCGCAGCATGCCCTCCCAGTCCACCCGCGTGCTGGTCTTCGACGGGGCCGGGGTGCGGCTGTACCCGTTCGAAAGCGACCGGCCCGATCCCGCCTACGAGGTCCTGCGCGGGAGGCCGGACGGGCAGCTGCTCACCCTGGGCGGGCGGGAGCTGGCGGTGGCCGCCTCCAGCGGGCAATCCGGCTGGCGGGTGGTGGTGTCGCAAGCGCAGCGCCGGCTGCTGGCGCCCGTGCGGGAGTTCGCCACGATCCTGGTCCTCTTCGGCCTGGCCCTGCTGGCCGCGGCCGTGCTGCTGGCTTCCCGGCTGGCCGTGCGGATCACCGTGCCCCTGCGCCGCCTGCACGACTCGGTGCGCGGCCTGGACTGGAACGCCGTTTCCCTGGACGGCCCCCGCCCATCCGGCCGCGGACCTGGGGGAGCTGGAGGAGCTGGAGCAGGCCTTCCGGGACATGCGGGGCAAGCTGAAGACCTCCATGGACGAGGCCCTGCAGGCCCGGGCCCACGAGCTGCAGGCCACCATGCTGGCCCTGCAGGCCCAGATGGACCCGCACTTCGTGTACAACATGCTGGCCACCATCGGGATCATGGCCGAGGAGGGCATGGTGCGGGAGATCGCCGAGAGCGTCGAGCACCTGACCCACCTGCTGCGCTACATCTCTTCCGGAAAGTCCTCGGTGGTCACCCTGGGCGAGGAGCTGGAGTACGCCCGGCGCTACCTGGCCTGCCTGAAGGTCCGCTTCCGGGACGGCCTGTTCTTCGACATCCAGGTGCCCCCGGAGCTGCTGGAGGTGCGGGTGCCCAAGCTGATCGTGCAGCCGATCATCGAGAACGCCATGAAGTACGCCTTTTCGCAGGCTCCGCCCTGGCACCTGTCCATCCGGGGCCAGGCAGGGGAGGGACGCTGGACCCTGCGCATCCACGACGACGGCCCCGGTTTCCAGGCGGGGCGCCTGGCGGAGCTGGAGGCCCAGATCACCGCGCGCATGCGCTCGATCCCCGAGCCCACGCTGGCCATCAGCGGGCTGGGGCTGCTGAACATCTCCTCGCGCCTCCGCCTGTTCTACGGGGAGGAGGCGGTGTACCGCATCGGCAACGAGCCGGAGGGCGGGGCCACGGTGCTGATCGGCGGAAGCCTTGAGCCCAAAGCGCAGCTACTCGGTTCTGGTCGCTGAGGACGAGGTCCTCCTGCGGGAGAACCTGGTCAAGAAGCTGGGCGAGCACCGCCCCGTGTTCGAAGTGGTGGCCCAGGCGGCCGACGGCCGGGAGGCCCTGGAGGCGATCGCCGAGCTGCTGCCCGACCTGTTGATCACCGACATCCGCATGCCCGTGCTCGACGGGCTGGAGCTGATCCGGCAGGCCTACCTGAACTACCCGGACCTGCTGGTGCTCATCGTCAGCGGGCACGACGAGTTCCGCTACGCCCAGACCGCGCTGCAATACGGGGTGGCCGACTATTTGCTGAAGCCGGTGTCCGCGGAGGAGCTGCGCGCCGCCCTGGCCCGCGTGGCCCTGAAGCTGGAAGCCCGCGAGCGGGACTGGCAGCGGGAGCACCCCGGCCTGCCCGAGGTCTCGGCCCAGGAGCAGGTGGTGGGCCTGGTGCAGGAGTACCTGCGCGCCCACTACCGGGAAGAGCTCTCCCTGGGCGAGCTGGCGGCCCGCTTCCACCTGAACCCCCCGTACCTGACCCGCCTGTTCAAGCGCCTGACCGGCCAGGCCCCCGTGCGCTACCTGCGCGACCTGCGCATCGCCCAGGCGCGGCGCCTTTTGGAAGGCCGGCCGTCGCTGGAGATCAAGGAGATCGGCGAGAGCGTGGGTTATCCCGACCAGGGCTATTTTTCCCGGGTGTTCAAGCTGGCCGTCGGGGTGAGCCCGCTGGAGTACCGCGAGCGTCAGAGCCGGTAGGTCACGCGGAAGGCGGCCTCGGCGCCGGGAGGGGCGTCGGGCAGCGCCTCGAAGCCGACCGGCTCCGGGAAGCTGCCGGCATCCCGGGCTTCCTGGGCGGCCTGGCGCACCGCTCCGGTCACCAGGATCTCCCAGGCCTTGGCCGTGTCCTCGCCCAGCTTGGCCGCCGCGTTGACCTCGGCGCCGAAGACGTCGTGGTCGCCGATGCGCAGCAGGCGCCCGCAGCCCAGTCCCACGCAAAGCAGGACCTGCTCGGCCTGCTCCCGTTCCCGGTTGTAATCCCGGGCCGTGCGCTGCATGGCCAGGGCGCATTCCAGGGCCCTGGCCGCGGAGCGGAAGATGACCAGCAGGCTGTCCCCCTCGGTCTTCAGCAGTATCCCGTCGTGCCGCTCGATGCAGGGCACCAGGATGCGCTGCGATTCGTGGATGGTCTGCAGGAAGTGGATGATCCCGAACTCGGCCACCCGGCGGGAGAAGCCGGCCAGGTCGGTGAACATGACCGCCCAGTTCTCGCCGAACAGGTCCCAGATGCGGGCGTCGATGCGCTTCTTGTCCGCGCCCGGCTTCAGGCGTTCCTCGATCAGGCTCTCCAGGCGGTCCTGCGAGGCGCTGGTGGCGATGCGTCCGATGAACGACATGGGGCCAGTCTATCCGCGCCGCCGGGTGCGCACAAGGGCGCGCCTATCGGCGTACCGACCGGTTGGTATGTTTTTCTGCAACCTCTCCTGTTGGATCCGGTCAGGAAAGGCATGCAGGCACGCGGCGAGGAAACCCGGTCCAGAATTCTTCAGAGCGCCCTGAGTCTTTTCGGCCGCCAGGGCTACGACGCCACCGGCGTGGCGGGAATCTGCGAGGCGGCGGCCGTCAGCAAGGGCGCCTTCTACCATCATTTCGACGGAAAGCAGGTGGTCTTCCTGAGCCTGCTGGAGGAATGGCTGGCCGCCGTGGAAGCCGACCTGGCCGGGACGCTGGCCCAGGCTTCGAGCGTAGTGGACGGTCTGCTGGGCATGGCCGAACGGACGCGCGGCATCTTCAACGACGCGGACGGCCGGCTGTCCATCTTCCTGGAGTTCTGGGCCCAGGCGCGCAAGGACCCGGAGGTCTGGCGGCGGGTCGTCGAGCCGTTCCGCCGCTACCGGGAGATGTTCGCCGCGGTCATCCGCAAGGGCATTGCCGAGGGCACGCTGCGCCCGGTGGACCCCTCGGCCGCCGCCCAGGCCCTGCTCTCCCTGGCGGTGGGTCTGGTCATGCAGGGGGTGTTCGATCCGCGGGGAGCGCAGTGGGACCGCGTGACCCGGGAGTCGCTGCGCCTGTTCATCGAAGGCATAGGACGGAGGTAGGTATGGTGCTGATCACCGGCGCTGCCGGTCATCTGGGCAACACGCTGGTGCGGGAGCTGCTGGCCCGCGGGCAGAGGATGCGGGCCCTGCTCCTGCCGGGCGAGGACAGCGCCTCCCTGGCCGGCCTGGAGCTGGAGTGCCTGGAAGGGGACATCCTGCAGGAGAGCTCTCTCGCTCCCGGCGCTGCGCGGGGTGGACACCGTGTACCACCTGGCGGGGCTCATTTCCGTGCAGTCCGGACGCGATCCGCGCCTGCGCCAGGTGAACGTGGTGGGCACCTCGAACGTGGTGCGGGCCATGCGCGACGCCGGGACGCGCCGGCTGGTATACGTGAGCTCCATCCACGCGCTGGCCCGGCCCCCCGCGGGGATGCCCATCGACGAGAGCGTGCCCTTCGACCCGCACAACGTGGAAGGGGAATACGACCGCACCAAGGCGGACGCCTCCCTGATCGTGCAGCAGGCCCGCGGCCTGGAGGCGGTGATCGCCTGCCCGACCGGGATCATCGGTCCGTTCGACTTCCGCGAGTCGGAGATGGGCCGCCTGCTGCGCTCCTGGCTGGCTCCCGGCCTGCACCCGATCGTCGACGGCCGCTTCGACTTCGTGGACGTGCGCGACGTGGCCCGCGGCCTGGTGCTGGCCGGGGAGCGGGGGAGGCCGGGGGAGACCTACCTGCTTTCCGGGACGCTGCTGTCCCTGGCCGAGCTGCGGCGCCTGGTGGGCGCGGCCCTGGGCCGGCCGCTGGCGGTGATCACGCTGCCGCGCTGGCTGGCGCTGGCCGCCACGCCGCTGGCCGCGCTGGCCGGCAGGCTGGCGGGCAGGGCGCCGCAGTTCACCTCCTACTCCCTGCGAACCGTGGCGAGCAACACGACGGTCAGCCGGGCCAAGGCCGAGCGGGAGCTGGGCTACGAGCCGCGTCCGGCCGCCGAGACCGTGGCCGACACCATGCGCTGGTGGCTGGAGCACCGGCTCGATCGCCTCGCCGCAGGCCCGGCGGGGCAGGCCGGCGCCCGCCCGGGCGCGGGAGCGGGTGGCGGTGGTCACCGGCGCCTCGAGCGGCATCGGCGCGCCAGCCGCCCGCCGGCTGGCGGCGGAGGGCTACCACGTCGTGCTCGTGGCCCGGCGGCAGGACCGCCTGGAGGCCCTGGCCGCGGGGATCCGCGACGCGGGGGGCATCGCGGACGTCCTGGTCGTCGACCTGGCGCAGCGCGACGGGCCGCACGCCGTGTTCGACCACGTCATGGAGCGCTACCGCGGGCTCGACGTGCTGGTGAACAACGCCGGCTTCGGCTGGTACGGCTAGGCTTCCGAAATGCCCTGGGCGACCGCCCAGGACATGATGCAGGTGAACACCGCGGCCCTGACCCAGCTCATCGTGCTCTTCCTGCCGGTCATGCGCCGGGCCGGGCGCGGGCACATCATCAACGTCAGCTCCGTGGCCGGCAGCCTGCCCAGCCAGGGCGTGGCCCTGTACTCCGCCACCAAGTCCTTCGTGGACGCCCTGACCACCGCCCTGTACCGCGAGCTGCACGGCAGCGGGGTGCACGTGAGCGTGGTGAAGCCCGGGCCGGTGCTCACGGAGTTCTACCGCACCGCGGAGCGCCTGCCCCTGGGCAGCCCGGTCCCCGGCGAGAGGCTGGCGATCAAGCCGGAGGTGGTGGCCGAGGCGATCCTGGACCTGCTGCGGCGGCCGCGGCGGGCCGTCTGGGTTCCCGGGGCCCTGAGCATCCTGCCCTGGGTGGAGGCGGGCTTCGGCTGGATCCTGGACCGCCTCGGGCCGCTGCTGCTGCGCCGGCGCGGCCTGGCGGTCTAGCGGCCGGCGGGCCGCCCTCTACTTCGGCAGCCTGCCCAGCAGCTTCCAGATCCAGCGGTGGAAGCGATGGAAGCTGGCCACCGGCTCGGCGAACATGAGGATGCAGTCGCCGCTCACTACCGCCAGCCCCTCTTTGCGGGCCAGCTCCAGGGCGGCGGCCGAATCGCTGCCCTGCTGGATCCACAGGTGGCGGATGCCGGCCTGGACCGCGTCGCGCACCACGCTCTCCGTCTGCGAGGAGCCGGTCAGCACCAGGGCGCCCTCGGGCTTGTCCGTGATTTCCGCTCAGGCGGTGGTAGCAGCGCTCCCCCTCCAGGGAGTCGGCGTGGGGATTGACCGGGACCAGGCGATAGCCCTTCTGCTTCAGCTCCCGGTAGGCCAGGTTGCTGAAGTCCTTGCCGGAGCGGGACACCCCGACCACGGCCAGGTGTTTGCGGCCCAGGAATTCCTGGACGGCCTTTTTCGTGTTCATGCCATTTCCTTTCGAAGGCCCCGGGCCCACGAAGCGATGAGCTCCCAATCGCGGGAGTCTCCGGGCCGGGCGCCGATGATCAGCATCACGAACAGCATGTGCAGGAACGGGAGCTTTCCGTAGTCCAGCTTGCCGGCGAAGAAGGCGGCGCTCACCGGCCGGGCCGCGGCGATGGCCGCGCGCACCGGGTGAAGGTAGGAGGCCACGGTGGTCTGTCTCTCCTTGAAGGACAGCCGGCCCGGGCGGGCCGGCTCGGCCAGCAGGCGGGGGTCCAGCAGGACCGGGAAGCCCGGATCCCGGGCTCCCCTGGTCGCGGGTGACCCGCAGGGCGGTGAAGAACAGGGCGACCGGGACCCGGGCCAGTTCCCGCCGGCGGGCCCGGAAAAAACGCGCGGCCCGGCGGTGCCAGCCGACGATCATCGGGCCGCCCAGGACCACTCCCGCATAACCGTTCAGGTCGCGGACCTGCCCGATGGGCAGGACCTGGACCTCGACCTGCGGCCCTTCCAGGTTCTTGCCGATGGCCTCGGCCACCTCGGCGGTGGATCCCGCGTTCGTGCTGTAGGCGACCAGGATTCGCTTCATTGGCTTTCTTCAGCATTCTACCAGAGCCTGGAACCGATCCAGAACATGGCGGCAGGCGTCGTTCCGTGGTAGGATGGCCGGTGAGGAGGTGACGATGATCGGTCAGGGATATTTCACGATTCCCAACGGGCTTTCCATCTCCCGCCTGGTCCTGCTGCCCGCTGCTGTACGTGTTCGCCCTGCGGGGCATGCCGGTCGCCTTCGTGGTCAGCTACGGGGTGCTCGGAGCCACCGACTACTTCGACGGGCTGGCCGCCCGCCGGTTGAACCAGCGCACCGAGTTCGGCAAGGCCCTGGACTCGATCGTGGATATCCCGTTCTACCTTTCCTCGGCCTACTTCATGGCCCGGCTCTACCCGCAGTACCTGCGGCCCAACCTGGTGCCGCTGTACGTGTTCTTCGGCATCTTCGGGCTTTCCTTCGTCGTTTCGGCCATCCGCTGCGGCAAGCCCATCATGATGCACACCTTCCTGCTGAAGCTGAACGGCGCGCTGGTCTACCTGCTGGTGATCCTCTCCACCTTCCTGAACACCACCATCTTCATCACGGTGATCCTGGCCATCTATTACCTGGCCTTCACGGAGGAAATCCTGATCTTCCTGATTCACGGCGAGGTGGACCCGGACACCCCCACCATCTTCCGGGTGCGGGCCAGGAAAGGCTAGCCTCGGCGGGAGGCGGCTTCAGGCTTCTGCAGCCAGACGCCGCAGCAACTCCAGGCGCTCGATCGGCGCGCTCACCGGCACGCGGTCGGCCACGCCCAGCAGGGCGCGGCGGTCGGCGCGGGCCTCCCGCGTGGCCTGCTCGGCGGCCTGCCGGAAATCCTCCTGCGGCGTGCCCGGGTCCAGCAGGTCCTGCGGCAGGCCGCCCCAAAGGATCAGCCGGTCTCCGCAAAGACCGCGGGCCTCGCCCAGGGCGGCGTCGCTCTGCGGGGGTCCGCAGATCCCCTCGATCAGGTCCACGCCCGCCTCGGCCAGGCCGGGAAGCAGGCCGCGCACCGGGCCGCCGGCGTGCACCGCCAGGAGCTTGCCGGCCTCGTGCAGGGCGTCGGCCGTGGCCCGGTAGCTCGGTCGCAGATGCTCGAGAAAAGCCGGGGGAGTGACGAATTGGGTGTCCAGGTTGTCCGGCGACAGCGCCACCTCGAAGTCCAGGGCGGCCAGCTTGGCCACCAGGGCCTGCAATCCGGCTTCCAGCGCGGCCAGCAGGCCCGCGACGCGCTCCGGCTCCTGGAACAGGAGGAGGAATCCGTCGCCGAAACCCAGGAAGGAGTGCAGAAGCTCCTGGTAGGGCCGCATGGGCAGCTCCAGCACGGCCAGGTCCCCGGGGGCAGCCTGGGCCCGGGCCCGGGACAGTTCGGCGGGCTGCGGGCTGTACGTCCTGGCTTCGACGATCTGGGCGGCGGCGCTCAAGTCCGCGGCTTCCTTCACCGGGTACTCCGCCTGCCACCAATCCCCGTCCGGCCCCAGGGTCCAGCGCGCCTGCAGCGTGCCGGCGGGCGCCAGCCAGCGAACGGTGCGCTCCGCGGGTCCCTGCCCGGTCTGCACCTGGATGCCCGGGGTGGCCAGGCTCCAGGCCCGCACCGGCTGCCAGCAGGGCAGGCCCAGGCGCCGGCAGACCCCGGCCAGCGTTTCCCCTTTCCAGGCGGCCGGCAGGGTGCCGCGGGCGGAGTGCCAGGGGTACCAGAGGCTCAGGTCGGGAAGAAACAACGAGCTCAGGCGCTCCCGCAACTCCGCCATCTCAGGCTCCTTTCCTGTAGGTGAGCCCCAGCGCCCGGCCCACCACCCGGTCCAGCATCCGGTCGGGCAGGGCCAGCGGCAGCCACCAGCCCAGCAGGCGCCGGCGGGGAACCGCGTACCGCGCCCGGGGGTGAGGGCTGCAGAGGGCCCGCACCAGCACGCGGACCACGCGCTGGACCGGCAGCGCACCGTCCGCGCGCCCCAGGCCGGCGGCCTTTACGGCGGCCTGCAGGGCGGGCCACCATTCGGTTTCCCGGAAGGCCTCCGCCTGGGCCACCGCCTTGTCCACCATGGGGGTGCGCACGATCGAAGGCTCGATGAGGATCACCCGGATCCCGTACAGCTGCAGCTCCCGCCGCAGGGAGTCAGACAGCGCCTTCCAGGGCGTGTTTGGAGGCGGCGTAGAAACCCGAAGAAGGGCATGGCCAGCCGGCCGCTGGCGGAGCTCAGATTGACGATCCTGCCGGCGGGGCGCGGCGCGCCCGGTTTCGCGCCAAGCAGGGGCAGGAAGCGCCGGGTCACCTCGAACAGCCCGAACAGGTTGACCTCGAACTGCTCCCGCAGCGCCGCCGTGGACAGGCAGGCCAGGGGCCCCAGACGGGCGACGCCGGCGCTGTTGACCAGAGCGCCCAGATTCTCCCCCCGCAAGGCGGCTTCCACCGCCTCGGCGGCTTCACCCACGGAGCGCGGGTCGGTGACCTCCAGGGGGAGGGCAGTGAACCCTTCCCCCAGCTCGGCCCGCAGGCTGCGGGCGTCCTGGTCCCGACGCACGCCCCCGAACACCCTCCAGCCGCGGGCCAGCAGCTCGCGGGCCGCGGCACGGCCGATCCCGCCGGATGCGCCGGTGATCAGGGCACTGGGGGTCCGGACTGCGGGCTCCAGCTCGGCCATGCTCCCTTTAGAAAAGGAACAGGATTCCCGTGTTGACGTGCAGTACGCGCAGGTTGTCGCCGCTCTCGAAAATCCAGTCGTACTTGCCCTGCACGAACAGGTCCAGGTTGCCCACCAGGCGGAAGGAGCCGCCGGCCAGGAGGCCCACGTTGGGGGCGGTCCGGCTGCCCACGGCGGTCAGCCCGGGCACCAGCCCCACGTACAGGTCGAAGCGCGGCAGGGGGACGATGAACTTGAAGGCCAGGGAGAAGTCCGTGGCGTTCACGTCGTTCAAGCGGTACAGCTCCGAGGAGGGGGTGAGGTGCAGGGTGGAGATGATCGGGATGTTTACGTAGAAGCCCCAGTTGAAGCTGGTCTGCCAGTCCGTGCTGGCGATGTTGTCCGTGCTTCCCTGGGGGAAAGCCAGCCCCACGGCCACGCCCAGGCCCACGGAAGAGGCCGAGCTCTGCGCCCCGGCCGGAAGGGCCGCCAGCAGGAGCAGCAGCGCCGGAATGATCAGAATAAGCCGTTTTCGTGCCTTCATACCCGGATCATACGCCGATCCCCGGGCTCCCGTCGAGTGCCCTGCGCGGGCCGGGCTACCGCCGCCGCGGATTTCGTGGTAGTATCGCCGCAGCCATGGCCCCCCGCGCCAGGAAGATCCATTTCAGCTCGCTGCTGCTGGTGCTGGACAGCATCGACGCCGACATCTACGCCGCCGACCTGGACACCTACGAGATCCTGTACATGAACCGGCACATGTGCGAGAGCTTCGGCGGGGATTTCGCCGGGCAGGTGTGCTACCGCATGTTCCGCAAGGAGGGCTCCCCCTGCCCGCACTGCACCAACGCGCGCCTGCTGGACGAGGAAGGAAAGCCCGCGGGAGTGCTGGTCTGGGAGGGCCGGAATCCGGTCACCGGGCGCTGGTACAAGAACTCCGACCGGGCGATCCCCTGGGAAGGCGGCCGCTACGTGCGCCTGCAGATCGCCACCGACATCACCGGGCTGAAGGAGGCGGAAGCCCGGCTGCAGCACCTGGCCACCCACGATCCCCTGACCCTGCTGCCCCACCGCCAGCTTTTCGACGACCGCCTGAAGCACGCCCTGGAGCTGGCCCGGCGGGGGCAGAGCCGGGTGGCTCTCCTTTTTCTGGACCTCGACGGTTTCAAGGCGGTCAACGACAACTACGGGCATCAGGCCGGGGACGAGCTGCTGCGGGGGGTGGCCGAGAGACTGAAGAGCGCGGTGCGCGACTCCGACACCGTGGCGCGCCTGGCCGGGGATGAGTTCGCGGTGATACTGGAGAAGACCCAGGACCCGGGGATGGCCCGCGCCGTGGCGGGCCGCATGCTGCAGGAGCTGCGCCGGCCTTTCCTGCTGCCCGGCGCCGAGCTGGCCGTCACCGCCAGCATCGGCATCGCCTGCTTCCCGGAGCAGGCGCGCACCCCGCAGGAGCTGCTGCGGCTGGCCGACGAGGCCATGTACCGGGCCAAGAGCTCCGGCAAGAACACCTTCGCGGAGTACGGCGCCTAGATTTCCAGCACCGTCAGGCAGCGGTGGACCTCGCCGGCCTCGTCGGCGGGGTCCGGCCACTCGTGAGCGTAGCCCAGGCAGCTGGCCAGGAAGAGGGTCCCGCCGGCCTGGTGCCGCCGGCGGTAGTGCACGTGCCCGCAGATCGCGATCCTCACCCCATGGCGGACCGCCAACTCCCCGTAGGCCGGGCTGCCCAGGAAGGCGTTCAGGTATTCCCACTGCGCATCCGCGGGGCGCACGGTGAACTCGGTTACCGGCACCACGTGGGTCACCAGGAGCAGACGCCTGCCGCGCAGCTCGGAAAGCTGCCTTTCCAGCTCCTCCAGGAAGCGGCGATGCACCTCGAGCGTGGGCCGGTCCCAGCGGGCGTTGATCCGGTCCAGCCACAGCCGCTCCCCGACGCGCATCCGCTCGAACTGCTCGAGGGAAAAACGGGGATGGCCGAAGGCGAAGTCGTACCAGCCCGTGGCCCCCGCCACGGCCCAGCCCCCGGGAAGCTCCACGGGTCTCCGCGCCAGGTTGCCGGGGAAGGCCTTGAGGGCCTCGTGGCTGTCCCCCGCCCCCCAGGCTTCGCCGAACGGGCGCCGCGGGGCCTCGTTCCACAGGTCGTGGTTGCCGGGCACGAAGAGCACCCGCACGGCCGCGCGCTCCTGGATCTCCTCCAGGGTCCGCAGGGTCAGGTCCCAGCGGTTGGACAGGTCCCCGGCGATCAGCAGCAGCTCCACCCCCTTGGCCCGGACCGCATCGCTCAGGTAGCCGGCGTAGGTCCGCGGGCCAGCCTCGCCGCCGTTCAGGTCCACGTGCAGGTCCGAGATCACTCCGATGCGCATGCCGAGGGGCTAGAGCTTGGGATTCAGGCGTTCGGACAGGGAGTCGCCCAGGATGTTGAAGCACAGCACCGTGAAGGCCAGGGCCAGGCCCGGGTACAGCGCCATCCAGGGGGCCTGCACCAGGTAGTCGCGGGCGTCCTTGAGCATCAGCCCCCAGCTCGGGGTCGGGGGCTGGGCGCCCAGGCCCAGGTAGGAGAGGGAGGCCTCGATCACCACGGTCAGGGCGAAGGTGATCGAGCACTGCACCACCACCTTGCCCAGCAGGTTGGGCAGGATGTGCCGGAACACCACCAGGACCTGCGGCGTGCCCAGGGCCTGGGAGGCCTCCACGTACCCCTCGGTCTTCAGGGCCAGGGTCTCGGCGCGCACCAGGCGGGCGAAGGTGGGGGCGTAGATCACCCCCACGGCGATCATGACCTGCACCAGGCCGTAGCCCAGGAAGGAGACCACCGTGATGGCCAGCAGGACCGTGGGGAAGGACAGCAGGCTGTCCATGACCAGCATCAGCAGGTTGTCCACCGAGCGGGTGGACAGCGCGGCGGCCAGGCCGGCGAGCGTGCCCAGCACGGCCGAGATGGCCACCGAGACGATGCCCACCAGCAGGGCGGAGCGCGAGCCGTAGATGGTGCGGGACAGCAGGTCCCGCCCCAGGTTGTCCGTGCCCAACAGGTGGGTCCGGCTGGGCGGGGCCAGACGGCGGTCCAGGTGCTGTTCGGTCGGGCTGTAGGGGGCCACCAGGGGGGCCGCGATGGCCGCGGCCCCCAGGATGGCCAGGAACAGGAGCGCGGCGTAGTACAGCCGCCGCGCGGCAGGGCGTCGGCTCACTGCAGCTCCGTGCTGCGGAAGTCGTAGGTGTCCAGGATCGGGTCCATGCGGAAGCCCTTGACCCGCTTGTTGGTCACCACGCGGCGGTAGGAGGTGCCGGTGAACACGAAGGGCACTTCCCGGGCCATGATCATCATGGCCTGGTCGTAGAGCTTCTGGCGGTTCTCCACGCCCACGGCGCCCGCTCCCTTGGCGATGTAGTCGGCGGCCGTGGCGTTGATCCAGCGCACGTAGCGCTTCTCGGTGCCGTAGCCGCCCAGGGTGCCGTCCGGGTCCAGCTTGCCCGTGTGGGCGATGGCGGTGAAGTCGTACTTGGCTGCGGTGTATACGTCCTTCAGCCAGGTGGGCCAGTCCACCAGCTTGATCTGCACGTTCAAGCCGACCTTGGAGAGCATCTCCTGGTACATCTCCCCGGCCTTGACGTGGGGCGGGTAGTTGGAGGGCAGCACCATCTCCAGCACGGTGTCCTTGCCCACGCCCGCCTGGGCCAGCAGGCCGCGGGCCTTGGCCGGGTCGTAGGGATAGAGGCTCGTGAAGTCCCTGTAGTAGGCATTGCCGTAGTTCATGAAAGTGCCGATCGGTTTGCCGCCGCCGTAGGCCACGTCCAGCACCGCCTGCTTGTCGATGGCGTGGTTGACCGCCTGGCGGACGCGCAGGTCGTTCAGGGGCGGCTTGCTGCAGTTCATGGCCAGGACGAAGATCTGGGCGGTGAGGGGCCGGTCGATGTTGACCTTGCCGCTGCCCTCCAGCATGGGCAGGTCTTCCTGGTCGATGATGTCGCTGCCGTCGATCTGCCCGGCGATCAGGCCCTGCACCTGCACGGCCCGCTCGGGGATGATCTGGAAGATCAGGCTGTCGAACTTGGGCAGGCCCTTCAGCCAGTAATCGGGGTTCTTGGCCAGCACGATGCGGTTGTCGCGCACCCACTCCTTGAACACGAAGGGGCCGGTGCCCACCGGCTTGGAGGAGAAGTCATGGCCCGCCTCGATCAGGCTCTTGGGCAGGATCGCGCCCCAGCCGGAGGCCAGCGCCGCCAGCAGGGGGGAGTAGGGCTTGGCCAGCTTGAAGACCACCGTGGCGGGGTCCGGCGTTTCGATCGAGGTGATCGCCGCGTACTCGCTGGCCTTGGGGGAGGCGAACTCCTTGTTCTTGATCCGCTCGAAGGTGGCCTTCACGTCGGCGGAGGTGAGCACATCGCCGTTGTGGAACTTCACGCCCTTGCGCAGGGTGAAGGTCCAGGTCAGGTTGTCGGCCGAGGTCTGCCAGCGCTCGGCCAGCGCGCCCACGATCTGGCCCTTGGCATCGGGCTCCACCAGGGTGTCGTAGAGGCTGCGCACGGTCTGAAAGGTCAAAGTGCCCGCGGTCTTCTGCGGATCCAGGCTGTCGGGGTTGCCCGACAAGGCCCAGGTCAGGGGCTTGGGCGCGGCCCCGGCCAGGCCGGCGATCAGCAGGCCGGCGGCGAGCGCCAACAGGAACGTCCTTCTCATCTCATCCTCCTTGGTCGTTTTTCTCGGGCAGCAGGCAGGCCACCAGGTGGCCGCCGCCCGCGTCGTGCAGTTCGGGATCGTTGGAATGGCAGGCCAGGTCCCCCCGCTCGCAGCGCGCCGCGTAGCGGCAACCGCCGCCCGGGGCGCGAGAGGAGGCCTCCGCCTCGCTGTCGCTTTCCATTTTGGGGGCAATCCGCTCCCCGGTCAAGCGCGGCACCGAGGCGAACAGGCGCCGGGTGTAGGGGTGCAGGGGGGAGTTGAGGATCCGGGCCGTGGAGCCCAGCTCCACGATCCGGCCCCGGAACATCACCGCGATGCGGTCCGCCAGGTAGGCCACCAGGTTCAGGTCGTGGGAGATGAACAGGTAGGTCAGGGCCAGGCGGTCCTTCAGGTCGAGGAGCAGGTTGATGATCTGGGCCTGGATGGACACGTCCAGGTTGGAGACCGGCTCGTCCAGGACCAGCAGGCGCGGATCCACGGACAGGGCGCGGGCGATGGTGATGCGCTGCTTCTGTCCCCCGGAAAACTCGTGGGGGTAGCGCCCGGCGTGCGCCGGCTGGATGCCGACCAGCTCCAGGGCCGCGGCGGTCCGCCGCTCCCGCTCCGCCCGGGGGACGCCCAGGTTGGCCAGGCCTTCGCCCATGCTGGCCCGCACGCTCATCTTGGGATCCAGGGCCCCGTTGGGGTCCTGGAACACGATCTGCATGTGCCGGCGGAATCCGCGCAGGCCCGCGCGGGACAGGCCGCCCAGCGGCGTGCCCTCGAACAGCACCTCGCCCGCCGTGGGCGGATCCAGGTACAGCAGCGCCCGGGCCAGGGTGGTCTTGCCGCAGCCCGACTCGCCCACCAGGCCGAAGGTGGAGCCGGCCTCCATCGCGAAGCTCACCCCGTCCACCGCCTTCAGCCCCGCCCGCGAGCGGCTCAGGATTCCGGAGGCGGCGTAGCGTTTCTCCAGCCGGCGGACTTCGAGGATGGGGGCGCTCATGATCGTCCCACCAGGTGGCAGGCGGCCAGGTGGGAGCCGGCGCCGGCTTCGCCGCCCGCCGGCGCGTAGTCCAGGAGGGCAGGGACCTCCTGGCGGCACTTCTCCACGGCCAGGGGGCAGCGGGGGTGGAAAGCGCAGCCGGCGGGCACATGGGCCGCGTCGGGCACCGTGCCGGGAATGGCCGCCAGGCGCGTGCCGCGCCGGGAGGCCTCCGGGACCGAGGCCAGCAGCGCCTGGGTGTAGGGGTGCAGCGGCCGGCCGAAGACTCTCTCCCGGCTGCCGCTCTCCACGATCTTTCCGCAGTAGATCACCGAGACGCGCTCGGAGATGCCGTGCACGACCGCCAGGTCGTGCGAGACGAACAGCACCGCCATGCCCAGGCGGTCCCGCAGCTCCAGCAGGAGGCGCAGGATCTGGCGCTGCAGCGTCACGTCCAGCGCGGTGGTCGGCTCGTCGGCGATCAGCAGGGCCGGCTCGCAGCTCACGGCCATGGCGATCATGACCCGCTGGCGCATCCCGCCGGACAGCTCGTGCGGGTAGCGGCGCAGGATCCTGCGGCCGCCGGGAAGGCCCACCAGCTCCAGCAGCTCCGCGGCCCGGGCCTGGGCGCCGGGCCGGCTCAAGCCCAGGTGCAGGATCAGGGCCTCGACGATCTGCTCGCCGACCCGCATCGAGGGGTTGAGGTACTTGCTGGGTTCCTGGAAGACCATGCCGATGCGCCGCCCGCGCAGCTTGCGCCGCTCCCTCTCGGCCAGGCCCAGCAGCTCCCGGCCCTGGAAGCGGATGCTGCCCGCCTCGATGCGGGCGGGGGGCACGGGCAGGAGGCCCAGCACGCAGGTGGCGGTCAGGGTCTTGCCCGACCCGGATTCGCCGACCAGCGCGTGCACTTCCCCGGGGCCCACCTCCAGGTCCACGCCGCGCAGCGGGCGGGAGCCGCCGGCCTCCCGCCCGCGGAAGCTGACCGCGAGGTCGCGGATCGAAAGCAGGGCGTCCGCCATCAGCCCACCCGGATCCTGGGATTGAGCACGCTGTACAGGATGTCCACCAGGAAGTTGATCAGGGAGAAGGCGAAGGCCACGAACACCACCCCGCCCTGGATCAGGGGGAAATCGCGCTGGTACACCCCGAACAGGAACAGGCGTCCCAGGCCCGGGAGGGAGAACACCTGCTCGATGATGATGGCCCCCCCCAGCATGTAGCCCAGCTGGATGCCGGCGATGGTCACCACGGGCAGGAGGCCGTTGCGCAGGGCGTGCTTGTACTTGACCATGCGCTCGGTCAGGCCCTTGGCCCGGGCGGTGATCACGTACTCCTTGGACAGCTCCTCCACCATGGAGGCCCGGGTCAACCGCAGGAGCACCGCCGCGCGGGCGATGCCCAGGGCCACGGCCGGCAGCACCAGGTGCCGCAGGCTGCCGGAGCCGAACAGGGGAAACAGGGGGATCTTCACGGCCAGGGCCAGCAGCAGCAGGATGCCCAGCCAGAAGCTGGGCACGGCCATGCCGGCTTGCGAGAAGCCCATGCCCAGGTAGTCCCAGAAGGACCAGCGGCGCACCGCCGAGACCACGCCGAGGGGCAGCGCCACCACCAGGGAGATCAGCATGCCCAGGAGGGCCAGGGAGAGGGTCAGGCCGAAGCGCTCGAAGATCAGGTCGGTGACCGGCTGCCCGCTGGTCAGCGAGGCGCCGAAGTCGAAGCGGACCACCCGCCAGAGCCAGTCCAGGTACTGCGCGGGCAGCGGGCGGTCCGTGCCGATCCTGGCCCGGATGGCGGCGATGTCCTCGGCGGTGGCGTCCACCCCGGCGATCACCAGGGCCGGATCCCCGGGCACCACCCGGATGACGAAGAAGATGATCGTGGAGATCAGCCAGACGGTGGCCAGCAGCCTCCCCAGGCGCCGCAGGATGAACAGCAGGACCTCCGCCATGCGCAATATTTGCAGAGGGCGGTCGGAAAAGCAAGCCCAAAGCAGGCGCAATTTCGTGCGATTTTAGGTAAAATCGGGCATGAACCTGAAACGGCGCTGGCTGGCCTTCTGCCGCCGGGCCGGCGCGCAGCCCGGCGTCGCTGGGCTGGAGGAACAGGCTTTTGCCGACCTGGACCGCCATTACCGCGAGCCGGGCCGATACTACCACACCTGGGCCCACGTGGCCTCCTGCCTGCGCGCGCTGCGGCGGGCCGGTCCGGGGCCGGCCGAGACGCTGGCGCTGGAGCTGGCTCTCTGGTTCCACGACGCCGTGTACCAGCCGGGCCGCGGCGACAACGAGCAGGCCAGCTCGGAGCTGGCGCTGCGCTGGGCTTCCGCCCTGGGCCTGGCCCCCACCCTGGGCCGAAGGGCCGCCGGGCTGATCCTGGCCACGCGCCATGAGCCGTCCGGCGCGCCGGACCCGGACCCCACCGTAGCGCTTCTGCTGGACATCGACCTGGCGGTGCTGGGCGCGCCCTGGGGCAGGTACCTGCACTACGAGCGGGGCATCGCGCGGGAGTATGCGGCTATGACGCCGGAGGCCTTCCGCGAGGGCAGGGCCCGGCTCCTGCGCGGCTTCCTGGACCGGCCCGCGCTCTACGCCACGCCCCTCTTCCACGAGCAGGAGCGGCGGGCCCGCGCCAACCTGGCCCGCGCCCTGGCCCGGCTGGAGAGAGATTAGCGGAGGTGGATTAGCGGGAGGGCGCCCTGCCGTCCAGGATCGTGAGCAGCTCCCGCAGGCCGGTGATGAAATCGCAGTCCGTGATCTCCTCGTTGCCCAGTCGCCCGAAGCGGTTGATGATCAGGGGCCGCATGCCCACCTGGCGGCAGCCCACCGCGTCGTCGTAGTAGTTGTCCCCGACGTACAGGCATTGCTCGCCGGCGAGGCCGGCGCGCTGGAGGGCGATCCGGAAGATTTCCGCGGCCGGCTTCTCGGCGCCCACTTCGGAGGAGATCACGATGGGCTCGAAGAACTCCGCCAGGCCGTGGCCGGTCAGCAGGCCGCGCGCGCTGGAATCCCAGTTGCTGATCACCCCCAGCCCGAATCCCCGGCGGCGCAGCTCGGAGAGCACCTCGCGGGCCTCCGGGAACGGCACCCAGTAGGGCCCTCCCCGCTGCTGGCGCTCGCGCCAGAGCGCGGCGGCGGCGCACAGGTCCGTACGGACCCCCAGGCGGTAGTTGACCCCTCCCAGGAACCACGGCATGGGCGAGTACTGCGGATTGCCGAAGACCCCCGGGAACTCGCGCATGAAGCGCTTGTCCTCGAGGTGAAAGGCCCGCTCGATGTCCCCCATCTGGACCTGGAAGCCCAGCTCGCGCAGCACCTCCTGATAGGCCGCGGCCCCCCGGGGGGAGAGCAGGGTGAGGCCGATGTCGAAAAACACGAAGGCAGGACTGTTCATGGTCGAGGGCCTCCAACATACGGATTCCCCGCCCCGCGTGTCAATATTTCCTTGAAATTCGGGCCGCCGGGGGATATGCTGGAAGCATAGCCATGGAACTCAAGAACTACCAGGAGGACTTGGTCCTGCACATCGCCCGGATCGTGCTGGAGGACCGTCCCGATGTCACGAAAAGCGACGGCCTGCTTCTGGACGTGGCGGCCTACGCCCTGAACCGGCTGCCCCCGCGCTACATCCTCAGCGAGCGGGGCTTCACGCGCCTGGCGGCGGACCACTACGTCGATGGGGACAACGGCGACGGCCTGGCCGGCATGGTGGAAGTGCTGCTGCTGGTCAACAAGGCGGTGGACACCATCGCCGGCCGCCGCAAGCCCACCGACGGAAAGCCCGCGGAAGGCGAGGAGGAGCAGGGCCTGCTGGGCTACTGGCACAACCTGCCCTACCTCATCGGGCGGGTGGCCGAGCGCGGCAGCCCGGTGGTCGGGGCCTCCGTGACCCTGTACCTGAACGACAAGCCCGCCTCCCCCGCGGCGGAGGCCGGCTGGACCAACCCCTACCTGACCAACGGCGCCACGCGCGGCTTCTACAGCTTCCTGCCCAAGTCCTGCCGCTCCCGGTCGCAGACCCGGCAGTTCCGGCTGCGGCTGGCCGTCGAGCACCCGGACTTCAAGGAAGCCGTCCTGGAGCGCACGCTGCGGACCGAAGGGGAGTTCTCCCCGCTGGGCCGCATCGACAGCGACCGCATCCTCAACCTGGGCACCCTGGAACTGGTGCGCCGGTAGGCGCGCTTGGCCCGCCGGTAGGCGCAAGAGCCGCCGCCAACCTCCCGTAGCCTGCGCTCGCGCCCGGCCAGTATATTCTAGGGGTATGCCGGAGCGCGTGCTCATCATCGAAGACGACCGGGAAATCGCCGACCTGGTGGCCCTCCACCTGCGGGACCTGGGCCTGGCGCCCGAGCTGGCCGCCGACGGCCGCACCGGCCTGGCCAGGGCGCTGGCCGGAGACTGGTCGCTGATCGTCCTGGACCTGATGCTGCCGCAGCTGGACGGCCTGGCCATCTGCCGGCGCATCCGGGAGGGCAATCCCCTGACCCCGATCCTCATGCTCACCGCCAGGTCCGAGGAGGAGGACCGCATCCTCGGGCTGGAGCTGGGCGCCGACGAGTACGTCACCAAGCCGTTCAGCGTGCGGGAGCTCACCGCCCGGGTCAAGGCCCTGCTGCGGCGGGTGCGCGCGGGCCGCCAGGCCCTGGCCGGAGGGCCGGCGGAGGGCCGCCTGGAGCTGGGCGGCCTGGTCCTCGACCTGGCCAAGCGGCGGGTGACCCTCGAGGGCCGGCCGGTGGAGCTGACCGCCAAGGAGTTCGACCTGCTGGCCCTGTTCGCCCGCCATCCGGGCAGGGCCTACAGCCGCCCCGAGCTGCTGGCCCAGGTCTGGGGCTACCAGTACGAGGGCTACGAGCACACGGTCAACTCCCACATCAACCGCCTGCGGGGCAAGATCGAGCGCGACCCCGGTCGCCCCCGGTTCCTGCGTACGGTCTGGGGGGTGGGCTACCGCTTCGCCGAGCCCGCGGAGCTGCAGACGTGAGCCGGCTGTTCCGCACCTTCTACGCCCGCCTGTCCACGATCTTCCTGGCGCTGGTGCTGGCGCTGGCCGCCGGCATCCTGGCCCTCGCCTTCCGCCTGGCCGGGCACCTGTTCGACGAGGTGGAGCAGCTGCTGAACCGGGACTACGCGGGGAGCATCGCCGCGGAGCTGGAGCCCCTGGTGGCCGGAGGCTTCGATTCGGCCGGGGTGCGCGAGGCCATCCACTACATGATGGTCCTCAACCCCCGGGTGGAGATCTACATCCTGGACGACGCTGGGGCGGTGCTGGCCTACTTCGCCCCGCCCGCCGAGAGCACGCCGCGCGAGCGGGTGGAGCTGGCCCCGATCCGCAGCTTCCTGGAAACCGGCCGGCCGATCCTCGGGGAGGATCCGCGCTCGGCGCGCCGGAAGCCGTTCTCCGCCGCCGTCATGGGCCTGGGCGCCCGGACCGGCTACGTCTACGTCATCCTGGGCGGCGAGCGCTACGACCTGTTCCTGGGCTCCAGCCGCCAGAGCTACTACCTGCGGGCCGGCCTGGCCACCTTCCTGCTGGCCATCGCCGCCACCCTGGTGGCCGGCTTCGCCCTGTTCTTCCTGCTCACCCGGCGCTTGACATCGCTGGCCCAGGCGGTGAAGGCCTTCCAGCGCGGGGACCTGGCCCGCCGCCTGCAGGCGCGGGGCGGGGACGAGCTGGGGGACCTCGGCCGCTCCTTCAACGAGATGGCCGCCGGCATCCAGGCCGGGCTGGCCGAGCGAAGGGAGATGGTGGCCAATATCTCCCACGACCTGCGGAGCCCCCTGGCTTCCATCCGCGGCAACCTGGAGACCCTGCTGCTGAAGGACGACCGGCTGGGGCCCGGGGAGCGGCGGGGCTTTCTGGAGGCGGCGCTGCGCAACATCGACGGCTTCCAGAAGCTCGTGGAGGAGCTCTTCGAGCTGGCCCGCCTGGAGTCCGGCCAGGCGCGGCCGCGTCCGGAGAGCTTCCACCCCGGGGAGCTGGCCCAGGACGTGGTGCTCAAGCTCCGGCCCCAGGCCGAAGCCGCGGGGGTGAGCCTGACCGCCGAGCTGCCCGCCGAGCTGCCGCTGGCCCGCGGCGAGCTGGGGCTGATCGAGCGCCTGCTCACCAACCTGCTCGAGAACGCCCTGCGCTACACCCCGGCGGGGGGCAGCGTGCGGGTGGGCCTGGCCGCGGAGGACGGGGGCACGCGGGTCTCGGTTTCCGACACGGGCAGCGGCATCGCCCCCGAGGACCTGCCGCACGTCTTCGAGCGCTTCTACCGGGCGGACCGCAGCCGCGACCGCTCCACCGGCGGCGCCGGGCTGGGGCTGGCCATCGCCCGGCAGATCGTGGAGCTGCACGGCTCCCGGCTGGAAGTGGAGAGCAGCCCCGGGCGGGGCTCCCGTTTCCACTTCCTGCTGCGGTGATCCTTTTTTTTCTTTTTCGTGACCTTTTCGTGATCTGGTCCCAGTAAGTTCTGGTTCGGAGGTTCACAATGAGAGCTGTTCTGGCGGTGCTGATGCTGAGCGTATCCGTCATGGCCCTCCCGGCCCAGGAGGGCATGATGGCCCCTCCCGCCGAGGCGGGGGAGGGGGGCTCCATGATGATGTCGGGCTCCGCCTCCCGGATCATCCCCTTCACCGATCTGTCCACCGCGCGCCTGCTGGCCGCCCAGGGCCCCACGGTCCTGTTCTTCCAGGCCTCCTGGTGCCCGACCTGCCGGGCGGCCATGAAGGAGCTGGAGGCCGGCGCGGGCCGGCTGGGCAACGTGCTGGTGCTCGTGGTGGACTACGACCGCGCCGGCGAGCTGAAGAAGCGCTACGGGGTGACCTACCAGCACACCTGGGTGCGCATTGACGCCGGCGGGCGCAAGACCGCGGTCTGGAACGGCGGCGGCCTGGACGAGCTCCTGCGCAGGATGGGGCAATGATCCTGCTCCTGGGCTTCGCCTTCGTCTCCGGGCTGATCACGGTGCTTTCCCCCTGCATCCTGCCGGTCCTGCCGGTGGTGCTGGCCGGCGGGGCGGGGGCGGGGCGGGGCCGGCCGTTCGGGGTGGTGCTGGGGTTCGCGGCGGCCTTCGCCGGCTTCACCCTGTCGCTCACCGCGCTGGTGCAGTCGCTGGGCATTTCCCCCGACGTCCTGCGCTACGCGGCCGTGGGCCTGATCGTGCTCTTCGGCCTGGTGCTGGTCGTGCCGAAGCTGCGGGAGCTCTTCGAGCGGGCCACGGCGCGCCTGGCCGGGTTCTCCCTGGCCGGGCGGCGTGCCTCGCCCGCTGCCGGCCCGCGCACCGGGCGCGGAGGCGGCTTCTGGTCGGGGACCATCCTGGGCCTGGGGCTGGGCGTGGTCTGGACCCCGTGCGTGGGCCCGATCATGGCCTCCGTGGCCAGCCTGGCGCTCACCCGCCGGCTGGACGGAGGGGCCGTGGCCATCACCCTGGCCTACACCCTGGGCACTTCCCTCTCCATGCTGGCCATCATGCTGGGCGGGCGGACCCTGCTCGGCCGCCTGCCGGTCCTGCGCAGCGCGGCCATCCAGCGGGTGTTCGGGGTGCTGCTGATCGCCGCCGGGCTGGCCGTGGGCCTGGGCTGGGACCGCCGCTTCCAGAGCGCGGTCCTGAGCCTGCTGCCGGGCTACGGCTCCGGCCTGACCGCCGTGGAGGACACCGCGGGGGTGCGGGAGGCCCTGGCGCTGCGCACCGGCGACGACGGCCCCCGGACCGGGCAGGCGGGGGACTACGGGCCGGCCCCGCCCCTGGTGGCCTCGGGCGGCTGGTTCAACAGCGAGCCCCTGCGGGCGGAGGACCTGCGGGGCAGGGTCGTGCTGGTGGACTTCTGGACCTACAGCTGCGTCAACTGCCTGCGCACGCTGCCGTACCTGCGCCGCTGGCACGAGGCGTACGCCGACCAGGGCTTCCTGCTGCTGGGCGTGCACACCCCGGAGTTCGAGTTCGAGAAGAGCGCGGAGAACGTGGAGAAGGCCATCCGCCAGCTGGGGGTGACCTGGCCGGTGGTCCAGGACAACGACTACGCCCAGTGGCAGGCCTACGCCAACCGCTTCTGGCCGGCGCACTACCTGATCGACGCCAAGGGCCGCCTGCGCTATTTCCACTTCGGGGAAGGGGCCTACGAGGAGACGGAAGGCGTCATCCGGATGCTGCTGCGCGAGACCGGCGGCCTGGTCGGCAAGGAGGTCTCGGGTCCGGAGCCGGAGCTGGCCGCGGGAACCCCGGAAACCTACCTGGGCTACGGGCGGGCTCGCGGCTTCGCTTCGGCGGTGCCGCCGAAGCCGGACTCCAGCGAGCGCTACCGGCCGGCGCGGACCCCGGGCAACGGGGAATGGAACCTGGAAGGCGGCTGGACGATCCACAGGGAGTTCGTGGTCCCCGATTCCGCGGGCAGCCTGGAGCTGGGCTTCCGGGCCCGGGACGTGTACCTGGTGGTCGAGCCGGAGGGCCCGGGGGGGAGCATCCGCGTGAGTCTGGACGGGCGCCCGGCTCCGGATACCCAGGACGTGCGCCAGGGCCTGCTGGAGGCCGGCTCCAGCAGGCTGTACCGGCTGGTCGCCTTGGGCGAGGCCGGGGCGCACGTCCTGCGCCTGGAGGTGCGGGGCCGGCTGCGCCTGTACGCATTCACTTTCGGCTGATTCGCAAGTCGAGGAAGGAGATACAAATGAGAGGCATGGTTTCCATGGCGTTCCTGGCGGCGGTGCTGCTGGGCCCGGCGGATGCCGGTGCTCAGGAGGTCAAGTACAGCAAGCCGCCTCTGGTCGAGCTGAAGAAGAAGCTCAGCAGCCTGCAGTTCCACGTGACCCAGCAGGAGGGCACGGAGCCCGCTTTCCAGAACGAGTACTGGAACAACCATCAGGCGGGCATCTACGTGGATATCGTCTCCGGGGAGCCCCTGTTCAGCTCCACGGACAAGTACGACTCGGGCACCGGCTGGCCGAGCTTCGTCCGGCCCCTGGAGGCGGCCAACGTAGTGGAAAGAACGGACTCGAGCTACGGCATGGTGCGCACCGAGGTGCGCAGTCGCTGGGCCGACTCGCACCTGGGCCACCTTTTCCCGGACGGGCCTGCGCCCACGGGACTGCGCTACTGCATGAACTCCGCGTCGCTGCGCTTCATTCCGGTGGCCAGGCTGGAGGTCGAAGGCTACGGCCGGTACCTGGCCCTGTTCAAGAAGTGAAGAGGGAGGGAGGAACCATGAAGGGATTGTTGGCCGGCGCCGCGGCGCTGGTGTTGCTGTTGGGCGCGGCCCGGGCGCGCGCCGATTTCCCCGATCCGCCGGTGGATCCGGCGGAGAAGGGCACGCGCACGGCGGTGTTCGCCGGCGGCTGCTTCTGGGGGGTGGAAGCCGTGTTCGAGCGGCTGAAGGGCGTGCAGGAGGTGGTTTCCGGCTATGCGGGCGGGGAGGCCAAGACGGCCCACTACCAGATCGTGGGCACGGGACGCACCGGCCACGCCGAGTCGGTGCGCGTCATCTACGATCCGTCCCGGGTGAGCTACGGCACCCTGCTGAAGGTGTTCTTCTCGGTGGCCCACGACCCCACCCAGCTCAACTTCCAGGGCCCGGACTACGGCACGCAGTACCGCTCGGCGATCTTCTATGCCGATGCGGCGCAGCGGCGCGTGGCGGAGGAGTACATCCGCGCGCTGGACAAGGCCCGGGTGTACGGCCAGAAGGTCGTCACGCAGCTCTCGCCGCTGGAGGCCTTCTACCCGGCCGAGGACTATCACCAGGACTACCTGCGGCAGCATCCCACGCAGCCCTATATCATGATGTGGGACCTGCCCAAGATCGCCGCCCTGGAAAAGGAGTACCCGCAGCTTCTGGAGAAGCGGTAGCCGGGCGCGCCTACTCCTGGATGGCGTGCTCCAGCTCCGCCAGGGCGTCGCTGTACTGCTGGCGCGCGCCGGCCAGGTCCAGCCCGGCCTGCTGGTGATCGTCCAGCGCCTGGCGGAGCGCCGTGAGCTCCGTCAGGCCTGCGGCGTACTCCGCGCTGCGCAGCTCGTAGATCCTGCGGGCCAGCCGCTCGCTTTTCTCCAGAACGCGCAGGGATTCGGCCAGGGCCTGCAGCTCCTGGACCAGGGAGCGGATCTCCACCTCCGCGGACAGCCGGGTTTCCTGCAGGGCCAGCTCCGCCTTGGCCAGCCCGTCGCCGGCTTCCGCCACCTGCACGCGGCCGGCGGAGCCGGGTAGCCAGGTGTCCAGTGGGACGCTCAGGGAGAGCTGGGCGCTGCCCCGCCCGTCCCAGCTCCCGGTGCCCGTACGGGTGGAGCCGTTCAGCGACCAGGACAGCGAGGCCGTGGGGGCCCGGGCCTGGGCGGCGGCCTGGCCGGCCTGGCGGCGCGCCAGCTGCACGTCCAGCGCGGCCGCGCGCACGTCCGGGCGGGAGGCCAGCCGGGAGCGGACCAGGGCCTCGGCCTCCACCGGGGCTTCGGCCGCGAGGAAGGAGCCCTGCACCTCCACCGGCGCGCCCGGCTCCAGGCCGATCAGGCTCTGCAGCTCCAGCAGGGCGGTCTGGAAGTCGGCCTGGGCCTGGACGAGCTGGGGGCCGAGCTTCTCCAGCGTCATCTCGGCGCTCAGGGCCTCCACTTCGGCGATCAGTCCCGCCGCGAAGTTGCGCCGCGCGATGTCGGCGGACAGGGAGGCGCTCTGGGTGCTGCTCTCCAGCAGCGCGATCTTCTCCCTGCCCAGCAGCAGTGCGTGGAAGCTCCGGCGCACCTCCAGGCGCATGGCGCTCTCCGCCTCCCGCACCCGCAGCTCCGCGGCCTGATACTGCAGCGAGGCCGCGCGCGCGCCGTAGGGCGTGGCCAGCGACAGCGGCAGGCTGGCCGACAGGCTGAGGGACAGGTCCCAGGGCTCCTGCGACCCGCCCAGCCCGGCTCCCGCGCTCAGGGAGGGCAGCCAAGCGTTCCAGGAGGTGGCGCTCTTGCGCCGCAGGGTTTCCAGATCAATGCGCGTGGATTTCAAGCTCAGGCTGTTCCGCAGCGCCAGCTCCACGGCCGAGTCCTCGGTCAGCACGACCGGCTCTCCGGACAGGGCCGACAGGCCCGAAACCGCGGCGCACAGGGCCAGGCAGGCGGCGATGATCACGATCTTCATGCCCACGGATTTGCAAACGCCGTGCCATCCCAGCCTCCATCCGAGCCCAAAATAGCCCCTTGGAAAGGGATGCCGCTCGCGCCAACTGCGCAAGAACCGCGCATGGCGGGGACGGGCGCAGTTTTTGCACAGCCGGCCTGCGGAAGAGCTCTTCTGAACCAGGCAATACGCCGTAAAAGCCCTCATTCCGCGGCGCATGTTTGGCATGGTTCTTGATAATAGAGTGGCATGAGCAATTCGAGAGAAATCCAGACGCCTGGTCCTCTGGCTCCTGGCAGCCTGCCTGCCGGTCGTCGGTGGAGGGGCGTACCTTTGGTTCGGCAGGCAGAAGAGCTCCTCCGCCGCGGTTGGGGCGCCAGCCACCTATCAGGTGCAGGCGGTCATCCGCTCCTCGGCCATCGACGTGACCGGAAACCTGGAACCCATCGAGAGCGAGGACATCGGCTTCGCTGCCAGCGGCAAGGTGGCCAGGGTGTACGTAAAGGAAGGGGACCGCGTGCGCGCGGGGGACCTGATCGCGGAGCTGGACGACAGCCAGCAGCGCTACGACCTGGCCAGCCTGGACTACAAGCTGGAGAAGGCCAGGATCTCCGGTTCGAAGAGCGAGCTGGAGCTGCTGGAGCTGGAGCGGAAGATGAAGCAGGTCGACCTGCAGGAAAAGAAGGTCTGGACCACGATCTCCGGGTTCGTCTCCGACGTCGACGTGCGGGAAGGGGAGTACGTGAAGGCGGGGGAGGAGATCTCGCCCATCGCCCGGGTCATCGACCTGTCGGCCCTCAAGTCCGAAGTGGAGATCGACGAGCTGGACGTGCCCAGCGTGAAGGTCGGCCAGAAGGTCGAGTTCCACATCGACGCGCTGCCCGACCTGCTGGTCAACGGCCGGGTGTCCCTGCTGCCGCTGGAGGGCCGGGTGACCACGGAGGGCATCGCGGTGCTGGACGCGGAGGTGCGCATCGACAATCCCCCGAAGAGCCTGCTGCCCGGCTATTCCTTCAGCGCCCGGATCCTCGCCGGGGAGGACGAGCGCCTGCTGGTGCTCGACGAAAAGGCCGTGCAGAAGGTCGGCGGGCGCAGCTACGTGCTGCTGCTGCCGGCCACATCCGAAGCGTCGCCAGCAGCGCCGGCCGCCCTCCAGCCCGAGCGGCGGGAGGTGAAGACCGCGGCCTACGAGACCGGCCAGGTGCGCGTGCTGGAAGGCCTGTCCGAGGGGGACGTGGTGCTGGCCGCCGCGGCTGTCTCGACGGGCGAAGGGCGCGCCGCCGGCCGGCAGTCCGCCAACCCGCTTTCCATCTTCGGCTTTCGCGCGCCCGGAGGGGCCAGGACGGGCGGGGGGTCGGGCGGTCCGCCGCCGGGAGGCCCGCGGTGATCTCGGCCGTCCAGCTCACCAAGGAGTACCGCATGGGCGAGAGCACCGTGCACGCCCTGCGGGGCGTGAGCCTGCAGGTGGCCGCCGGCGAGCTGCTGGCCATCATGGGCCCCTCCGGCTCGGGCAAGTCCACCCTGATGCACCTGATCGGCTGCCTGGACAGCCCGACCGCCGGGAGCCTGTCCCTCGACGGGGAGCCGGTGGCCGGCCTGGACGAGGAGCAGTTGGCGGTGATCCGCAACCGCAAGATCGGCTTCGTGTTCCAGCAGTTCAACCTGCTCTCCCGCATCACCGTGCTGGAGAACGTGACCACGCCGTTGATGTACGGCGGGGTGAGCCGGCCTGAACGGAGCCTGCGGGCCGTGGAGGCCCTGGACAGGGTCGGCCTCTCCGACCGGCTGCGCCACCGGCCCACCGAGCTTTCCGGTGGGCAGCGGCAGCGGGTGGCCATTGCCCGGGCGCTGGTCACCCGCCCGTCCATCATCCTGGCCGACGAGCCCACCGGGGCCCTGGACACGGAGACGGGCCGGACGATCCTGGACCTGTTCGCGGCGATCTGCGCCGAGGGCAAGACGGTCATCGTGGTGACCCACGACCCGCAGGTGGGCGCCTTCTGCGGGCGGCGGGTCCACCTGCGTGACGGACTGTTGGAGGAGTAGGACATGTTCTGGGAAAACATACGCATGGCGCTGCGGGAGTTCGCTGGCAACCGCCTGAGGACCTTCCTGTCGCTGCTGGGGATCGTGATCGGCATCGGTTCGGTCATCGCGATCACCACCCTGGGCCAGAGCGCCACGGCCAGCGTGCAGAAGCAGGTGGCCCAGGGCGGCCTGGAGACGATCACGGTCTTTTCCGGCAGGGACGCGGCCAAGGAAGTGCGCCGCCTGTTCACGGTGGACCTGGGCGAGCGGTTGAAGAGCGAGGTCCCGGGCATCCGCGAGGTCACTCCGCTGGCCCAGGCCGGCTATTACCTGAAGCACGGCCGGGAGACGTATGAGAGCGCCACCGTGCTGGGCGTGCAGGCCACCTTTCCGGGGATCTACAGCTACCAGAGCGCCTCCGGCTCCTTCCTGTCCGCGGAGGACGGGCAGAAGAGGCGCTCCGTGGTGGTGCTGGGCGCCGAGATCGCCGGGGTGCTGTTCCCCGACGGCGGGGCCCTGGACCAGTACGTGCGCATCTACCGCAAGGGAGTGGCGCGCAGCTTCAAGGTGATCGGGGTGATGAAGGAGAAGACCGGGACCATGGGCCTGGACTTCGACGGCAGCGCCTACGTCCCCTTCGAGACCTACTCCGCGCGCCTGGAGCGCCTGGAGAACGTGCAGCGCTACGCCATGGGCACCGCCACGGGGGCCGACGTGCTGGAGGTGGCCGGGAAGGTCGAAAAGTTCTTCACCCGGCTCACCGGCAACACGGACTCCTTCCGGGTCATGTCGCCCTCCACGATCGCCGAGATGTTCACCAACGTGACCAAGACCTTGAACCTTTTCCTCACCGGCGTAGCGGCGATTTCCCTGGTGGTGGGCGGCATCGGCATCATGAACATCATGCTGGTCTCGGTGGCCGAGCGCACCCGGGAGATCGGCATCCGCAAGGCCCTGGGCGCCGCCCCCAGAGCCATCCGCGGGCAGTTCCTCACCGAGGCGGTGACCCTCACCCTGGTGGGGGGGCTGGTCGGCATGGCGCTGGGCACGGCCTTGAGCTTCCTGGCCACGGCCCTGTTGAAGTGGAGCTTCGCCCCCCAGGCGGCCTCCTACGCCCTGGCGGTGGCCTGCTCCAGCGCGGTGGGCATCTTCTTCGGCCTGTACCCGGCGGCCCGGGCCGCGCGCCTGCAGCCCGTGGAGGCCCTGTCTTTTGAATAGGCCGGGCGCGGGCTATACTGGCGGGATGGGCATGGCCGGGGCGTGGCGCAGGATCCTGCGGGCGGAATGGATATTCCACTCCTTCCTGGTCCTGGTCTACCTGGTACTGGCGGTGCTCCTGCTGCGCGTGACGCGCGGCGAAAAGGAACGGATCCGCCTGCTGGCCCACTCCGAGGCCGAGCACGCCCTGTTCTCAGCCGCCACCGCGATGCGCAATGGCCTGCCGGCCGAGGAGGCGGCCGGAGGGCGCCTGCTGGGCCTGGGCAGCTACGATGCCGAGGGCCGCCCGCTGGAGCGCTTCGGCACGGCGCCCACCGGGGTGCAGGCGGCGGGGGAGTGGCGCTGGAGAACCGAGTACGTGCTGGAGGAGCGCCGCAGGACGGTGAGCATACTCCAGCAGGTGGGCCGGCCGCCCCGGCCGCGCCCGGCGGGGGTCCAGGCCGAGGCGCCGCGCGGCGTGGAGCCAGCTGCCCCTCGGAGGTTCCCCCGTTTCCTGTTCGCGGAGGTCCAGGCGTCGGAACTGTGGCGGCGCGAACGCCTCCTGGATTTCAGCCTGGGCCTGTGGCTGCTGCTGTCCTCCGTGGTGATGGCCTCCGTCTACCTGCTGTACCGGCGGGGAGCCCGGGACCGCCGGCGCCTGGAGGAGCAGAAGCAGCTGGTGCATCTGGGCGAGGCCGCCCGCACCCTGTCCCACGAGATCAAGAATCCGCTGGCCGCCATCCGCCTGCGGGCCGACGTGCTGGCGCGCTTCGTGCGCCCCGAGGGCGGGGAGGACCTGCGGGTCATCCTGCAGGAAGTCGACCGGCTGCGGGAGCTGACCGACCGGGTCGGGGACTTCCTGAAGAACCCGCTGGGCGACCCGCGGCCCGTGGAGCTGGCCGGCTTCCTGCGGGAGGTGCTGCCGCTCTCCGGCCGGCGGGTGCGCCTGGAGGCCGCGGAACCCGCGCTGGTGCGCTTTGACCGGGACCGCCTGCGCTCCGTGGTGGAAAACCTGGTAAGCAATGCCCTGCAGAGCGATCCGGCCGGAGGCGAGGTGCTGGTGCGCGTGCTGGCCGGTAAAACCGGCAGAGCAGGCGCGACCCTCTCCGTGCTGGACCGCGGGCAGGGCATCCCGCGGGCCATCCGCGGCCAGGTCTTCGAGCCCTTCTTCACCACCCGGCCGGAGGGCTCCGGCATCGGGCTGTCCATCACCCGGCGCTTCGTGCTGGCGGCCGGAGGCGGCATCCGGCTTCTGGCGCGCGAGGGGGGAGGGACCGAGGCCCGGGTTACCCTGCCCCGGTTGCGGGAATGAGAATCCTGGTCGTGGATGACGAGCAGGCCGTACGGGATTCGCTGGCCCGGGCCCTGGAGCTGGAAGGCTTCCAGGTCAGCACGGCCGCGGACGGCCTGGCCGCTGAAAAAGCGCTGCAGGGCGAGGTCCTGGCCGCGGCCCTGCTGGACCTCCGGATGCCGGGGCTGGACGGCCTGGAGCTGCTGCGCCGCATCCGCCTGCGGGGCCTGCGCCTGCCGGTGCTGATGATCTCGGCCCACGGGGAAATCGCGGATGCCGTGGCCGCGATGAAGGAAGGAGCCCAGGATTACCTGGTCAAGCCCTTCGGCGCGGAGGAGCTGGTCCTGCGCCTGCGGCGGGCAATCGAGGACCAGAGCCTGCGCAACGTGGTGGAGGCCGGCCGCCAGGCCGGGGAGCAGGACCTGGTGGGGGAGAGCCCGGCCATGCGGCAGATCATGGCCCGGATCCAGAAACTGGCCGCCACCCCCAGCACGGTCCTGATCACGGGGGAGAGCGGCAGCGGCAAGGAGGTCGTGGCCCGCCTGATCCACGCCCGTTCCGGGGCCGCGGGCCCGTTCGTGGCGGTGAACCTCGGAGGGCTGCCGGAGGGCCTGATCGAGAGCGAGCTGTTCGGCTACGAGCGCGGGGCTTTCACGGGAGCCGACGCGCGCAAGCCGGGCACCTTCGAGCTGGCCGGCGGCGGCACTCTTTTCCTGGATGAAATCGGGGAGATGCCCCGCGGCGTGCAGGTCAAGCTCCTGCGGGTGCTGCAGGACAAGAGGCTGCGCCGGCTGGGAGGCACCCAGGACCTCCCGGTGGACGCCCGCATCATTTCCGCCACCCACCGCGACCTGGCCCAGGCCGTGAGGACCGGCGACTTCCGGGAGGACCTGTACTACCGGCTGAACGTGGTGCACGTCGCCGTGCCCCCGCTGCGGGAGCGCCCCGGGGACATCCCGCTGCTGGCCGGGCGCCTCCTGGAAAAGCTGGGAAGGCGCCTGGGGCGGCGCATCGAAGGCATCAGTCCGGAGGCCCTGCGCAGGCTGCAGGCCTACTCCTTCCCCGGCAACGTGCGGGAGCTGGAGAACCTGCTGGAGCGGGCCTGCATCCTTTCGGGAGCCGGCACTATCGAGGCGGCCGACCTGGACCTGGGCAGGGCCTCGGCCGGCGGCGAGCCGGCCACCCTGCAGGAGATCGAGCGGCGCTCGATCCTGGCCTGCCTGCAGCGCTGGGAAGGAAACCGCACCCGGGCGGCCGGGGAGCTGGGCATCTCCCGGCGTTCGCTGCAGTACAAGCTTAAAGGCTACGGGCTGGAGGATGCCGGGCGAAGGCCAGGGCCTGCTCCAACCTCATGAGCCGGCCTTCGGCCAGGAGCGCTTCAGCCCGTTCGCGGCCCAGGGTGGTCGTTACGGCCGCCAGGTCGGCGATGCGGTTTTCGGCGAACTCCAGCATGCCGGTCTGGCTGACCTCCTCCAGACCGGCGGCGGCCCCCGACAGGCGCAGGGCCCGCTCGGCGTCGCCTCCGCGCAGAGCCTGCTCCGCGAAGTCCCGCAGGAGCAGCACGATCCCGGAAATGTCCAGGTCGTCGGTGAAAATCACCAGGGCCCGCTCCAGGTCGTCGCGGGCCTCCTCCAGGGCGCCGCGGGCCAGGCGCACCACCCCCCGCATCCGGTAGCTCCAGCCCAGGGTGAAGGCGGCGTCCGTTCCGGCCAGCCTCTCCAGGGCGCGGTCGTACCAGGGCTCCGAGGCGGGCTTCTCCCCGCTGAACCACAGGGAGGTGCCGATGCCCCAGAGCACTTCCGCCTCCATCGCCTTGTCGCCCAGCTCGCGGGCCAGCTCCAGCGCCTGCTCGAACAGGTCGCGGGCTTCCTGCGGCCGTCCCAGGATGGCGGGCGGAAAGGCGGCGTTGTACAGGGCCTGGGCCAGCAGGCGGCGGTCCCCGTGAAGGCGGGCCCTGCGCAATGCCTCGACATAGGCTTTGTCGGCAGCGGCCGTGTCGGCCTGCCAGTAGGCCATGCCCCCCGCCGCCAGCAGGGCGCCGATCCTGTCCGCCTGCTCCGCCGCCCTCCAGGGCCAGGACCCTGCTGGCCATACTGCGGCCTTCGCGAATGTGCCCGCGCATCTGCCAGAAGCGCCACAAGGCCGCCACCAGGCGCAGGGCCGTCTCCGCCTGCGCACCTTGCGCCGCCGCCTCCAGGGCTTCCCGGAAGTTGGCCGCGTCCTCCTCCAGCAGGTCCAGCCAGGCCCGGCGCCCGGCGCGCATGAGGCTGGGCGCGGCCTGCTCGGCCAGCTGCAGGTAGGCGGCGCCGTGCCTTCCGGCCAGAGCCTGCGTCTCGCCGCTTTCGGCGGCCAGTTCCCGGGCCAGCTCCCTGACGATCTCCGGCATCAGGAAGCGCGGTTCCGCTTCGCCGGGTGCGCGCCGGACCAGGCTGTGATCGCACAGCTCCTCCAGCGCCGCCAGAATCTCGGCGCCCAGGTCCGGGCCGCAGACCGCCTCGATCTGGGCGAGGCGCGCGCCGCCGGTGAAGACCGAAAGGCGGCGGAACAGGCCGCGCGCCGGGGGCCCCAGCAGGTCGTAGCTCCAGAGGATCGCCGCGCGCAGGGTCTGCTGCCTGGCCGGCAGGTCCCGGGGGCCTCCGGTCAGGAAGGCCAGGCTGGAGCCGAGGCGGGCCAGCAGGGCGGCGGGCGGGAAAAGGCGGACCCGCGCCGCGGCCAGTTCCAGGGCCAGGGGCAGCCCGTCCAGGCGGCGGACGATCCCGGCCACCGCGGCCGCGTTTTCCGCGGTCAGATGGAAACCGGGGCTGACCGCCTCGGCCCGGGCCACGAACAGGGCCACCGCCTCGCTGGATTCAATGGAGGCTTCCGTTGGAGCCTCCGGCGGCAGGCCCAGCGGGGGCACCGCGAACTCCCGCTCTCCGTACAGGCGCAGGGGGGCGCGGGAGGTGACCAGCAGGTGCAGGCCCGGAGCCTCGCGCAGCCACTCCGCGGCCTGGGCGCCGGCCTCCAGGAGCTGCTCGAAGTTGTCCAGGACCAGCAGCAGGCGCCGGGACCGCAGGTGCTCGCGCAGCCCTTCGCCGGGGTCCCCTTGCGCCGGGGGCAGGCGCAGGGCGGCCGCCACGGCCGGGGCCAGCAGGCCGGGATCGCGCAGCCCCTCCAGCGGCACGAAGTGCACGCCGTCCGGGAAGGAGGCCGCCGCCTCCGCGGCCGCGCGCAGGGCCAGGCGGGTCTTGCCCGCGCCCCCCGGCCCGGTGAGGGTCAGCAGCCGGCTGCCGGAAAGCTGCTCCAGCACGCCGGCCAGCTCGCGCCGCCGGCCGATGAAGGCGGTGAGCGGCACCGGCAGGCGCACCGGCGCGGAGCCCAGGGCGCGCGGCGGCGGGAAGTCCCGGTCCAGGCCGGGTCCGGTCAACTGGAACAGCAGCTCCGGCTCGTTGAGGTCCTTCAGCCGGTGGGGCCCCAGCTCGCGCAGGCCCAGCTCCGGGCCGATGCCGGAACCGGCCAACCCGGCGCAGGCGGCGGAGACCAGCACCTGCCCGCCGTGGGCGGCCGCGGCGATGCGGGCCGCCCGGTTCACGTCCAGGCCCAGGTAGCTGTCCCCGCCCAGGAGCCCCTCGCCGCTGTGCAGGCCGATGCGCACGCGCAGGGCGGCCCCCGCGGGCCAGCTTTCCGCCGCCAAGAGGCGCTGGGCTTCCGCGGCCGCGCGCAGAGCGGCCGGCGCCGCGGTGAACACGTAGAACAGGCCGTCCCCGCGTTCTCCCGCCTCCACCCCCTGGCCCAGGGCCCGGCGCAGCAGCGCGGCCTGCCGCTCCATCACCGGGCGGTGCCCGTCGCCCAGCCGCTGGATCAGCCGGGTGGAGCCTTCCACGTCGGTGAACAGGAAGGTCACCGTGCCGGATGGAAGCCGCGCGCGGCTAGCCGGTTTCATCCCGCTCCTCCCGGCGGCCCAGGAGCAGCCAGGTGTCCATGGGTCCGATGCCCTTGACGCTGATCCGCCCGCGGTGGCGGCACAGGAATTCCGCCCGGATCAGCTCGTGCGCCGCCGCCCGTGACCTGGATCTGGCCGGGCAGCCCGTGCGACTCCATGCGGCTGGCCGTGTTGACCGCCTCCCCCCAGACGTCGTACTGGAATTTCTTCCGACCGATCACCCCGGCCACCACCGGGCCGCAGGCCAGCCCGATGCGCAGCTCCAGGGGCAGGGTGGCCGCGTAGTCGCGCATCTCCAGGGCCATCGCCGCCAGGGCGGCGGCGTGGTCGTGGCAGGGGCGCGGCACCCCCGCCACGACCATGTAGTTGTCCCCGATGGTGCGGATCTTTTCCACGTCGTACTTGTCGACCAGCGAGTCGAAGAAGGAGAACACCCGGTTGAGCAGCCCGACGGTCTCCTCCGCCCCCATGCGCGCGGACAGCGTGGTGAAGCCCACGATGTCGGCGAACAGGATGCTGGCCTCGGCGAAGCTGCGGGCCTCGGTGCCGCCGCTGGATTTCAGCTGCTCCGTGACCTCGCGGGGCAGGATGTTCAGCAGCAGCTCTTCGGACTTGCGCCGCTCCTGCTCGATGACCAGGGACTGGCGGAAGTTGACCCGCTCGGCCCGCTCCCGGGTGTAGCCGGAGAAGGCGGCCATCATCAGGGCTCCGCTCAGGAAGAAGGTGTTGTTGACCACCACCGGCAGGGGCAGAGGGCTGATCACCAGGGCGATCAGCTCGTAGCCGGCCACCAGGTACACGCTGGCCCCCAGCGCCAGGGGGAAGCGCAGATCGGCGAAAAGCAGGGTCCACATGATGGCCAGGATCAGGCCCACGTAGTACAGCAGGCGCCCGGTTTCCCCGCTGGCCGACATGATGGCCAGGATGCCCAGGCCGCCCAGCAGGGGCAGGCTGAGGAGGAGCAGCTGGTGGGCGCGGGCGAACAGGCGCGTGCGGGTGGCCAGGATCAGCGCCGCGCACAGGGCCAGGACCAGGCCGCGGATCAGCCAGGCCTGCCGCACGATCTCCGGCACGATCCAGGGGTCCAGCAGCCCGAAGGCGGTGTACAGGACCACCACCAGGCCCACGGCGATCGCGGTGCGGCCGCGCATGCGGGGCAACCGCCGGGTCCAGTATTCCCGCTCCATCTCGCGCGAGCGGAAGGCCAGGGTCAGGGGGTGCAGCTCGCCGAACTCCATGCGGGGACCTACGGTTGGAAGCGCAGGACGGGCCGCCGCGGGGAACGGCGGGCCACCTCCGTGAAGCCGGCCTGCAGGAAGGTGTCCAGCTGGCCGGTGAAGGCGGCCCCCGGCCGGCCGGCGGAGTGGCGGGGATCGATGGGGTAGGCCTCCACGGCCGGGGCGCCCTTGGACAGGGCGTACCGCACCGCGGCCCGGATCAGGTGGCCGGACAGCCCGCGGCGTCGGTGCTGCCGGGGGATGAAGAAGCAGACGATGGACCAGACCGGCTCGCCGTCCACCGCCTTGAGGTTGGGCGAGCGGTCCAGCACGGGAAAGTGATCGCGAGGGGCCACGGAGCACCAGCCCACCGGCCGGCCCTGATGGTAGGCCAGGATGCCGGGCACCTCCCCGCCCCGGATCAGCGCTTCCAGGCTGCGGCGATTGGGCTCCCCGTGCAGGCGGTCGAACTCCTCGCGGGTCTGGCGCCACCACATGCACCAGCAGCCGCTGTCCGCGCCGTTGGGGCCGAACAGCTCCTGCAGATCCGGCCACTGCTTCAGGGTCACGGGCCGGAACTCCAGTTCCTCATAGCGAAAGGCTTCCATTGCTGCTCCCTACCTGGCGAACCAGGCGTCGCGAAAACGGGTGCGGGGCCAGTCGGAGGCCAGGCTGATCCCCTGCAGGTCGGAACGCATCCCGGCCGCGGCCTTGACGAAGTACGGCACGATGAGCGGGCCCCGCTCGATCAGGATCTCCTGCGCCTGGTGGTACAGCCCCACCCGCCGGCCTTCGCTCATTTCCCGGTCGATGCGGGCGATGAGCTGGTCGAAGGCGGGGTCCGACCAATGCGTCTCGTTCCAGGGCGCGCCCGTGGCGTAGGCCAGCTTGAAGTAGCTGACCGGGGTGGCCCGCGCGCCCCAGTCGGTGATGCCGAAATCCACCTTCAGCCAGTCCTCGCTCCCGCCGCCGTAGTATTGCTCGGAGGCAATCACGCGCGGGTGGACCTCCACCCCGATGCGGGCCACCTGCTCCATCCAGACGGCGGCGATCGACAGCGCCTCCGCCTGGTTCTGGACGTGCAGGGTGATCTCCAGGCCGTCGGGGTACCCCGCCTCGGCCAGCAGGGCGCGCGCCCTGGCCAGGTTGGCGAACGGCGGGCGCACCAGGTAGTACCTGCCGAAGGCCGGGCCCACCGGCGTGAAGCCGTTGCCCACCGAGGCCAGCCCGGGCCGGATGTCGTCCACCAGGGCCTGGTGGCTGGTGGCCAGCTTCAGGGCCTGGCGCACCCGGTTGTCGGCCGCCGGGCCCCGGTCGGAGCGCAGGTGGATGGCCCAATGCATGTTGGAGTCGACGTTCAGCACCTTCACTCCGGGGGCGCCCGACAGGCTCTTCACCTCCTCGGTGGTGAGCCCGCCCACGAAGCCCAGCTCCCCGCCCAGCAGCGCCTGCACGCCGGGCTCCGGGGAGAGGACCAGGCGAATTTCCTCCAGGTAGGGGAGGGCGGCCCCGGAAGCGTCCTTCCGGCTGTAATAGGGGTTGCGCTTCAGCACCACCAGGCGATCGGGGATGTAGGATTCGATCCGGAAGGGGCCGCTGCCGATGCGCTGCTCGGCGCTTCCCGCGGGAAGGATCGCGGCGTGGTAGTCGCCCACGTCGCTGGCGAACTCCGGGTTGGCCTCGGACAGCAGGAAGCGCACGCGCCGGGCGTCCACGGCCTGCACTTCGCGGATGTTCCCGTACAGGGCGGCCGCGGGGGTGCCGAGGCGGGGATCGCGCAGGCGGTTGAAGGTGGCCACCACGTCGCTGGCGGTCACCAGCTTGCCGCTGGAGAAGCGGGCCCCCTCGCGCAGGGCGAAGGTCCAGGTCCTGCCGTCCGTGGACTCCCAGCTCTTGGCCAGGTCGGGCACGGGACGGTTGGAGGCTCCGATGTAGGTCAGGTGCTCGTAGACCTGCTCCAGGAGCTGGATGTCCGCCACGGAGGTGGCGAAGTGCGGATCCAGGCTGGTCAGCGGCTGCGTGCCAATGGCCAGCATCCCGCCCGCCCGGGCCCGCTGCGCCTCCCCGCCTCCGGCCGCCCAAAGGATTATCGGCAGCAGCAGCAGCAAGGCGGCGGGCGCGATTCTTCGCGGCATGGGCGTTAGACCTAGAATAGTGAAACCGCGGCGGGTAAAGCAATGCCCGCGCGCCGGCCCCCGCTTGAGCTCAGGCGGATTCGTAGGCCAGCACGCGGATGATGCCGATGGTGGCCCCGTTCTCGGTGGCCGTGCAGGCGTCGCTCACCGAAAGCACCCGGGTGACGCGGCCGGCCTGCAGAAAGGAGTTCACCTGTTCGTCCAGGCTCTCCAGCTGCCTCATGGCGAAGAAGGGCTTCAATTCCGAGGTGAAGGTTTTGACCTTGATCATGGGGAAAGCATACTCAAGCCATTTCCCGGGAAGCAAGTCCGGCGGCGGCCCCTGCTCAGCGCAGCACCGTTCGCGTGTAGCGCCAGTAGGTGTGCCGCAGCAGGCGGAGGATGAAGGAATCCTTCTGCTCGGGCGGATCCTCGAAGGTCGTGGAGCGGGCGAAGGTCGGCCGCTGGCTGGGCGCCGGTGCGGTGTAGCGGATGGTGATCCTGCCCAGGTCCAGCACCTGGCCGGGCTCGGGCCGGAAGCGGATGCCGACCTCGTCGTTCAGGTAGCAGGAGAAGGCGGATCCGGCCTGCGAGTACTCGTATCGCTCCAGGGCCAGCTCCTCGCCCGCAGCGGCGGGGAAGGAGAAGCCCCCTTCGCCCACCGCGCGCAGGAAACGCTTCCCGGTGTCGAGGTTGCGGACGTGCAGCAGGATGAAGGAGCGGATGGTCCGGGCCGGCTGGCCCAGGAAGCCCTCGGGGAACTCCAGGCTCAGGCTGCCGACCACTCGCGTGCCCGCGGGGGATTCGCGGGCCGATCCTCCAGCGCAGCCGCCGAGGCCCGGCAGCGCGAGCGCCGCCAGCACGGCCAGCCCCGTCGCCAGAAGGGCCGCTGCGGCGCGGAACCGGCGCACGGTCACTTGACACCCCGGGCGGTTTCCGCCAGTCGTCGCGCCCGGGCCGGCTGCAGCCGGGCTTCATACAGGGCGCCCAGCCTTTCGTAGTCCAGCGCCGGGTGGTTTTGCAGTGGCGGCAGCGGATCGTGCCCGATCGCGGCCAGCGTCTGGTACATGGCCAGGCGCTGCTCGCGCGAGTTGGTCGCGCGGTACAGGCCCTTGGGCGCGTTGAGCTCCAGCAGGGGCCGGTCGTCCGTGTTGCCGGGGGCATCGCCGGCGAAGGCCAGCAGGTCCGCCCGGTCCGCGCTCCAGGCGGCGAGCAGAGCCAGCTCGTCCGGGATGCCTACTGCCTCCAGGTCCTGCCGGACCGCCGGCGCCTTCAGCGCTTCCTGCACGCGCCGGTAGTCCAGCGGCAGTGGCTGCAGGCTGCCCAGGAGCAGCAGGTCCCCCACCGGGGTTGCCCGGCCCTCCGGGCCGGTGGAGGGGGGCACGAGCCAGAGGGAGGCGTAGGGGAAGCGGCGGCAGAAGGTGGCCACCTGGACCCGGATGTCCTCCAGGCCCAGGTCGTAGTAATGGAACCACTGGCAGAACACTCCGCCTTCCTCCAGGCGCTGCGCCACGATGCGGTAGAACTCTTCCGTGAACAGGCTGGACATGCCCGAAACCCAGGGGTTGGAGGGCTCGGAGATGATCAGGTCGTAGCGGGGGCCGCCGGACAGCAGGAGGTTGCGCGCATCGCGCAGAAGCACGGTGAAGCGCGGGTCGCGCTGCACGCCGCGGTTGAGCCCCTCGAAGAAGGGCGCGGCGTCGAAAACCGCCGGCTCGATCTCGGCGCAGTGGATTTCCCGCAGCGGGTGCAGCGCGGCCGAGCCGGCCGTGCAGCCGCTGCCCCAGCCCACGATGAACGCCGTCCGCGGCGAGGGGTGCAGGGCCAGGGGCAGGTGGGCCAGAAGCTTCTGCGTGGCGGTGTCGGCCTGGTCGCCCGCGTCGATCTTGCCATTGATGGCCAGGAAGGTACCCGCGGCCGAGCGGGTCACCGACACCACCGCCTCGCGGCCTTCGCGGTAGAACAAGCAGCGAGCGGTACCGGCGCAGGCCCTCCTGCAGGGTGCGCCCGTCGGGAATCAAGCCGCGCCACTCCAGGCCGTACTTGTAGATGCCGGCGGTCATCAGCAGGCGATCCCAGGGCCGGTAGAACAGCCCGGCTCCCGCCAGCAGCGCGGCCGCGGCCAGGCCGGCGGCGGTCCGCAGCACGGCGCTCGGTGGCAGCGCGGCCAGCAGGGCCAGCAGGCCGGGCGCCAGCAGCAGGCCGGCCAGCCAGACGAAGGAGGCCTGCAGGCCGGCCAGCGGCACCAGCAGGAAACCGGTGGCCAGGGCCCCCAGGATGGAGCCGAGGGTGTTCCAGAGGTACAGCCTGCCTGCGACCTGCCGGGCGCCCTGCCCGCCATGCAGGTGGGCCAGCAGCGGGAAGGTGATGCCGAATACCGTGGTGAGGGGCAGCATGGCCAGCAGGGAAAGGCCGAAGCCCGCGGCCTGGTGGGCGAAGAACGAGGAGCCCAGGCGGGTCATCAGGCTGAAATACAGGCGGGGCAGGCTGCCCAGCAGCGCGACCTCGGCCAGGGCCAGCAGGCCCAGGGCCGCGAACAGGGCTCCCAGCAGCAGCGCCGGCCGCCGCGGCCGCAGCGCCCGGTATACCAGGGCCCCCAGCACGATGCCAAGCAGGAAGGCGGCCAGCATCGTATTGAAGGAGTAGTAGGAGGAGCCGATGACCAGGGCCAGGGCGCGCGTGCACAGGATCTCCAGGCCGAAGGAGGCGGCCCCGGAGCAGAAGGCCAGCAGCGGGAACAGGCCGCGCCAGGTGGACGCCTGGTGGGCGACCGGACCGCCCCGAAAGCCGCGTGGGGCCTGAATGCCGGCGTCGGCCTTCGCCGACGGAGGGGTCTCCGGGAGGGAAGCCGGCGCCAGGATCCAGAACAGGCCCCCGATGGCCAGGTTGGTCGTCGCCGCGGCGACGAACAGGCCCGTGACTCCCAGCGCCGGCAGCAGGAGGAAGCCGGCCAGCAGCACTCCCGCGGCGCCGCCCAGCGTGTTGGCCCGGTAGAGGGCCCCGATGCCGGCGTGCATGGCCCCGCCGGCCCTGCTCAGGAACTCCGCCAGCAGGGGGAAGGTGAGCCCCAGCAGGACCGTGGTGGGCCCGATCACCAGGGCGGCCGAAGCCACGCGCAGTCCCGCTTCCAGGGGCGCGGGCAGCGCCAGGCCGCCGTACCAGCGCGGCAGCCCGCGCAGGAGGAACAGGGTGGCCAGGGCCGTGATCCCGGCCCCGGCTTCCGCCAGCGCGTACAGGCGCGCCGGGTTGCGCACGGGCCTGCGGGCGATCAGGTGGCTGCCCAGCGCGATGCCGCCCATGAAAGCGGCCAGGGTCACGGTCACGGAGTAGGTGGTGTTGCCGAAGATCAGGGAGAACTGGCGCATCCACAGGGACTCGTAGATCAACGCGGCCGCCCCGGACAGGAAGAACAGCACCGGGACGGCGGTTTTCGCGGGAAGCAGGCGATCCCTCATGGGTATGTTTGCGTCGGCCATGGGCAATGTACCACCGGCCCGCCCCGGCGGCAAGGAGTGCCGAAACCGGTTTGACGGCGCCGGGTCCGCGGCAGTACTTTTCTTCTTATAGATGATCAAACAAATCAGCAAAAGGGCGGGCGGGGGGTAAGCCATGGCCAAGCCGGTGATTCTGGCGGTCGACGATGAGCCCGACGTGCTCAATGCGGTGGAGAGGGACCTGCGCCGCCGCTTCGGGACCGAGTACCGCATCCTGAAGACCTCCTCCGGAGAGGAAGCCCTGGCAGCGGTGCACGAGCTCAAGCGGCGCGGCACCGCGGTGGCGCTGCTGCTGGCCGACCAGCGCATGCCGGTCATGAGCGGCACGGAATTCCTGGAGAAAGCCATCGGCGTCTATCCGGAGGTCAAGCGGGCCCTGCTCACCGCCTATGCCGACACCCAGGCCGCCATCCAGAGCATCAACCGCCTCGGCCTGGACTACTACTTCCTGAAACCGTGGGACCCGCCGGAGCGCGAGCTGTACCCGGTGCTGGAGGACCTGCTGGCGGACTGGGCCGCGGCGCCACCGGCCGCCCTTCGAGGGCATCCGCGTCCTGGGCACGCTGTGGTCCCCGCGCAGCCACCTGGTCAAGGATTTCCTGACCCGCAACCAGATCCCCTACCAGTGGCTGGACGTGGAGAAGGACGAGGAGGCCCGCCGGCTGCAGGAATCCCTGAACGGGGAGACGCGGCTGCCGCTGGTGCTGTTCCCCGACGGCGGCCTCTTGGCCGACCCGGACCTGCGCACCCTGGCCGGGCGCACCGGCCTGCAGACCGCGGCGGCCCGCCCGTTCTACGACCTGGTGATCGTGGGCGGCGGTCCCGCGGGCCTGGCCTCGGCGGTGTACGCCGCCTCCGAGGGGCTGCGCACGGTGCTGGTGGAGCGCGAGGCCACCGGCGGCCAGGCGGGCACCAGCGCGATGATCGAGAACTACCTGGGTTTCCCCAGGGGCCTGAGCGGCGCGGACCTGGCCCGCCGCGCCACCAGCCAGGCGAAGCGCTTCGGGGTGGAGATCCTGAGCTCGGATGCGGCCGCGGTGCGGCGCGAGGACCCGTACCGCTTCGTGAAGCTGGGCGACGGCACGGAACTCTCCTGCCACGCGCTGCTGATCGCCACCGGCGTGTCCACCAAGCGCCTGGAGGTGCCGGGGGAGGAGCGCCTGGCCGGGGCCGGCCTGTACTATGGCGCCGCCCTGACCGAGGCCCGGCATTACCTCGGGCAGGAGGTGCTGGTGCTGGGCGGAGGCAACTCCGCGGGCCAGGGGGCCCTGTTCCTGTCCGGCTTCGCCGCGCACGGTGCACCTGCTCGGTGCGCGGGCCGTCGCTGGCGCCCACCATGTCCGCCTACCTGGTGCGGCAGCTGGAAGCCGCGGCGAACGTGCGCCTCTTGCCCGGCACCGAGGTGCGGGAGCTGCGCGGGGAAAACCGCCTGGAGGAAGTGGTGCTGGTGGAGCGGGAGAGCGGCCGGGAGCAGGTCGTTCCCGCCGCGGCGCTGTTCGCCTTCATCGGGGCGGTGGCCCACACGGACATCGTGGCCGGAATGGTGGAGCGCGACTCCTCGGGCTTCATCCTCACCGGGCGCGACCTCGGGGCCAATGGTTCGCGCCCGCCCTCCTGGAACCTGAAGCGCGATCCGTTCCTGATGGAAACCAGCGTGCCCGGAATTTTCGCCGCCGGGGACGTGCGGCACATGTCCGTCAAGCGGGTCGGGGCGGCGGTGGGGGAGGGCTCCGTGGTGGTGGCCCAGATCCACCAGTACCTCAAGACCGTATGAGCCACACCAGCCCGACGGAGCGCTTCGAGTTCCTCCGGCGGATCCCGCTGTTCGCCGAGCTGGACGAGCCGGACTTGCGCAAGCTCTGCTCGCTGGTGAGCGACGTGCACCTGGCAGGCGGGTGAGGAGCTGTTCCGCCAGGGCGACCGCGGGGATCTGGCCTACGTGATCCGCGAGGGGGAGATCGAGATCAGCCGCTACTCCGACGGCCGCGAGATCCCCCTGGCCCTGCGCAAGGCGGGGGAGGTCATCGGCGAGATGGCCCTGCTGGAGGAGGCCCCGCGCATGGCCTCCGCCCGGGCCCGCACCCCCAGCGTGCTGCTGGTGATCGGCCGCGGCGAGCTGGAGCAGCTGCTGACCTCCAGTCCCACGGCGGCCCGCTCCATGCTGGGCACCGTGATGCAGCGCCTCAGGGAAACGGAGGCCGCGCTGCGCCAGAGCGAGAAGATGGCCCAGCTGGGGACCCTGGCCGCCGGCATGGCCCACGAGCTGAACAATCCCGCCTCCGCGGCCGCGCGCGGCGCCGCCGAGCTGCGCGAGGCCTTCGCCGAGCTGCTGCAAGGCCCCAACCGGGTGGCCGGCCTGGGGCTGACTCCCGGAGCAGTTCCAGGAGCTGGCCCGCCGCATGCAGGGTGCCGGGAAGGGCGAGCCGCAGCGATCTGGGCGCCCTGGAGCGCGGGGACCGGGAGGAGCAGGTGGAGCGCTGGCTGCAGGACCACGGCGTGCCGGACGGGGAGATGCTGGCCGGAGAGCTGGTGGAGTCCGGCTACGACGCGGAGGAGCTGGGGCGCCTGGAGCGGTCCTTCCCCGGCCGGCAGCTGGAGGAGATCCTGCGCCTGGTCTGGGTCTCCTGCAGGGCCAACCACCTGCTGGCCGAGATTTCCCAGGGGGCGCGGGAGATCTCTTCCATAGTCAAGGCCATGAAGAGCTACGTCTACCTGGACCAGGCCCCGCTGCAGGAGGTGGACCTGCACGAGGGCCTGGAGAACACCCTGGTGATCCTGAGGCACAAGCTGAAGCGGGGGGTCACGGTCCTGCGCGACTTCCAGAAGGACCTGCCCCGCCTGCCGGCCCACGGCGGGGAGCTGAACCAGGTCTGGACCAACCTGATCGACAACGCGGCCTATGCCATGGAGGGCAAGGGGCGGATCACCCTGCGCACCCGCCGGGAGGGCCCCTGGGCGGTGGTGGAGGTGGAGGACGACGGCCCGGGCATCCCCCCGGAAGCCCAGCCCAAGATCTTCACCCTCTTCTTCACCACCAAGCCCATGGGCCAGGGCTCGGGTCAGGGCCTGAACACCTCCTACCACATCGTGCGCCGCCACGGCGGGACCATGGATTTCCGCTCGCAGCCGGGGCGGACCGTGTTCACCGTGCGGCTGCCGCTGGGCGAGCCGCCTACCGCACCACCTTGAAGTTGAACTCCGGGGTGTTCAGCGCCCCGTAAAGGCGCAGCCAGACGCCCAGCAGCATCTCCGTGCCGCGCGCGGTGGTGATGTCGCCCAGGTCGATGATGTCCTTCCAGCCGAAGCCGCGCAGTAGGTCGGCCACGGTTTTCTTGGCCTGGGGGTCATTGCCGCTCAGGAAAACCGAGTGCTCCGCCCGGGCCAGCCGCCCGGGATCGGTCATCAGCGCGGCGTTCAGGGTGTTGAGGGTCTTGACCACCCGGGCCTTGGGGAAGGCCCGCTGGATCTGCTCGGCCAGCGAGTCGCTGTCCTTGACGAAGAGGGTCGGGGGCATGCCCCGGGAGAAGTCCAGGGGATTGGAGACGTCGATCAGCACCTTCCCGTTCAGCCCGGCCTCGCCGGCTTTCTCCAGCGCCTCCAGCGAGGCGGTGCCCTGGGTGGCGTTGACCAGCACCTCCCCGTGGCCGGCGGCCTCCGCGAAAGCGCCCAGCTTCAGCGCCGGCTTGCTCTTCAGCCAGGAGGCGAGCGGCGGATTGCCGTAGGCGTCCGGCGCGGACCGGGCCAGGGTCTTGGCCGGATCGCGGGTCCCGAGCATCACCTCGTGACCCAGCTCCGAGAGGCGCGCGGCCAGAGCCCGACCGACGGTCCCTGTGCCCAGCACTCCGATTTTCATGAGAGTCCCTCCCTCCGGCCGGGCGCACCGCGAGGCGTCGGCCTGGCCTTGCCCCTAATGTATTCATTTGGATGAACCTTGGCAATTTAGTAATGTATAGCCAGACAATGGACATCCTGGTTCTTCACTCTTATGAGGAAGCCCTTCCGTATTGGCAGGAGCTGGCCGGCACCCTGGGCGCGGACGAGCTGTGCCTGGACTGGCAGGCCCACCGGCTGATCTGGGAGAGCTTCTACGCGCCGCGCGGGGCCGAGCTGCGCGTGTACGCGGCGCTGGAAGCCGGCCGCCCCGCGGGCATCGTGCCTCTGCTGCGGGAGCGGGGTGGGCCCTGGACCTTCACCGATGACTTCCTGCTGGCCCGGGAGTACTTCTGTCCCCCCTCGCTTCTGCCGCGGCTGCTGCCGCTGCTCCCGGAGCACCTGGCCGACGACCTGAGCTGCTTCGAGATCCCGGCGCCCGCGGCCCGGGAGCGCTTCGAGGCCTGCCCGGGGGCCATCGTGGACCTGGGGCCGGACCGGGAGGCCTACCTGGCCTCCCTTCCGGGCCGCCACCGCCGGCAGCTGCGGGCCGTGTGGGAGCGCAACCTGGACCTGACCGTGGAAGCCGACCGGCAGGTGAGAGGCGAGCTGCTCGAGGAGCTGCTGGAGGCCTACCTCGGCTACTGGCGCGACCGGTTTCCGGGGCAGCAGGAGCGGCAGGAGTACAGCCGCGACAAGGTGCGCACGGACCTGGCCCTGATGCGGCGGGCCGAGGAGATGGGCCGCCTGCTGGCCCTGCGCCTGAGCCTGGGCGGGCGCCTGGTGGCCGCCAACTTCTCCGTGCTCCACGGGCAGGACCGCCTGGACGACTACCTGTGCCTGCGCGATCCCCGGGAGCAGGCCCGGGGCCTGGGCCACTTCGCCATCCTGGCGAACATGGAGGAGGCCCGCCGGGCGGGGGTGCGCTGGTACGACCTGAGCGCCATCCTCAACGACTACAAGCGCCGCTTCCTCAACACCCGGGCCGTGTTCTATCGCTGGCGGTACGCCGGCGCCCAGGAGGCCGCTTCATGAAGGTGCGCGGGATCCGCGGGCTGGCCGACGTGCGCGGGGTGGTGCGCCTGTACCGGCAGGTCTGGAAGAACTCCTTCGGCATCGTGGACCTGCTGGCCGACGCCAGCGCGGGCCTGGTCCTGACGGACGGGGCCGGCGAGGTGGCCGGCTACGCCTTCGTGGAGCAGGACGAGGGCCGGGGTTTCGCCGAGGTGGTGGACATCGCCGTATCCGCGCGCCATCGCGGGCGCGGCCACGGGAGGAGCCTGCTGGCCGCGCTGCAGGCCCGCTACCCGGCCCTGAAGCTGGTGGCCCGCTCCTCCCGCCGCCTGCTGCGCTTCTACCGGGACCTGGGTTTCCGGGAGGAGGGACGGTTCGAGAACTACTACGCCGCCGGCCGCGACGGGGTGCGCCTGGCCTGGCGGCGCCGGGCCTCCGGGGCCGGCGCTGGCGGCAAGGCGGGCGGGGCCGGCGCTGGTGGTGCCGGCGGCCGAGCCAAGAAAAGTTTACAAAAAAAGTAAGATTTATCTTGCCAGTGCGCGGCGGACGTTATATGTTTGGGCCAATGAACTTGCGACCCGAGCTGTTCGCGGACGTGCCGACCTAAACCCTCTCCCCCCCCAACCACCCACCATCATTCCCCAAGGAGAGCCACGATGTACGATGCGTCGAGGACCCTGGCGGTTCTCAACGAACCGGCCGAAGCAATAGAGGACCCATACATAGGCCGTCCCCCGGAAGCGGTCTGGCCGCTGGAAGAGACCGGGGAGGATCGGCAGATCGCGGCGGACCCGGCCATGCCGCTGGAAAGCCGCCTGCAGGCGTACGAGAACATCTTCGAGTCCGAGGTGGGCGACACCAGCCTCTCGCGGGCCCGCAACCTGGAGCGGGAGCTGGGCCTGCGCCAGCTCTACCTGAAGTTCGAGGGGGGCAACCCGACCGGCACGCAGAAGGACCGCATCGCCTTCGTGCAGGCCATGGATGCGCTGCGCCGCCGCTACGAGACGATCACCCTGGCCACCTGCGGCAACTACGGCGTGGCCATGGCCCTGGCCGCCTCCCTGGCGGGGCTGCGCTGCCGGATCTACCTGCCCGATGCCTACCACGCCCCGCGCCGGGACGAGATCCTGGCCCGCGGCGCCGAGCTGGTGCGCGTGGCCGGGGACTACGAGCAGGCCGTGCTGGCCTCCCGGCGGGCCGCCGAGCTGGAGGAGCTGTACGACGCCAACCCGGGCGGGGCCAACACGGTCATCCAGCTGCGGGCCTACGGGCAGATCGCCTACGAGATCTACGACGAGCTGCGCGACGCTCCGGCCGTGGTCGCCGCCCCGGTGTCCAACGGCACGACCCTGGCCGGCATCCACTGGGGCTTCGCCAGCCTGTACCGCCGGGGCAAGACCTCGCGGATCCCGCGCATGGTGGCCGGCTCCTCCTACAGCAAGAATCCCATCGTGCAGGCGGCGCTCAAGGGCCTGGCCTACTGCCGCAACCTGCGGCCCGAGGCGATCCACGAATCGCCGGTGAACGAGCCGCTGATCAACTGGCACTCCAGCGACGGGGAGCACGCGCTGCAATGCATCCGGGCCAGCCGCGGCTGGGCGGGGGATGCCAGCGACCGGCGCCTGTCGGCCTGCTCGCGCCTCCTGCGCGACCGGGAAGGCCTGCACGTGCTGCCGGCCTCCACCGCGGGCCTGATCGCCCTGGCCGACCGCGGCCAGGTGGAACCGCTGCCCCCCGACCGCTACGTGGTCATCCTGACCGGGAGGCGCTCGTGAGCGGGCGTCTGCCTGCTGCCGGCACTCGGCCGGCCTCCGCCTTCCCGGAAGGCAACGCGGTGATCTGGTGCCAGGGGGCCTTCCGCACCACCTACGGCAAGACCGCCCACGGCCTGGTCCGGCGCAGCCGGCGCTACCGGGTGCTCTCGGTCGTGGACTCCTCCTGCGCGGGCCGGGACGCGGGGGAGCTGCTGGATCGGCGGCCGGCCGGGATCCCCATCCACGCCGCCCTCGCGGAGGCGGTGCGCGAGTCGCGCGAGCGGGGGCTGCCCGCCACGCACCTGGTGATCGGCCTGGCCCCCGACGGCGGGCGGCTTTCCCCGCGCGACCGCAGGGCCGTGCTGCAGGCCATCGACCTGGGGCTGCACGTGGACAGCGGGCTGCACGACTTCCTGGGCGAGGACCCGGACATCGCCGCGCGGGCCGCGCTGCGCGGGGTGCGCCTGCGGGACGTGCGCCGGACCCCGCCGCGCGGCGAGCTGCACGCCTTCACGGGCCGCATCGAGCAGGTGCGGGCCCTGAAGGTGGCCGTCCTGGGCACCGACTCGGCGGTGGGCAAGCGCACCACCGCCTGGGCCCTGGTGGACGCGCTGGAAGCGTCCGGGCGCCCTGCCCGGCTCATCGGCACCGGGCAGACGGCCTGGCTGCAGGGGGCGGAGTACGGGATCATCCTGGACTCGCTGATCAACGACTTCGTGGCCGGAGAGATCGAGCAGGCCGTCTGGCGGGCCTGGAGCGAAACCGGCGCGGAGGTGCTGGTGCTGGAAGGGCAGGGCAGCCTGATGAACCCGGCCTACCCCGGGGGCTTCGAGCTGCTGGCCGCCGGGCGCCCGGAGGCGGTGATCCTGCAGCACGCCCCGGCCCGGCGGGACTACGACGGCTTTCCCGGATACCCCATCCAGCCGTTGGAGCTGCAGATCCAGGCCGTCGAGCTGCTGAGCGGCCGGCCCGTGGCGGCGGTCACCGTGAACCACGAAGGGCTGGAACCGGAAGAGGTGCCCGAGGTGTGCCGGGCCCTGAGCCTGCCGCACCGGCCTGCCCGTGCTCGACCCGCTGCTGCAGGGCGCGGGTCCACTGGTGGAGGTCGTGGAAGCGCTGCTCCCGGCCGCCCGGGCGGCGGCCGGCTGAGGAGCAGGCGACGAACAAGTCCTGGCGGGAAGCGACCCGGGCCCTGCGCGCCTTCGACCGGCTGGAGATCGGGCCGGTGCGGATTGAACCGCGCCGCCTGGTCTGCCCGTACACGCTGAGCGGCGCGCAGGGAGCCGGCCGGCGCGCCCGGCGCGCGGCGACGCCCGTCCGTCCGGAAACCTTCCATCTGATCTACCGCTACGAGGAGCCGGTCTTCCGCCCCGGGGACCCGGAAAGCGCGGCCCTGGCCTCCATGATCGCGGCCCAGGCGGCCCTGAACTACGGGCTGTTCTGCCGCACCCTGCGCTTCCGGGGTGCCTTACGACCGGCACGACCGGCGCTTCCTGTCCGCCATGGCGGAGAACACCGCCCGGGAGATTTTCGTCAACAAGCTCCTGCGTCCCAACCGCTTCCTGATCGGCCCCGCGCAGGGAGCTGCGGGAGGCCCGGATCCGGGCGCCGGAGAGCTTCTGCGCGGCGCGCCTGGTTTTCGACCCGCCGGCCGCCCGCCTGCCCACCCGCGGCAGGAAGCCCGCTCCCGGCCGCCCGTCCGCCCCGCGCGGCTTCGCCGCTCGGGAGGGCTGGGCGGTGCTCTCCAGCGGCGGCAAGGACAGCCTGGCCAGCTACGGCCTGCTGCGGGAGCTGGGCCAGCGGCCGCACCCCGTGTTCGTCAATGAGAGCGGCCGGCACTGGTTCACCGCCCTGAACGCCTACCGCGGCCTGCGGGCCGCGGATCCGGCCACCGCCCGCGTGTGGACCAATGCGGACCGCCTGTTCTCCTGGATGACCCGGCGCCTGCCCTTCGTGCGGCCGGATTTCGCCCGCCTGCGCGCCGACGACTACCCCATCCGCCTGTGGACCGTGGCGGTGTTCCTGTTCGGGGCCCTGCCCCTGATGCGCGTCCGGGGGCTCACCCGGCTGGTGGTGGGCAACGAGCGGGACACCACCCGGCGGGTGCGCTTTCGCGGCATCCGGCACTACGAGGGGCTTTTCGACCAGAGCCTGGACTTCGACCGGACGGTCAGCCGCTACCTGCGGGCCAAGGGCTGGCAGGTGCAGTGCCTTTCTATTCTGCGGCCCCTGGGCGAGCTGGCCATCGAGAAGCTGCTGGCGGCGCGCTACCCGCGCCTGCTGGCCTGGCAGGTTTCCTGCCACGCCGCGCGCCTGGAAGGGGGGCGGGCCCTGCCCTGCGGCGCCTGCGAGAAATGCCGCCGCATTGTGGCCCTGCTGGCCGCCGCCGGGACGGCCCCGGCGCGCTGCGGGTACGGGCGCGAGCAGGTGCTGGCCTGCCTGCGCCGGCTGGCCGAGGAAGGCGAGCAGGCCCTGGCGCTGGAGCCGGATGACGCGCGCTCCCTGCTCGCGCTGCTGGAGGCCCGGGGCCTGCTCCCCGCGGCACGGCGGCAGCGCGCGGCGGCCGCAACGGCTCCGCGGGCGCGGGCTCCGCGGGCGCGGCCGAACGCAGGCTCCTGGCCGTGCGCCTGGACCCCCGCCGCAGCCCTGCCGGGGACATCCCGACGGAGATCCGCGGGCAGCTTCTGGACATCTACCGCAGCGTGTCCGATTAGGAGGAGAACATGGAGAGATCCGTCCGCCCGCTGCTGCCGATCCTGGTCCTGCTGGCCGCTTCGGCCGCGGCAGGGGTTTCCGCCCAGGAAGCGTTGCGCCCGACCCCGTCGGACGCACTGGGCCCGTTCTACGAGCCGGGAGCCCCGGTGCGCGCATCGGTGGGGCAGGGCTACCTGCTGGCCGGGCGCGTGCTGTCCTCCCGGGACGGGTCCGCCCTGCCCGGCGCCGTGCTGGAGCTGTGGCTGGCGGGCCCGGAGGGCGACTACTCGGACGACTACCGGGCCACGGTCATCGCCGATGCCGAAGGCCGCTACCGCTTCACCAGCCATCCCCCGCCGCCGTATGCCGGCCGGCCCCCGCACCTCCACCTGCGCGTGAGCGCCGTGGGGCACGCCATCCTGGTGACCCAGCACTACCCGAAGGCGGGCCGGCGGGAGGCCGTCTTCGACCTGGTCCTGCGGCCCCGTTAGAAACGGATCACCACCAGGCGGTCCGCTCCGGACTCTGCCCCCCACAGCTCGCCCGGCCGGCCCAGCAGCTGGCGCACGTCGCCGCTGGACAGCTTGAAGCTCTGGAAGCGCGCGGAGGGCGGGTCGTAGCGCAGGAGGGCCTCGGCTCCCCAGTCGCTGATCCACACCTGGTCGCGCTCGTCCACGTACACGGCGTAGGGTTGGGGCCGCTGCCCCGGCAGGCGGATCTCCTGCCAGGCGTCGCCGGCCGGGTCGTAGCGCAGGAGCAGCCCGGAGTACCAGCCGGCCACCCAGAGCACGCCCCGGGAGTCCGCCCAGACCCGGCGGGTGCCCTGGCCCTGGCCCGGGGGCTCCAGCACCCTCACCTGGCCGGAGGCGGGGTCGATGCGCCCCAGGTAGCCGGCGGCCAGTGAGACGTAGTAGACGAAGCCATCCGGCGCCGCGGCGATCCCATACGGCCCGCGGCCCCGCGGGGCGTCGAACAGGCGTACGCGCCCGCTTTCCGGCTCCACGCTGCCGTAGTACCCGGCCTGGCCTGTGAACCAGAGCGTGCCCCGGGAGTCGAAGGCGGCCGTGTTCATGTTCACCGCGGGGCTGCCGGCGGGCAGCGGAAAGCGGGTGATCGCCCCCGTGGCCGCCTCCACCCGCACGACGGCGTTCAGGCCGCTGTCGGTGACCCAGGGATTGCCGTCCGGGCCCACGATGACTCCGTGCGGCCGGGAGCCCCGGCCCAGGGGGACCTGTCCTCCGGCTCCGGTGGCCGGATCGATCCAGCCCAGCGCCCCGGCGTTCTGGGCCGTGTACCAGACCCTGCCGTCGGGGGCCGGGGCCACGTCGTGGGGATGGGAGCCGGCAGGGACCGGATATTCCTTCAGGACCTGGGCCTGGAGGGTCGTGCCGCCGAAGGCCAGCAGCAGCCCGGCCAGGAGTCCCGTGGTCCGCAGTTTTTCGTTACGCATGGGTGAGAATATACTCAGGGCCCGCTCCCTCGAGTTGACAATCCCCGGGGATCGACCGTAGGGTGTGCCAGGAGGGAAAAGCATGAAGAGCTTCGGCGATCTGGAGATGTGGTTCGTCACCGGCAGCCAGCAGCTGTACGGGGAAAAGATCCTGGCCCAGGTGGCCGCGGATTCGAAGACCATTGCGGGGGCCCTGGACGGCTCCCCGGCGATACCGGTCCGGGTCGTGTACAAGCCGGTGCTCACCACCCCGGAGGCCATCCGCGCCCTGTGCCTGGAGGCCAATCTCTCCCCCTCCTGCATCGGCCTGGCCACCTGGATGCACACCTTCTCCCCGGCCAAGATGTGGATCGCGGGGCTTTCGGCGCTGCAGAAGCCCTTCGTGCACCTGCACACCCAGTTCAACCGGGACATTCCCTGGGACACCATCGACATGGAGTTCATGAACCTCAACCAGTCCGCGCACGGGGACCGGGAGTTCGGCTTCATCGGCACCCGCCTGCGGGCCCGGCGCAAGGTCGTGGTCGGCCACTGGCAGGACCCGGAGGTGCTGGCCCGCCTGGGGGCCTGGGCCCGCGCCGCCGGCGCCTGGCACGACGCCCAGGGCGCCCGGGTGGCCCGCTTCGGCGACAACATGCGCGAGGTGGCCGTGACCGAGGGGGACAAGGTGGAGGCCCAGATCCGCCTGGGCTACGACGTGTACGGCTATGGCGTCGCCGACCTGGCGGCGCGGGTCGAGCAGGTGAGCGCGGCGGAGGCCCAGAAGCTGCTGGCCGAGTACGACCAGCGCTACCCCATGGACAAGTCCCTGCGCAAGGGCGGGGAGCGCCGCGGCGAGCTGGAGCAGGCGGCGCGGCTGGAGGCCGGGATGCGCGCCTTCCTGGAGGAGGGGGGCTTCAAGGCCTTCACCACCAACTTCGAGCACCTGCACGGCCTGCCTCAGCTCCCGGGCCTGGCGGTGCAGCGGCTGATGGCCGCCGGCTGGGGCTTCGGCGCGGAGGGGGACTGGAAGACCGCCGCCCTGGTGCGGGCCATGAAGGTCATGGGACGGGGCCTGCCGGGAGGAACCTCCTTCATGGAGGACTACACCTACCACCTGGACCCCCAGGGCATGAAGGTGCTGGGAGCGCACATGCTGGAGCTGTGCGAGTCCATCGCCTCAGGCTCGCCCTCCCTGGAGATCCATCCCCTGTTCGTCGGCGGCAAGGGCGACCCGGCGCGGCTGGTGTTCAATGTCGGCGCGGGTCCCGCGGTGAACGCCTCGCTCATCGACCTGGGCAACCGCTTCCGCCTGGTGGTGAACGAGGTGGAGGCCGTGGCCGTGAAGGAGGCCCTGCCCAGGCTGCCGGTGGCCCGCGCGGTCTGGGTGCCCAGGCCCGACTTGAAGACGGCCGCCGCCGCCTGGATCCTGGCCGGCGGCGCCCACCACACCGCCTTCAGCCAGGCGGTGGGCACGCGAGCACCTGGAGGACTTCGCCCGCATCGCCGGGATCGAGCTGGCCCTGATCGACGCCGGCACCACCCTGCGCCAGTTCGAGCGGGAGCTGGGCTGGGAGGAGATGCACCACCTCCTGGCCCGGGCCCTGGGTTAGCCCAGCCGGGCCCCGCATGCCGGAGATCCTGGTCGTCGACAACCACCCCCTGGTGCGCGAGTTCCTGAGCCAGCTCCTGGCCCGGGAGGGACACACCGTGCACGTGGCCGAGGACGGCCTGGCCGCCCTCGACTTGTTGAAGGGCATCCGGCCGCAGGTGATCTTCGTCGACCTGCTGATGCCCAACATCGACGGCATGGCCCTCTGCCGCATCCTGCGCCGCAGTCCCATCCATCGCGAGGTCTACCTGGTGGTGATCTCGGCGGTGGCCGCGGAGGCGCCGGAGCTGGTGAAGCAGTGCCGGGCCAATGCGGCGCTGGCCAAGGGGCCTTTCCGCGTGCTGGGACCGGCGGCCGTGCGGCTGGTGAACGAGGCCGCCGGCCGCGGTTTCCGGGGGGTGCGCGAGGGCATCGCCGGCCTGGAGGACATCCACGCCCGCCAGATCACCCGCGAGCTGCTGCTGCGCAAGCAGCACCTGGAGATGGTCATCGAGAGCCTGCAGGAGGGCATCCTGGAGATCACCGCCTCCGGGAGGGTCGTCTTCGCCAACGCCGCGGCCCCCGCCATCCTGGGCCTGGACGAGGAGCGCATCCTGGCCGCCGAGCTCGGGCTGCTCTTTCCCGAGCCCGACCGCCGGGCGGTGAGCGACCTGCTGGCTGCCGGAGGGGGTCCGGAGTTGGAGCTGCTGCGCGGCGAGCGCCGGTTGAGCCTGCGGTACTACCCCTTCCGGGAGCAGGGCGGCGGCGGGGTGCTCCTGCTGGAGGACGTGAGCGAGCGCCGGCGCATGGAGGCCCGGCTGATCCAGGCCCAGCGCATGGAATCCATCGGCACCCTGGCGGCCGGGGTGGCCCACGACTTCAACAACCTGCTGATGACCATCCTGGGCAACGCCGAGCTGATGATGGCCGACTTGAGCGGCAGCCACCCCCATTACCAGCAGCTGCAGGAGATCGGCCGCCAGGTGCAGAGCGCCAAGCGCCTGACCGGCCAGCTGCTGGGCTACTCGCGCCGGGGGCGCTACGAGGTGCGGGTGCTGGACTGCAACCGCCTGGTCCGGGAAACCGCGGAGGCCTTCGGGCGGACCCGCAAGGAGATCGTCATCCGCCTGGAGCTGGAGGAGGGCCTGGCCCCCGTGGAAGGGGACCTGGGCCAGCTGGAGCAGCTCCTGCTCAACCTGCTGGTCAACGCCGGGGACGCCATGCCCGGCGGCGGGGAGCTCACCTTGAGCTCGAGCGGCTGCGGGCACGAGCAGATCTCGGCGGGCCCTTTCAAGCCCCGCGAGGGGCGCTACGTGCGCCTGGCCGTGCGCGACACCGGCGTGGGCATGGACGCCCGCACGCGCGAGCGCATCTTCGAGCCCTTCTTCACCACCAAGGAGATGGGACGCGGCACCGGCCTGGGGCTGGCTTCCGTCTACGGCATCGTGAAGGGCCACGGCGGGTACATCGAGGTGGAGTCCGCTCCGGGCCGGGGCTCCGAGTTCCGCATCTTCCTGCCGGCTTCCTCCGAAAGCCCCCCGGAGACGGCCGCCGCGCCCCCGCCGCCCAGGAGCGAACGCTGCCTGCTGCTGGTGGACGACGAGCAGACCGTGCTGGCGGTCGCCGGGGACATGCTCTCCCGGCTGGGCTACACCGTGCTGCCGCGCCTCCGGCGGGGAGGAGGCCCTGCGGGCTTTCGCGGCGCATCGCGGCAGGATCAGCGCGGTGATGCTGGACCTGGTCATGCCGGGCCTGAGCGGAGTGGAGGTTTTCGAGCGCCTGCGGCGCCTGGATCCGCAGCTCAAGGTGGTGCTGGCCAGCGGGTACTCCAGCGAAGGGGAGGCCGATCGCCTGCTGGCCCAGGGGGCGGCGGCTTTTCTGCAGAAGCCCTTCACCATCCAGCAGCTGGCCGAAGTCCTGACGGGCCTGCTCGGCCCCCCCGCGGTAGGCCCATGGGCGCCTTCGTGGAGCGTCTGGTGCGCGAGCTGGAGCTGGAGCCCGGCCCGGCCGCGGCGCTGGCGGCGAGCTTTCTGCGCGCCACCCGCGCCGATCTTCAGGCGCTGCAAGCCGCCGCCCGGGGCGGTGACGCCGCGCGCCTGGCCTCCCTGGCCCACCACGTCAAGGGCGCGGCCGCCAACCTGGAGGTGGAGCCCATCCGCTCCCGGGCCGAAACCCTGGAGCGGCTGGCCCGCGCCGGCGAGCTGGCGCAGGCGGGACCGCTGCTGTCCGGGATCGAGGCCGAACTGCGGCGGCTGGAAGCCGAGCCCTGAGCCTTTTAGTATCTTAGCTTCATGCAGGCCTCCGACTCCCGCGCTCTGCGGGACCTGGAAGGGCTCCTGGGGGAGCAGGTTCCGCCGGTGGCGAGCTTCGACTACCGCCATTTCGGCTACCGGGAGGAGCGGGGGCGGGTGGTGGACCTGGAGCTGCAGGGCCGGGAGCTCTCCGGCCTGCCGGACAGCCTCGGGGAGCTGTCCGGGCTGCGCAGCCTGCGCCTGAACCGCAACCGGCTGCGCTCCCTGCCGGCGTTCCTGTCGGGACTGCGCGGCCTGGAGCGCCTGTCCCTGGGCGGCAACGCCCTGCGCGAGCTGCCGGACTGGGTGGGCGGGCTGCCCGCCCTGCGCTCCCTGAACCTGGCGGGCAATCCGCTGGATGGCCTGCCGGGAGGCTTGAGGGACCGGCCCGGGCTGGAGGAGCTGTACCTTTCGGAGCTGGGGCTGGAAGAGCTGCCGGACTGGATCGCCGGCCTGGCCGGGCTGCGCCGGCTGGTGCTGTTCGGCAACCGCCTGCGCGAGCTGCCGGACTGGGTGTGCGGCCTGGAACGCCTCCAGGAGCTCACCGTGGGCGGCAACCGCCTGCGCGAGCTGCCGGCGCGGATCGGCGCCCTGGGGCAGCTGGTGGAGCTGAGCGCCTATTCCAACCAGCTGGAGCTGCTGCCCGACTCGCTGGCGGCCCTGGGAGCCTTGAGGGAGCTGGCCCTGCAGGACAACCGCCTGCGCCGCCTGCCTGCGGGCATCGGGGATCTCGCCCGTCTGGAGTACCTGGTGCTGAACGGCAACCTGCTGGAGGCGCTGCCGGAGTCCATCGTGCGCCTGCAGCGCCTGAAGACGCTGCGCCTGCAGGCCAATCCCTGGGGAGTGTTGCCCGCGGGGCAGGAAAGCTGGCTGCGCGGCCTGGCCGCGCGCGGCGTGCGCATCAGGAGGTGACGGATGATCGCCCTGTATATCGTGGGTTCGCTGGTGGTGCTGGCCGTCGCGGTCTACCTGCTGGAGCCGTTTCCTGTACGCGTTCCTGTTCTCCAAGCTGATCGAGCTGTTCGTGAAGAACCCTCCCTTCCTGGAGGTCGAAAAGGTGTTCCCCGAGGCCCGCCTGCTGCGGGAGAACTGGAAGCTGATCCAGGAGGAGGCCGAGAAGCTCCTGGAGGACGTGGAGTCCATTCCCAAATTCCACGAGGTGGACAGCCTGCAGCGCTTCATCTCGGCCAAGGACAACGTGGCCTGGCGCACCTTCTTCCTCAAGGGCTTCAACCGCTGGCTGCCCCAGAACTGCGCCCGGGCGCCCCGGACCACCGAGCTGCTGCGGCGCCTGCCGCTGATCTCCACGGCCATGTTCTCCATCATCGACGGCGGCAAGCACATCCCTCCCCACGTGGGCTTCTTCAAGAGCGTGCTGCGCTACCACCTGGCCCTGGTGGTGCCTCAGGACGCGCCCGTGTACATCATCGTGGGCGGGCAGGAGTACCACTGGCGCGAGGGGCAGGACGTGCTTTTCGACGACACCTACCTGCACGAAGTCTGGAACAAGAGCGGCCAGCGGCGGGTGGTGCTGTTCTGCGACCTGCTGCGCGACAAGACCCTGCCCCCCCTGTTCCGCTGGCTGAATCATCTGATGTTCCGCCTCCTGGCCGGCTCCCGCAAGCTGCAGCAGGCCGCCCGGCGGGCGGAGGTGGCCCGCGACATCCGGACGTGAAAGTCGCGGTGCTGCTGTCCGGCGGGGTGGACAGCTCGGTGGCCCTGAGGCTGCTGCTGCAGCAGGGCCATCGGCCCACCGCCTTCTACCTCAAAGTATGGCTGGCCGACGATCCGTTGCGCTTCGGGGATTGCCCCTGGGAGGAGGACCTGCGCTTCGCCGAGGCCGTCTGCCGCGCGCTGGGCGTGCCCCTGGAGGTGCTGCCCATGCAGAAGGAATACCGCGAGCGGGTGGTGGACTACGCGCTGGAGGAGCTGCGGGCGGGTTTCACCCCCAGCCCGGACCTGTTCTGCAACCAGCGCATCAAGTTCGGTGCCTTCCTGGAGCGCATCGGCCCGGGCTTCCAGCGCGTGGCCACGGGGCATTACGCGCGCCTGCACGGGCAGGGGCCGGACCTGCGCCTGCTGGCCTCCCCGGACCCCGTGAAGGACCAGACCTACTTCCTGGCCCACCTGGACCGCGAGCAGCTCGGCCGCGCCTTGTTTCCCCTGGGCGAGCTTACCAAGCCCCGGGTGCGGGAGCTGGCCCGGGCCTGGGACCTGCCCACCCAAAGTCGCCCGGACAGCCAGGGCATCTGTTTCCTGGGACGCATCGATTACCGCGGCTTCCTGCGCTATTTCCTGGGGAGGCAGGCCGGGCCGATCGTGGAGCTGGGCAGCGGCCGCATCCTGGGCGAGCACCCGGGGCATTGGTTCTTCACCATCGGCCAGCGCGCCGGCCTGGGCCTGGCCGGCGGGCCCTGGTACGTGGCGGCCAAGGAGCCTCTGGGCAACACCGTGCGCGTCACGCACCGCCTGCACCTGGCCGCCGAGGTCCGGGACCGCTACCGGGTGGGGCCCGGGCACTGGATCGGCGGTCCGCCGCTGCCCGGCCGGAAGTTGGCGGTGAAGCTGAGGCACGGTCCAACCACGATCCCTGCCACGGCCCGCCCGGCAGGCGGGGGCAACTGGGAGGTCAGCCTGGAGCGCGGGGACCCCGGCATCGCCCCGGGGCAGTTCACGGTGTTCTACGACGGGGAGACCTGCCTGGGCTGCGCCCGCGTGCTGCCCGAGTCCGCCGAGGCGGCCCGGACTTCGCGGGCCAGCCCGCGCCCGGCTTCCCGCAGCCTGGCCTGAGCCTCCTCCCGCGGGGCGCCAGGAAACTCCACCGGGGGCAGGAGCTCCCAGCCCAGCCGATAGCGCTCCACGATCTCCGCCAGCTCCTTGCCGCCCCCTCCGGCCAGCCAGCCGAAGGAGCCGAAGGCCAGGACCTTCTTCCGCACCACCTTCTTGCGGGCCAACTCGTCCAGGACGGCGGCCACCGGCGGGAACAGGCGGTATTCGTAGACCGGAGCGCCGACGGCGATGCCGGTGGATCGCCAGGCCGCGGCCAGGATGGGCGAGACGTGGCTCTGCGGGACGCGGAACACGTGGGCCCGCACCCCTTCCTCGGCGATGCCCTCCAGCACGCTCGCCACCGCCCGCTCGGTCATGCCGTACATGCTGCCCCAGATCACCGTGATTTCCGGCTCGGCCGGCCCGCGCCCCCAGGCGCAGTAGCGCTCGTACCAGGACTGGATGCGTCCCGGGTCCCGGCGCCAGACCGGGCCGTGGGCCGGGGCCACGATCCGGGGCCGCAGGGCCTTCAGGGCGCGCAGGGCCCGCTCCACCGAGGAGGAGAAGGCGGCCAGGATGTTGGCGAAGTAGCGCAGGCTTTCCTCTTCGAACAGCGCCAGCTCGGGCTCGGAAAGCTGGTCGTCGTAGGGGGCTTCGCCGATGGCCCCGAAGGAGCCGAAGGCGTCACAGGAGAACAGGGTCCCCGTGCCCGGCTCCCAGGTGGCGATGGTTTCCGGCCAGTGCACGTTGGGGATCTCGTGGAACTCCAGGACCTTGCCCCCGCCCAGCTCCAGCTGGTCCCCGGTGCCGACCGCTCGCCGCTCCTGGCCCAGGCCATAGAAGGAGTCGGCCATTCCCAACCCCCGGGCGCTGGCGCAGAGCGTGAAGTCCGGGTGCAGGCGGGCGAAGGGCTCCAGCCAGCCGGTGTGGTCCGGCTCCAGGTGGTTGAGCACGACGTAGCGGATGTCCTGCAGGCGCACCCCCATGCGCTCCAGCTGGGCCAGCAGGGTCTGGGGCACCCCGTCCCAGCCGCAGACCCCGTCGATCAGGGCGCACTCCCGGCCCTTGACCAGGAACGAGTTCATGGACACCCCATGCGGCAGGGGCCACAGGCCTTCAAACAAAATGTCCTGCCCCGCGTTGGCCGAAAGGCGCCAGATGCCGTCGGCCACCAGGGTGGGATTCAGGGATGACATGGAATACCTCCGATATTGCGGTTATTGCGGTTCTATGGCAGCTCGTAGCGGGCGAAACCGGCGGTGCGGTGGATGCGGCGGTCGCGGGTGATCAGCAGCCCTTCGTAGCCCTTCAGGGACCCGATCAGCTTCATCCCCTTCTCCAGGCCGAGCACGAAGACGGTAGTGGCCAGGGCGTCGACGTCGAAGGAGGCGGGCCCCACGATGGTCACGGAGATCAGCTCCGTGGCCGAGTAGCCGGTGAGCGGATTGACGATGTGGTGGAAGTTCTTGTCCGGATCATAGTAGCGCTCGTAGTCCCCGGAGGTGGAAACGGCCAGGTCCGTGCAGCGGATGCGGGTGATGAAATCCTTTGGATCGCGCGGATTGCGCAGGGCCACCAGCCAGTCGCGGCGGCCTTCCGCCCGCCCCAAGGTGCGGATGTCTCCGCCGCCGGCCACCAGGGCGTTGCGCACGCCCATGGCCCGCATGATCTCCAGGGCCCGGTCCACGGCATAGCCCTTGGCGATCCCGCCCAGGGTGATCTTCTGGCCGGGGCCCAGGCGGATGGAGCCCTCCGCCAGCTGGATGCGCCGGTAGTCCACCAGGGGCAAGGTCCGCCGGACCTCCTCGTCGGTGGGGGCCCGTTTCAGCTCGCGGAAGCTGCGGTCGTAGAGGTCCAGGATCGGCTGCACGGTGATGTCGAAGGCCCCGCCGCTCAGGGCGCCGTACTCCAGGGATTTTCGCAGGTTGTCCTGCAGCTCCGGGGAGGGCCCCGCCAGGCGGCCTTCCCGGTTCAGGCGGCCCACCTCCGAGCTGGTCCGAGTAATGGCTGAGCAGGGCGTCCAGCCGGCGGAACTCGGCGAAGGCGGCCTCCACGGCCCGCCCGGCCAGCTCTTCGCTTCCGGCCGCCGCGGTGACGTTGACCACCGTGCCCATGGCTTCGGTGCCGCGCGCCACGGTGGAAAGCGGAGCGGAACAGGCTGTCAGGACCAGACCGCCGGCCAGGAGCGCCAGGATCGGATTACGCACGCAGGGAAAAGATACTATCCGGGAGTGGGGAAGGAAAGAACCGGGAGTGGGCCGACTCCGCTCCCGGTGCGGCTCACCAGCGGTTCTGGGGCCTGCCGCGGCCGCCCCCGCGGGGGCCGTCCTCGCGCGGCTTGGCCAGGTTGACGTTCAGGCTGCGGCCTTCGAACTGCGTATTGTTCAAGGCGGCGATGGCCTTTTCGGCCTCCTCCTGGCTGCTCATTTCCACGAAACCGAAACCGCGGGAGCTGTCAGAGCTTTTGTCCCTGACGACATTGGCGGACTCCACGGTGCCGTGGGCGGCGAAGAGACTGCGCAACTGCTCATCGGTGACTGAATATGACAGGCCGCCGACATAAAGCTTCTTCTGCATGTGCTCCTCCTTTATTCCCCTCAGGAGCCCCGCAGGGAGCGCAGGGAGCTCTTGAGGGCCTCTCCGGTGATCGAGCGGAATTCCTTCAGGATCCGGCGGATGCGCATGCTGCGCAGCGCCGCCGGCATGCCGGTGGGCGCTGCTGCCTCCGCCCCGTCGCCGCCGGACCTGGCGGCCGGCTGGCGCAGGGCCTTGAGCCGGTGCAGGGCGCGCCTGCACTCGAACTGCAGCCGGGAGCCGGGCGGGCGGTCGCGGTGAGCGTCCAGGTGCCTGTGCCAGGCGGAGCAGTACTTGGCCCCCCGCAGGCAGTCGCCGATGCGCTGCCCGCAGTGCGCGCAGCTCCTCTGCCTGCCCAGCAGCTCGGCGCCGAGCTCCCGCTTCAGGGTCCGGATTTCCTTCCGCAGCTCATCCAGATCCTCCGCCGTCAGATCCTTGAGATTGCCCGCCTGGAAAAACCTCACGCTCTACCTCCTGGCACCGCGCCGGCTCTCAACCGCCTTGCGCATCAGCTCGATGATTCCTTCCCGCATGGTCTTTCCCCGCTCGGCGCAGAGCGCCTTGAAGAAGTTTCGCAACTCGTCGGGCACGTCTTTCACGAGGATGGCTGCCATGAAATAATTATAATCGATATTATAAATATTTCCAAGCCCCCGCGCCCGCGCGGCCTATTTCCAGGCCCCGCCGTGGGGCTTTCGCTTCAGGTAGCGCCCCCGCCCCGGCCGGCCCAGGAAGCGCTCCCCGTCCACGATCAGCTCTCCGCGCGAGAACACCTGGCGGGCGTTGCCCCGCACCTGGAAGCCCTCGAACATCGAGTAGTCCACCCGCATGTGGTGCGTCTTGGCGCTGATGGTGTGCGGCGCCTGCGGGTCCCAGAGCACCAGGTCCGCGTCGCTGCCCGGGGCGATCTCCCCCTTGCGCGGGTACATGCCGAACAGGCGGGCCGGGGTGGTGGAGGTCAGCTCCACGAAGCGGTTCAGGGAGAGCTGGCCCGGCGTTCACCCCGTGGTGATAGAGCAGCTGCAGGCGGTTCTCGATGCCGGGGCCGCCGTTGGGGATCTTGGTGAAGTCGTCCTTGCCCAGGACCTTCTGGTCCTCGAAGCAGAAGGGGCAGTGATCGGTGGAGACCACCTGCAGGTGGTCCTGCTTCAGGCCGTCCCAGAGCTTGGGCTGGTGCTCCCTCGGGCGCAGCGGCGGGGTGAACACGTACTTGGCCCCCTCGAAGCCCGGGCGCTCCAGCTCCTCCACGGACAGCAGCAGGTACTGCGGGCAGGTCTCGGCGTAGGCCGGCACCCCGCGGTCGCGCGCCTCCCGCACCTCGTTCAGCGCGTCCTCCGAGGACAGGTGCACGATGTAGACCGGCGCGCCGGCGATCTCGGCCAGGGCGATGGCGCGGTGCACCGCCTCCGCCTCGGCGCGGGGCGGGCGGGTCAGCGCGTGGTAGACCGGGCGCGGTCTTGCCCTCGGCCAGGGCCCTGGCGCACGATCACGTCGATCACGCTGCCGTTCTCCGCGTGCATGCAGATCAGGGCGCCGTTTTTCGCCGTCTGCGCGACAGGGCCTTGAAGATGGTGGCGTCGTCCACCATCAGCACGTTGGGGTAGGCCATGAACAGCTTGAAGCTGGCCACGCCCTCCCGCACCATGTCGTCCATGTCCTCCAGGCCCGCCTCGCCCAGGTCGGTGATGATCATGTGCAGGCCGTAGTCGATGCCGGCGCTGCCCTCGGCCTTCTTCCACCAGGTGTCCAGCGCCTGCGCGCATGCGCGTGCCCGCGGGCCTGGATGGCGAAGTCCACGAGGGTGGTGGTCCCGCCGAAGGCCGCCGCGCGCGTGCCGGTTTCGAAATCGTCGCTGGAGGTGGTGCCGCCGAAGGGCATGTCGAGGTGCGTGTGGGCGTCGATGCCGCCCGGGCAGCACGTACAGGCCCCGCGGCGTCGATCACCCGCCCGGCGGCCGAAGCCGGGATGCCCGGCCGCACCTCCTTGATCTGCTCCCCTTCGATCAGGACGTCCGCGGCCCGCGTTTTCGCGGCGGTGACCACCTTCCCGTTGCGGATCAGCGTGCTGGCCATTGCCTCCCCTTCTCAGGCTTGTCCGGGCCGGCTGTAGGTGCGGCCCGCGGTGCGCTGCTCCCAACTCTCCTTGGGCTTTCCGGTTTCCACCTTCTCCATGGTGATGCAGCTCTCCACGGGGCAGACCAGGGAGCAGAGGTTGCAGCCCACGCACTCCTCCTCGTCCACGAACGGTACCTGCAGGGCGGGCGCGGAGCCTTCCCCGTGGCCATTGCCGCCCCGGTCCAGCTTGGCGATCGGGGTCACGGTGATGCTCGCCCGGCTGGCCGCCTCCAGGGCGGCGGGCAGCGGGCGGCCTTCGTGGTGGATGCACTGGTGCGCCCCGTCCCAGCAGGCCACGTAGCACAGGTCGCAGCCGATGCACTTGGAGGAATCGATGCGGGCCACGATCTTGTAGTTCAGGTCCAGGTGCTTCCACTCCGTGACCCGGCCCAGGCTCGCGCCCGCGGAAGTCCTCCAGGCCGCGGTAGCCCTTCTCGTCCATCCAGTTGGAAAGCCCGTCGCATCATGTCCTCCACGATGCGGTAGCCGTAGTGCATGACCGCCGTGCACACCTGCACGGTGCCGCAGCCCAGCAGGATGAACTCCGCGGCCTCCCGCCAGCCGCTGATCCCGCCGATGCCCGAGATGGGCAGGCCCACCTCCGGGTCGGAGGCGATCTGCTGCACCAGGTGCAGCGCGATGGGCTTGACCGCCGGCCCGCAGTAGCCGCCGTGGGCCGACATCCCGCCGACGTCCGGCCGCGGGGTCAGGGTGTCCAGGTCGATGCCGGTGATGGAGTTGATGGTGTTGATGGCCGACAGCGCGTCGGCCCCGCCGCGGCGGGCGGCGCGGGCCACCAGGCGGATGTCGGTGACGTTCGGCGTGAGCTTGACCATCACCGGGGTGCGCGCCGCCTCCTTGACCCACTCGGTGATCTGGCAGGAATACTCGGGCACCTGCCCCACCGCGGCGCCCATGCCGCGCTCGCTCATCCCGTGCGGGCAGCCGAAGTTCAGCTCCAGGCCGTCGGCCCCGGCGTCCTCCGCGCGCTTGACGATGTCGTGCCAGGCCTCCCGCTTGGACTCCACCATCAGGGAGGCGATCACCGCGTGGCTGCGGGTAGCGCTTCTTGACCTCGGCGATCTCCCGCAGGTTGTCCTCCACCGGGCGGTCGGAGATCAGCTCGATGTTGTTCAGGCCCATCATGCGCTGGCCGTTCCAGTCCACCGAGGAGTAGCGCGAAGCGGTGTTGACGACCGGCTCCCCGATGGTCTTCCACACCGCGCCGCCCCAGCCCGCGTCGAAGGCCCGCATGATCTGCTCGCCGCTGTTGGTCGGCGGCGCGGAGGCCAGCCAGAAGGGGTTGGGGGAAGCGAATGCCCATGAACACCGTGGAAAGATCAGCCATGGTCTCCATCGCCTCTTTCATCGCCAGGGCGGCCCGCTTGCCGTCGGCCACCGCGTCCACCACCTCGCGCCCGCCGTTGACGCAGTCCCCGCCGGCGTAGTAGCGCGGATTGCTGGTCCGCCCGCTGCCGCGCTCCACCGCGATCAGGCCGCCCTCCAGGCGGATGCCGCGGGCCTGCCCCCACAGCTCGGCCAGGCGGGCCTGTCCCAGCGCGGGGATCACCAGGTCGCAGGGCACTTCGAACTCGGAACCCGGGACGGGCTCCGGCTGCCGCCGCCCGCCGGCGTCCGGCCCGGCCAGGCGCGTGCGCAGGAAGCGCACGGCGGCCGCGCGGCCGTCCTGGACCGTGATTTCCAGCGGCTGGGCCAGCCAGTGGAACTTCACCCCTTCCAGCAGGGAGTGCTCGAACTCGAAGGGGAAGGCCGGCATCTGGCTCTCGGTGCGCCGGTAGAACAGCATGGACCTCCTCGGCTCCCAGGCGGCGGGCCGCATTGGCGGCGTCGATCGCGGTGTTGCCTCCCCCGATCACCACCACCCGGCGGCCCACCGCGAAGCCGGGGTGCGGTCTTGTACCGGGCAATGAAGCTGAGGGCGTCCAGCACTCCGGCGGCCTGCTCTCCGGGGATGCCCAGGCGCTGCATGGCCCCCAGGCCCAGGCCGAGGAAGACCAGGGTGAACTCCGACTCCAGCTGCTCCAGGCTCGGGTCGCTGCCCACCTCCCCCCGGCGGAACTCCACGCCCAGGGCGGCCAGCCTTTCCACCTCGCGCTGGCTGTCGGAGGCGCGCAGCTTGTACTCCGCCACCCCGTAGGTGGTCAGGCCCCCGGGCAGGGGGCGGTTGTCGAACACGGTCACCGCGTATCCCGCGCGGCGCAGCTCCGCCGCGCAGGCCAGGGAGGCGGGCCCGCCGCCGACGCAGGCCACCTTTTCCGGGTGGCTCACCGGCGGTGGCGGGCTGGAGGCCTGCCAGTTGGCGAAGAAGTCCTCCATGGCGTAGCGCTGCAGCCTGCCGATCTCGATGGGCTTCTGGTTGTAGCGGTGCATCACGCAGGCCCCCTCGCAGAGCACCTCCACCGGGCAGGCCCGGGAGCAGCTCAATCCCAGGACGTTGGCCTCCAGGATGCTCTTGGCGGAGCCGGGCAGGTTGCCGCTGGCGATCTTCTTGATGAAGCGCGGCACGTCGATGTGGGTGGGGCAGGCGGCGGTACAGGGCGCGTCGAAGCAGGACAGGCAGCGGTTGGCCTCGGTGACCGCGGACCGGGCGTCCAAGGAGGGGTGCAGGTCGGGAAAACGCTCCAGGTTTTCCGGCAGCGGCAGCTCGGGGAAGTTGGGCTGGTTTCGCTCCATCTGAGAATAATACTCAATCGCAAAAACAAGGGGTAGGGGGACCGTCCGCCCGGCCTCCCGCGTTGACACGTCCCTGCCGCGCGGATAGGGTGAAATCCCATGAAGAGCATGGAGCGCCGGGCCCGCTCCTGCATCCAGGCTCTGCCTCCGGAGCAGGACAGGAGGGGCCTGATCACGGCCGCGGACCTGAGCCCCCTGCCGTCGGTGGTGCGCCGCTACCTGGAGTACTGCGGGCGTGGTGGGCAAGCCGCGCATCGACAGCTTCTCCTTCAGCCTGGAGGGCCGGATCCGCAGGGGGCCCGAGTCCGCCTGGATGCCCGTGGTGGCCCGGCAGTACAACCTGCTTTCCGAGCCCTCCCGGGTATTCTACATCCGCGGACTGAAGGCTCCGCTCGCCGGCATCGATTCCTATGTCGGAGGCCGGGGGCGCATGTTCATCAAGCTGCTGAACCTGTTTACCGTGGCCGACTCGCGAGGGCCGGAGATGGACCGCTCCGGCCTGGTCACCTTCCTCAACGACCTGCTGGTCTGCCCGCTGGCCTACTTCTCGGTGCCCGCCTCCTGGAGGCAGCTGGATGACCGGCGGGCCGAGCTTTCCCTGAGCCACGCCGGCTACACGGTGCGGGCCGCATTGAGCTTCGACGCGCAGGGGCGCCTGCTGGACTGGGAATCGGCGGACCGCTTCGCGGAGGTGAAGGGCCGGATGCTTCCCGACCGCTGGTCCACGCCGATGAGCGGGTGGGGCGAGGTCAGCGGCCTGCGCATCCCCGTGGCCGGGACCGGCGTGCACGACTATGGGGGCGGCCCCTTCACCTATATCGAGCTGACGGGGATCCGCAACCTGGCCTGGAACGCCCGACCCCAATGGTGATCTACAGCGACACGGATCGGCTGGAGCTGTTGGATTTCGGCATCCAGATCCCGGTCTACGACAGCCGGGCCGCCAAGACCTTCCAGCGCCTGCTGGACCACCCCGTGCTGGGGCCGCGCCGGGCGGAGTGGCACCTGGACCACGCCGGGGAGCCGATCCAGCGCGCCGACCTGCTGCGCGCCCACTCGCCGGAGTACGTGGCCCGGCTGTACTCCAATGGGCTGGAGGAAGAGATCATCCGCACCTTCGAGCTGCGCGACGAGTCCGGCCGGCCCTACCGCTATGACCCGGACTCCGCGCGGAGGCCCCTGCGGGAGCTGCTGGAGCAGGCCCTGCACATGGTCTCCGGCACGTATCAGTGCTGCCGGCAGGCCCTGGCCAGCGGCTTCTGCTACTACTTCGGTGGCGGCACGCACCACGCCCAGCACGAGGGGGGCAAGGGCTTCTGCCTGCTCAACGACACGGTCATCGCCCTGCGCAAGCTGCAGGACCGGGGGGAGGTGGGCAAGGCCTGGGTCATCGACGTGGACGCCCACAAGGGGGACGGCACCGCGGCGATCACCCGGGGGGATGAGAGCATCCGGACCCTGAGCATCCACATGGCCCGCGGCTGGCCCCTGGACGAGCCGGAGCAGGACGCCCAGGGCCGCCCCAACCCCTCTTTCATACCCAGCGACGTGGACCTGCCGGTTGGCGAGGGCGAGGAAGGGCGCTACCTGGACCTGCTGGCCGGGGGGCTGGAACGCCTGGCCCAACTTTCCGTGCCCGACCTGGCCGTGGTGGTGGACGGAGCCGATCCCTACGAGCATGACGAGCTTCCTTCCACCAGCCAGCTGCGCCTGTCCCTGGCCCAGCTGTTGTCCAGGGACCTGACGGTCTACGAATTCCTCCAGCGGCTCGGCGTGCCTTCCGCCTGGCTGATGTCCGGCGGCTACGGGGAGAGGTCCTGGGAAGTGTACGCCCAGTTCCTGGAAGCGGTGCTGCCGCGCCGGCTTCCTTGACACCCGGCCGCGCGGCGGCTATAAAGCAGCATGAAAAAACACATCGCCCTTTCCTTCCTTATGGTGCTCGTCGCCCTCAGCGGCTTCGCCGGGGGCGCGACCGAACAGGGCCAGGGCCCGGTGCTGATCGGCATGCAGGGGCCCATCACCGGGGCCTGGGCCTACGAGGGCCAGATGGCCAAGCAGTCCTGCGAGATCGCCGCCATGCTCATCAACCAGAAGGGCGGCATCCTCGGGGGACGTCAGATCCAGATCGTCGTCGAGGACGACGCGGGCGAGCCCAAGACCGGCGCCCTGGCGGCCACCAAGATGACCGGCCGCAAGGGCGTGGTCGCCTCCGTGTCCACCTACGGCTCCTCCATCTGCGAGCCGGCTTCCAACATCTACGAGAAGGCCAAGATGGTGAACATCGGCTACGGCGTCACCGCGGTGCGCCTGACCGAGCGGGGCCTGAAGTACTTCTTCCGCACCTGCGGCCGGGACGACTCCCAGGGGCTGTTCTTCGCCGAGTACGTGCCGCAGAAGTTCAAGGCCCGCCGCATCGCCATCATGCACGACAACACCGCCTTCGGCAAAGGACTGGCCGAGAACACCCGTGACGCGCTCAAGTCCCTGGTCGACGCCGGCAAGGTGGAGATCGTCTACTACGACGCGATCACCCCCGGGGAGAAGGACTTCCGGGTGCCCCTGACCAAGATGCGCGAGACCAGGCCCGAAGTCTGGTACTACACGGGCTACTACGCCGAGGCCGCCCTGCTGGTGACCCAGGCCCGCGAGATCGGCATCACCTGCCCGTTCGTCGGGCGGCAACGCCGCCATCAACGACGAGTTCATCAAGATCGCCGGCCTCGAGGTGGCCAAGGGCTGCTACATGACCAACGAGCCCCTGCCGGGCGACCTGCCCAGCGCCCGAGGCCGCGGAGTTCCTGAAGGCCTACAAGGACAAGTACGGGGAGATCCCCTCCAGCCCGTGGCCGGTCTACGCCGCCGACGCGGTCAACATCATCGCCTACGCCATCGACAAGACCGGCTCCACCGACGGCACCGTGCTGGCCGACTACCTGCGGGACAAGGTGGACGGGGTGCAGGGCATCACCGGCCAGATCGGCTTCACCGCCAAGGGCGACCGCGAGGGGGTGCCGTTCTACCTGTACGTCGTGGACGACCAGGGAAGGATCGTCATCTCCAAGTAGCCCGGGAGCATGCGGGTCTTCCTCGAGCAGTTGATCAACGGCCTCACCATCGGGTCGTTCTACGGGCTGATCGCCCTGGGCTACTCCATGGTCTACGGCGTGCTGAAGCTGATCAACTTCGCCCACGGGGACTTCTTCGCCCTGGGCTCCTACCTGGGCTACACCCTGCTGGTGTTCGGCTCCGCCGTGCTGACGACCCACCTGGGGCCGTGGACGGGCATGCTGGCCGCGATGGCCGCGGCGGCCCTGAGCCTGGCCCTGGTGGGCGTCCTGGTGGAACGGGTGGCCTACCGGCCCGATCTACCCGGCGGGCCGGCTGCCGGCCGTGGTGTCGGCCCTGGGCGCCTCGATCATCCTGCAGAACCTCATCATGATCGTCTGGGGGCCGCGCTACCAGGCCTACCCGGCCAGCGCTCATCCCCAACCTGCGCCTGGAGGTGGGGGCCTTCGCCTTCACGGCGCTGCAGCTGGCCATCCTGGGCATCTCCTTCGCCCTCATGGCCGGCCTGTACTTCCTCATCCAGAAGACCACCTGGGGGGCGGCGGTGCGGGCCACGGCCCTGGACCGGGACACCGCCGCGCTGATGGGCATCAACTTCAACAGGGTCATCCGCTTCATCTTCACCCTGGGCCCGGCCCTGGGGGCGCTCACCGGGGTGATGGTGGGCATGTACTACCGCCAGATCAGCTTCACCATGGGCTGGAGCTACGGGCTGAAGGCCTTCACCGCCACCATCCTGGGCGGGATCGGCAACCTCCCGGGGGCCATGTTCGGCGGGCTGATCCTGGGCGTGCTGGAGATGCTGGCCAGCGCCTACATCTCCACCGCCTGGAAGGACGTGTTCGTCTTCCTGATCCTGATCCTCGTGCTGATCTTCCGGCCTACCGGGCTGTTCGGCGAGAAGATCGCCGGAGAAGGTCTGAGGCGTGAGCGCCCGCCTTCCGGCCTCGCTGGCGGCCGGCCTGCGCCGCGCCGGCCTGCCGCTGGTCCTGGCCCTGTTCGCGGTCTACCCCTTCGTGGCCGGCGCCTACTTCGTGGACGTGGGCTTCTTCTTCGGCATCTACGCCCTGCTGGGCCTGAGCCTGAACATCGTGCTGGGCGAGGTGGGCCTCTACGACCTGGGGCACGCCGGCTTCTACGCCATCGGCGCCTACACCACGGCCATCCTGAACACCCGCTTCGGCATCCCGGTGCTGCTCCTGCTGCCGGTGAGCGCCCTGGCCGCCGGGCTGTTCGCCTACCTGGTCACCTCGCCGGTGATCCACCTGCGGGGCGACTACCTGTGCATCGTGACCATCGGCATGGGGGAGATCGTGCGCCTGGCCCTGATCAACAATCCCTTCGGCCTGACCGGCGGGCCCAACGGGGTGTACGGCATCGCCGCCCCCTCCCTGGGCTTCTGGGTGCTGGATTCCTCGCGGGAGCACTACTTCCTGGTCTGGATCGTGGTGGGGCTGGCCATCCTGGCCCTGCGGCGCCTGCAGCGCTCCCGCATCGGCCGGGCCTGGAACTGCATCCGGGAGGACGAGGTGGCCGCCCAGGCCACGGGCATCGACGTGCGGCGCCACAAGCTGCTGGCCTTCGTGCTGGGGGCCGTGCTGGCCGGGGTGGCGGGCAACCTGTACGCCGGCAAGCTCATGGTGGTTTCCCCGGAAAGCTTCACCTTCTGGGAATCCTGCCTGATGTTCTGCATCGTGCTGATCGGCGGCATGGGCTCGGTCCCGGGGGTGGTGATCGGGGCGGCGGCCATCAGCCTGTTCCCGGAGATCTTCCGCCCCTTCGCCACCTACCGGCATGCTGGTGTTCGGGCTGGCCATGATCCTGATGATGATGTTCCGTCCCGGCGGCTTCTGGCCCCGCCGCCGCGGCGGCCTGGAGGCCCGCGACCTGCTGAGCCGGCTGTGGCGGCGCCATGACTGACCCCGCCCAGGTCGTGCTGGAAACCACCGCCCTGAGCAAGCTGTTCGGCGGGCTGACGGCAGTGGGCGAGCTGGACCTGAAGGTTCGTCAAGGGCAGATCCACAGCCTGATCGGCCCCAACGGCGCGGGCAAGACCACGGTGTTCAACGTGGTCACCGGCATCTACCGGCCCGAACGGGGCCGGGTGCTCTTCGAAGGGCGGGACATCACCGGCCTGAAGCCGCACCGCATCGTGGAGCGGGGCATCGCCCGCACCTTCCAGAACATCCGCCTGTTCTCCAACCTGACCTGCCGGGAGAACGTCATGGCCGGCCGGCACTGCCGTACTCACGCGGGGCTGGCCGCCTCGCTGTTGGCCACCCGGCGCCAGGCGACGGAGGAGAAGGCCATACTGCGGGACGCCGAACACCGCCTGCGGCAGGTGGGGCTGTGGGACTGGCGCGACGAGCTGGCCCGCAACATCGCCTACGGCCGCCAGCGGCAGCTGGAGATCGCCCGGGCCCTGGCCACCTCGCCGCGCCTGCTGGTGCTGGACGAGCCCTCCAGCGGCCTGAACCCGCGGGAGACCGAGGACCTGATGGAGTTCATCCGGCGCATCATCCGCGAGGAGCAGCTGACCGTGCTGCTGATCGAGCACGACATGAACGTGGTGATGGGCATCTCCGACCGGGTCACCGTCATGGACGGCGGCAGGAAGATCGCCGAGGGCCTGCCCCGGGAGATCTACCGGGACCCCGTGGTGATCGAGGCCTACCTGGGGGCGGGGGCGTAGCATGGCGCCGATCCTGCAGGTGCGGAACCTGAGCATCCGCTACGGGGCCCTGGAGGCGCTCCAGGGGGTGAGCCTGCATCTGGAGGAAGGGGAGGTGGTCACGGTCCTGGGAGCCAACGGGGCCGGCAAGAGCACCCTGCTGCGGGCCATCTCGGGCCTGCTCCCGCCCAGCTCCGGGGAAATCCGTTTCCTCGACGTTCCCCTGCACGGCGCCCCCGCCTACGACATCGTGCTGCGGGGCATTTCCCACGCGCCGGAAGGGCGCAAGGTGTTCGCCACCCTGTCGGTGGAGGAGAACCTCAACCTGGGGGCCTTCACCCGCCGCAGGGCGCCAGGCGGAGGTCGAGCGGGCGCGGGAAAGGGTGTTCGGGCTGTTCCCTTTGCTGCAGGAGCGGCGGCGGCAGCTGGCGGGCACCCTTTCCGGAGGGGAGCAGCAGATGCTGGCCATCGGCAGGGCCCTGATGAGCGCGCCGCGCGTCCTGCTGCTGGACGAGCCCTCCCTGGGACTGGCCCCCATCCTGGTGGGCCTGATCTTCCGGATCATCCAGGAGATCAACCGCCAGGGCGTGGCCATCCTGCTGGTGGAGCAGAACGCCCAGCAGGCCCTGACCCTGGCCAGCCGCGGCTACGTGCTGGAGACCGGGCGCATCGCGGCGGAAGGCACCGCCGGCCAACTGCGCTCCGACGCCCGCATCCAGGAGGCCTATCTGGGCGGCTCCGCCTTGAGGAAGCGCTGAGCGGTTCGTGCTATATTAGAAGGATGGACCCGAAGTTCTACCCGCACCTACGGGCTTTTCTGCTCTCCCACCTGATCGGCGACGACCCCAACAAGAACCTGGCCAAGATCAAGGTCATCGCCAATACCAATCCCGCCCGCTGGGACGGGAAGCTGCCCACGCGCGGCATCCACCCGGACGCGGGCTACTGCAAGGTCGTGGAAGCCAGCTCCGCCAAAGCGGTGGTGCCCTGGTGGTGGTACGCGAAGCAGAAGGAGCCGGTGCCGGCGGTGGTGAAGGACATCTACCACGGCCTGAGCTTCGATTTCGTCGTGGTCTACCCGCAGGAAAACGCCTGGCTGTACGTGTGCGCCGAGCCCGCTGCGGAGCTCCTGAAGCTGCTGGGCCGGCAGGAGCAGCTCAAGGCCTTCATCCTGATCTCGCTGGTGAACAAGAATTTCCCGGCTGCCCAGCGGGAGCACAAGCGGCTGCACCTGAGCACGGTCAAGGGTTCCGCGGACCTGGCGCGCATTTTCACCTTCATCGCCTTCCGGGAGGAGGACCGGCGGTACCAGGCGGCCGCGGCCGGGATTCCGGCCATCACCCGCCTGGTCCACCCGGCCTCCAACACGGCCAACTGGAACATCCGGCTTCCGGGCGACAAGAGGGTGTACGGCTCCCTCCGCGAGCTGCTCGCCCGTTGACGCTCACGCTTAGAGGCTGAAGCCCCCGAACAGGTCGAAGCGGAAGCCCTTCAGCGGGTAGGGCTGGAACTCGGTGGCCGGGGGAACATTGTTGAAGACCCGATACAGCAGGCGGGCCCCCAGGTGCAGCCCGGACAGCCGGAAGGCCAGCCCGCCGCCCACCTGCCCGAACACCGACAGCTGCAGCGGATCCTCCACCCCCGGCAGGCCGTTCTCCTCGTAGGAGCTGATGTCCACCCGCCCGGCGCTGCCCAGGCCGGCCTCCAGGAAGGGGTCCAGGAAGAAATCCTCGAAGAAGTGATAGCGCAGGTCGAAGGAGCCGACCCAGTCGACGAACCAGAGGTATTCCATTTCCGGGTACGGCGAGTCCAGGCGCTGGAAGTCCACCAGGTAGGTCATGCCGAAGCCCACGTGGTCCCGCAGCACTTCCCAGTACAACCCGGAGAGCAGGTTGGTCCCCTCGTCGAACTCCTGCTGGATCGACTCGAAGGTGGGGCGGTCCAACAGCTCCGCCCCGACGCTGGTCCCCAGGCGAAAGCTTTCGCCGAAGGCGGCCGCGGACATCGCCGCCAGCAGCAGGCCGATCAGGATCGTTGTTTTCTTCATGCCACTGCAACCCCGCCGGCGGGCTGAAGTGGCACCGGGGCATCGCCTTCCCCAGCCTTGCGGATCATCGGGGCGACCTGCTATGATTTTCGTATATGCAGGCCTGCCAGCCCCGAGGCTCGGATCCCGCTTGAGCAGCTCCCCGCCGGACCCGTCCTGGCTGCCCCTGGACAACGCCGCGAAAATATACCCCACCGCCTCCTCCAAGCTGTCCCCCGCGGTGTTCCGCCTTTCGGCCAGGCTGCGGGCCCCGATCAGGCTGTCCGCGCTGCAGCAGGCCGTGGACGCGCTCGTGCGGCGCTGCCCCTACTACCAGGTCCACCTGCGGCGTGGGCTGTTCTGGTACTACCTGCAGCGGCACGCGGACACGCCCCGGGTGCAGCTGCTGGACGGCTCGCCGCTGGCGGCCATGCCGGAACCGGGCCGGACCGGGCACCTGCTGCGCGTCCGTGCCAGGCAGCGGACCATCGCGGTGGAGTTCTCCCACATACTGACCGACGGCGCCGGAGCCCTGCGTTTTCTGAGCTCGCTGCTGGCGGAGTACCTGCGGCGGTGCGGGATCCCCGTCGCCAGGCGGCCGGATCTGCTGGATCCCCAGGAGAGCGCCGATCCGCAGGAAGCCGAGGACGGCCACCGCAAGCACTTCGGCAAGGGCGGGCCGGGACCGGCCGGCTACGCCGCCGCCTACCACCTCGCCGAGGAGCCTCCGCCGCAGCGCTACTGGCGGATCCTCACCGGGAGAATGCCGACCTCCCGGATGCTCGCCCTGGCCAGGGAGCAGGGGGTCACCCTCACGGAGTACCTGACCGGCCTGTACATGTTCTGCCTGGGCCGGCTGTACGAGGCCGAGGTTCGTGACGGCGGCAGGCCCTCCAGCTCCGTCGTGCGCCTGGAGGTGCCGGTGAACATGCGGCGCTTCTTTCCCTCCGTCACGATGCGCAATTTCTCCCTGTACGTATCCCCGGAAGCGGACATGCGCCTGGGGCCCTACAGACCTGGAAGAGCTCGTGCAGCGCGTGCACCACAGCATGCAGATGGAAGTGGACCGGCGGGAGTTGAGCCGGCAGATCACCCGCAACGTGGGAGCGGAGCTCATGCCCGTCATCCGGGCCACGCCGCTGTTCGTGAAGGACATCTTCCTGGGCTGGCTGTATCATCACCTTTCGGCCCGCATCTATTCCGGGGTGCTTTCCAACCTGGGCCGGGTCGAGCTGCCCGCGGAGATGGCGGAGCAGGTCGAGTCTTTCGAAATCGTGATGTCTCCCGGGCGGACGACCAAGAAGACCTGCACGGTCATCAGTTACCAGGATGAGCTGGCCGTGACCTTCAGCAGCATCGTGGAGAGCCGCGAGCTGGAGAGGCTCTTCTTCACGACGCTGGCCGGCAGCGGCATCACGGTACGTGTTTCGGAGGTTGAGAGCTTATGACTGTCTGCCGCAACTGCGGAGTCCAGATCGACGAGGCGGCGGGCCGCTGTCCTCTCTGCCGGGCGCCGCTTCGGGGGGGCAGCCGGAAGGGCAGGCGGCGCCTCCCGTCTCCGGTGTGACTCCCGCAGGCCCTTCCGCTCCCCTGACCCGCCGGCGTCTCTGGGAGATCTGGTCGCTGTTCGCCGGGACCGGCGCCGCGGTGGTCCTGGTGGCCGACTTCGCCTACAGCATGACCGTGACCTGGGCCCGCTACCCGCTGGTTGCGGTCGCCTTCCTCTGGGCGGCCGCCTCGCTGCTGCTCTTTCTTCGCCGGCACTGGCTGCTTCTGCTTGCCGCCGGGACCGCGGTGCTGGCCCTGTTCCTCCTGGCCCTGGACCTGCTGACGCCGGGCAGGCCCTGGGCGCCGGCCCTGGCCCTGCCGCTCACGGTGCTGGCCGGGGCGTTGGCCGCCCTGGTCTGGGCGGTGGCGCGGGCCTGGAGGGCGAGGTTCTTCGCCATGCTGGCCGCGGTGTTGGCCGGCGCCGGCCTGTTCGTGCCGGGTTTGGAGGCGGTGGTCAACCTGTATTTCTCCGGCGAGTTCCGGCTGAGCTGGTCGCTGGTGGTCTTCGGCTGCCTCCTGCCGCTGGTCGGGCTGCTGCTCTACGTCCAGTACCGGCTGAAGGCGACGCGCGATGACATACGCAGGATCTTCCATATGTAGGCGGAATGTAGACGGAGATGAAGAAACCATCCGGCCAGAGAAGGGCCTTGCTCGAGCGCATGAAGGAGCTGCACTGCCTCTACGACATCTCGAAGCTGTTCAGCCACCGCTCCCTGAGCCTGGAAAGGCTGCTGCGGGAGATCATCCGGGTGATCCCCAAGGCCTGGCAGTACCCGGAGCGGACCGGCGTCCGCCTGTCCTACGGCGGGCGAGAATACCGCTCGCAGGACTATTCGCCCCGGAGCAGCGCCCTGCGGGAGAGCATCGAGGTGGGAAAGCGCCCGCGCGGCTTTGTGGAGGTGGCCTGCCTGGAAGGCGGCTCACGGCCCGCCCGGGCCACGTTCCTGGAAGAGGAGAAGCAGCTGCTGAAGGCCATCGCCGAGCTGCTGGGGGCGATCATCGAGAAGAAGGAGGCGGAAATCTCCCTGAGGCGGACCACGCACGAGCTGCGCGAGCAGGCCGCGGAGCTGCAGAACAAGAACATCGCCCTGAAGGAGATCATCTCCCAGGTCGAGCTGGAGCGCAAAGCCCTCCGGGATCAGATCAGCATGAACATCGAGCTGACGGTCCTGCCCCTGCTGGGCAAGATGCAGAGCTCGGAAACCCCCCCGGAGGACTGGAAAACCTACCTGCACGTGGTCCGCCAGAACCTCGAGGACGTCACCTCCCCGTTCTCCAGCAAGGTCCGCGACGAGCGGGTCAGGCTCAGTCCACGGGAGGTGGAGGTCTGCAACCTGATCCGCAATAACCTGTCCAACAAGCAGATCGCCGAGCTGATGCGTATTTCCCTCCTGACCGTGGAGCGGCACCGGCACAACATCCGCAAGAAGCTGGGCATCGACAATGAGAAGGTGAACCTTTCCTCCTTCCTGCGCTACGAGCTGGGCTGACGGGGACCTGTAGGTTGGCATACAAGGTTCATACCTGTTAATCCATGCTTGGAGGCCGGCCTGCCCGCTCCTATGCTTTAGGCAGGGGGAGGTGCCGCCATGCTGACCATATCCAGGCAATACGGATCGGACGGGGACGAGATCACCCGGCTGGTGGCCGCGGAGCTGGGCTGGAGAATGCTGGACAACTCCAGGTTGGAACAGCTGCTCGTGGAAAAGGGTTTCCCCCAGGCCGTAGTGGAATCCTTCAACGAGCGCAGGCCGGACCTGTGGCACCGGCTATCCTCGGGCAAGGAAAGGTACCTGCATTACCTGAAGCTGGCCAGCTACGAGTTCGCCCGGCAGGGGGAATGCATCATCCTGGGCAGGGGCGGGCAGCTGATGTTCGCCGAGGTCCCGGGCGTCTTGAAAATCCGGATCGCGGCGCCGCTGCAGGACCGGGTCCGGAAGCTCGGCGAGCAGACCGGGAAGGACCTGCACAAGGCGCTGCTGCTGGCGCAGCATTCGGACAACGAGCGTTCGGGATTCCACCGTTTCCTTTTCCACGCCGATTGGGATTCCTCCTATCTGTACGACCTGGTCATCAACACCCACCAGCTTTCACCCAGGGGGGCCGCCGACCTGATCCTGAGAACACTGGCCAGCGGTGAAATCAACGCCAGGCGGGAAGAGGCCCGGAGCAAGGTGGAGCAGCTCTACCTGGTCCAGAAGGCCTTCGTGTCGATCCTGTTTGAGAAAAGGCTGCCGGTGCACCACCTGGAAATCGAGGTGCACGACGGCACGGTCACCCTCAAAGGGGTGGCCCGGGACAACCCTTCCATCGAGCGCTGCGGGGACACGGCGGCCGGCGTGTTCGGCAGAAGGGTCAACAACCAGATCAGCTTCGAGCCCAGGTATGTCGAGGTGCTCAGCGGACTGCACCGGGAGGTGGTCGCCAGGCCCTGAACCGGAAAAAGCCCTGGCCCCTCCGGCCGAGGCTTCGTATCTTTGAAGCATGTTCAAGCGATACGCATTGACGCTGGCAGCTGCGCTGCTGCTTGGTCAGGTTTCCTGGGCCCACCATGGCTGGGGCTGGGCCACGGACGAGGAGTTCGAGGTATCGGGCAGGATCGTGGAGGTGCGTCTGGGCTATCCCCATGGAGAGGTGGATATCCAGGTGGGGGAGGAGCGCTGGGTGGTGGAGGTGGGCCAGCCGTACCGCAACACCGACGCGGGTTTGAGCGATTCCCTGCTGGCCAATGGCGTGTGGATCACCGTGCACGGGCATCGTTCCGCGCGCGCGGGAGAGCGTCTGGTCAAAGCCGAGCGCGTCGTGATCGGCGGTGTGAGCTACGACCTGTATCCCGACCGGGAATCCTGAAAGACTGACGGAACGTGCTGGCGGAATGGCTCGTGGCCCTGGAGGGGACGAGCCTGGCGACAGGGCTGCGCAACTCGCTGTGGGCCTATCCGCTGGTCAATACCGGCCACATCCTCGGCATTGCCCTGCTGGTGGGCGGCAGCGCCCCCTTGAGCCTGCGGATTCTGGGGGCCTGGAAAGCCATCCCCCTGGAACCCCTGCGAAAGGCGCTCTCGCGCACGGCTGACGCGGGATTCCTGCTGGCCCTGGCCTGCGGATTTCTGCTGTTCAGCGCCCGGGCCAGCGCTTACGCCCGCTCCGGCCTGTTCGTCTCCAAGATGCTTCTCCTGCTGCTGGCCGCGGCCGGCACGCTGGGAATGCGACTGCTCTCGGCCAGGGCAGCGGCCGGCGGCCGGCCGGGGCCTGCCCGCGCGGCCGCCGCCTTCTCGCTGGCGGCCTGGCTGGCGGTTCTCACCTTGGGCCGCCTGATCGGATACTTCTGAGCTATGATCCGCGCCGCGATCCAGATCGGCCTGCTGCACATGGCGGTGGCCATGACCCTGGTCCCGATCAACAGCACGCTGAACCGCATCATGATCAAAGAGCTGGGCCTGTCGGCCACCCTGGTGGTGCTGCTGGCCTCGCTGCCCTACTTTTTCAGCCCCCTGCAGGTGGCCATCGGCTCCTTTTCCGACCGCCACCCCCTGGGCGGCCGGCGCCGCAGCCCGTATATCCTGGGCGGGCTGCTGCTGTGCGCCGCGGGGGTGGCGGCTGCGCCCTACTGCGCCTACCTGCTGGCCAGCCGGTTCTGGCTGGGACTGGCCGTTGCCGCCGCCGCCTTCGGCTCCTGGGGCATGGGCTACAACCTGGCCGCCGTGTCCTACCTGGCCCTGGCCACCGAGCTTTTCGGCGAGAGCCGGCGGAGCCGCGGCCTGGCGATCATGTACTTGCTGATGATCGCCGGGATCATCGGCACCTCCCTCGGACTGGGACGGCTGCTGGACCCCTACTCCCCGGCGATGCTGGCCCGCTCCTTCGCCCTGGTGGCCGCGGCCGCCCTGCTGATCGGCCTGGCCGGCCTGGCCGGCCTGGAGCCGCGCAGCGCGGCCGGGACAGAGCGCCGGCGCGAGCCCTGGGGACCTGTCCTGCGCAGCGCGGTGAACAATCCGCAGGTCCGGCTCTTCTTCGTATACCTGCTGCTCCTTCTTTCGGCGGTGTTCGGGCAGGACCTGCTTCTGGAGCCTTTCGCGGCGGAGGTGCTGGGCCTGCCCATTGCCCAGTCCACCCGGCTGACCGCCATCTGGGGAGCAAGCTTCCTGGCGGCCATGCTGCTGGGCGCCGCTGTGGAGCGCCGGCTGGCCAAGAAGACCATCGCCTATTTCGGCGGCGCGGCCGCGCTGGCTGCCCTGCTGGTCCTTCCGGCCAGCGGCCTGCTGGACAGCCGGCCGGTATTCTACGCAGGGACGGTCGTGCTGGGGTTGGGCACCGGCCTGTCCACCATCGCCAACATGTCGCTGATGATGGACATGACCGTCGCCGGCCGGGAGGGGACCTTCATCGGGCTGTGGGGGATCGCCAGCGCCTTTTCCCGCGCGGCCGGTTCGACTTCCGGCGGCCTGGTCCGGGACCTGGTGGGACGCGTCTCGCCGCTGCGGGGCTACATTGCCATCTTCCTTCTGCTGGCCGTCCTGCTGGCGGTCTCCCTGGTCCTGCTGGGACGGATCGACGTGTCCGGTTTCCGGCGCAATGCGCGCCTGCGACTTTTCGAAAACCTGGACTGAACGGCCGCCGTATCACCCTGGCGCGGTGATTTGCCTGGATTGTCGGCCGGAGGAGCGATACATTGTGGGCAGACCCTACCGGGTCGCGTGAGGAGGTTTTATGAGCAAACGCGTTCTCATCGTGCTGGTCTTGTGCCTGATCCCCCTGCTTTCTTTCGCGGAACTGGGGTTGGGCGGCGCGGCGTTCTTCAACTCCCCGGTGCTGATCGGGCAGGAGGTCACCTCATCCGGGCTGACCAGCGGGGGCTTCAGTTTCGGCCCTGACGTGCGCTTCAAGTTCAGCATTCTGCAGTTGGAGGCCCTCGGCCTGCTGACCTTTGCGGGGGACACCACGGCCCTGGACCTGTACACCGACGTCGGTCTGGCGCTGGACGTGCTGATTCTGCGCCTGTCCCTGGGCGCGGGCCCGAACTTCACCTACGTCTTCGGCGGCGCGGCCGATCCGGCCATGTTCGGCTTCAACATCAAGGCCAATGCCGACATCAAGCTGGGGAAGTTGACCGTAGGCTTGAGCTACATCACCGGTCTGATCATCGACGGCGGCCTGGCCTGGGACAAGAGCACCGGCATGCTGGGCGCCTCGGTCCTGTTCTGGCTTTAAGCGAAGTAGCGAGCGGGCAATACCGCACCCTCCCCGCCCAGGCGGGGAGGGTATTTTTTTCAGCTGACTTCCCAGATGCATTCGTAGGGCGCCAGCAGGCGTCCCGCGCGCCTGGACGGACCTGGCGGACAGGTTGCTGAGGGCGACCAGGGTGCGCCCGGCCGCCCTCCGCTCGGCGATGAGGACCGGTCCATTGGCCTCCAGGGCAGGAGGGACCTCGGCAAGACCGTGAATCGAGGCTCGAGCCTCGATGATCCGGCGCAGCCCTCGCAGCACCCGTCCTGCCGGGCTGTCCGGGTTTGCGGCTGCCCGTTCCGTCTGCCCGGGCTCCAGGGGTCCCCTGTGCAGGAACCGCGAGTCGTCGAACCCCGTGGAACGGATTTTCTGCCGGTAATAGGATTCGTTGTTGCCGGCGGCCGCCTCATCCCCGTAGTACAGCACGGGGGTGCCGGGCAGGGAGAACAGCACGGAAAAGGCCAGGACCGCGCGGTCCGGATCCCGGCCCAGCAGCTCGAACAAGCGGCCCGAAAGGCCCAGACCGCCGCGGAAGCTCCAGGAGGGCTGCCGGCAGAGCGCCTGCATCAGCTTCGCCCGCGGCTCGGGCGGGAGCAGCTCCAGAGTGAGCTCGTCGTGGCAGCGGAGGAAAGTGAACCAGGTGCAGCCCGGCGGGAGCTGCGGGAAGCGGGCCTGCACCAGGACGTCCGGCTGCTCCTCGACCATCGCCTGCCAGAGCAGGGGCAGCAGCGGGAAGTGAAAGGCCGCGTTGCACTCGTCGCCTTGGCCGAAGTATTCCCTGAGCGCTGCCGCTGGCTGGTTGGCCTCGGCCAGGAGCACCGTATTTCCCCCGAGCAGGTCCAGAGCCGCGCGGAAGATCTTCAGCACCAGGTGCGTTTCCGGCAGGCCTTCGCAGCTCGAGCCCTCCTTTTTCCACAGCATGGGCGCGGCATCCAGGCGGAAGCCCTGCACCCCGGCGATGCGCCAGCCGGCCAGGACCCGGCACATGGCGGCGGTCACGGCGGGCTCCGCGTAGTTGAGGTCGGGCTGGAATGGATAGAAACGATGGAAGTAGTACTGGCCCGCCTCCGCCGACCAGCTCCAGTTGGAATCCACCAGGCCCGTAAAGATGTGCGGGGCCCCCGCGTAGCTCCGGTCGTCATCGCTCCAATGGTACCAGGAGCGATGCGCTGAGCTGCGGCTGGAACGCGCGGAAATGAACCAGGGGTGGTCCTCCGAGGTATGGTTGACCGCCACGTCGAACACGACCAGAATGCCGGCCTGCCGCGCCCGCTCGAGCAGCCGGAGGAAGGCGGGATTGCCGCCGAAGCGCGCATCCACCTCTTCGTAGCCGCTGGTGTCGAAACCGCCGTCGCGTCCCGGCGAGCGGAGCAGGGGGAGCGTCCACAGAGTGCGCACGCCCAGGGAATGCAGGCGCTCGAGCTGATCGGCGAGGGCATCCAGGGCCGTAGGGTGCGAATTGGAGAAAAAGGCTTCGCCGTAGCAGCAGTACACGAGCCCGGCTGGATCGAAGGGCGTTCCGGTTCCCGCCGGCAGCCTGTGGCGAGCGGAAGCGAGGAACCGCAGGAGCTCATCGCGGACTCTCTGCTCGCCCGGATAAAGGCTGTCCCACAGCGAGGTCAGCGGAAAAAGATTGACAGCCGGCTGGAAACTCTTCATAATCCTTGATGAAAGAATATTCATGAAAGTGCTTTCAAGCCCGCAGCATACCACGCCGGCAAAGAGCAGGTCAACGATCTATACCGTTGCCGCGCGGGCCGGCGTCAGCATCGCCACCGTGTCGCGCTTCCTCAATTCTCCCCAGAAAGTGAACGCCGCCACGGCTGCCCGCATCCGGGCCTCGATGGACGAATTGGACTATTTTCCGCGCGGCAACGCCGGAAGGCGCGTGCACCGCAGCCCGCGGCGAATCGGCGTGCTCACCCCGTTCTTCCCCGCGCCCTCCTTCGTCCAGCGCCTGCAGGGTATGACCGCGGTCTTCCGGGAAGCCCACTGCGAAATGGTGGTCTGCACGGTGGATTCGCCCGAGCAGCTGGCCGAATACCTCCGCTCGATCTCCTTCCTGCGCCGTTTCGACGGCCTGGTGGTCATGTCCATGAACATAGGGGAAATGGACACCCGGGGCCTGATGGATACGGGATTGCCTGTCGTCCTGATCGAGCAGGTGGACCCCCGCTTCAGCTGCGTGGAGACGGACAACGTGCTGGGGGGGCGGCTGGCCGCGAATTGTTTTCTGGCCAAGGGCTATCTGCCCTGCGCCTTCCTCGGCGAGAGCACGGTTCCCCCGTTCTCCCTGCAGCCCAGCGAAAGCCGGCTGCGCGGCTACGCCGAGGCCCTGCGGGCCGCCGGACAGCCCCTGGCCCCCGAATACGTCCGCACCGGCAGCATCAGCGTGGAGGATGCGCGCCAGCTGGCCGGAGAGCTGCTGGAGCTGCGCGTGCCGCCGCGCGCCATTTTCGCCATGTCCGACCTCCAGGCCATCGGGGCGCTGAAGGCGGCCAGGCAGCGGGGCCTGGCGGTGCCGGGGCAGCTGGCCGTGCTGGGCTTCGACGACATCGAGGCGGCTGACTACGTGGACCTGAGCACCGTCAATCAGGCGCTGGAGGAATCAGGTCGCGTGGCGGCCCGGCTTGTGCTGGACGGCATCCGGGAGCCGGGCCGGCCCCGACAACGGGTGCACCTGGAGGTGCGCGTGGTGGAGCGAGGCACAACCTGAGGCATTATGACCGCACTCCCCGTGGGGAGATGACATTCGTTTCTATGGAGGAGGAGCAAGATGAGAGCGAGAATCGTCGCCGTTCTTTCCCTGGCCATCCTGGCGGCCGGTTTGGTGGCGCTGGGCGCTGACCCCCTGTCGGACGCCTATGCCGGCAAGCTCAAGGGCACGGTGGTCACCATGTCGGGGCCCTTCACCGACAACGACGCGGTGAAGTTCAACGAGTCGGTCCGGGAGTTCGAGGCCCGCACCGGCATCGACATCCAGTACGAGGGCTCCAAGGAGTTCGAAGCTTCCATTTCCATCCGCATCAACGGCGGCAATCCGCCCGATGTGGTGGACTTTCCCCAGCCCGGCCTGCTCTCCAACTTCGTGAAAACCGGAAAGGCCATCGATCTGTCCAAGGTGCTGGACATGACCAAGGTGAAGGCCAACTACATCCAGAGCTGGCTGGACATGGGCACCATGAACGGTCCCCAGGGCCGCATCGTGGCCGGCATCTGGGCGCGCGTGAACGTAAAAGGCATCGTCTGGTACAACAAGAAGGCCTTCGACGCCGCCGGCTACAAAGTCCCCGGCACCTGGGCCGAGCTGACCGCCTTGATGAACCAGATCAAGAAGGACGGGGACTCCCCCTGGGCGATCGGCATCGAGTCCGGCGCCGCCACCGGCTGGACGGCCACCGACTGGACCGAGCAGATGATGCTGCGCACCACCAGCCTGGCCAACTACGACAAGTGGGTGGCCGGCCAGCTGAAGTTCGATTCCCCCGAGGTGCGCAGGGCCATCCAGCAGTGGTCGCAGATCTGGTTCGGCGAGGGCAACGTCTACGGCGGCCGCGCGGCGGTGGCCACCACCAGCTTCGGCGATGCCCCCAAGGTGCTCTTCGAGGATCCGCCCAAGGCCTGGCTGCACGACCAGGGCAACTTCATCGTCAGCTTCTTCCCCGATGGCCTGGTTCCCGGGCGAAGACTTCGACTTCTTCAACCTGCCGGCCGTGAACTCCACCTACGGCGCCCCGCTGCTGGTGGCAGGGGACATCTACGCCATGTTCAGGGACCGCCCCGAGGTGCGCGCCGTGATGCAGTACTTCACCTCGGCGGAGTCGCTGAAGACCTGGGTGCAGTCCGGCGGCGCGCTGGCCCCCCAGAAGGACGCCAAGCTGGAGTGGTACACCAATCCCATCGATCGGCGACTGGGCGAGCTGCTCAAGAACGCCAAAGGCGTCCGCTTCGACGGCTCGGATCTGATGCCCGGCGCGGTGGGGGCGGGATCGTTCTGGAAGGAAATGACCGCCTACGTCTCGGGCACCCACACCCTGGACCAGGCCGTGAAGGCCATCGACGCGTCCTGGCCGAAATAGCGGGCCCGCACTACGCGACCAGGCAGGGCCGCGGCGTCGCCGCGGCCCTGCGCGGCGGGCCACATTGCTTTCAGGCGGGAGGTCAAAGGTGGTGAAACCTCGCAAGGGACTGGCAGTCCTGGGATTCGGCCTGCTGCTGCTCTTGAGCGCCGCCGTGCTCTATGGCGGATTCGCGCTGCTGCGCTCCCTCGGCGGCTCGAAGATCCCGGCCGCCCTCCTGGCCGTGGTGTGGGGCATCGGCTCCGTGGTGCTGCTGTACTACGTGCTCAACCGGGGCGCGGAAATGCTGCCGCGGCGGGCCCGGCGCTACCTGCTGCCGCTGGTCTTCGCCGGCCCGGCGCTGGCCCTCCTGTTCTGGTTCCTGGTGCTGCCGACCCTGAGGACGCTCTGGCTGGCTTTCTTCGACGAGACCAGCACGCGTTTTCTGTTCCTGCGCAACTTCCGCTTCGCCTTCACGGACCCCATCATGCTGGAGGGCTTCCGCAACAACCTGCTGTGGATGGTGTTCGGCACCCTGTTCTGCGTGGGCCTGGGCCTGGTGATCGCGGTCCTGGCGGACCGCAGCCGCTGGGAGAAGCTGTACAAGGCCGTCATTTTCATGCCCATGGCCATTTCCTTCGTCGGGGCGGGAGTGATCTGGAAGTTCGTCTATTCCTACAAGGGCGAAGCGGCCGGGCTGCAGGAGATCGGCCTGCTGAACGCCGTGGCCGTCGCCCTGGGCGGCAGGGCCCAGCCCTGGCTGCTGCTCGGCGGCTGGAACAATCTTCTGCTCATCGCCATCATGGTCTGGCTGCAGACAGGCTATGCCATGGTGATCCTCTCCTCGGCCATCAAGGCGGTGCCCAAGGAGCTGCTGGAGGCGGCCCGCATGGACGGGGCAGGGGAGCTGCGCATCTTCACCGGGGTCACCATCCCCTCCATCCGGGGCACCCTGCTGACCGTCACGACCACGATCGTCATCTTCAGCCTGAAGCTCTTCGACATCGTGCGGGTGATGACCGGCGGCAACTGGGGAACCAACGTGATCGCCAACGAGTTCTACATGCAGCAGTTCACCTACGGGCAGACCGGGAGGGCCAGCGCCATCGCCATCGTGCTGCTGCTGGCCGTCATCCCGGTGATGGTGTACAACCTCCGGCGCTTCGGCGAAAGCAGGGCCTTCAAATGAGGGGGGGTATGGAAAAGCGGGGCCGGGCCGGCCTGCTCGGGAACGCCATCCTGATCGCCATTTGCCTGCTGTGGGCCGTGCCCGCCATCGGCATCCTGGTCACCTCCTTCAGGGACTCGCGCGATATTTTCAGCTCGGGCTGGTGGACCGTGTTTCCGCACCGGGCCTGGCTCAAGGTGGGGGAGGTGCGGGTGGACCCGGCAGTGGACGTGGACGGGCCCATCACCGTGGAGGGCACGACGGCCAGCTTCGAGCAATGGCGGGAGGGAGTGCGCGTTGCCGCCGACCGCAAGCTGCAGTGGTACGGCAACAAGCGCACGCGCCTGCTCATCGTGCAGGAACTGCGCTGGCGGGGCTTCAGCGCCAGGCTGAACCTGGACAACTACCAGGGCGTGCTTTCCGGCGGGCGGGTGAGCTTCCGGAACGCCGGCGGCGACACCATCACCCGGCTGGGCAACAACTTCGCCGACGCGGTGCTCAACTCCATCGCCGTGGCCGTTCCCGTCCACCCTGATCCCCATCCTCATCGCCGCTTTCGCGGCCTACGCCTTCGCCTGGATGGAGTTCCCCGGGCGCAAGACCCTCTTCGTGATCGTGGTCGCCCTGCTGGTGGTTCCGCTGCAGATCGCCTTGATCCCCGTGCTCAGGGATTTCATGAAGCTCCGGCTGAACGGCACCTTCCTGGCCATGTGGCTGGCCCATACGGGCTTCGGCCTGCCGCTGGCGGTCTACCTGCTGTTCAACTATATCAGCGAGCTGCCGAGGGACATCTTCGAGAGCGCCTTCATCGACGGGGCCACGCCGTTCAGCATGTTCGTCCGGTTGGTGCTGCCGCTGTCCGTCCCCGCCCTGGCCTCCTTCGCCATCTTCCAGTTCCTGTGGGTGTGGAACGACTACCTGGTGGCCCTCATCTTCCTCGGCGACAAGCACCGGGTGCTCACCAGCTCACTGGCGGCGATGGTGGGGGAGAAGGGCCAGGATTGGCACTACCTGACCTCCGGGGCCTTCCTCAGCATGCTGCTGCCCCTGGCGGTGTTCTTTGCCCTGCAGCGCTACTTCGTGCGCGGGTTGATGGCGGGGTCGGTGAAAGGCTGACGCTCAGAGCCTGGCGGCGCTGAAAGTGTCGCCCTGCTCCAGGTCCCCGCTTTCCAGTCCTTTCCGGAACCAGCGGATGCGCTGCGCGGAGGTTCCGTGGGTGAAGGCGTCCGGCACGACGCGGCCCTGCGTCCTTTGCATGATCCGGTCGTCGCCCACCGCGCCCGCCGCGTTGATCCCCTCCTCGATGTCGGCGGAGTCCAGGAAGTCGGAGGACTGCCGTGCATAGTGGGCCCAGACCCCGGCCAGGAAATCGGCCTGCAGCTCCAGGCGGACCGTGAGCTGGTTGGCTTCCCGCTCCCCGAGGCGGGCCTGCCGGGTGGAGACCTCTTCCATGACTCCCAGCAGGTTCTGCACGTGGTGACCGACCTCGTGGGCGATGACGTAGGCCAGGGCGAAGTCCCCCGGGGCGTCCAGCTCGCGCTGCATGTCCTCGAAGAAATCCAGGTCCAGATACACGTTCTCGTCCCCGGGGCAGTAGAACGGTCCCACGGCCGCGCTGTTGTAGCCGCAGGCTGATTCCACCTGTCCCGAGAAAAGGACCAGCCGGGGCTCGCGGTAGTCCGACCCCAACTGCCGGAATTGCTCGTTCCAGACGTCCTCGATGTCGGCCAGGACCACGGAGACGAACTCCCCCATCTCCCGCTGTTCCTGGCTCAGCTCCCCTGCCTCGGTGGGGGCGACGGCTCCCTCGCCCTGCAGGTTCTGCGTGATTTCCGAAGGGTTGCCGCCCAGCAGGAGGTACAGGACCAGGATGATGATCCCGCCCACGCCCCCGATGCCTCCGCCGATGGCCAGTCCCCGGCCGCCGCTCCTGCGGCGATCCTCGACGTTGCCGCTCTGCCGCCTACCCTGCCATCTCATGTTTCCCCTCCTGCGCATACTATAGTAAGGGAATCCCCGGCAAGCAAGATGATCAGGACAGAGGCAGTCGTTGACAGGACCCGGCCGGCGGCCTAGAATCGCCCCGTGCCTCCTGGACCGACCGACCTCCGCGGATTGCTCGCCGCCCGGCGAGAGCAGGTGCTGGCCTTGAGCCATCGCATCCACGCCGAGCCGGAGCTGGCCTTCGCAGAGCACAAGACCTCGGCGCTTCTGCGGGAAACCCTCGCCGCGAACGGCTTTTCGCTGGAGGCGGGTCCGGCGGAGCTGCCCACCGCCTTCCGCGCGCTGCGCCGGGGCCGCTCCGCGCGGCCCTGCCTGACCTTCACCGCGGAGATGGATGCCCTGCCGGAAATCGGTCACGGCTGCGGGCACAACATCATCGCCGCCGCGGGCGTGTACGCCCCGATCCTGCTGGCCTCGGCGCTGGGCCCGGATTTCCCCGGCTCGCTGCAGGTCATCGGCACCCCGGCCGAGGAGCGGGGCTCCGGCAAGGTGACCCTGCTGGAGGCCGGCGCTTTCGCTGGCAGCGACGTCGTGCTGCAGATGCACCCCCACAGCCTGGACACGGTCATCTGCCAGGCCATGGCCCGCCGCACGATCCGGGTCGAGTACTTCGGCCGCCAGGCCCACGCCGCGGCCGCGCCGCAGGAAGGCCTCAACGCCCTCGATGCGCTGGTGCTGTTCTATCAGTCCGCGGCCCTGGCCCGCCAGCAGTTCCCGCCGGGCTGCCTTTTCCACGGGATCATCGAGCAGGGCGGCCGGAGCGCCAACGTCATCCCGGACTACACCCGGGGGAGTTTCTCGCTGCGCGCCGAGCGGATGGAAAACCTGGAGGAGCTGGAGCGCCTGATCCGGGGCTGCGCCGCGGCGGCGGCCGAAGCCACCGGCTGCCGGGTCAGCGTGCAGGAGAAGGGCCACAGCGTGAGTGCTTTCAAGCGCAACCGGGCCCTGGAGGACCTGTTCGCCGGGCTGTTCGAATCCATCGGCCGGTCCGGACCCCGCAGGATGCGCCGCTCCTTCGGCTCCACGGACCTGGCCAGCGTGTCCCAGGCCGTGCCGGCCATGGAGATCTTCCTCAAGGCCAGCGATCACCCGATCCACACGGAAGGCTTCGCCCGGGACGCCGTGGGCGCCGGCGGTGATCGCGCCCTGCTGGATGGGGTCCTGCTGCTGGCCTCGGCCGGCGGGCGGCTGCTGGGGGAGCCGGCCCTGCTGGAGGCGGTGCGGGCCTCCTTCTCCGCAGGCCCGGCGGAAGAGGCGCCCGGGTGAGCGCCTCCGGGGAGGGGCCGCACGTCCTGCTGGCGGATTCCGGCCTGGGTGGACTGGCCGTCTGCGCCGCCCTGGAGCGCAGCCTGCGCGCACGCCCCTGCCGCGGCCTGCGGCTGACCTATCTTCAACGCCGCCCCGGAGGCCAGCGGGGCTACAACGATCGACCCGATACTCCGGCCCGGGCCGCCCTCCTGGATCGGGCCCTTTCGGCGATGGAGGCGCTGCAGCCGGACCGGATCGTGCTGGCCTGCAACACGCTGTCGGTGCTGTACGAGCACACGGCCCACGCGCGGCGGGGAGCCGGCCGGGGCCGGGCCACGGGGATCGTAACGGGCATCCTGGAGGCCGGCCTGCGGCTGTTTGCCGGCGCGTTGTCCGCGGACCCCGGTGGGGCGCTGCTCCTGCTGGGGACCCGCACCACGATCGATTCGGGAATACACCGGAAGCGCCTGCTGGGCCTGGGACTGGCGCCCGAGCGCATCGGCGCGATTTCCTGCCACGGGCTGGCCAGGGCCATCGAAGCCGACCCATCCGGCCCGGAGGTCCGGCGGCTCCTCGAGGCGTGCCTGGAAGCCCTGCCGGCGCTGGGCCTGCGCGGGGAGCGCCTGTACGCCGGCCTGGCCTGCACCCATTACGGATACGCCGGTCCGGCCATCGCCGAAGCGCTGCAGGGAGCGGCGGGCCTGCCCGTGCGCCTCCTGGATCCCAACGAGGCCCTGGCGGCGGAGGTGGCGGCAGAGGTGGCGGAAGAGTTCCTCGCGGCCGGCAGCGCGGCTGCCCTCAGCGCGGGCGGGCCAGGAATCACCGTGCGTGTGCTCTCCAAAGTCGCGCTGGAGGAGCCCTCGCGCCGGGCGATCGCCGGACGCCTGGATCCCGTCTCCGTTTTGACCGCCCGCGCCCTGCTCTCCTATACCTGCGACCCGGATCTGTTCTAGCGAAAGGGAGCGTACGCATGCGAGTAGTCCTGCTTACCGGACCGGGAGGCGACGCCCAGGGCTGGGGTGACCTGAAGGTGACCGAGGAGGTGGCCCGGGCGGCGGAGGCCTCGGGGCACGAGCCCCGCATCGTCTGGGTGCAGAGCGAGGCGGACTTCCGCCGCTGCCTCGACGGCGCGCCCTTCGACATCCTCTGGAGCGCCCTGTACCACCTCTCGCCCAACGAGCGCTTCATCGGGCGCAACGAGGATGGAGTCTGGGTCGCCGACGTGCTGGACCAGCGGCAGCTGCCCTACATCGGCTCGGACAGCCGCTGCCTGCGGGACATGATCGACAAGTCCGCCACGCACCGGATCCTGGCCGCGGCCGGGGTCCCCGTGCCGGACAATCGCGTCGTGCGCAGCGGCTCAGAGCTGTCCGGCATCGGCTACCCGGCCTTCGTCAAGCCGATCGGCGAGTCGCGCTCAGTGGGCATCTCGGACGACAGCGTCGTGGAAAACGAGCCGGAGCTGCGCCGGCAGGTGGCCTTCATCGAGAAGCAGTTCGACCAGCCGGCCCTGGTCGAGGAGTTCCTGCCCGGGCCGGAATACACCGCGCTGGTGCTGGGAAACGACGAGGACCGGGCCATCCTTGCGGGCAGCGTCGGGGTGGAGGCGAAACACTACGGGCGCCACCGCATCCTGCGGGCCGACCTGCGGGGGGTGGGGCTGACCCGGGTGAGCCCCGCGGGGGAGCGGCAGGAGGAGCTGCGGGAGGTCGTCGGCCGGGCGTCCAAGGCCCTGGGCTGCCGGGACCACGTGCGCATCGACGTCAAGGTCGGCGCCGACTCGCGCCCGCGGATCATCGAGGTGAACGGCATCCCCGGGCTGAAGCCGCACAAGAGCTGGGCCTGCCAGCTCTATACCCTGCATCACGCCTCTGCGGCAGGGGAGGGGGAGGACTACCGGCGCCTGATCGCCGGGATCATCGCTTCCGCGGCCCGGCGCTACGGGCTGCCGGGCGCAGGCGCGGAAGCGGGCGGGGGCGGGGACTCCCGCGGCGCCTAGATCCTGCGCTCGAACCATTCCCGGACCAGCGCTCCCAGGTCGGCCCGCGGCGCGGGACCGCCGCTCAGGATGCGGCGCAGCAGGTCGCGCCACAGCTCCGTGTGCTGGGGTGTAGTCAGGCGGTTGCGGAGCATGGCCGCCCCTTTCGGCGGCTGGCTCCGGAGCGCTTTCACGATGCTGGCCAGCTCCTGGCGCAGGCCCGCGGCGCCGTAGTAGTCCAGCCAGGCTTCCCAGGCCTGCTCGCCGCCCCCGGGCTCGCTCAGCGGCCGGGAAAGGGACTGCAGCGCCTCGTCGAACTGCCGGCGCTCCTCACCTGCCAGCGCGCGCAGCCCGGTATCGGTGATGCGGTACGGGCGGGTCTGGAAGCGGCGCACCGTGCCCGCGCCCACCTCCAGCTCCAGAAGGAAGCCCACCTTCCTCCAGTGCAGGTCCGTCGGCTGGTAGAAGAGGAAGTTGCCCAGGCTGTAGGCAATGGGCCGGCCGAGGTACAGCTCGATGCCCTGGGGCACGTGGGGGTGATGGCCGGCCACGCAGTCCGCGCCCGCCTCGATGAGCGCCCGGTAGGCCCGTTGCAGATACGGCGGGGGAAAGGGCACGTACTCCAGGCCGGCGTGAGCCACGACCACCACGCAGTCCCCGCGGGCCTTCCGCCGGCGCACCAGCTCGCAGGCCCGGGCGATATCCCAGCCGGCCACCCCGGGTCCGCCCCGCGCCGCGGTCAGGTCCTCGCCTTCGCTGAAGTTCACCAGGCTGAGCCTGGTTTCCCCCAGCTCCAGGGACAGCGGCTCCCAGGCCTCCTCTTCGCTTGCTCCCGCGCCCAGGGTCCGGATGCCGCTCCCGCGCAGCGTCGCCGCGGTCTGGGCCAGGCCTTCGACCCCGTAGTCCAGCACGTGGTTGTTGGCCAGGCAGGCTATGTCGAAGCAGGTCAAACCGCCCACGTGGCCCGGGCGGCCCCGGAACACGGATCCGCTTTTCCAGGCCGGCTGCCCGGCCTCGGAAAGGGCGCATTCGCAGTTGACGACCTTCAGGGCGGCGGCCCGCAGGACCGGCAGGAGATCCCCGTAGGCCGAGGCGGGCTCACCGGCCACCAGGGAGTCGAAGGCGCGGATGGGAGCCCAGTCTCCGGCGATCAGCAGGTCGGCGCGCACCTCGTCGAATTTCGGCCCTGGCGGGCCGGATGTCAAGCGCAGGAGAGGGTTTTGGGGCGGCCGGCGGCGCCCGCCCCAGGCCCCGGTGCACCCTTGAGCAGGGCCGGGAAAAAGGCTATGGTTTCCGGAATGAAACGCCGCGTGGTCATCACCGGCATGGGCACCTTCAATCCCCTCGGCGACACCCTGGAAGGCTACTACCAGGCCCTGCTCCAGGGCCGCTCCGGGATCCGGCGCTGGCGCTCCCTGGACCTGAAGGACATCGAGTGCAAGATCGGCGGCGACCTGGGTGACTACGATTTCCTGGCCGCCATGGAGCGTTTCCGCGCCGAATTGGGTCCGGAGGGGCTCAAGAAGCTGAAAAAGCTGTTCCGCACCACCTCCTTCTCGGCCAAGGCGGCCGTGCTGTGCAGCCTGGCGGCCTGGCAGGACGCCGGCCTGTTCGCCAAGGGAGTGGACCCCCTGCGCACCAGCGTGATCGTGGGCGGGCACAACCTGAACTCCAACTACATCTTCGAGAACACCAAGAGGTTCCTGGTCGATACGGAGTCCATGGACCCCCTGGGCGGCGTGGAGGCCATCGACCCCAATGTCCCCGCCGTGATCACCGAGGTCCTGGGACTGCAGGGCCCGACCCTCACGGTGGGCGGCGCCTGCGCCAGCGGCAACCTGGCCCTGCGGGAGGGCTTCCGGGACATCCTGAGCGGCGAAAGCGACACCGCGGTGGTGGCCGGCGGACTGTTCGACATGTCTCCCGGCGACATCCAGGCCTCGGTGGTGATCAACGCCGTGGTGGTCAAGCCGGAATACCAGGACCATCCCGAGAAGGCCTCGCGGCCCTTCGACGCCGGCCGCGCCGGCTTCGTGTATTCCCACGGGGCCGGAACGCTCCTGCTGGAAGAGCTCCAGCAGGCCCTGCGCCGCGGGGCTCCCATCTACGGCGAATTGCTGGGAGTGCGGGTCAACGCCAACGCCAGCCACCTGCCGGCTCCGGCTTCGCGGACCCAGGGCCGCCTGATCCGCGAGCTGCTGGCCGGCACGGGCACGGACCCGAGGGAGGTGGACTACGTGAGCTGCCATGCCACCGGCACTCCGGCGGGGGATCTGGAGGAGATCAGGGCCATCAAGCTGGCCTTCGGCGACCACGCCCCCCGCCTGAAGCTCAACGCCGCCAAGTCCATGCTCGGGCACACCTGCTGGGCCGCGCCCGTCGTGGAGACCATCGCCGGCCTGCTGCAGATGAAGCACGGCCGCCTTCACCCGACCATCAACATCGACCGCCTGGACCCGGAAATAGACCTGGAGGTCTGCGCGGCCGGCCCGGTGGAGCACCGGATCAAGTGCATGCTGAAGAACTCCTTCGGCTTCGGCGGCATCAACGCCTGCAGTCTGATCCGGCGCTACGAGGGCTAGCCGATGGCACAGACAGCGGCCGCTTTCGTCACCGGTGGGTCCCGCGGCATCGGCCGGGCCATCGTGCTGCGCCTGGTCAAGGACGGGATTCCCACCGCCTTCACCTACGTGGGCAATGAGGCCGCCAGGCAGCAGACCCAGGACCTGGCCCGGGACCTGAACCCGCAGGTCGCGGTGCGCGCCTACCGCCTGGACGTGAAGGACTCCGCCCGGGTGGAGCAGGTGGCCGAGCAGGCCATCGAGGAGTTCGGCACCGTCGGGGTGGTGGTGAACAACGCCGGCATCCTGCGCAACAACGTGGCCGCCATGATGAGCGACGAGGACTGGCAGGAGGTGATCGCCGCCGACCTTTCCGGCCCCTTCTTCGTCATCCGCAGCTTCCTGGCCCACCTGATGGGCAAGCGCTGGGGCCGGATCATCAACATCTCCTCGCTGGCCCAGGAGGGCTCCAGCGGGCAGGCCAACTACGCCGCGGCCAAGGCGGGCTTGATCGGCCTGACCAAGACCCTGGCCCGCGAATACGGCCCCCGGGGCATCACCTCCAATGTCGTCACCGTGGGATACGTGGAGACGGACATGACCGAGGACCACATGGCCAGCAAGCTGCAGCAGATCTGGATGGAATACTGCCCGCTGAAGCGGGTCGGCACCGCGGAGGAGATCGCCAGCCTGGTCCGCTATCTGTCCACCGCGGAAGCCGGCTTCATCAACGGCGAGGTGATCCGCGTCGCCGGCGGGCTGAGCTATGCGCCATAGAGGTGAAGGATGAAGAGCGTTGGCATAGAGAAGATCAACCTGTACGGCTGCTCCCTGTACCTGGACCAGAAGAAGCTGGCCGCGGCCCGGGGACTGGATCCGCAGAAGGTGGTCGCCGACTTCCTCATCGACACCCGCTCCCTGAATCCCCTCTACGAGGACACCGTAACCATGGCGGCCAACGCGGCCGAGCCCCTGCTGGAGGATGAGGACCGGAAGGCCATCGGCCTGCTCGTGGTCGGCACCGAGAGCTCGGTGGACTTCGGCAAGCCGATCAGCACGAACATCCATGGCGCGCTGGGGCTGCCTGCCAACGTGCGCAACTTCGAGACCAAGCACGCCTGCTACAGCGGAGTGGCCGCCCTGGACACGGCCCTCAACTGGATCGCCGCGGGGCTGAACCACGGCAGGAAGGCCCTGGTGATCTCGACGGACTTCTCCCGCATGCACCTGGGCGCGAAGGAGGAGTTCGTCCTCGGCGGGGTGGCCTCCGCGGCGCTGGTGAGCGACAGCCCCCGCGTGATCGAGTACGATCTGCAGGCCAAAGGCAACTGGACCTCGGACGTCTACGACACCTTCCGGCCCAGCGCCCGCCACGAGGTCGGCAACAACGAGGTCAGCCTGTACACCTACCTGGATGCCCTGGAGGGCTCGTATCAGGACTACTTGAGCAAAAATGGCCAGTCCCTGGATTTCGACGCCTATTTCGCCCAGAGCTGCTACCACACCCCGTTCCCCGGCATGGCCTTCCAGGCCCACCGCACGGTGTGCAACCTGGTGCGGCCGCGCAGCAAGGCCGAGGTCCAGGAGAGCTTCGCGCGCAAAGTCCTGCCGTCCCTGCTGTATGCCCGCAGGGTCGGCTCCACCTATGGGGCCAGCAACTTCCTGGGCATCTGCGGCATGGTCATGGCCGTGCCCGGCCTCAAGGCCGGCGACCGCATCAGTTTCTTCGCCTACGGCTCCGGAGCCATCGGGGAGTTCTACAGCGGCCGGCTGTGCGCGGGGGCCCGCGAGGAGATCGGCCGGATGCAAATCGACGCAGGCCCTGGACGCCCGCCGCGAAGTGAGCGTGGAGGAATACGAGAGCATCGAGAAGACGCGGGAAGCCACCATCGAAAAGCCGGACTTCACCCCGGATTTCTCCGTTCCCGACGGCTGGTACGAGCAGAACTATCGAGGCCGCCGGCGCCTGGTGCTGCGGGAAGTCAAGGATTTCTACCGCACCTACGAGTGGAGCTGACGCAAGGTGTCACTGGTCGAGCAGCAGGTGGACGCCGGGGTGGCGCTGATCACCCTCCAGGATCCGGAACACGGCAACCTGCTCGATCCTCAAAGCGTGGAGGAGCTGGCCGCCGCCTTCGAGCGCTCCGTGCGGGATCCCGCAAGTCAGGGCCGTCCTGCTGCGCTCCGCGGGAGCGGCCTTCTGCCTGGGCATGGATCTGGCGCCGGTTGGCGGCCCAGGGAGGCTCGCAGCGGCCGGGCCGAGGCGAAAAAGGCCGTGGGTCGTTACAGCGACCTGCTGGCCGCCATGTTCCGCGCGCCGCTGCCGGTCGCCTGCCTGGTGCAGGGCGAGGTCAAGGCGGGCGGAGTGGGGCTGGTATGCGCCTGCGACATCGTGGTGGCCACCGAGGCGGCCAGCTTCGAGCTGGGCGAGGTGATCTTCGGGCTGATCCCGGCCAACGTGCTTCCCTATCTGCTGGCCCTGCGGGTGCCGCCTCAGAAGGCGCGCTACCTGGTGCTGAGCTCGATGCGCATCACGGCGCCCGAGGCGCTGCGCCTGAACCTGGTGGATGAGCTTCTGCCCTCGGCCGAGCTGGCCGAGCGGCGGCTGCGCGAGATCTTCGGCCGCCTCCTGCGATCCTCCCCGCGGGCGCTTTCGCAGGCCAAGGATTTCACCGCCCAGCTCATCGGCAGGACCCCCGGCCAGGCGGCGGCCCTGGCCCGCCGCCGCCTCCTGCGCCTGCTGCGCGATCCGCAGGCCCTGCAGGGGGTGAAGGCCTTTCGGGACGGGGATCTGCCGCCCTGGTTTTCGCGCTTCAAGCCCGCGGGGCCCATGGCGCTCTGGCGCGAGCCGGAGCCGCCGGCGAAGGAGGTCACGCCGTGAGCGCGCGCATGCGGGTGAGCCGGGACGCCGACGGGATCGGCTGGCTGAAGATGGACGACCGCGAGGGCCGCAATGTCTTCTCCCATGGCTTCATTGCCGACTTTCTCCAGGCCCTGGACGAGCTGGAGCACACCCTGAAACCCAAGGTTCTCGTGCTGCACGGCCTGGAGGAGGTGTTCTGCGGCGGAGCGGAGAAGCAGGCCCTGCTGGACCTCTGCGACGGCAAGGCGGCGGTGGTGGACCTGGTGATCTGCGAGCGGCTCCTGGAAGCGCCCTTTCCGGTGATCGCCGCCATGGAGGGCCACGCCATCGGCGGGGGGCTGGCCGTCGCCCTGTGCTGCGACATCGTCATCGCCGCCCGCGAAAGCCGCTACGGGGCGGTCTTCATGAGCCTGGGCTTCACCCCGGGCATGGGCACCACCACCCTGCTGCAGGAGCTGGTGGGCCCGTTCGTGGCCGGCGAGATGATGTTCACCGGCAAGCGTTTCCGGGGCAGCGAGCTGGCGGGCAGGGGGACCCACATCAACTACATCCTGCCCAGGGGCGAGGTCCTGGCCAAGGCGCGGGACATCGCCGTCCAGGTGGCGGAGAAGGACGGGCGGTCGTTGTATCTTCTGAAGAACGCCCTGAGCGCCGGGAAGAAGAAGCTGCTGATCCAGGCCCGGCTGCAGGAGGACCTGATGCATCGCATCAGCTTCTCCTTTCCGGAGACGCGGCGCAGCATCGAAGAGCAGTACGGGAGCTAGACATGGTAGGCGTTGACCTGAGCGGGAAGACGGCCCTCATCACGGGCGGCACCAAGGGCATCGGCCTGGCCTCGGCCCTGGCGCTGGCCGAGGCCGGAGCCCGGGTGTTCCTGACCTACAAGTGGGGCAGCGTCGACCTGGCCGAGCTGGCCGGGAAGTTCGAGGCACTGGGGGCCCCAACGCCGGGCTTCCACCAGGCCGATGCGGCGGTGGAGCAGGACACCGAGCGGCTGATGGAGGAGCTGGGCGGCAGCACCCAGGGCATCGACATCTTCGTCAGCAACGTGAGCTTCGCCCTGCGCACCCAGAGCCTGGAGGACTACAAGAAGCGCTCCCTGTTCAAGACCCTGGAGTACAGCACCTGGCCGCTGATCGACTACACGCGCCGGATCAAGGCCCGCTTCGGCCGCTACCCCCGCTACGTGGTGGGCATCTCCAGCGACGGCCCGGACCACTTCTACCAAGGCTACGACTTCGTGGCCGCCGCCAAGGCGCTGCTGGAGTTCTTCTCACGCTACCTGTCCGTGCACCTGCTCGCTGAAGGATCCAGGGTGAACGTGCTGCGCTTCGGCACCGTCGACACCGAGTCCTTCCGGGCCATCTTCGGCCAGGAGTTTTTCTCCTTCATGAAAGAAGCAGGGCGCCGCCGGAGGGATGATCCTCACGCCCCAGGACTGCGGCAAGGCCGTGCTGGCCCTGTGCAGCGGGTGGCTGGACGCGGTCAACGGCCAGATCATCAGCGTTGACTACGGGCTGCCTTTCCAGGATAATTCGATGATGAGATACCTGAACCAGAAGGAAAAGGAGTAGGGGATGACCAAAGAGCAGGTGATAGAAGTGATCAAGAAGAATATCGCAGCGAACATCGACGACATCGACGCGGCCGGCCATCGATCCCCAGAAATCCATGAAGGACTACGGGGCCAACAGCCTGGACATGATCGAGGTGGTGTCGACCTCCATGCGCGACCTGAAGATCAAGGTGCCCCGCTCGGAGCTGGCGGACATCAACAACATCGAGCAGCTGGCCGTCAAGTTCCTGGAACACCTGAACAAAGTCAATGCCTGAGAACGCGCTCAGGTTCAGCCTGGCGGACTTCTTCTTCAACGACAACCCCGACGTGCTCACGCCTCCCAGCGACTACCTGTCGTGGATCGGGCACCCGGAAATCCAGACCGCCATGCGCTTCTTCGGGCAGGAGTTCCTGGCCGCCCCCCGGCCGGACACGGAGGTCTTGAGCCACCTGGACGGGGGCCGGCGGCGGGTCATCAACATGACCTCCTACAACTACCTGGGGCTTTCCTCGCATCCGGAGGTCATCCAGGCGGCCAAGGAGGCCCTGGACCGCTACGGCCTGGGCGCCTCCGGGGCTCCGCTGCTCTCGGGGACCTTCGACCTGCACGTGAAGTTTGCCCGGCAGCTGGCCGACTTCAAGCAGAAGGAGGACTGCCTGCTGTACTCCAGCGGGCTGGGCGGGAACCTCGGCGCCATCCAGGGGCTGCTGCGCAAGGGCGACGTGTTCATCCTGGACGAGAAATGCCACAAGAGCCTGATCGACGGCGGCACCCTGTCCGGGGCCAAGATGCTGTTCTTCCAGCACAACGACCCGGCCTCCCTGGAGGCGATGCTCGCAGAAGAGCAAGGGCAAGCGGGTGCTGGTGGCCTTCGAGGGCGTGTACTCCATGGACGGGGACCTGGTCAGGCTGCCGGAGATCCTGGAGGTCTGCAAGCAGCACAAGGCGGCCACCTACATCGACGAGGCCCACTCCACGCTCATGTTCGGCCCCAACGGGCGGGGAGTGGCCGAGCACTTCGGGCTGGAGCACGAGATCGGCATGAGCTTCGGGACCCTGAGCAAGTCCTTCGGCGGCGTGGGAGGGTTCGTGTGCTCCAACGCCGGCATCATCAACTACCTCAAGGGCTATTCCTCGCCGTGGAACTTCTCCTGCGCCCCGTCACCCCCGGTGGTGGCCGGCCTGATGAAGGCCCTGGAGGTGGCCACCCGGGACTCCAGCCTGAGGGACGCGATGTGGGCGAACGTGAAGTACCTCTCCAAGGGCTTGAAGGACCTGAAGCTGGACCTGGGGGGCAGCGAGTCCCAGGTCATCCCGATCATCATCGGCTCCTCCGGGGAGAAGCTGATGCGCTTCGCCGCCGAAATCCAGCGGCGCGGGCTGTTCCTGCAGCCGGTGGACTTCCCGGCGGTGCCGGCCGAGTCCCGGCGCTTCCGCATCTCCGTGTCCTCGCAGTTCACCCGGGAGCAGATGGACAGGGCCCTCAACATCATCGAGGACGTCATCGTCAAGGGCCGGTAGGGCCTCACCGTCGTGGACCCCGACGCCCTGCTGCGCCAGCACCGCAAAAGGCTCCTGGCCTCGGATCGCCTCGCGCCCCTGGACTGGGGCCGGGACAGCATCAAGCGCATCCTGCCGCACCGGGAGCCGTTCCTGCTGCTGGACCGCCTGACCGGCATCGACTTCGAGGAGGGCCTCATCGCCGGCACGCGCACCGTGCCGGCCGACGATCCGGTCTTTGCCGGGCACTTCCCCGGCTCGCCGGTGTACCCCGGCTGCCTGGAGGTGGAGATGGTCGGGCAGCTCGGCCTTTGCCTGCACTACTTCCTGGAGAGCCGCAGCCTGGAGGTCCCGGCCGAGCCCCGTCCCCTGCGCGTGATGGCCACGCGCATCCTGGGGGCCCACTACCTGGCTCCGGTCCTGCCCGGCCAGGAGCTGATTCTGCTGGCCAAGAAGCTGGAGTACGACGGGTTCTTCGCCACCATGATCGGGCAGGTGGTGGCCGGCGGGAAAGTGGCCTGCGCGGCGATCGGAGAGGTCTGCTTCCCGGACTGATCAGCCCCTGAAGCGGGAGATGATCACCGAAGCGTTGTGCCCCCCGAAACCGAAACCGTTGGACAGGACGTGGTCGACCTTCGCCTCCATGGGCCGGTTGCGCACCACGTTGAGGCCGATCTTCGGGTCCTGCTCGAACTGGTTGATGGTCGGGTGGATGACCCCCTTCTGGATGGCCAGGATGGCGGCGATGGCCTCGATGGCGCTGGCCGCGCCCATCGGATGCCCCGTCATCGACTTGGTGCTGTGCACCGGCGTCTTGGCGCGCGAGCTCCTTGAAGGCCCGCTCGATGGCTCTGCTCTCGCTCAAATCCCCCAGCGGGGTCGAGGTGGCGTGGCAGTTGATCAGGTCGATCTGCTCCGGGTTCAGGCCGGCGGCGTCCAGGGCGTTCTGTATGGCCTGCGTGGAGCCCCGGGCGTCGGGGTGGGGGGCCACCAGGTCATGGGCGTCGGTGGCCAGGCCGTAGCCGGTCAGCTCGGCGTAGATCCTGGCTCCCCGGCGCCTGGCATGCTCCAGCTCCTCCAGGCAGAGCACACCGGCCCCTTCGCTGAGCACGAAGCCGTCCCTGTCCTTGTCGAAGGGCCGGGAGGCGGTCTGCGGCGAATCGTTGCGCTCCGACAGGGCCATGATGTTGCCGAAGGCCGCCAGGGCGTTGGGGTAGATCGGGGCCTCGGACCCGCCCGTGAAGATCGCGTCGGCCAGGCCCGCCTTGATCATCACGCTGGCCACCGCGAAGGCGTGATTGGCGGAGGCGCAGGCCGAGTTCACGGAGAAACCGGGTCCCTGCAGGTTCCATTCCATGGCCAGGTAGCCGGAGGCGGTGTTGGGGATGCACATGACGAAGAACGGGGAGGTGGCCTGCATCCCGTCCTGGACGATCTTCTTGGCATTGATGAAGTGCGCCCCTATGCCGCCGTCCCCGGTGGCGATGAGCGCGCCATAGCGGTGCGGTGCCTTGTCCACCTCCAGCCCCGAATCCTTGATGGCCTGCGTGCCCGCCATCTGGGCCAGCACCACATAGCGGTCCAGCCTGCGGGCCATCTTGCGATCCTTGAAGTACAGGCCCGCGTCCGGCAGATCGATTTCCCCCGCGATCTGCACGGAGTAGTCGTCGGTGGAGAAGGTGCTGATGCGCCGCACTCCCGACTTGCCCTTGATGAGATTCTCCCAGTACTCGGCAACGGTATTTCCAATCGGGGTGATGGCTCCCAGGCCCGTGATCACCACGCGGACTTCATGAGGGTTCCTCAGGCTTTGTTTCATTTGACAGGATATTCAACCGGAGCGGGGGCAGCTTGTCAAGGCGCGGGAGCTTCCCTACCATGGACCGTCATGGACGACGCGCCCTGGGAGGACCCGCCAAGGCGGCCCGAGCTCCGGTCGGGCCGCCTGCACCTGTGGCTGGTGACCCTCTCGACGGAGCCCGGAACCTTGCGCGCCTGGAGCGATTTCTTTCTCCGGAAGAGAACTGGAGCCCGGCGCTTCATTTGCCCGCGGTCCGCCTGCGCTCGGTCTCCGCGCGAGCCGCCCTGAGAACGATCCTGGGCGCCTACCTCCAGCAGCCTCCGCAGGCCCTGCGGTTCACCGCCGGGCCTGCCGGGAAGCCCTACCTGGACGGATTGCAATTCAACCTGTCCCACGCCGGAGATCTGGCCCTGGTCGCCGTCAGCAAGGACAGGCGGGTCGGGGTGGACATCGAGAATCTGCGGGAGTCGCCGGCGATGCATGGACGTGGTCTCCCATATCTTCACCGACGAGGAGCGCGGCTTCGTCGAGTCGCACGTCAAGCAGCATCGCACCCGGGCCTTCTTCCTGATCTGGAACCGACGCGAGGCAGCGGCCAAGGCGCTGGGAATGGACCTGCTGGCTTCCTTCTGCCCGTCTGGAGGTCCCGGTGGACGCCTACTCGACAACGGGGTTTCTGGTGCCCCTGACGGCGGAGGATTGGTGGCTGCGGGACTTGAGCCCGGCGTCGGGGTACGTCGGAGCCCTCTGCCTGGAGGGTGGTCCCGCCGAGCTCGCCTGGTGGAGATACCGGGGCTGAGGCGGCGGCTATTCGGCGAACAGAAAAGTCGCCATGGCCACGACCAGGAATCCAAAGTTAAGGCGGAGGGCCCTGGCGCTTTTCATCTTGAGTCTTGCGCCATCTTCATTCGTGATTGTGCCATTTTTCCAGGCTGCCACCTTGATTTCTCCCATGATCAGTTTCCTGACGATGTTGAGAAAGAAGATGGTCATGATGACCGTAGCAATGATTTTCAATGCACCCATTCGCTTCTCCTATGGATCAGCTGACGTAGCGCGCCTCATTGAGCTCAAGATGGGTGACCATCAGGTTCAGCGAAGCGCTGCAACCCGGACAGTCGGTGATGGCCTTCGCCTGGTGCTGGCCGGCCGAGAACCGCGGCAGGTACGAGCCGTGCTCGAGGTGGAAATGCATCCAGACGCTGTAGCCGCAGAAACAGTACATTCGGATCAAGGAGAGTTCCTCTCGGGAAGATGAATGGCCGGGCTCCGGTCCGGCTGACCGGACCCGGGCGGATCAGCTCAGCTTGAGCGGGATTCCTCTGCTTCAAAGGCCAGTTTGCTGACGTGCACGCTATCCACGATCCAGCTCCCCGAGGGCCGATTCGGGAATGATCCGGTGAAAAGCTTTTTCTGTGCTCTGCTGACAGCCTGGTGTATCGAAGCAGCGTCCACGTCGACGTATCCCTTAAGGAATTTCCAGCTGCCCGGCTTGGAGTGCATGCGAATTCTGAATTTCATCCGATTCCTCCTAAAAGGAGTTCTTCAAGGCCGCGATGCCTTCTTTTTTTATGCGGTCTTCCGCTTTCTTCACATAGCCGGTCATGCACTCCAGGAGCACTTCCCGGTAGCGTTTGCCGTCCAGATGGCAGGCGGCCCTGAAGGCGTTTGCCAACTCGGTCGGAACATTCTTGAGCGTGAAGACCGTGGTGTTGTTCATCTGTTGGAAGCAAGTATAGGCTTGGCATTAAAGAATGTCAAGCATTCAGAGCATTATTGGATGCCAGTAATGCTCAGGACGAGGTTTGCTCCCGCCGGCGAAGCTTGCGGTACTGGGCCAGCAGAATGGCCTTGCGCAGCCGGATGGACTTCGGGGTGACCTCGACCATCTCATCGTCCTGCAGATACTGGATTGCCCGTTCGAGGGTCAGGGGCTGGATCGGAGTGAGCGTCAGGGCTTCATCCTTGGATACCGAGCGCATGTTGGACAGCTTCTTTTCCTTGCACGGATTCACGTTCAGCTCGGAATCCAGGTTGTGCTCGCCGACGATCATTCCTTCGTAGACCTGGTCCCCAGGGACCACAAAAAGGCATCCCCGCGGTTCCAGGTGATAAAGGCCATAGGTGACGGCCCTGCCGCTGCGGTCGGATACCATCGAACCGGTAAAGCGGTCAATGAAGTCGCCGCGGTATTCTTCGTAGCCGGAGAGATACGAGTTCATGATGCCGGTCCCCTTGGTGTCGGTAAGGAAAAGGTCGCGATAGCCGATCAGGGCGCGCGATGGCACCGAGAACTCCAGGTGGGCCCGGGCGCCCTCATGGATCGTGTGGGCGAGCATGCGGCCTTTTCGCGCCGACAGCTTTTCCGTGACCACGCCCACAAAGGCCGCGTTGCAGTCGATGAACAGGTGCTCGATGGGCTCGAGCTTCTTTCCATCCTTATGTTTCAGGATCACTTCCGGCCGGCTCACGCAGACTTCGAAATCCTCGCGCCGCAGCATCTCGATCAGGATGACCAGCTGGAACTCACCCCTGCCGCGGACGATGCATCCGCCTTCGCCCTTGATCTCTTCGACCTGGATGGAGACGTTTTTCAGAGTTTCCTTGCGAAGGCGCTCGAAGAGCCTCCCCGAGGTGACGTTCTTTCCTTCCCGGCCGGAAAGAGGGGAGGTGTTCACGAAAAAGCGCATGGAAACCGTGGGCTCATCGATGACGATCCGCTTCAAGGCCTTCGGAAACTCCCGATTGCAGATGGTATCGCCGATGTGCACGTTCTCGATGCCGGAGAGCACGACGATATCGCCCGGCTCCGCGCTGTCGGCCTCCACCAGCTTGGGTCCCACGTAGGTGTGCAGCTTGGTGACATTCAGGGCCTCGCGAACATCGCCTTCGCCGATGCAGACCAGGCCGTCCTTGGACTGGGTCCTGCCGTTGATCACCTTGCCGATCGCCTGGCGGCCGAAATAGTCGGAATAGGACAGGTCCGAAACGAGCATCTGAAAGGGCTCGGCCGTCGTATACCTGGGCGGGGCGATCTCGCGGACAATCGCATCCAGCAGCGGATGCAGGTTGTCGCTGGTCCCGTCGAGGGTTTCCTGGGCGATGCCCTGCTTGCCGATGGCGTACAGCAGGGGAAACTCGAGCTGTTCCTCGTTTACCCCCAGATCGATGAACAGGTCGTAGATCTGGTTGAGCACCTCGGCGGGACGCGCATCCGGCCGATCGATCTTGTTGATGACGACGATGATGGACAGGCGGCTGGCGAGGGCCTTGCCGAGCACGAAACGGGTCTGCGGCAGGGGGCCTTCCGACGCATCGACCAGCAGGACCGCGCCGTCCACCATCGAAAGGGCGCGCTCCACCTCGCCGCCGAAATCCGCGTGGCCCGGGGTGTCCAGGATGTTGATCTTGACTCCGTTCCAGACAACCGAGCAGTTTTTCGCGGCAATGGTGATCCCGCGCTCGCGTTCCAGATCCATGCTGTCCATGAGACGTTCCTGGGTCTCCTGCCCCTCGCGGAACACGCCGGATTGCTTGAACATGGCGTCGACCAGCGTGGTTTTGCCGTGGTCGACGTGGGCGATGATGGCGATATTGCGGATTGCCGTGTTGCTTGCGTCTTTATGGGTCAAGATGAGGTATTTTATCCGGAAGGGGCCCTGCGCGGCTACGCCAGTTTGCGACGTCGCCCGATGCGCTCCGCGGCAACTGCCCCCAGCACCACAACCAGAATGAGACCCAGAGTTGCATAGAGGACCGCTCTCAGGGTCGTGATTGGCCGCCCGAAAATCGGCCAGGGAGCCTTTCGCGGCCGAGCCACGGTTTTCGCCTTGAGATCTTTTTGTTTTACCTGTTTTGCCGGGCTTACGGAGCGCTTCTTAGCGGCGGTCTTGCTTGCGGAATCGGCGGTACGTGTGGCCTTGGGTCCGGCGGCAGACACTGATTTCGTCGGTTTGCCGTCTGCTTGTTTTGGAGTGCCGCCTGTTTGACAGGCGATCAGAAGAAGGCAGGCCAAGCCGAGCAGCAATAGGGTCCTGGAGCGCGCCTTTTTCATGTCTTGCCCTCCAATGAGAGCATATCGCACTACCTCGAAAATCATGGCAAGAAAAACGCCAGGACCGCTGCTGCAATCCCGATGAGAACCGAGTAAAGGCCGATCAGGCGGGCCTTGTTGCGGTCCTTTCGCCTGAACTGCGCCTGCTCGATGGTTTCGGCTCTTCCAACCAAACCAAAATTGAACACTCCGCGCATGCCGAAGCCTGCGCAGAAGTGAAAAGCCGCCTGAAGAAAACCGCTGGCGGCAGCCGCAGCCGGCAGAAAAATCGTCAATCTCCATGGAGCGGGAACAGGGAAGATCAGGAAGGCCGCCAACAGCAGGACTGTTGCGCCAGCCCCGACCCAACCGCCCTGCCTACGCTTCCTGATCTCTGCCGGGCCGATATTGCAGACGCCGGGAACGTATTCAGCCTTGTCTTTCACGTGAAGCTCAGAACGATCTTGCCGCGCAGCTTCCCGCCTTCCCGGGCGAGGAACGCTTCCTTGACTCTTTCCACGGGGAAGACGCGGTCCACGTGCACCTTGACGGAGCCGTTGCGGACAAGCTCCGCGATTGCCTCCAACCTCGCCGTGGTGACCTGCGTCATGTTCAAAAGGGCAGTAACGCCGTGCTTGGCCGCAAGCTCGGCATCGGGCTGCTCCAGCATGGAAACGATGGTGCCTCCCCGCTTCAAGACGATGAAGGACTTCCGGTAGGTCTCTCCGCCTACGTTGTCGAATACGAAATCGTATCCGCTCAGGGCTTTTTCAAAAGCCTCTTTTCCGTAATCGATCACCTTGTCCGCGCCCAACTCCCGCGCGTATTCGGCCGCCTCCGCCCGGACCGTTGTGGCGACGAAGGCTCCACGGTGCTTCGCTATCTGAATGGCGATCGTCCCGACTCCGCCTGCCCCCCCGTGAATGAGGATCTTGTGGCCCTTGCCCGCTTTCAGCTTCTCGTCGATGACCTCCAGGGCGCTCACCGCGGCAAGAGGCAGGGCGGCCGCCTCCGTGAAGTCCAGCCCGGCGGGAATCCGCGCGAGCAGGCCAGCGGGAACAGCCGCGTATTGGGCGAACGCTCCGCTGGCCCCCACCAGGAGGCCGGCCATGCCGAACACCGTGTCACCATTCTTGAAATTCGCAACGCCGGATCCCACCTCCACCACAACGCCTGCCACGTCCATGCCGAGCGTGGCGGGAAAAGAGAGGGGCGCCATTTTCGCCATGTACCCTTGCCGGATCGCGGTGTCTACGGGATTGATGCTGGCCGCATGCACTTCCACGAGGACCATGCCTTCCCCGGCCTTCGGCTTCGGGGCATCAGTCTTTAACGAAAGCACACTGGCATCGCCGTATTGGGAGATTTGAATCGCTTTCATGAAGTTAATATAGATAACTTTGGAGGTTCTCGGCGACTTGAAGGGCTCACGGGGTCAGGCCCCGTGAGCCCTTGGCGTCTCAGCCGTTTCTCAGTCGTACAGCAGAATCGCGATGTCCTTTTCGTCCATGTTGGTGGCGTCGTAGAACTTGGCGCCCGTGTCCACGTCCGCCACTGTCTCTCCCTTGACCGCCTTGTAGGCCAGCTCGACCGCCTTGAACCCGATCTGGTACGGGTCCTGCGTGATCGCGCCGAAGAAGTACTTGTTCTTCACGGCGGCCTTCTGGGCCTTGCCGGCATCGAAGCCGATCACTACCAGGCCGGCATACTGGGTGGCCAGCGCGCTGCCGTCGTTGGTGGCGGTAAGAACCGCGCGGGCCGTGCCTTCGTTCGAGCAGAAGATGCCGAGGACGTTGTCCGACTTGACCCGGTTCAGGATGGCCGCGGCGGAGTTCGTGGCATCCGTGTCCTTCGGCGAGGCGGGGACCACCACATTGATGATGATGGCCCTGCCGCTGATCGGGCTGTCGGCGGCGATGTAGGCCGGGTTTCCCGTCACCTTGATGTCGCCTGCGCTGCGGCCGGCCTCCGTGATGAGCTGGATCATCTTGTCCCGGAAGCCTTTTCCGCGGGAGGTCACCGACATGCTCGTCGCGTCCTGGTTGAAGTCGACGATCGTGACCGGCCTGGCATTGGTGGCCGCCATGACCTTGTCCTTGATGGCGGCGAACATCTTTTCAGCCGCCAGTCCCGCCGCCGCATAGCTGTCGGTGGCCGCGGTCGCGTAGATGGAGCCTGCCGGTGCGTTGGGCACGCCGGAGTCGAAGCCGATGATGGGGATCTTCCGCCGGATCGCCTCGTTCAGCTGATCCATGACGGAGTTGGTGTCCAGCGCGGCCAGCGCGATGGCCGCGGGTTTCTTCGCCATGGCGTTCACCAGCATCTGCACCTGGGGCTGGATGTCGGCTTCGGAGGGCGGACCCTCGAAGGTGATCTCCACGTCGTACTGCTTCGCCGCATCCTCTGAGCCCAGCTTGACCGTCTGCCAGAACTGGTGCTGGAACCCCTTGGAGATGACGGGGATGTACATCTTCTTTGGCTTGCAGCCCACCACAGCGAGAAGCAGCCCCGCCGCCACGAGCAGAACTACGATTCGTCGCAACGTTCTCATTTGAACCTCCTCTATTCTTCTTTGCCCGAAACATACGTTCCGGGCGCTTAGCCTACGATCTGCCGCTCCGTTTCCCTGCGCTCTGAGCATCTCCGCGAACTCGCGATCGGCGGCCTTCTCCTCCGCCCGGATGCGGGCCTGCTCAGCCTTCTCTTCCGCCTTCATCCGGGCGAAGGTGGCCTCATCTCGGCCGAGCCGCGCGATCTGCCCGCGCCGCGGCCGCGCGCGATCTCCGCGTCCCGTGTGCGCTCTTCTCAGGGCCGCGATCTTCTCCAGCATCGAGGCCCTGTAGAGGTCCGCGGGCGTTTCGATCCGCACTTCCGCCGCCTTCCGGGTGCGGTACATGTCCAGGAGCACCGCGCCGATGACGATGACGCCCGGTGAAGAAGGTCTGGTAGTGGGCCTCGAGGTTCAAGGACGGCAGGCCGGTGCTCAGCACCGACATGATGAACACGCCGATGATGGTTCCCCAGATGGTGCCGACGCCGCCCGACAGCGACGTGCCGCCGATGACCGCGGCGGCGATCGCGTACAGCTCGAAGCCCTGCCCCTGGGCGGGGAGAACCGTGGTGTAGATCGCGGCGTAGGAGATCCCGCCGATGCCCGCGGTGGCCCCGGCGATCACGTAGACCAGCATCTGCCACTTCTTCACGTCGACGCCGGAAAGGCGGGCGGCCTCCATGTTGCTGCCGATGGCGTACGTGTAGCGGCCCAGCTTCGTGTTGGTGAGCAGGATGTGGCAGATCACGGCGACGGCCGCGAGCAGGAAGGCGCCCGTGGGGATCGCTCTTCCGTCGGCGCTGAGGTACAGGAAGATGTCCTTGAACCAGCCGCCCGGCATGCCGCGGATGGGGAAAGTGGCGCTCTGCACGTTGGCGACGATGGAGCCGATGCCCATCGAGATCATCATCGTGCCCGAGCGTGACGATGAACGGCGGCATCTTCAGCCGGGAGACCATGAGGCCGTTGAAGAAGCCGAAAGCGAGGCCCACGGCGATGATCAGCAGAAGGGACGGGGACCATCGGGCAGTCCCCTCTTGAGCGCCGTGCCGCCGATGATGGCCGCCGCACATCATGACCGTCCCGATGGAGAGGTCGATTCCGCCGCTGATGATGACGAAGGTGACGCCCATCGAGATGAACCCGATGTAGTAGGCGGCGTTGATGATGTTCACCAGCGTGGGGTAGGAGAAGTAGTTGCGCCCGAAGATGCCGAAGAAGACGTAGAGAATGACCAGGGCCGCGGGGGCCAGCACCCACTTCAGCCCCCGCTCCCGGAAGCGCTGCATTCGGCTGGTTTCGTGGTGACGTGTTCGCCATGCTGTCAGCTCCTGCTCGAGGACTTCCTGGTGCCCCATGGTCGCGTACTCCATGATCGCTTCCTGGCTCGCCTTCTCGATGGGAAGCTCGCCGGTGATCCTGCCCTCGGACATCACGATGATGCGATCGCTCATGCGCAGGATCTCGGGAAGCTCCGAGGAGATCATGATGATCGACTTCCCCTCCCGGGTCAGCTCGTTCATCAAGGTGTAGATCTCGCTCTTGGCCCCCACGTCGATTCCCCGGGTCGGCTCGTCGAAGATCAGGATGTCGCAGTTGCGGATCAGCCACTTGGCGATGACGACCTTCTGCTGGTTGCCCCCGGAGAGGTTGCGCAGCAGCTGCTCCAGGGAGGGGGTGCGGATGTTCAGCTTCTGGACGTAGTCTTCCGTGACCTGCCGGACCTTGCCGGCCTGGATGAACAGGCCGCGCTGGAAACGGTCGTAGGTGGCCATGGCCAGGTTGTCCCGCACGCTCAGGTTGACCGCCAGGCCGAAGCGCTTGCGGTCTTCCGACAGGTAGCCGATGCCGTTGGCCACGGCGTCCCCCGGCGAGCGGATGGAAACGCGGCGTCCGCGGACCTCGATCGTGCCGCTCTGGATCTCGTCCGCGCCGAAGATCGCGCGGGCCGTCTCGGTCCGGCCGGAGCCCATCAGCCCGGCGATGCCGAGGATCTCCCCCTCGCGCAGCTCGAAGCTGACGTCCCGCACCAGCCTCCCGGCGTTCAGCCTGTCGACCCGCAGGACGACCGGCGCGTCGGGGGCGACGCTGCAGCGGGTCTTCGGCTGCTCGTAGATGACGCGGCCGACCATCATGTTGATGATCTGCTGCTTGGTCACCTCCGACGGTGGGCTTCGTGTCGACGCGCTCCCCGTCGCGCAGGACCGTGACCCGGTCGGCGATCCGGTGGATCTCGTCCAGGCGGTGGGAGATGTGGACCATGCCCGACGCCCCTGGCGGCCAGGTCGCGCATGATGGCGAACAGCTCGTCGATCTCCGTGTCCGTCAGCGCGGCGGTCGGCTCGTCCAGGATCAGGATCCGCAGGCTGTGCGACACCGCCTTGGCGATCTCCACCATCTGCTGCTTGCCGACGGTCAGCCGCCCCAGGGACTCGGCGGGATCGATGTTCATCTTCAGCCGCTTGAACAGCTCCTCGGCGCGACCGGTTCTGCTCGCGCTTGTCCAGAAGAATGCCGCCCGCCCGGGTGGATTCCCGCCCGATGAAGATGTTCTGGGCCACCGTCAGGTGGTCCATCATGTTCAATTCCTGGTGGATGATCCCGATCCCCATCTCCAGCGCGTGCTTGGGGTCGCGCGGGTTGAACGGGTGGCCGAGATAATGGATTTCGCCGGAATCCTTCGGGTTGATGCCGATGAGAACCTTCATGAGCGTCGACTTGCCGGCGCCGTTCTCCCCGACCAGGGCGTGAATCTCTCCCTCTTCGAGGTCGAAATCCACCTGTCGCAGGGCATGCACGCCGGTGAAACGCTTGTCGATTCTCTTCATCGAGAGGATCTGGCGTCCCACTACTTTTAGCTCTTGCAATAAAACCTAAGTCAAAACGCGGACGGAGTCAAGCAAACGGGATTGCGCCCGCCGTAGCACTTTGATATACCTATGAAATGATGTCGCTCAGAGTTGAGCCTGCCCGGACGGCCGCGGAAATCAAGCAGTTCATCATGTTCCCTTGGAAGATCTACCGCGGGCGCGATCCAATCAAGAACTGGGTGCCGCCTCTCATCGTCGGCGAGAAGGACACCCTCGATCCGAAGAAGAACCCCTTCTGGGCCCACGCCGAGTGCCAGCACTTCCTGGCCTACCGCGACTCACGGGTCGTCGGACGGATTTCGGCGATTCTCGACCGCAACTACGTGGAGTTCCAGAAGGAGAAGGTCGCCTACCTTGGCTTCTTCGAGGCGATCGACGACCTCGAGGTGGCGCGCGCGCTGTTCGACGCCGCCGCCGCCTGGGCCAAGGCCCGGGGCATGGCGCGGATCATGGGGCCCATGAACCCATCGCCCGACCACATTCTGGGTGTGCTGATCGACTCCTTCGACATCCCGCCGGTGGTCCAGATGGGGTACAATCCCCCATACTTCCCGGTTCTCTACGAGGGCTGCGGCTTCCGGAAGGAGAAGGACCTCTACTGCTACCGCATGCTCTCCGCCGACCTTCCCATGTCGGACAAGATCAGGCGGGTGGCGGAGCTCGTGCAGAAGAAGCGCAAGGTCAGCCTGCGCCCCATCGACATGAAGAAGAACTTCAAGGCGGAGGTCGAACGGATCCGGGAGGTCTACAACCAGGCCTGGGAGAGGAACTGGGGGTTTGTACCCGTGGACCCGCGAGGAGTTCGACTTCATGGCCAACGACCTGCGGCTGGTGGCCGATCCGCGGATCGTGCTGCTCGCCGAGTCCGAGGGCAAGCTGATCGGCGTCAGCATCCCGCTGCCCGACATGAACAAGATCCTCATCAAGATGAACGGCCGGCTGCTGCCCTTTGGCATCTTCCGCCTGCTCCTGGGACGGAAAAAACTGGATACCTTGCGTCTGGCCATCATGGGCGTGACCCCCGACTACCGCAACCAGGGCATCGACGCATTGATGGTCTACGAGACATACCGGATCGGCAGCAAAGCCGGCTACCGCGGGGCGGACTTCTCCTGGATCATCGAAGACAACTACCAGATGCGGAACATGCTCGACAACTGGGGCGCCGAGCACTACCGCACCTACCGGGTGTACACGCGGGATCTGGGCTAGCCGCCGACTGCGGTGGCCGCCCTCCTGGCTGCTTTGTATATTGGCCCATGGATTGGAAACTCGAATTGGTGGCGGTGCCCGTGTCCGACGTGGACCGGGCCATTGCCTTTTACGCCGATCAGGTCGGTTTTCACCTGGACCACGATCACCGGGTCAGCAGCCAGATCCGCTTCGTGCAGCTCACCCCGCCGGGCTCGGCCTGCTCGATCGCCATCGGGACCGGGCTGGGCGACGGCATGCCGCCTGGCTCCGTGAAGGGCCTGCAGATGGTGGTGTCGGATGTCGAGGCGGCGCGGGAGCAGCTGGCCGGGCACGGCGTGGCGGTGAGCGAGGTCCAGCAGTTCGACTGGGGCAAACGGGAACCGCTGGTCCGTGCAGCAGCTCCCGCCGCGGTAGCCTGAGCTGCTAGAATGAGCCGGTTTTGAGCTCTCCCGCGCGCTTGAAGGTGGCCAGAATCACTCCACTTGGCGAAGTTCTGGATTCAGCCAATGAAAAGGAAGCAGGAATCGTGCCCTGGCCAAACAAGCGTTTTCCCATGCCGAGAGTCACGGGGAAGATCTTGAGCCAGAACTCGTCGATCAGGTCATTCTTCAGCAGCGTCTGAATGAAATTGCTGCTGCCATGCACCTGGAGGTCCGGCCCATTCTGCGCTTTGAGCTTCCGGACTTCGCTGGCAACGTCGCCCTTCAGGAAGACCGACTTGCTCCACGCGTGCGTTCGCAGCGTATTCGAAGCGACGTACTTGGTTGCCTCATTGATCGGGTTCTTCCCGCCCTCATTATGGGGCCAATAGGCGGCAAATATCTCAAACGTCCTTCTGCCGAGCAACAGGTCAAACGGCTTGCCCATCTGCTCTTCCATGGCCTTGCCGAGGAACTCATCAAAAAACGGAACCGTCCATCCTCCCTGCTTGAAGCCGCCATCGGTGTCCTCGGTTGGCCCGCCGGGTGCCTGCATGATGCCATCAAGGGAAACAAACGTGAGAACAATGACCTTTTTCATAGACTGCCTCCGTTCGCAAGCTTCTCTACCCATCAGACGAACGAGAAAGGTCGAAATCGACAGCTTATTGCTCCAAAGCCAGGATCATGTTTGGAGCAAAGAAATAGGGCGGGACGAGCGCT